>NZ_NFKR01000099.1 GCF_002160495.1 Erysipelatoclostridium sp. An173 | reverse complement strand
ACAAATGGAACATACTGCTAGATGAAGCATTGAATTACTTCATAGAATCAACTATGGAATTCTAGTTATGAATAAATTTCATTTTTTCATAACTTATTTGACACTACCCTGATAATACTGTGGGCGGCAGCACTCCTTGCTGTCGCCCCTTGATTGCCTATCTGCAAAGGCGGGCGGGGCTGTCAACGGCGGCGCGTATGCGCCGTTCATCTTGACCGTTGACTGGCTCGGCTGACTTTGCTATTCCGTTATCTCTTTCAGTTATTGTCAAAGGAAATGTAGATAGTTAGACTATTGGGCATGTAGCTGATACTTAACCACTTTTCGTCATTTGATGGTAGTGTCAAGTATTTTTCGCAAAATGGTTTGCAGGGTCTGGCATGAGTGAAGTCAGCCAGCAATGGAGGCATCTTCAAGGGCGGCCTCCAGGTGCTTCATGTTCATGTACTTCTTGTTGCCCCACTGGGTGCCGGCCACATGGCGCAGCCGGGCACAGACTAGCATAAGGGCGGAATTGCCGTCCGGGAAACTGCCCACCACACGGGTACGGCGGCGGATCTCCCGGTTGAGTCGTTCAATAACGTTATTGGTACGGATGCGAGTCCAGTGCTCGCTGGGAAAATCGCAGTAGGTCAGCGTCTCCTCAATGCCATCCTCTACCTTCTTGGCCGCCTCTTTCAGTTTCATGGAGCGCAGTTCTTCCACCACAGCTTTGGCCTTTTCCCGGGCTGCTTTCTTGCTTTCCTGGGCGTGGACCGCCTTGAGCATCTTTGCCACCAGCTTCACCTTGTAGCGAGGCGTGACCGAGAATACATTGCGGTAAAAGTGGACGGTACAGCGCTGGTACTTGGCTTCGGGGAATACTTCTCCCACGGCCTCCAGCATACCAAGGCACTTGTCTCCAACAATGAGTTTCACACCGTCCAGACCTCGGCCACGCAGCCACTGGAAGAAGCTGACCCAGCTGGCCTTGTCCTCCTTCATACCCTCAGCGGCACCCAGAACCTCACGGTATCCGTCCTCATTGACCGCAATTGCCACAAGAATGGCTACGTTTATAAATGCTACTATTAATATGTACAAAAACGATCATATAAAAATGTACAAAATCAATTCAACATAATATAATAATTCAGTTTTTATTGGAGGTTATATTATGATTATG
>NZ_NFKR01000098.1 GCF_002160495.1 Erysipelatoclostridium sp. An173 | reverse complement strand
ACAGATGAAGAATTAGCATCATTGAAAAATTCAGATACAGCAATCTGGCTAGTACAAGGGGAAACAGATAGTTCAGTAGCAACAGATGAATGTTCTAAGAGAATGTTTAGTATTCTAACAGAAGGACGTACTGATATTGTTACTTCAAATCATAGTCAAAGTATTGCATCAGATTTCACAACTTATGAAACAAGTGATAACAAATATAAATTATCATTATATGAAACTACTGGTGATGATAAATTAATGTTTGCAGAAGATTATGATCAAGACGGAGTAGAAACATTAGTAGAATATAGTAATCACTGGTCATGGATTTATACATTAAATAATAATCCACAAGATAGTGATGGAACTCATATCTGGCAATGGGCTGCTAATTATGTTGAAGAAGAAGCTAAAGATATTTATCCAGTTGAATTACATACTGAAGTAACTGATGCAGGTCAAGTTGTATCTAAAATGGTAATTGACTATGGTTCTGGTTATAAAGTAAGTGGTGTAACAAAAGATACATTTATTGTTCATGCAAAAGCTTCTACTGAAGCAATTCGTGAAGGAACTGATTTAACAGCTGGTGATTATGATATTGATCGTAAAATTGTTAAGGTAGAAACTGATGGTCAATATGTAACTGTATATTTTGATATGTCAGAAGGTGCTACTTTATCTTATTTGAGTGCTGGTAGAAATTATCCTGCTGATTTAACTTATACGGTAATTCAAAATAGTCCTATTACTTTAACTGCTGCAGATGGAAGAGTAATTGATGATA
Source organism: Erysipelatoclostridium sp. An173 (assembly GCF_002160495.1). Lineage (GTDB taxonomy): Bacteria > Bacillota_I > Bacilli_A > Erysipelotrichales > Coprobacillaceae > Thomasclavelia > Thomasclavelia merdavium. The sequence continues at coordinate 444 of NZ_NFKR01000098.1, read as the reverse complement.
TGTATTCAGCAATTTATACTGCGGATACTTCAAATATGATTGATAAAGAAACATCAAAATTCCAATCAGTTATTGTTGATGGCGGAATTAACTATCAATATTATGATGCTCAAGAAGGAGATTCATTAATTGTCTGGTTCCATGGTAACGGTGAAGGAGATTATAATAATTCTCAAAATAATGTTGCTCAAATGTTAGGAAATAGAGGAACTGTTGCCTGGGCAACTGATGAAGCACAAGATATCTTTGGTGGTGCAGATGTAATGGCATTCCAAGCACCAGATACATGGTATTATGCACAACGCGATGGTTTATTAGAAAAAGCATATAATGAGATCCAGGAAGTAATTAAAACAAAAGGAATAGATCCAGATAAAGTATATGTATCAGGATGCTCAGCAGGTGGATACATGACAACAAGAATGTTAATTGCTTATCCAGATT
>NZ_NFKR01000097.1 GCF_002160495.1 Erysipelatoclostridium sp. An173 | reverse complement strand
TCTTCTCTAGCCCCATTATATCATCTGTTATTCCATTTGCAAAGATATAGAGCGCCAGCTCCAGTTCGTTGAACTTATCTAATCCCTGATACTGTTTAATTACATTGATGTATGGTAATTGGACATAGACTCTCGTCGTTAGATTGTTCTTTTCCAGTTTTCCTTTTTTATTTCGGCTTTGATATGTATCATATAGGGTTAGATTATCACTATCAACATCATTGATAAAGATTATCTGATAGACTGGATTGATGTTTTGATAACGATCTCCCTTTTTTTCCTGCTGGCTTAGTAGTTTTGCTCCATATAACTGAAAACGATGGCGCTGGGTTGTGGTAAAGATTGAATTTTGCATTTCAATATCAATCTGTTTACCTGAGGCTACGGTTACTCTAATATCTAAGATCATATCTTTATCTTCAACATGGTTACGGCTTAAATCGGGATTTAATACTTTAATATCATGACAGTCGATCTTTAAAATACCTTCAATAAACAGTTTTAATAAATAAAGAGAGTCATGATCTTGATCATTAGCTAAGGAATATTTAAAAAGAACATCACTTTTAAAATCATAAATCTTATTATCTTTCATAAAAACCTCCTTTGTTATTTATATACATTTACAAAAGCGGTTTTTTCTTTTATCAATTAAAAAATATATAAATAAAAAAGATAGAAATCAAAATTACTATAATTTCTATCCTGTATTCAATCATCAAAATGCTTTCTAAAATAAATTAAAAACTGCTATTTAACTCTTTTTAATTACATTCTTGATTTTTTCTAGTGATTGTTCTTCTAATAACATTTTAAAAATAAGATCATAAACTTCTGTTTCTAAATCATTTAAAATACTACTGTCTTCATTTGGGTATCTCGATTTAAATAATTGGTTAGTTAGATTTCTCTTTTCTTCTTTTTTTCCAAGCTCTTTTCCAATTTCTATCCCTTCATCTTTACCAAGCTCAATTCCTTCTTCTTTACCGATTTCTATTCCTTCTTCTTTGCCACGCAAATAATTAGCTTTCATTTCACTATTTTTGGCTTGAATGTTTAATTCCCGATTATATGCTGCCAGCCTTAATTCTTCATCCTGATTGAATCTTTCCATCTTGTCTTTCATTATCCCGATCACCTTCATCTTCTCTAGCCCCATTATATCATCTGTTATTCCATTTGCAAAGATATAGAGCGCCAGCTCCAGTTCGTTGAACTTATCTAATC
>NZ_NFKR01000096.1 GCF_002160495.1 Erysipelatoclostridium sp. An173 | reverse complement strand
GAGAATATGCTCAAGACAAAGAATCGCAGAAGATATATCTTGATTTCTTAAGAAACTTGTTGAAAGATAAGCCTTATATAGAACTGGCTTATATGACGGGTATATTGCCTATCAAGAAATATGGAACACATAGTGCCTTGAATATGTTTAAGGAAATATCCATGTTGAATGCAACACCTTTAGAATCCTTTATGGGCTTTACTGAACAGGAAGTTCATGATTTGTGTTTAAAATATAATATGGATTATAATGAAATGCAGCAATGGTATGACGGTTATCAGATGTCAAAGGATATCTCTGTCTATAATCATCGTTCTGTTGTTTATGCCCTTATGGATAGAAAATATGAAAACTACTGGACATCAACAGAAACCTATGAAGCCCTGCAAGTCTATATAGATATGAACTATGATGGTTTGAAGGATAATATCGTTCAATTGTTATCTGGGGAAAGCGTAGATGTCAATACGAGTAAGTTTCAAAATGATATGACAACATTCAAATCAAAAGATGATGTATTGACACTTCTTATACATCTAGGCTATTTAGGATATAATAGTTCCAATCATACATGTTTTATCCCTAATAAGGAAGTATCTACCAGTTTCATCAATTCCATAGAAGATTCCAACTGGCAGGAAACTACAAAAGCATTATTGAATAGTCGAGAACTGTTGGAAGCGACATGGAGAAAAGACGAAAAAGCTGTAGCAAGATATATCGAAGAAGCTCATCTAGACACATCAATATTAACTTATAACAATGAAAATGCATTGTCATATACTCTAGCTTTAGCGTATATTTATGCCAGAAATCATTATACAATGATAAGAGAGATGCCAACAGGTAATGGCTTTGCAGATATTGTCTTGATTCCATATCGAGATAAACCAGCGATGATCATAGAACTGAAATGGAATCAAGATGTTGAAACCTCAATCACACAAATCAAGGACAAGAAATATCCAAAAGGACTGGAGAAATATAAAGATAACTTGTTGTTAGTAGGAATTAGCTATGATAAGAAAACCAAAAAACATACATGTCATATAGAAAAGATGAGTTAGGTTCACTAAAAATAAGTGGACCTCTTTTATAAAACATAAATAATAATTACTAATGATATATAATAGGCAGAAAGTAAAATAAGATGATTAATCAATATGGAAATGTTATAATGAAAAAGAAAGGGTGATAAGTATGGGAATCTATTTAAATCCAACAAATCAAAATTTTTATGAAGCAGTCAATAAAGA
>NZ_NFKR01000095.1 GCF_002160495.1 Erysipelatoclostridium sp. An173 | reverse complement strand
ATAAGGATAAAAAAGTAAAAAAATTATCAACCGGTCAAAAGAAAAGAGTTCAGGTGTTAAAGTGTCTATTAAGTCAGCCGGATTTACTGATCTGTGATGAACCGACAGCAGCATTGGACGTCGCTAATAGTAAGCTGGTCATGGAAGCATTAAAAGAAGCAGGAAAAAATATTCCAGTGTTAATAGTAAGTCATGATATGGGTTTATGTAATCAGTATGCCAATCGAATCTGTAAACTGGAAAATGGATATATAAGTGAAGATAAGATTATCAGTGAACAAAAAGAATATCATTTAAAACAGTCTAGAAAAATTAAGCGACCAGTAAAAGAATATCTGTATCTGATTAAAAAGATGATAATCTCAAGACCAGGAGACAGTCTAATAAAAGCAGTGATAATGAGTCTGTTGATATTTTCTTTATATGCCGGGATCAATTTTTTCAGTTCAGTATCAGGAAAGAGTGATGCCAAATATAAATGGACAACAGGAGAAAACCTGTTAATAACAATCGGTAATGAAGAAAACAAAAGCGATGAAAATGAAACAACTGCGTCTTACCAAGTTGCTGATCCATTATATTCCACATATGATTTTTATACTAAGCAGGATGTTCAAAATGTATTGAATGAAGTAGATGAGGTAATAGGATATCGAGCAGGATGGGATACAGGTATTTATGATTGGTCAAATTATCTACCTATGTATACATATGATGAAGCTAAGAAAGTATTAGAAACAGCAGATCCGAAACGACCAAGCACTCAAAAACTAGCAGCTAGTATAGAATTCTTTGAAAGTGAAGGGGGACCTGAACATGTAGTTCGTAATGAAAAAAGATTTTATTATTCATATTATATGGACGGATTTAGAAACATTGATTACCCAAATGATTTGATAAGTAATTCAATTTATTTTGATTATATATTTTATATAGATACAGTAGTTTATCAGATGAAAAATGATTATCAGTTTTCATTATTATATGGTAATCAGATGAAAAGCGACGATGAAATAATCATATCATTAACAGTAGCTGATAAACTATTGGAAAATGAATCAGTATCCAGTTATGAGGATTTGATAGGCAAAGAGATAAGTTTAGTCAACAATTCATATATTACTTGTAAATATTCTGGAAATAATAGATCATTTGAAAATGAATGTATTAAAGAAAACTATTTTTCTTGCAAGATTGCCGGGATAACAGATCATAAAAATAATTATGAAAATCAGGTGTATCTAAGAAATGGTGTTTATGATAAGTGGATCGAGGAAAAATTTCAAATGAATTTGGAATACTTAGAATATCAGTATGCTTATTATTTAATCGATCCAGAAAGTGACAGTGATGAAATAAGCAGTAAAATTGATGAAATATCAGCAAGCACAGACAGTCACTATGCAAGTT
>NZ_NFKR01000094.1 GCF_002160495.1 Erysipelatoclostridium sp. An173 | reverse complement strand
AGGTCCACTCAAAACTAAACAGAATCTCCACACTTGCTTTCTCCTTAGAAAGGAGGTGATCCATCCCCACGTTCCCGTAGGGATACCTTGTTACGACTTCACCCCAATCATCAATCCCACCTTAGACAGCTCCTCCCTTTCGGTTAGGCCACCGGCTTCGGGTGTTATCAACTCTCGTGGTGTGACGGGCGGTGTGTACAAGGCCCGAGAACGTATTCACCGCGACATTCTGATTCGCGATTACTAGCGATTCCATCTTCATGCACTCGAGTTGCAGAGTGCAATCCGAACTGAGAACGGGTTTCTGGGTTTCGCTCCGCCTCGCGGCTTCGCTTCCCTCTGATCCGTCCATTGTAGCACGTGTGTAGCCCAGGTCATAAGGGGCATGATGATTTGACGTCATCCCCGCCTTCCTCCGGCTTGTCACCGGCAGTCTCGCTAGAGTCCCCAACTTAATGATGGCAACTAGCAACAGGGGTTGCGCTCGTTGCGGGACTTAACCCAACATCTCACGACACGAGCTGACGACAACCATGCACCACCTGTCTCGGATATATCTATCTCTCCATCTCTGGAGCCTTTATCCGGATGTCAAGACCTGGTAAGGTTCTTCGCGTTGCTTCGAATTAAACCACATGCTCCACCGCTTGTGCGGGCCCCCGTCAATTCCTTTGAGTTTCATTCTTGCGAACGTACTACTCAGGCGGAGTACTTACTGCGTTAACTGCAGCACTGGGATCTGACTCCCAACACTTAGTACTCATCGTTTACGGCGTGGACTACTAGGGTATCTAATCCTATTTGCTCCCCACGCTTTCGGGACTGAGCGTCAGTTGCAGTCCAGATCGTCGCCTTCGCCACTGGTGTTCCTCCATATATCTACGCATTTCACCGCTACACATGGAATTCCACGATCCTCTCCTGCACTCTAGCTGCCCGGTTTCTCTGGCACACTGAAGTTAAGCTTCAGCCTTTCACCACAGACCCTTGCTGCCGCCTGCTCCCTCTTTACGCCCAATAATTCCGGATAACGCTCGCCACCTACGTATTACCGCGGCTGCTGGCACGTAGTTAGCCGTGGCTTCCTCATAAAGTACCGTCACTCACATATCATTCCCTATATGTGCCGTTCTTCCTTTATAACAGAAGTTTACAGAACGAATTCCTTCTTCCTTCACGCGGCGTTGCTCGGTCAGGGTTCCCCCCATTGCCGAAAATTCCCTACTGCTGCCTCCCGTAGGAGTCTGGGCCGTGTCTCAGTCCCAGTGTGGCCGGTCACCCTCTCAGGTCGGCTACGCATCGTCGCCTTGGTGGGCCGTTACCCCTCCAACAAGCTAATGCGCCGTAAGCCCATCCTCTACCAGTCCCGTAGCACTTTTAATACAGTTATCATGCGATCTCTGTACCTATGCGGTCTTAGCTGACGTTTCCATCAGTTATCCCCCTGTAAAGGCCAGGTTGCTTACGTATTACTCACCCGTTCGCCACTCGAGCCC
>NZ_NFKR01000093.1 GCF_002160495.1 Erysipelatoclostridium sp. An173 | reverse complement strand
CTACACCACTATTACCCAGAAATACGATGTTTTCACAATTCTCGATGAATCTGAGTGTCTCAAAATCCAATATCTGCTGTTTGTTTATTGATGACTGAAAATCAAAATCCCTTAATTCTTTATGATGAGGAAATGCCCCTACCTTAACCATTGACTTGACCATATTCTTTTCTCTATGATCGATTTCTATCTGCGTCAATTTGATCAATCCTTCTGTAAAAGATAGATTGTTTCTGGTTATATAATCCAACATCTCATCTAAATTTTCATTCATTTGACTTAACTTCAAGTAATTCAGGTTATTTTTCAATTGCATATATGTACTACTCATTGTATATTTCTCCTATCAAATTTAAATTTGCCTTGGCTAATTGTTTGATTTCATCCGAACTGTCTTTAAAACTTACTTCATATATTTTTTGATAATGTTCTTCATGATAATTATATTTTGATTGAGATATTTGATGAATTGTTATAAGTCTTGTGTTAGAATACACATGTATATAATCATCAAATATCTGTAGTTTCACTGTTTTACCAATATATTCTGGTGGTGCGGAATATTTATTACCTTTATAGGAAAACAAACTCTGTGAATCTACTTTTACTGGTCTAATGGTGATTTTATACTGATTTCTTATCTTTTCTTGTGGTAAAGGGGATAAGAAATCTTTTTCTTTTTGGATATGAAGTTTCGGAATTTTTCCTATTTCACTGTGCACCTGGCAATTATTTCTTTCATTGATTTCCATTACTTTTTCATTCAGTTGTGCATAGTTCAGCTTCCCATTATAAGCATATAGTTCATCCCATAATTTCATTGGCGCTTCAACCTTCCCTTTACTCCATGGTTTTCCGGCAATACAAGGTTTCACTATAAAGCCATAATCATCCGCAAACTGTTGAAACTTTGCATTGACCTTTCCACTCGAATATTCTGTTCTTGCCTCATCCATGACTGTTTTCATATTATCGGTTTTTAAGATGTCAGGCACACCACCAGCTGCTTCAAATGCCTGATCAAGATAATGAAACAGAGCACCCTGCTTTTTTGTAAGCGAGATGAAATTAATCCTATATCTTGAATAGGAATATACAAGTGCAAAGATATTTAATTCAATAACCTCACCTGTGCTTAAGGTATAATGCATATTTTCCTTCCAATCCAATTGTGCCTCAACTCCCATACCAGTCTCTCTTTTGATTGACCGATGATTTGTCATATTGTTTCTAATTTTACCATTTACTGTCCTGTTTGTTCTGCCATTAAAGTATTTATCAAATTCCTCATGCTGGCTGATCCACTTTCTAAAATGGGAAGCTGAGCACTCTAATCCATGATTATCTTTTAGATATTGCCATAAAACTCTTTTATAAAAGAAAACCTGAGTATTTTGATTGATCAGCAAGTCATATATTATTTGATAAAAATTATCTAACTTACTTTTTCTTTCTCTTTTCTTTGGCTTAGTATAACCATTCATATATTTATCAATCAATCTTCTATCTACACCAAGCTCTCGGGCAATTTGTGATTTATTTATTTTCAATTTTAACTCCTCTACTAATACTTTCAATTTTGGTAAATCAAG
>NZ_NFKR01000092.1 GCF_002160495.1 Erysipelatoclostridium sp. An173 | reverse complement strand
AACCTCGCTCCTTCTCTCGAGTGCCCTATTAATCTACCACATCCTCTCTCCTTTGTAAATACCTTTTTTTACTTTTTTTATCCCTTCCCGCTTTTTCTCCCTTTTTATCATCGTTTTTCCCTGTCATTTTTTATCTCTTTGTTTTTTTGATATAAATAATTTATCACAACAAATGCAACATAATATAAAAAAGACTCATAGAAATTACTGTGTTAAAATGTAAGTAACCAAACAAACAATTAATAGGAGGTAATATCTACGAGCTATAAACATCTTACCATAAACGAACGCTGTTGTATCTACCAATTTAAAAATTCTGGTATGACCATAAGAAATATCGCAAAAGCTCTGCATCGTTCACCAAGTACCAGATTTAGAGAAATCAATCGAAATAAAATTGAAACTAATAGTAAAGGAAGAGTTTACAAATACTATCCTATCAAAGCACAGGAATTATATGAGTCAAGAAAGAATGCCATCGTAAGACGATCCATGATACGAATATCTTTAACTATATTGAAGAAAAAACAAGATTACACTGGTCCCCTGAACAGATTACAAACAGAAAGAAGAAATTTCGATATGTTCGACTTCTACAATTTATCGAATGATTCATAGAAAGCAAATGAAAATTACTATGGAACATTTAAGATGAAAAGATTATTTTAAACGTCCGTCAGAAAGGAACAAATGAAAATACAAATGGATTGCTTAAAGAATTTTATCCAAAAGGAATGGATTTATCAAAAGTAGAGAAAGATGAATTAATCTACAATTTAACACTGATGAACAATCGACCAAGAAAATGTATTCAATATAAAACACCCAAAGAAGTCATGTTTGGTATATAACTTACATTAGGTGTAGCATTTAATTTGCCGAATTTCCTATACAAAAAAATACTGCTCCTAGAAGAGACAGTATCTTTAATTTTGGTAATTAATTATCCAATTTTTTTATAAACATCAATAAATTCTTGAGCTAAATCAATTACAACTAAAGCAGTCATTAAATGATCTTGTGCATGTACCATTAATAAGTTTAATGGAGCTTTTTCTCCTCTGATTTCAGCTTGAATTAATTCAGTTTGAGAATGATGTGCTTCATTTACTGTTTCTTTAGCTTGTTGTAAAGATTCATCAGCTTTAGCTAAATCTCCAGCTTTAGCATATTGAATAGCTTCGATAGCAGAGCTACGTGCACTACCACTGTTTACAATAAGATTAATTACAACTTGTTCTTGTTCATCCATTTTGATATCTCCTTACTACAATGAAATTTTCAGATCTCTATCTGCTTTCTATATTATACTAAAGTATAGCTATCATTTCAAGCGGTTTCAGGGATTTTCAAAATTTATAAACTGACATTTTATTCTTTGTTTTTTTAAAATTTATATAATTTTTCATAATTTTTTTATCTATATTTTATAAGTAAATAAATATAAAAACACCTAAAAAAACCGAATCAGGAAGGATCCGGTAAACAAAAACAAAAAAAAAGAAGAACCGGCAGCTAGCTATTGTTGCACGTAAGTACTATCGTCGCCGTTATGATGCTTAACTTCTGTGTTCGGAATGGGTACAGGTGTGTCCATCATGC
>NZ_NFKR01000091.1 GCF_002160495.1 Erysipelatoclostridium sp. An173 | reverse complement strand
TATAAAAGTCAAGATAATTTGACCAATTTGTTGCAATTAAGTGTTCTCAGTTTTTTTAGGATTTAATTTATCTTTGATTCGATAAGATGGACCTGTGATATTAAATAAATATGAATAATGAAGAATCCTGTCTAATATGGCTTTAGTTATCATTTCATCATTTCCTAATATCTGTGGCCATTTATCAAATGAAATATTGCTTGTAAAAATAGTAGATCGTTTAGTATATCTTAAATCAATCAATTGAAAAAATAATTTAGCTTCCAGTGGTGTTATTTCATTAAATCCAACTTCATCAATGACTAGCAGCTTATACTTATAAAAGAGTCTTAGTTTTCTTTCTAATGTCCCCTCATTATATGCCTGTCTTAGTATATTGATTAATTTATTAAATTTAATAAAATATACACTATTTCTTCTTATAGCTACTGTATATGCAATTGCTATTGCCAAATGTGTTTTTCCAGTACCAGGGTTACCTACAAATACGATATTTGTAGCATTTTCATAAAAATCCGATTCAATAATGGATCTTATTTTTTCTTCTTTTATACCTGGCTGAAAATTAAAATCATAATCATCAACTTTTCTTAGAAAAGGAAATGCTGCTACTTTTACATTATAAAGTCTGTTATTCTCCTCTTTAGCTATCACTTCCTTATTCAGTATCTTATGCATTACATGCAGTTCTTCTTCAGCTATTTCATTATTCATTACTAATGAATTTAAATATGAATATGCTGATTTCAGTTTTAAATAATTCAATTGTTCCAGTACATCATTAGTCATTGTCATAAATTATATTCTCCAGTTCTTTTAATATTATTTGATTGCTTTCTTTAACTGCCTGCTTATCTGTTTTCTTATAATAAAGTTCATGTTCTTCTTTTATATTAAATTTATTATTAGTAATAGGATGTTTTTCAATAATTTTTCCGTTATAATATATAAGAAGTTCTTTGTTTTGGACCACTAGTCCGACACGTTTTCCAATATATTCTTGTGGTAGGGAATATTTATTGTATTTATACTGGAATAGTGATTCATTTGTAACATAGACTTCATTTAATTTAAGGTGATACCTGCTTCTGATTTCTTTGCTGGGTAACGGAAGCAGATCACCTTTTTCTTTTTCTAAAAGAAAATTTCTAGGAAGCCTTGTTGCCTGTGAGGAACGTTCATTATCCTCGTTATTGATTATTTCCAGTTTGTCATGTATATCAGATAATCCGCTATAATAACCGTTATAATTTTTAAGCTGATCTACTATTTTATTTTGTGTCTCAGTTTTTCCTTTGGTTTGAGGTCTATATGGCATACATGGCATAGGTGTTATTCCATAATCTTTACAGAATTCTTCAAATTTACTGTTTAATAAAGCTTTATCATCAGCTGATTTACGAGGCTTTTCTACAAATGCTTTAAGATTGTCAATGACCAGTTCTTTAGGAACACCACCGATTTCTTCAAATGCCTGGGCTAAAAATATTAACAGGTCATCAGTTGTAGGTTTTAATATTACCTGCCTGTAATTATATCTTGACCATGATAAAGTCAGAGTAGGAATATATACTACTGTCTGCGTGCCATTTTTATCTGTAAGTTTA
>NZ_NFKR01000090.1 GCF_002160495.1 Erysipelatoclostridium sp. An173 | reverse complement strand
CTTAGGATTCTCTCCTCACCCATGTGTGTCCATTTTCGGTACGGGTTACTGTATGATTCGCACTAGAAGCTTTTCTTGGAAGCTGGCTTCAATGACTTCTGTACTTGCCTCGGCTTTCCATACGCATCACGCCTTCGCCTTTATGACAGCCGGATTTGCCTGGCTGTCAGCTACCTCGCTTGCACCTGCTTTTCCAGCAGCAGGATCACCTAGCCTTCTCCGTCACTCCTTCATTCATACCGTAAGTACAGGAATATCCACCTGTTGTCCATCGGCTACGCCTCTCGGCCTCGCCTTAGGTCCCGACTTACCCAGAGCGGACGAACCTTCCTCTGGAAACCTTGGGTTTTCGGTGCGTGGGATTCTCACCCACGTTCCGCTACTCACACCGGCATTCTCTCTTCTATACGCTCCAGCGCTCCTTCCGGTACGCCTTCGCCGCATATAGAACGCTCCCCTACCACTTGCTTGCGCAAATCCATAGCTTCGGTAATATACTTAGCCCCGGTAAATTATCGGCGCAGAGTCATTCGACTAGTGAGCTGTTACGCACTCTTTAAAGGATGGCTGCTTCTGAGCCAACCTCCTAGTTGTCTCGACATCTCCACATCCTTTTCCACTTAGTATATATTTTGGGACCTTAGCTGATGGTCTGGGCTGTTTCCCTCTTGACACTGGACCTTATCACCCACTGTCTGACTGCCGAGGATGTTTATGTGTCATTCGGAGTTTGATTATATTCAGTACCCCGGGATGGGGCCATCACATATTCAGTGCTCTACCTTCACATCACTTGCCTCGACGCTAGCCCTAAAGCTATTTCGGGGAGAACCAGCTATCTCCGGGTTCGATTGGAATTTCACCCCTAGCCACAGCTCATCCGCCAACGTTTCAACGGGGGTCGGTTCGGTCCTCCATCGGGTTTTACCCCAACTTCAACCTGGCCATGGCTAGATCACCCGGTTTCGGGTCTACGACATGCAACTTTCGCCCTCTTAAGACTCGCTTTCGCTTCGGCTCCGCATATCCTGCTTAACCTCGCTCCATATCGTAACTCGCCGGTTCATTCTACAAAAGGCACGCTATCACCCTTTAACGGGCTCTAACTTCTTGTAGGCATATGGTTTCAGGTTCTATTTCACTCCCCTCCCGGGGTTCTTTTCACCTTTCCCTCACGGTACTGGTTCACTATCGGTCACAGAGTAGTATTTAGCCTTGCCAGATGGTCCTGGCTGTTTCCGACAGGATTCCTCGTGTCCCGCCGTACTCAGGTACTGTCTCGGACTTCCTCACTATTTCGGCTACGGGGCTGTCACCCTGTTTCGCCGGACTTCCCATTCCGTTCGCCTATAATGTCTTCTTGCCCTTTTTTGACAGCCCTACTACCCCGGCTCTTGCCGGTTTGGGCTCTTCCCCTTTCGCTCGCCGCTACTTAGGGAATCATTTCTTTATTTTCTCTTCCTTCAGGTACTTAGATGTTTCAGTTCCCTGAGTCTCGCCTCTCTGGAGCTATCTATTCACTCCAGGATACCCGGTCTCTATCCCGGGTGGGTTCCCCCATTCGGATATCGACGGCTCTTCGCATGCTTACTGCTCCCCGTCGCATTTCGCTGTTTGCTGCGTCC
>NZ_NFKR01000009.1 GCF_002160495.1 Erysipelatoclostridium sp. An173 | reverse complement strand
TTTTTTAATTATCTTTATCATCTTTTAAGATCGTAGCAATTTCATAATCTTTAATACTTCTTATATTTATTAAAAGCATTACCAGATAAATAATATTCAATACTATAATAACACCAGCATTAATTTCAATTCCTCGATTTCCTATCAACAATAAATAAAGTAAACTTTCACCCATTAAAACAATATCAATAATAATTAACTCTTTGAACTTTTCTTTTATATAACTGCTTTTAATCTTTGACAGTGGTACTAAACAACTGGCTATAATCGCTAAATTTCCTGATACTTGTCGCCATTGTTTTTTCAAAGAATAAATCGTATAAATAAGCAAGGTTGTAAAAATTACAATTACTACAGCTTTAAATACTAATTCAAAAATTCCCATCTCATTATTAATTCTTTCGATATTTTCAACAAATAAATTCGTAGTTTCTAACTGTGTATTTTTTGAAAACCGGTAATAATCATTTTCGATATTTTTAGAATCACTATGATAAACATAATAATCCATATCTTCACTAATACTACGAGTCTGTTTGAAATAATCATTTGAATAATATACCTGTAATACATTTTGAACATCATCTTCATAGACAATTCCCGCAATCTCAAAAGTATCTTCATTACTAAAGAAATCAATTTTATAACTTAAATTCATTTCCTGACCAATCAGTTTTTCTTTTGATACGCCCTGACTATCCATTAAGATTTTAGCAACATTTTGATTGATTATAATCTCATTACCGTTTATTTCCTTTTGACCATAAAATTCTAATTCTTCATTGTTGGTAACTATAGGTACTACATTTATCCGATATTTACGTCCATCAAGAATAATATTATCAAACTTAACGATTCTTTCACCAGGAACCCTGACCGGATTTTCTTCATCATCATTAGTAACTTCAATATATATTTCATAACTGTTTAAAATTTCTAATGATTCTATCGGTTTAAAAATTGTAAAATAGGTTTGCAATGAAACTAAAGCTGTTAAAGCAATTACTAGAATAATAAATAGCTGAACTATCGAACTGTGATGTAGAACTTTTCTGATTATCTTTTTTAAATATTTTTGATCTGGTTTAGGCAACAAAACATCTTTAGCTTCTACTACTTCATTGTCTATTTCATCATTGCTTTGGAGTTTTTTATCAATTATTTCATAAACAGCCGGTTGATATTTTTCAATCAGTTCTGTTTCATGACTTGCTAACAAAACTATCTTTTCTTTTGCAAGCGTCGTTAAAAGTTCCATTACATTTTGTTTATTTTCCATATCTAAAGATTCAGTCGGTTCATCACAAATGATGATTTCTGGATCCATCATTAAGGCTCGAGCAATTCCAATACGCTGTTTTTGACCACTAGAACATTCATCAGGATAATGATCCATAATATCTTGTAAACCTAAAATTTCGATAATCTCCTGTTTTTTATCAAAAGTTATATGATAAAGATTTTCAAACAGATCAATATTTTCAGCTACCGTCAAATTATTAATCAGCTCATAAGTTTGAAAAATATAAGCAATCTTAGTTCCTTTTTTTATTACTCTTTTACCACCGTCAAAATCTTCATATCCAGCAATAATATTCAATAATGTTGTTTTACCACTACCACTTTCACCTTTAATCAGATACAATCCACACTTAGAAAAATCAAAATCAAGTCCATCGAATACTGTTTGTCTGCCAAAACTCTTTTTAATTCCTTCTAATCCGTATTTCATAGCTTATTCCCTTTATCAATAACATTATAATAATCGCCAATATTATACTGATTCCAAAGTCACTTAAATTAAATGTCAGTATTTCACTATATTCATATCTAAATGCTATTTCATTGATCTTTTCAATCAGTGGCTGTAATAATATCAGCCAGACTATTACTCCTGTTATTATACTTATCCCTTCTAACATAAATGTTATTCGCTTTACTTTATATCCATCTTCCTTGATTATCTGTCCTTCTTTTTTCAATCTTCGATTACTTAATACCTCATAACCAATCATTACCATTATTACTAATATAATCATTATCATACTGATTCCCCAGTATAGTATCGGATTATTATATTCCTGAGAGCTTTTATCATTGCTTGCATAACTTACATAATGACTGTCTGTACTAGCTGATATTTCATCAATTTTAATGCTTATTTCATCACTATTGCTTTCTGGATCGATTAGATAATAAGCATACTGATATTCTAAGTATTCCAGATTCATTTGATAATTTTCCTCGATCCACTTATCATAAACACCATTTCTTAGATACACCTGATTTTCATAATTATTTTTATGATCTGTTATCCCTGCTATTTTGTAGGTATTATGGCTTTCCTTGTCATACCCCAGCCTGCATGTTCCATAATTTTTTATACATTCATAAGGACCCCATGAACCATCAACCAAGTCTAATTCTTCACCAATCAAATCTTCATAGCTGGATACTGATTCATTTTCCAATAGTTTATCAGCTACTGTTAATGATATGATTATTTCATCATCGCTTTTCATCTGATTGCCATACAACAATGAAAACTGATAATCATTTTTCATCTGATAAACTACTGTATCTAGATAAAATAAATTATTAAAGTAAATAGAAGTACCTATTAAATCATCTGGATAGTAACCTCTGCAATCTTTAAAACCATCATAATAATAAAAATAAGCAATTATTCCTTCATTTCTTTTTGCAGTATCTTTATATGTTTCAGCAAAATCAATCAGTATTTGAGTACTTGGTCGTTTCGGATCTGCTGTTTCTAATACTTTCTCAGCTTCATCATATGTATACCTAGGTAGATAATTTGACCAATCATAAATACCTGTATCCCATCCTGCTCGATATCCTATTACTTCATCTACTTCATTCAATACATTTTGAACATCCTGCTTGGTATAAAAATCATATGTGGAATATATTGGTTCAACAACTCGATAAGACGCAGTTGTTTTATTTTCATCGCTTTTATTTTCTTCATTACCGATTGTTATTAACAGATTTTCCCCTGCTGTCCATTTATATTTGGCATCACTCTTTCCTGATACTGAACTGAAAAAATTGATCCCGGCATATAAAGAAAATATCAATAGACTCATTATCACTGCTTTTATCAGACTGTCTCCCGGTCTTGAGATTATCATTTTTTTAATCAGATACAGATATTCTTTTACTGGTCGCTTAATTTTTCTAGACTGCTTTAAATGATATTCTTTTTGTTCACTGATAATCTTATCTTCACTTATATATCCATTTTCCAGTTTACAGATTCGACTGGCATACTGATTGCATAAAGTCATATCATGACTTACTATTAACACTGGAATATTTTTTCCTGCTTCTTTTAATGCCTCCATGACCAGCTTACTGTTAGCTGCATCTAATGCGGCTGTCGGTTCATCACAGATCAGTAAATCCGGCTGACTTAATAGACACTTTAACACCTGTACTCTTTTCTTTTGACCAGTTGATAATTTCTTTACTTTTTTATCCTTATGTTCAAACAAGCCAAACTGCCTTAATTTCAAGTCTATCATTTTTTTATCTTTGGATAGCATAAACAGATTATCAAAAACACTTAGACTTTCCATCAGATTATATTCCTGTTCAACATATTCAACATTTCCTTCTAATATCATAGTACCGGTATAATCTTGATCACGTTTAGCTAAGATGTTTAATAATGTTGTTTTACCACTGCCGCTTTTACCGATAATAAATGTCAAACCAACAGTATTTAAAGTAAAATTTAAATCTTTTAAAACGTGAACGTCATTTAATTTATTATGATATGTTTTGTTGATATTATCTAATCGCATCCTTCTCCCTCCCTATAAAAAGCAAAAGGAAATTTGAGGTTTGATCCAACAAATTTCCTTTTTAATACAACCAAAAAATAAATAATTACTGATTAATAAACAATTACTGAATAAATACTTATATAAATTATAAAATATTACCATACTCCATGACATTCGTATCTGGCTTGTTTTCCAGGATATGATACTAAATAACCACAGTTTGAACACGTTTGAGTATATTGGTATGTATCATAATATATATAATCATACCCTTTAGGTTTTCCATGTATACAATTTATACTTCCTTCCATTTCATACGATTTGTTTACTAATTTCTTAGTGGTTGTGACTGTACCCTTAAAACAACTCGTACATAAAGGTAATCTTGGCTGAATTACTGAGCTTTCTTTTGCATGTATATTATTAATATTTACACTGAATAAAGAAACTAGTAAGAAAAATACACTAAATAATGATAATAATCTTTTTTTTATAAAATTTCATCTCCTTAAAAATTGTGATTACCATGGTATTTCATTAATTGTTGGATCCATATTACCTTGATAATTACATTATACTAGAAAAAATCTGAAGTAAATGCTTTTTTCGTGAACTACCATTTTCTTCGTGAAATATAAGATTATTTAAACAAAATTATTTTTTATGTTTTTTTAAATACCAGTAACCAATAATACCACCTAAGAAAACAACAATAGTTAAGATAAAAATCAAATCAAGCCAGGAATTGTTTTCAACAATAGAACCACTTTCATTGGCTGCTGCCTGATATCTTAAATCATAATTACCATCGCCATCTTCATCAACATTGATGACTGTTGTATCACTGACTTCGGCTTTAGTGTCAATTACAGTCTGATTAGTAATTTCAATATTTTCAAATTCTCTAAAGTCACTGTAGTTACCTTCTTCATCCATAAAGCCAATAGTATAATTCATTGTACCTTGATCAGTGCCATTGATTTTAATATCATAAGCCTGCTCTTCTTTTAATCGTAAAATTTTAGTTTGATTGGCGGTGCCATTATCTTCAAAGCTTAATACACCAAACTTAGTTCGAGTATTTAAATCACTTTCTTTTGAGCTCAATGTTTCACCATCATAACTAACAGTAACATCAACAGGACAAGCAATTCTAATATAGATATATCTTTGACCGTTGATTTGATCAGCAACATCATCAAAGAAAAATACTAGATCGTCGCTATTGGCTACTTCATAGTGACAGCCTTCACTAGCAATTCCTTCCATTAATTCTTGGGCTTCGCTTTTATCATCCATTTTTTCAAAGAAGCCAAGTGTGTAAATTAAAATATCAGAATCTTTTATTTGATCGGCATATGAGATTAAGGCGTTACCTTCTTTTCCAACATTAGGGACTCCATCACTCATTAACACAATGATCTTGGTTTCAGCATTGCTATTTTCAAGCATGTCATAAGCCTGTTCTAGACCGTCACCAATATTAGTATTACCATTACAATCTAGAGAATCAACGTTTTCTTCTAAATTATCATAATCCACAGAGAAATCAGAAATTATATTGGCATTACTATTATATGTAACTAAACCGATACCAGCATCTTCTTTTAAGACTGTTTCAATAAATTTATTAGCAGCTTTTTTTGTTTCTCTAAGTGGAGAACCGGTCATACTATTAGAAGTATCTAAAACTAAGACTATTTCTCGTTCATTTACATTGGTGCTATCTTGGCTTGTACCTTCATAGTCACCCCATTCACAAATAAAAGCAGCATTACTATTAACAGTTTGATGACCAAAATCACCATCATTCCATGTTCCATCAGAATATTTATAATAGAACATAGCATAATCTTCATTTTTATTTTCACTATTTGGTTCACCAGGATGCCAATTGGTGTAAGAAACTTCTTCACCATTTATCCATTCCCACTTACCTTCTTGATTATAATCAGATAAACCAAAATAAGCACTTTCAAAATCTTGACCAGTAAGATAATTGTATAAAAATTCATTTTCTTGAGCAGATGTAATTGTTGCAAGATAACCACCTTGGTTTTTACAATATACACTAGCTTCTTGCCCATTATCTATATCATCAAGTTCATATAAATAATAATAATGACCATTAAATTCAACCGCATTTTCAGGAATATTGGTAGTATCAGTTTGTTTTTTATCATCGGTTACCTTTTTAAATTGGGTGATAACATTTATAGTATCACTGCCACTAGAAGAAACAGTTACATAAAACCTTTGAGTCTGGCTATCATCAGTTAAATCAGTTATTGTAAAATAATAAATACCAGGTTCTAATGAAAGTGAGTATGGTTTATCATCACTGATAGTTACTGTATCGACTTCTTTAGTATTAGGTTTTGCACTTGGTCCTTGTGGCAGATTTGTTATGTCTACTTCCTCGATTTTTAATGAATAATTATCATAAAGTTCATTATCGATATCATAAACACAAAGATCAAAATTTTCAGTAACAGTATATGTTGTTGTTTCGCTAGATAAGCCAACTTGGTTAAAAGCTTCTTTGATAGTTAAAACCTGTTTATTTGATAGGTTTTCTTGTTCATACATTTGTAAAGCACAATTTATGATAATTTGTTTAAATTGCTGAAATGTACAATTAGAACTCATATGAGGCATAGCACTATAAAATAAATCAGCAATATCTTTAGTACTTAAACTACTATATATTTGTGAATTATCTTCAATGCCAATAGACATTAAATAAGCAGCATGAGAAATAACGGTATTATTAGTATGAACACCACCTTTATCATTATTAGTGTCAACAACATCCACCCAATATTTGCCTAAATAGCTATCAGGATCATCATTAGAATTTGGATCAACTATATCACGATATGGATTGATCCAATCGCAAGTACCGTTAAAAAGTCGATCATCGGCCCAATCTTCAACGATTTCGCCAAAGATATCACTATAAGCTTCCATTAAAGCTCCTGATTCGCCTAAATAATTTAGATTGCTGATACATCGTTCCACTGAATGAGTATATTCATGAGAAATAACATCATAATCTAAAGTATTATCAGAACCAAAGGTAAGAACTGTCAAAGGTAATTGACTAGCTCCCCATGAATAGGCATTAGTAGTATCACCCACTAACCAGTTTACTCCTAAAAAATCATCATAAACGGCAAGAACCACACCATTTTTGCCATTAAAACTAACCCGGTTATAGTTTTCTTTCCAAAAGTCGTAATTAGTACTTACGCGGGACATCAAAGTAACAGCTTTAGGATTATCCCAGGTTGTGGAATTGGAAGTTACTTCGGTTACTGTCGTGAATATATTTTTAGTAGTTAATCTAACTGCATATTCACCTTTAGTAGCAATGACTTTGCCATCTTTATCTTTGATTTCGAAACTATAGTTATCACCGGTAATTGTTACTTCGTTGTTATCTTCATCATAATATTTTTTATCTTTAGAGGTATAAATTTTATTGTTTTCATCAACGATTACTATTTCAGGAACAAGAGTTGAGTTATTAGCATTAAATACCCGAATATCTTTTTGATTATCGCGCATTCGATAAGAACCATCAATTTGTTCAGTTGTAAAGTTTTGATTTTGACCATCTATATCAAGACCATTTCCTGAAACATCTTCACCATAAGCCATTGAAAGTTCAGCAAGAATATCACCGGATTTTGCAGAAACAAAACACTGTTCATTGACGTCCTCATTTATAACATTTATTTTCCAGGCAATTTCGGGTTCTTGTTTATCTAAAGAATATATAACTAATCCTTCACTAGTAATGAATGTTTCACTTCCAAATTGTTCTTTCATACTATTAAAAGCATCATCTTTAGAAAAGTCAACACTAGTATCTAAATCACCAAGGTTTAAATAATTACCAGATAGCATTAAGCAATCTCCTTGACTATTAGCACTAATGGTAACTGTTCGGCCATAGACAGGAATATCATCGTATTCTTGATAAAAACGATAATAATTATTTTCTAAAATATTTTCTATTTGACAATTATTTAATTCATCTTGAACATCCTGAATTCCAAGTTGTTCTTTAACATCATTAATAGCATTTAATGCTGATGTTTCATCTTTGATAGCAACATCACTAAAAGAACCATCTAAACAAACAAAATTAGATGTACTATCGTCTTCTTGATTATTTTTATGATCAATTAAGCCCATTTTTTCCATGACATCACTAATAATCGGAAAATCAATAATGCCAAAATAAACTAAAGTACTAGTGATTCCCGTAAATAATATTACGAGTACTAAAAAAGATATTAGAAATCGGATTGTGTACTTTTTTAATTTTTGCTTTGATTTACTTATTGCTTGTTTATCACAATTAGGACATAATCCCTTCTTATTTAATTTAGCACCACATTTACCACAATATTTTTTCATGTCTATCCCCTCATTAATATAATTTTTAGCTATTTTAACATGTTTATTTCAATGATAAAAGTAAGCGCTTTATTTATTATAGTTTAAGTAATCAATACTTATTTTTAATCGCTTTAAGCCTTCTAATAATTTATCTTTACTACAGCCAACGCACATTCTTAAATAACCATCTTCAAAATAAGTATTGCCAGGCATAATTCCCACTTTACCAATGTTTACTAGGGCATGTTGTAGCTGTTTGCTGTTAAATGGTAATTGGCGACAGTCGATCCAGGCCAAGTAAGTTGCTTCTGGTTTGATAAATTTTAATGGTGAACAATTATTATTAATATATTCTTCAATTATGTTCATATTTTCATTTAAGTAGGCAACTAGCTGTTGGCGATAATCGTTGGCTTCATTGTAGGAACTAATCAATGCCATCATCCCCATATAATTAGCTGAGTTTACAAAATCACGATGTTTAGTTATTGTTAAAAAGTTATTTTTAATCTCAGGATCACTAATAAAAGCATAACTACCACCAAGACTTGGATAATTGTAGGTTTTAGAACCAGAAGAGACTAGATATAATTGTGAATATTGATCTAAAAAAGAAACAATTGGATAATGCGTTTTATGATAAACGATGTCCATATGTATTTCATCAGAGATGATTTTTACATCATATTTTTTAGCTAATTCAATTATTTTTAATAATTCATCTTTGTCCCAAACTCGTCCAGTAGGATTATGAGGTGAACATAGTAAAAAGACTTTACATTTTTTAAAAGCGTCTTCTACGGCTTTAAAATCGATGGTATAATAACCGCCATTATTATTTAATTTAATACGAACTGGCTGTAAATGATGATTAATAATCGCATCTTCAAAATCAGGGTACATTGGTGAAAAGGTCGCAACATAGTCGTTTGGGTTAGTAAGCAAAGACATTAATAATGATAAACTATACATAACCGATGGACTATAAATGATCCAGTCAGGATTAATTAAAGTATTAAAATGTTTTTTAAAATAATTACAAATTGCATTTTTAAAGTCATCGTGATTCCAACGCGTATAACCAAAAATTTCCATTTTGGTAGCTTCTTTTAAAGCATTTGTAACTGGTTTAGGGATGATAAAATCAGTATCCGAGATAGAAAAGGGTAAAATATCATCACGACCAAATCGATCAGCGATATAATCCCATTGGCTGCTGTAAGTATTTTTTCGATTGACTAGTTGATCAAAGTTATATTTCATGTTTAATTCTCCCTATATAAAAATTTCCAAAATAGTAATGATCCACCAATTTGGATCAGATTAACAATGATGCTTCGATAATCAAAGTTAACTAAAAAGCCCTCAATAAAAATACCTAGATATGGGGCATCAAAAATAGGCTTGTTTAAATAGCCTAATGCCATTAAAGCAAATGGGAAACTGCCAAGGATCGTGCCACCAATAACAAATGGTAAAAAAGCTTTTTTGTTTTTTGTTACTGGCAAGCCAAAAATAACATTTTCATTTACACCAAACCAGGCTGCTTTTAAACTGCTAGGAGCTAATTTTTTTGATAATAAGACAATACCAATAGTAACCCCAGTACCAGACATATTTGCAAAAGCTGACATCGTTCCATGAGTGAATAAATGTTCTAATGGTAAATTAAGTAAAGCGGCCTGAATATTTTCGCTTAAAAATAATAATTGAATCGGACCAAGAAAAGCTAATAATAAAGCTGGATGATAACCAAAATAAAAAAGCAGGCAGTAAAGAAAAATGATTAGGATACAAGTGATCGGTAAATCGAATAAAGATAGCCAATCTAAGTTTATTTTGATTTGTAAGGCGATAAAAGTGATTACAATAAAGCTTAATATTAAGATAATCTTTTTAACTGAATCCTCAACAAATTTTGGTAAATCTTTAATAAAATGATAATTAAGCAAATATTTTTCAAAAATATAGTTTAGATAATATAATACTATAGCGATAAGATAGGCACTAATGATGTTGTTTTGTTTAGTGATAATTAAGATGATAAAAGCAAATAGACAATATTCAATTCTATTAGTTAGATAGAAACTTAATACAACTGCTATAAAACAAGGTAGGAGAGTAATAATCAACAAACATATTTTACTAGCAAGTAAAGATGAAGAGAAATTATTTATTAATAGACAAATTGAAGCTAGATTTAAAGCTAAAAAAAGAGCAGGAAATGAATTGTTGATAGATTGAATAATATGACTGTTAGTTATTTTTTCGATCTTCATAAAAATCCTCCTTTAAATAAGTATAGTAAATATTTTTGTAAAAGTAAAAAGGATTAGTACCATTCCTGGTAACTAATCCAATTCTCGTATGCATTCATATGTTGTAAATGCTGACAAACTTTATCTTGCGACGAATATATTGAGAGTAATTGATTTTTTTGTTTCAACAATTCTTCATTAAAAGTAGGTTTCATTGACAACATTGGACTAGTTTTTTTGTAATATTTTCCAAAATAATATAAACAATTAGTTTTGTTTAATTCTTTGGCAATATTTGTAACAATAGAACTAGTCATTTTATGATGCTGATGACCATATTCACCACTAGGGTTATGAGTTACAATTTTTGAAAATGTCTGTTTTTGTAACAAATAGTTAAGATCGTTTTTAATATTTTTTTGTGAGTTTTTCCAATCGTCCCGTTTACCGTTTGTTTTATCAGGATAGTCAAGAATAATTCCCGTACCCTTAGTTTGTTTAATTACATCATTAAACTCCTTAGCACGAGTTTTATTGTCACCATTAGTTAAACAGATTACTAAATATTTATCCTTGATAAGATGCATACCGCCCCAGATTGTTTCATCATCAGGATGGGCAACGATCATAATGTTTTGATAACTGTTTATATCAATTTGATCGAATAGATCTTGATGAATAGCATTACTATGATTAGTATTGCTACAAGCAGTAAAAAGGATTAAAGATATAATAATAATTAATTTTTTCATGATTCTATTTTAACATAGTGAGTTATTAATGAAATTAAAGGTTTCTAAACAATAATTAAGTATTACTTAATTATTTATAAAGTTAGTTTAACCTGTTTTTAAAAGGATATACTTTAAGATGGTAAGAAAAATTAAATATAAAAAAGTAGTGATTTAAACAAGATAATATGTTATAGTTGGGATTTGTTGAGGTTTAAATTTTTTATTTATGTTATAGATTGGATTAAGTTTTGGTTAAAAAATTTCTAAGTAAAGGTGCATATCATTATCAAAATGATTTTTTTAATGATAAGATAGGATTTGTAATTTTAGGAGGGAACATGATGAGAGTAATAAAAAGAAACGGCCACACTGTTGATTTTGATGCAACAAAAATAGAAAACGCTATTTTAAAAGCAATGAAATGCGGTAGTGGAATTATTGATGAACAATGTGCTAAAGATATTGCAAGAGAAATTGAAGAATGGCATCGCTATAGCGATGGTGATATTTCAATTTATCGTATTGAAGGACAAGTGTTCGAAAAATTAATTGAAAAAGGGCAGATCTTAACTGCTAAAGCTTATGAAGGATATCGAAAAGTTAGAGAGTTTCAACGAGAAACCAACACTATCGATAATGAAATTTATGGCATCGTAAATCAAACTAATAAAGAAGCTATGGAAGAGAATTCTAATAAAGATGCGACCGTTTTAGCTACTCAAAGAGATTTGATTGCTGGTGAGTTTTCAAAAGATTATTGTCGAAGATTGTTATTACCACCAAAAATCGTTCAAGCTCATGATGATGGAATCATTCATTTCCATGATATGGATTACTATATTCAAAAAATGCATAATTGCGACTTAGTTAATTTAAAAGATATGTTCGCTCAAGGTACAGTAATAAATGATAAATTAATTGAAACACCAAAATCATTACAAACTGCTTGTACGGTAGCTACTCAAATAGTCCAACAAGTAGCAAACGGGCAATATGGTGGGCAAACAATCTCATTAGCGCACTTATCACCATATGTAAGAATTAGTTATGAAAAACATAAAAAGAACGTTATCAATGAAGGTAAAATGATTGGTATTGATTATAGCGATGAACAAATTGAAAAAATAGCTAAATCTAGATTAAAAGATGAAATCAAAGCTGGTATTCAAACAATTCAATATCAAATCAATACTTTTTCAACAACTAATGGACAAGCACCATTTTTATCTGTCTTTATGTATTTAAAAGAAGAACCCGAATATATTGAAGAAACAGCAATGTTAATTGAAGAAACACTTAGACAACGCTATGTAGGAATGAAAAACCCAGTTGGGGCATATGTAACACCAGCTTTTCCAAAGCTATTATATGTATTAGATGATAATAATGTTCCTCAAGACAGTAAATATCGTTATTTAACTGATTTAGCTGTTAAATGTGTTGCTAAAAGAATGATGCCTGATTTTATTTCAGCTAAAATCATGCGTGAAAATTATGAAGGTCAAGTATTCCCTTGTATGGGGTGCCGTAGCTTTTTATCACCATGGAAAGATGAAAATGGTGAATATAAATGGTATGGACGCTTCAACCAAGGTGTCGTTACTTTAAACTTAGCTGATGCTGGTTTATCTGCAGATCACAATCTTGATAATTTCTGGAAAATTCTTGATGAAAGATTGGAATTATGTAAAGAAGCATTATTATTACGTCATGAAAGCTTAAAAGGAACAATTGCTGATGTAAGTCCGATTCATTGGCGTTATGGAGCTCTTGCAAGATTAAAATCTGGAGAAAAAATTGATAAATTATTAGAAAATGGTTATTCAACTATCTCACTTGGATATATTGGATTATATGAATGTGTTGTTGCTTTAATTGGTCAAACTCATACTTCAAAAGAAGGAAATGAATTAGCAACAAAAATCATGGAACGTTTAAGAGAAGCTTGTGATAGCTGGAAAGAAGAAACTGGTTTAGGTTTTGGTTTATATGGTACTCCAGCTGAATCAACTACTTATACTTTTGCTAGAGCATTGAAAAAACGTTTTGGAATTGTTCCAGGAGTAACTGATAAGGATTATTTAACAAATTCATATCATGTTAATGTTCGTGAACATATTGACGCCTTTAGTAAATTAGAAGTAGAAGCTAAATTCCAGAAATTATCTTCTGGTGGTGCTATCAGTTATGTTGAAGTTACTAACATGTCACAAAATTTAGATGCCTTATCAGCATTGATAGATTATATGTATGAAACAATTCAATATGCTGAAATTAATACAAAATCAGATTATTGTCAAGAATGTGGTTTTGACGGTGAAATTTTATTAGATGAAAATCGTGAATGGTATTGTCCAAACTGTGGCAATAGAAATCACAAAACATTAAATGTTTGTCGTAGAACATGTGGATATCTAGGTGATAACTTCTGGAATCAAGGAAGAACTCAGGAAATTGCAGAACGTTTCGTTCATTTAGATAATCATTTATATGGAGAATAATTGTGAGGTACGCACAAATAAGACAAATTGATATAGCTAATGGCGAAGGTATTCGAGTTTCGTTGTATGTTCAAGGGTGTCATCAGCATTGTTTAAACTGCTTTAATCCTGAAACATGGGATTTTTGTGGTGGGAAGGAATTTGATCAACAGATTGCTGATGAGTTAATTGAGCTGATTAATCAGCCCCATATTAATGGTGTTACTATCTTAGGTGGTGAGCCTTTAGAAAAGGAAAATCGCTATGATGTTGCTGATTTATTAAAAAGAATAAAAAAGGAATGTCCTGATCGAACAGTTTGGCTATATTCAGCATTTCTATATGAAAAAATTCAAGAATTTGATGTTTTGATTTTACCTTATATCGATGTTTTGGTTGATGGACCATATGTTGATCATTTAAGTGATCGAAAACTTAGATTTCGTGGTTCATCTAATCAAAGAATTATTGATGTTCAAACTTCGCTTAAACAAAATAAGGTTGTATTATATCAGCCAAGTCGTTATTATCGATAAGCAGTTTACTTTAAGTAGACTGCTTATTTTAATGAAAAGTTAGCGATAAAATTTTTTTATCTAAGATGGTAAATGATATTTTTTATGATATAATGACTCCTTGAGGTTAATATAATTGAGTTTAAATAGTAACTATTCTTTTTTAATATGAATAAAAATGTGGTAGAATCGACTGTTTTTGGTTGATTAGGATTTAAACTTTGATATAATAGAAACCTAAATTTAGCTTAATTTTGTATCGTATTATTTAAATATGTGCTATACTGTTTTTGTTGAAATTTTTTATTAGGGAGCAGGAAAAATGATCGGATATTATAGTTATACGGTTATTCTTACATATTTATCACTGGTTTTTGCAATGGCAGGAATCCATTTATCATTTAATGGTATGTATCAGTGGGCTTTTATTTGTTTAATAATGTGTGGGATTTGTGACACTTTTGATGGAATGGTAGCACGAAGTAAGAAAAATCGTACAGAAGAGGAAAAACGTTTTGGAATCCAGATAGATTCTTTATGTGATTTAGTTGCTTTTGGAGTTTTCCCGGCAATTTTAGGATATAATGTAGGCTTGAGTTCTATTGGCTGGCTAGCAATTGAAATTTTCTATGTTTTAGCGGCTGTAATTAGATTGGCTTATTTTAATGTTCAAGAGGAAACACGTCAAAAAGAAACAAATGAAAAAAGAAAATATTATCAAGGTTTACCAGTAACAACATCATCATTTATCTTACCGATGGCTTATGCACTTCGCTATGTTGTATTTAGTCTGGATTATCTTTATGGTGCATTGATGTTGATTACCGGAATTTTGTTTATTGTTGATTTTAAAGTTCCAAAAGTGCAATCAAAAGGATTAGCGGCTTTAGGGGTATTAGTAATCGTGGAATTGATTCAAATAATGGTGGTAAAATGATAGTAGTTGATCGTTTAGGAAATATTCAAACTAATGGGGAAAGTCAAAATAATTTTTTAAAGAAACTTTATGGCACATTTCTTGGTAGATGTGCTTTAAAAATTCTTGTTTGCCGGTTTGTAAGTAATTTAGGTGGCTGGTATATGAATTCACGTTTTTCTAAATGGCAAATCAAATCATTTATTGAAAAAAACAATATTGATATGTCACAATTTGAAAATCGTCAATTTACTAGTTATAATGATTTTTTTACAAGAAAAATATTACCAGGCAAAAGACCTTATAGTAAAGATAATAATGTTTTAATTAGCCCAGCAGATGCTAAATTAAGTTGTTATCGTATCGATGATAAGTGCCGTGTTACTATTAAAGATACTAGTTATTCATTAGAAGAATTATTAGAAGATAAAGAATTAGCTAATGAATATTTAAACGGTTATTGGCTTGTATTTAGATTGACAGTTGACGATTATCATCGTTATCATTATATTGATGATGGTAAAATTATTGGAAATAAATTTATTAACGGGAAATTTCATACCGTTAATCCAATTGCTAATGATTATTATCCTATTTATAAACAAAATACTCGTAGTTACACAGTTATTGAATCAAAAAATTTTGGTAAAATGGTTCAAATGGAAGTTGGAGCTATGATGGTTGGTAGAATTGTTAATTATCCTAAAAAACAATGTTATCGTGGCGAAGAAAAAGGATATTTTGAATTTGGTGGTTCAACTGTAGTTATATTGTTAAAAGAAAATCAAGCAATTATTGATGAGGATATTGTTAAAAATACTATTAATGACAAAGAAACAGTAGTAAAATTAGGAGAGAGTATAGGTAAGAAGTAATGAAGGAGGCCAAATAATGACAAGAATAATTGCAATTACAAATCAAAAGGGGGGCGTTGGTAAGACAACAACGAGTATTAATTTAGCTGCAGCTTTGGCAAATACTAAATATCGTGTTCTTCTTATTGATATGGACCCTCAGGCAAATGCAACTCAAGGGATTGGAATTGATCGTGATAATATTGAATTATCAACTTATAATATAATTGTTGAAGAATGTGATATGAAAGATGTCATTGTTCCTTCATATATTGCTAACCTTGATGTAGCACCGGCGAGTATTGATTTGGCTGGTGCAGATTTAGAATTGGCTAATGTAAAATCAGGGCGTGAACAACGATTAAGAAACGCTCTTAATAAAGTGAAGAAAAATTATGATTATGTAATCATTGATTGTCCACCGGCACTAGGGTTATTAAATACTAATGCATTAACAGCATGTGATTCGGTATTGATCCCAGTTCAATGCGAATATTATGCTTTGGAAGGTTTAACACAATTATTAAATACAGTATTATTAACACAAAGTGTGTTTAATCCTAAGCTTACAATTGAAGGGATCCTTTTAACAATGTTAGATCAACGAACTAATTTAGGGGTTGAAGTTTCTCAAGAAGTAAGAAAGTATTTTAAAGAAAAAGTATATAAAACTGTTATACCTAGAAATATTAAATTATCTGAAGCGCCATCTGAGGGATTAGCTATCTTTGATTATGATAATAATTCTGAAGGAGCCCGTTCTTATCGAGAATTTGCAAAAGAGGTGTGTAAACGAAATGCCAAATAATACAACAAAAAAGACTAAAAAAACTACAAATACAAATTCTAAAAACAAGCGTTTAGGTAAAGGGTTAGATGCTATATTTGGTGGCGATATTACAACTTTAATTGATGATATTGAAAATAATACTCCTGCAAGTAAACAGGTGTTAGTATCGTTAGATGAAATTCGTCCTAATCCATATCAACCAAGAAAATTATTCGATGAAGAAAAGCTTCAAGAATTAGCGGTTTCAATTAAAGAACATGGGGTTTTTCAACCGGTTATTTTAAAAAGTTCTATCCAAGGATATGAAATTGTTGCTGGGGAAAGACGATGTCGTGCGGCGAGAATAGCTGGATTAACAGAAATCCCTGCAATTATTGTTGATTTTACTGATCAGCAAATGATGGAAATTGCTTTGTTGGAAAATATTCAAAGAGAAGACTTAAATTCAATTGAAGAAGCTCGTGCTTATCAACAAATGATGGAAAGACTAGAGCTTACTCAAGAAGAATTAGGTAAGAGAATTGGGAAATCTAGAAGTTATATTGCTAATACTCTTAGATTATTACAATTACCAGATAAAATTCAAAACTACGTTCTTGAAGGTAAAATTACAATGGGGCATGCTCGTTGTTTAATTACGTTATCAAAAGAAAAAGCTGAAAGTATTGCTGATAGATGTATTAATGAAAATTTATCTGTTCGTGATGTTGAAAATATTGTAAAGGGAATTGAATTAGGAAAAACTCGTAAAAATCAACCTAAAGTTGAAAAGCCTAAAGAATATAAATATGTTGAAGATTTATTGCGTAAAAAATTTAGAACAAAAATTAAAGTGGATGATAAAGCTTTAACAATTAAATATACTGACATCAAAGATTTAAATCGAATCTTAGAATTAATGGGTGTTATTGAAGAGAGTTAATATTGGCTAAAACGTGTATCAAATTGGTACACGTTTTAATGTTATAAAATTATTGATTTATTGTATTGCTATTATTAATTAAACTGATTAATAAAGATAAAAAATTTAATTAAAAAAAAGTTGAAAGAATATTTTAGGACTAAATAAAACATGTTCTTTTATTTATTGAACGTGTTTCTATAACTAGATTTAAATACATAATATATGTCTAAAGATGTATTATTTATTTTTTATAATAATTTATGCTTTGTATTTTTACGAATATTATTACTCCTTTTGAATAATAATATTATTGATCCTAAGTTACCCGCGTGGGCTTAGGACTTTATATTTTTTTAATAAGATTCCAATTTTTAGATAATCCCATTTGATTATATATTTCAGATATTGGTATTGTTTTCAATTTTTAGATAGACTTGTTAATCTACCACTAATTTTATTAAACATGGTATTAAATTCTTCAGGAGGTAATAAAATTTTGGATATGATTAGGACTGAAAATATATTATTTTTACCACAAATGTATTGATTCTTATCATTTTTAGGTATTTGTAAATTTTCATGGTAGGGAGTGTTTGAAATCAATTTTTTGCACTTGGCATTATAAATTCTATCATCATGCGCACATAGGTTTCTAAAATAAGCAAGGACTTCAATATATGATGATAAATCTTGTTCCATTATATCCCAATGTTGTGAAACTTCGATACGTTCTTTTTGTTTCATAAGTTTATAAAAGGTAGATAGTCTTGAAAAAGATATGGTGTTAACTAATACCCATAAAGGAACATAACCATGCTTTACTACATAGTGATTTATATAGTCCTTTTTTAAAGTGGCTTGTGCAAGATCCATTTGAATCTTAGAAATTAACTCATTGATATGTTTAGCTCTGTTGCTTACTTTAATTTTTGATGCAGCATCATATTTTATATAATCAAAATTAGAATATCGCATTTAATTTTCAACACCGTGATATTTAGAAAATACATATGAAATTAAGGTCCTCAATGTATTTTCGATTTGTAAAGTGTATTTAAAAATTATAGAACGCAATTCTCTATCAAAGCAATATAGTGCGTATAACTCATCGAAAGTAGTACCATTTATAAATTTTTCGTTATTATTTTCATCTCTACAACAAAATAACTCCTTATAGCCATTTATCACGTTATAATAATTGTGAATGGTCAAAATTTCTTTTGCCTGGTTTCATCATTTATAATCAAATTTCGATTTTTTAAAATTTCAATTTGTTGTTCAAATGTTTTATATTCTCTTACCATAAATATTCTCTTAAAAAATAAAAGTCTCGAGCCCTAACGGGTAACTCGAGATCTTTCGTACTCAAATAATATACCATTAATTGGGGCAATGTCAATAGTTCAATATGATGTATTTTTAGGTGTTTAATGTATTTAAAATATATTGATTTTTAAATAGTTGTTTTTTTATTATACAGATTAGACAAAATTACTGGTTTAATCTTTTTCTTTATTTTAAATTTTTGTAGTAATTCTTGATAGAAAATAAACATAGTTTATAATTAATATATAGAGTTAGGGGAGAAAAAACAATGATTAAAGGAGTTATTTTTGATTTTGATGGTGTAATTGTTGATAGTGAATATATTTCATATGAATGTTATCGTGATTTTTTAAAAACTTATAATATTATATTTACAAAAGAGGACTATATAAAATATTGCCCGGGAAAACAATTAATCACAACGATGAATTTCTTTAAAGAATTCTATGATTTAGATATTGATATTGATCAGGCTTGTCAGTATTTTAGAAATAGAGAGCAATACTATCTAGATAAAGATGGTGTACCATTAAAAAAAGGAGTTAAAGAATTATTAGATTATCTTGTTAGTAAAAAAATTGCTATCTGTTTGGCCACTTCTAGTGTAGAAAAGCGTGCAATAACAATTTTAGATAATTATCAATTAACAAAATATTTTGATGCTTTTGTTTTTGGGGACGAAGTAAAACGAGGAAACCATTTCCAGATGTGTTTTTAAAGGCTTGTAAAAAAATTAATGTTCAAAAAAATGAGGCAATAGTAATTGAAGATAGTGAAGCTGGGATCGAGGCAGGTTACAATGCAAAAATTAGAGTGATTTGTATACCAGATATGAAATATCCTGATGATAAATATCAGTTAATGACTTGTAACATTTATAGAGATTTAACAAATATAATAAAATATATTGAAACGGTGGGATAATAATGGATGAGTTTTTAAGAGAAATAAATGCTGCTATTTTTTGGCAGTATATTAGAAATTATCAATATGAAAATAATATGCAGGTTACAGTCACTAATGAAACAATTATTATTAAAACAGCATATAGTTATAGTGAAATCAATGCTTATGATCAGCAAATATTTGAATTTAAAGTATCAAATACATATAGTCATGAAGATGAATTTTATTTGCAT
This sequence comes from Erysipelatoclostridium sp. An173, assembly GCF_002160495.1. GTDB lineage: Bacteria > Bacillota_I > Bacilli_A > Erysipelotrichales > Coprobacillaceae > Thomasclavelia > Thomasclavelia merdavium. The sequence continues at coordinate 75,721 of NZ_NFKR01000009.1, read as the reverse complement.
TTTCAAATGAAAAATATGAAACATGCCCTCGAATTATTTGAGGAGATGTTAGAAATTATCGGAACATTAGTAAATAAACCAAAAACTAAAGTATTATTGTGTTGTAGTGGCGGTTTAACTACTGGTTTTTTTGCGATGAAATTAAATGAAAGTGTTAAAATATTGCAAAAAGATTATTTGTTCGAAGCGGTGGCTTTTGATCAGTTATCGACAGTTGCTAAAGATTATGATGTTATTTTATTAGCACCACAAATTTCTTACCAGCATGCCACCGTTCAAGAACAGTTTCCTAATAAAATAGTTTTAAAAATACCAACTCGAGTTTTTGCAAAATATGATACTAGTAAAATGTTAAATTTGATTGAAAAAACACAGATTAAAGAATATAGAAAAAAACATGAAGTTTTAACGTTAGGTGAAATTACTCGTAGACATGGTGAAATCCTTACTTTGGCTTTAATTAGAAATAGTGTTCGAATTCATATTGGATATCGTTTGTTTGGTCGGGATAATGAAATACTAGAAGATGGTGAAATAATTAAAACTTATCTGACAGTTGATGATATCTGTGATGTTATCGACACAATGATGTTAAAACATAAGCACATTGACGCAATTGCAATTGCTACCCCAGGAATTATAAATAATGGAATTGTTGATACTATGAAAATAGAAGGGATGGTTGATGGTACTGATATTAAAGATGCTTTAAATAAACATTATCGCCAAAAAATAATTCTTTGCAATGATGTTAACTCAGTCGCTGTAGGGTATCACGCTTGTCAAAATAATTATCATAATATTTCAGTAATATTTCAACCAGTTGGAACTAATGCAGGGATAGGAAATATTATTAATGATCAGTTACACGTTGGTAATAACTCATTAAGTGGTGAAGTGCAGTTTATGCCATTAAAGTTATCAAAAAGTCGTTTTGAACTTAATAAAACCGCTGAAGGAACAATTGAACTATTAACCCAGGAAGTACTTTTATGTATTGTTACAGTTGCTCCTGAGTTAATAGTTATTTGTAATGTTCTTTTTGATTTAGATGAATTAAAAAATGAATTGCTTAAATATTTACCAAAAGATTATTGTCCTAAAATAACAAAAATAGACTATTTGCAAGATTATAGTTTTATTGGAAGTTTTATCTTGGCGATTCGCGAGTGTGGCGTTGATAAATAATATATCGAATGAAGGTAGCAAATCACTAACATGCTGATTACTACCTTTTTTGTTTATGAAAAATATTTTCTTAATAAATATTAATATAGCTAAGTTGCATATACAGTTGGTGTTAGTTACTTTATAATAGAAATAGGAGGGAATTTTTATGATCGAAGTAATTGATTTATGTAAAAGATATAATAGTTTTAAAGCAGCAGATAATGTTAGTATAGTTGCCAAGCCGGGGAAAATAACTATTTTACTTGGACCTAATGGGGCTGGTAAGTCAACTACGATAAAAAGTATTGCTAATTTATTAGAATTTGATGGGAAAATAAAAATTTGTGGATACTATAACGATACTGTTGAAGCAAAAAGGTGTTTTGGCTATGTTCCAGAAACACCAGTTTTATACGATGTTTTAACAGTTAAAGAACATATTGATTTTATTGGTAATGCTTACCGAATTAATAATTATCAAAAAATAGCGGATTATTATTTAGATTTGTTTGAAATAAGTGAAAAAAAGAATCGTTTAGCTAAAGAGTTATCTAAAGGAATGAAGCAAAAATTAAGTATGCTATTAGCATTGATGATTAAACCCCAAGCTTTATTAGTGGATGAACCAATGGTAGGATTAGATCCTGCAAGTATTGAAACTGTATTAGAAATATTTAAAACACTCAAAGAACAAGGTTGTGCTATTTTGATTAGCACTCATATTATTGATATTATCAACGATATTTATGATGAAGCTTATATTATGGATAAAGGAAAAATTATTAATCATGTTTGTAAAGAAAATTTACATGATGAAACGCTAAAAGAATATTTCTTTGAAGCAACAGATGGTAAACAAGATGAAACCGTTAATTAAATTGAAAATATTAAAAACTAAAGGTTCTATTCGTGAGTTGTTTGAAAATAAAGCGGCTGGTATTATTATTATATTCACTGGATTAATTTATTTATTAGGATTAGGGACAATGATTGGAAATACTAGTGCATCAATGCAAAATAATCCTTTAGTAAATATTATGATTTTAATCTACATTGGTTTTTTAGCTATTTTGATTTTTTCAACTTTTATGTCATCTAGAAAAGCATTATTTTTTGGTGAAGATGCCTTTTATCTATTTACTGGACCATTTACTAAAACGCAAATCATGACCTATTTAACTTTTCAAAATTTATCTCAATCATTGTATTTAACTTTGATTTGTTTTATGATATTTGTTTTCTTTTCAACGATTGTAACTGTAAGTTTAGGGTTTATGATTTTAACAGCAGTTGTTTCTATGATAGCATTTTTTTGCTTTTTGATATTAAGTGATTATTTATATGTATTATCAATTGGTGATCGTAAATATCGTAAATATTCTAAAATCATCCCAGCAATAATAATAATTCTAGTCCTAGTGGTAGTGGGACTGGTATATTTACAAACAGGTGATTATAATAATTTATTACTTAATTTGATTAAATCAGATTTATTTTATGTCATTCCAATATTTGGCTGGATCAGATTAATTTTAGTGTCATTTATTGAACAGAATTTTTTAATCACTTTACTAACTTTCTTGTTACTTTTAATTACAACAGTTTTGATTTATTATGCATTTATCAAATATCAAGGTGACTTTTATGAACAAGCCTTACAAGATGGTTTTGAATATTCTAAAGTAATGAAAGCTGCTAAAGAAGGAAATCAAAGATCAATCAGTAATCAAAAAGTAAAAACCAAAATTACTGGTAAATTTAAACAAGGTGCCTGGGCTATCTTGTCAAAAAACTTCTTAATTATGAGAAAAGGAAATGAATTGATCAATAAAAATGATATTGTTACTTTAGGTATATATATTGCAATTACGATATTTTTAAAAGCTGATTTAGAATTATTTATATACTGGGTTATACTTTGGGTATTTACAGCGATTCGACAGTCTGAATTAGCTAGAGATATGAAAAACTATCAAATTTATTTAATTCCTGAAAATCCTTTTAAAAAGCTTCTTGCCGTAACAATACCAACATTTATTAAAGTGTTTGTTTATGCGTTTATTGCCTTTTTAATAGTTGGCATTTATTACCATCATGGGTTAGGTGTTATAATAACATATTTTATGACTATTTTAGGATATACAGGAATTATCATTAGTGGAACTATCTTATCACTTAAGTTTTTTAAAAATCTTTCTTCAAGTTTTTTTGAGACTATCATGACGATAATTTTGATGATGATAGCAGCAATTCCTAGTACTATAATTTTAGCATTTGTGGTTACTAGTATAGATTCGCAAGTATTGTTAGTACTTGGAAGTTATGTTAGTTTAATTGTGAATTTAGTAATTAGTTTATTAATACTTTATTATTGTCGTGATATGATGAACGGCTGGGAATTGAATGATAAATAATCTTAATAGATAAACTAAAGACTTGTTGGGTTGATTACTATCTAACAAGTCTTAAATATTATTATAATTATAGTTGTTGATGTATTATAAAAAGCTAGATATAATTAATTATCTATAGGAGGAGTTTTATGCATTTTAAAAATGTTAAGGGAATTTTGTCTTCGACAAATGGCATGAATTTATATCGCGGTTGTTTACATGGCTGCATATATTGTGATTCAAGAAGTGAGTGTTACTGTATGGATCATGATTTTGAGGATGTTGAAGTTAAGGCAAATGCCCTTGAATTATTGGAAAATAATCTTAAAAGAAAACGTTCAAAATGTATGTTGGCTACCGGATCGATGAGTGATCCTTATATTCCTCTTGAAAATGAATTAAAACATGTTCGAAAAGCATTGGAGTTAGCTTATAAATATGGTTTTGGTTTTACTCTAATAACAAAATCAAATCGCGTATTAAGAGATTTGGATTTATTGACAGCGATTAATAATAAAACCAAATGTGTAGTACAAATGACATTGACAACTTGTGATGAAAATTTATGTAAAAAAATCGAACCCAATGTAAGTACAACTAAAGAGCGAGTTGCAGTGTTAAAAAAATTGCATGAAGCAGGCATTCCGACGGTTGTTTGGCTTTGTCCAATTTTACCATTTATTAATGATACTAAAGAAAATATCAAAGGGATCTTAGATTACTGCATTGAAGCTAAAGTCTATGGCATAATTTGTTTTGGCATGGGAGTTACTCTTCGCAAAGGAAACCGAGAATATTTTTATCAACAGTTAGACCACTTATTTCCTGGTATGAAAGAAAAATATATTAAGACCTATGGGGTGAAATACCAGCTAAATAGCCCTAATAACAATGAATTAATGCAATTATTTCATCAAACGTGTCAGGCTAATGGCATAGTTCATGATAATAATCAAATATTTGATTATTTAAAAAAATATGAAAATAAGCATGAAAATATTCAATTAAGTTTGTTTGATGATATCGAATAAAGAACTTTATTTATGAAGTTCTTTTAATTAGCAACAATAACATTAATTTTATGCTTTTTACATAATGTTAATAAATTCTCAGGGAGTTCTTGATCTACAATTACGATATCAATATCTTCATAAGAATATACTAAATAATAATTGATTTCATTGAATTTAGTATGATCCATTAATAATACTGTTAAATCAGAACATTTTTGAAATGCTTGTTTTGTTGCAATATCACGTTTAGTCTTTGTTGATACTCCGTTACTATTAAAACCGCTAGCAGAGACAAACAAGATTTCAGCATGTCTTTTAGCTATATAATTAGCAGCATCATTACCGAAAATACTCCCATGTTTATAATTATAAGTGCCACATACCACTTCAACATGATTAGTTTCATCTTTTGATAAGATTTGAGCAATTGAGACATTATTTGTTAAAACGTTCAAATCTTTTTTATTGGCAAGTTCTTGAGCAAGCCAAAGAGTTGTTGAACTAGAATCAATAAAAATATTCATACCATTATCAACTAGCAAGGCGGCTTTTTTTGCTATTTTGATTTTTTCTTCACTATTCCAATTAGTTCGATAGTCAATAGAAGTAATCATGTGGTCTTGACTAATAAAAGAAGCACCACCATGAGTTCTTTTAAGAAAACCATTTTTTTCTAATTCGTTAAGATCACGTCTAATAGTAGCTAAGCTAACATATAGTTTTTTTGATAACTCTTCTACAGAAATATATCCTTTGTTATTTAAGGCGTCTAAAATTACGTCTTGTCTTTCCTTAGGAATCATATTTTTCTCCTTTTGATTGTTTTCAATCATATTATAGGCTTAAATATGTTTGTTTTTCGATATTATTGCCAAATATTGAAAGAAAAAAAGCAAATCGTATAATTATTAGTGTAAAAAGATAGCGATGAAGGTTATAAAATGATAAAAGGTGTTATTTTTGATTTTGATGGAGTAATTGTTGATAGTGAGTATATTTCGTATGAATGTTATCGAGATTTTTTTGAAAATTATAATATAAGTTTTTCTAAAGATGATTATATTGAACATTGTCCTGGTAAAACATTGGTGACAACAATGAATCTTTTTAAAAAACATTATAATCTTGAATATGATATTGATAGTGCATGTGCTTTTTTTCGAGAAAGAGAACAATATTATGTTGATAAAGATGGAGTAGCTTTAAAAGCGGGTATAAAAGATTTAATGAATTACTTAAAAAATAAAGATATTTATATTTGTTTAGCTACTTCTAGTGTTAAAAAAAGAGCTTTAACAATTTTAAATGAACATAAGTTGACAGGCTATTTTGATGATTTTGTTTTTGGTGATGAAGTTGAAAGAAGTAAACCATTTCCTGATGTTTTTTTAACTGCTTGTAAAAAAATTAGTATAAATCCCGATGAAGCTCTAGTTATTGAAGATAGTGAAGCTGGAATCGAAGCGGCTCATAATGCAAAAATAAGTGTTATTTGTATACCAGATATGAAACAGCCTGATCATGAACATTGTTTATTAGCTACAAAGATTTATCCTGATTTATCTTGTGTCAAAGATTATATTGAACAGGTCAATGGAAATGGATGAGTTTTTAAAAGAAATTAATGCTGATATTTTTTGGAAATACATTAAAGCCTATGATTTTAATGAAAATATGCAAGTTAAAGTCGAAGATAAATCGGTAATTATTAAAACGGCGTATAGTCATAGTCAAATTAATTACCATAATATGCAGCTTTTTGAATTTAAAGTGTCTAATACATATTTGCATACTGATGAATTTTATCTACATTTTCAAATGAAAAATATGAAACATGCTTTAGAATTATTTAATGAAATGTTAGAAATAATTCAAACTCTTGTAAATCGACCACAAGTAAAAATATTACTTAGCTGTAGTGGTGGATTAACGACTGGTTTTTTTGCCATGAAATTAAATGAGTGTGCTAAACTTCTTGATAAAGACTTTAAATTTGAAGCAGTTGCTTTTAATAAATTAATAGAGACAGCAGAGAATTATGATATTATTTTATTGGCACCACAGATTTCATATCAACATGCTTCACTTCAAGAACAACTGCCTAATAAAATAGTATTAAAGATCCCTACACAGTTTTTTGCGAAATATGATGTAAGCAAATTGATTGATTTAATTGAAAAAGTTCAAGTTGCCGAGTATAAAAAAGAACATGAAGTTTTAACATTAGGGGAAATTACTTGTAAACATGGTGAAATATTAACTTTAGTATTGATTAGAAATAGTCTTAGAGTTCATATTGGATATCGTTTATTTGACCGAAATAATAAGGTTCTTGAAGATGGAGAAATAATAAAGAATCATGTTACTATTGAAGATATTTTTGATATTGTCGATACGATGACACTTAAACATACTCATATTGATATTATCTCTATAGCAACGCCAGGAATAATCAATGATGGAATTGTAGATGTTATGAAACTTTCAGGTATGATTGATGGAACTAATCTAAAAAAAGCTTTTGGAAAAAGATATCGCCAAAAGATTATCTTGTGTAATGATGTAAATGCTGCAGCTGTAGGGTACCATGCTTGTCAAAATAACTACCATAATATTTCTGTTATTTTTCAACCGGTTAGCACTAATGCTGGAATGGGACATATAGTTAATGATCAACTGCTTGTTGGTAGTCATTCATTAAGTGGTGAGGTACAATTTATGCCGCTAAAGTTATCAAAAAGCCGTTTTGAACTTAATAAAACTGTTAAAGGGACAATTGAACTTTTAGTACATGAGGTTCTTTTGTGTATAGTTACAATAGCTCCTGAATTAGTAGTTATATGTAATTCTCTTTTAGATTTGGATAAGTTAAAAAATGAATTGATTAAATATTTACCTAAAGATTATTGTCCAAAAATAGTCCGGATTGATTATTTACAAGATTATTGTTTTATTGGCAGTTTCATTCTAGCGATAAGAGAATGTAATTAATTATTTTTGATATAATGTTTAAAATTGATGACTTAGAATAACAGTCTGATAAAATCATCTAGATAAGTAAAATTCGATTAGTTTCTATATTATATATTAATTTTGTTTCATCTCATGAAATAAACAGGCAAAAAAAATTTGAAATGCTAAGATATATAAGGATAGAAAATAAGGAGGTCAAATAATATGACAAGAAAATTTCCTGATGGATTTTTATGGGGAGGCGCTACTGCTGCTAATCAAGTAGAAGGTGGCTGGAAAGAAGGCGGAAAAGGAATTTCAGTATCAGATTGTGCTCGTTCGCATTTAGATGTTGATGTTCAAGATTACGCTAAACAAAATGAAATTACTAGTAAGGATATTGAAGAAGCATTAGCTACTGATGATGAATCTTTATATCCAAAACGTCATGGTAGTGATTTTTATCATCATTATAAAGAAGATATTGCAATGTTTGCAAAGATGGGCTTTAAGGTATTTAGATTGTCAATTGCCTGGTCAAGAATTTTTCCTAATGGTGACGATGAAATGCCCAATGAAGAAGGTTTAAAATTTTATGATAATGTATTTGATGAATGTTTAAAATATGGAATCGAACCATTAGTTACAATGTCACATTATGAACCACCACTTAATTTAGTATTGAAATATAATGGCTGGTATAATCGTAAATTAGTTGGATTTTTTGAAAAATTTGTTAAAACAATCTGTACTCGTTACAAAGATAAAGTTAAATATTGGCTAACATTTAATGAAGTCGACAGTATGATTCGTCATCCTTATACAACAGGTGGCTTAGTAAGAGACCGTTTTCCAGAAGATGTGAATTGGAATCAGATTATTTTCCAATCAATGCATCATCAATTTGTAGCTAGTGCCCTTGCAACAAAGATATGTCATGAAATAATTCCTGGTTCAATGGTTGGATGTATGTTGACAAAATTAACTTATTATCCATATTCATGTAAGCCAGAAGATGTATTACAAGCACAACAAGATATGCGTAGTACTTATTGTTATAGTGATACTCAAGTATTTGGAGAATATCCAGCGTATTTATTAGCTAAATTTAAAAACGAAGGGGTCAAAATTGTTAAGGAACCTGGTGATGATGAAATCATGAAAAAATATCCAGTTGATTTCGTGTCATTTAGTTATTATTCAAGCAGTTGTGTTGCTAAAGATGATCAGGGTTTAAAGAAAACAGCAGCTAATACAATGACCGCAATTAAAAACCCCTATATTCCAACTAGTGATTGGGGTTGGCAAATTGATCCAATTGGTTTAAGAATTTCAATGGTTGATTTATATGACCGTTATCGTAAACCGCTATTTATTGTTGAAAATGGTTTAGGAGCTAAAGATGAAGTACTACCTGATGGTACAATTGATGATCAATATCGAATTGATTATTTTGATGCTCATTTTAGAGAAATGTTAAATGCTATTGAAATAGATGGAGTTGAATGTTTAGGATATACGTCTTGGGGATGTATTGATTTGGTATCAGAATCAACTAAACAAATGTCTAAACGTTATGGCTTCATTTATGTTGACGTGGATGATTATGGAAATGGTACCTATAAACGAATTCCTAAAAAAAGTTTTTACTGGTATAAAAAAGTTATTGAGACAAATGGTGCTTGTTTGTTTGAAGATTAGAATATCCTTAGGGGTATTCTTTTTTTGTTGATATTTGCTTATTGATGGTTAATTGATGATAGGAATTGATTGTGATATAATCTTTTAAACTATTATAAAGACTATCGTTATAGTTTAAGGAGGACGAAAATGAATAGTGGCCGAATAAAAATGATGACGCAAGGAGCGATGTTAGCGTCGCTATTTGGTGTATTAGGAATTATTAATATGTATACAGGGAGTTTATTTGATGTTCTTTTTACCTATGTAATGGTAGTTATTTTAACTTATTATACGTATATTTATGATTATCAAGCTGGGTTGATTGTCTTGATAACGACATTTTTTGTTTTGTTTTTAGCTGGTGAATTGTTTTTTACTTTTTTTACAAGTTGTACTTTGTTGATGGGAATTTTTTATGGTTATTGTTTAAAACATCAAAAAAGTATTAATTTTAGTAAATATGGTTTAATTTTTATATCAGCTATAAAAAATATAGTTGTTTTTTTTATTCTTAGTGGTCTGCTTGGAATTGATGTTATCAAAGAAGGGCTAGAAATCTATCAAGGAATTATTAATGTGATACCTTTTTTACAGGGAATATTAAACCCGATAGTTATGTTTGTAGTTTTATGGATTTTAATGATTATTTGTGAATCCTACATTATTAGGGTGTATTCAGGGTTATTGATAGTTAAAATGATGAAAAGAAAATAAAATTCATGTATAATGATATTACTAATAAGGTGGTGGGTTTAGTGACTGTAAAGATGACAAGATTAAAAAATTTTGTAGAAATACTTTTGGTAATTGAAGGTTTTTTTGCATTATTTTTATATGTTTTTGTATCAAATAACTTCTTGCTCTTTTTGATTTATGTTTGGATTAAAAATTTAATAGTTTTTGGATTCATTATTTATGCAACAAGTATTCATAGTGAAAATAATTTAAGTGTTAGTGAGGCGTTAAATGATGAGGCTAAGAATGCATTTATTTTTGGTGGTATTGGTTTAATACAATATGATGAAAATCGTAATATTACATGGATTAGTGATTTATTTATTGAATTGCAATTAAATATTGTTGGTAAAAAATTATTGGAATGGCAACCACTTTTAGCTTCGTTGTTTGAAGATGATGATATAAAAGTTATTGATATAAATTCAAGAAAATATGAGGTATATAATAGTAAGGAAAAAAGGCTGCTATATTTAAAAGATGTTACTGATTATATTACTATTAGTAAAGAATATACTGATCAGCAAATTGCTGTTGCCTATATCACTGTTGATAATTATGAAGAATCTATTGAACAGGCTGATGAACAAACATCGGCATCAATTCAATCAACAACTAGGCAAATAATACTTGATTGGGCTAAAGAAAATGGTGTTGTTTTGAAACGTTATAAAAGTGATGGGTATATTGCAATATTTAATGAAAGAACTTATCGCAAACAGGTAGAAGATAAATTTAAAATTTTGGACGGTTTTAAAAAACAGGCTGAACAGTTAGGTCAAGTAATGACTCTTTCAATTGGAATTGGTCGTGGTAGTAATATATTAAGAGAGTTAGATCAAATGGCTTTTTCAGCACTTTCTCTTTCTTATTCGCGTGGTGGCGATCAAGTAACTGTTAAATCTAGCGATGAACCAATCCGTTATTTTGGTGGAAATAGTGAAAGTTATGAAAAATCAAATAAAATTCGGGCTCGAGTTATTGCTCAAACTTTAGCTGGATTAATTAAGCAGGCTGATAATGTATTTATTATGGGACATAAACAATCAGACTTTGATTCATTTGGGGCTTCGATTGGAATGTATGCATTAGCTAAAGCTTATGATAAAGAAACTAGAATAATTATTGACTATGATTCTTTAGAAGAAAAAACTGGTGCTGTTGCTAAAAGCTTACAAAATGTTGAAAAATATCGAGGTGTATTTATTTTGCCACAGCGAGTTCATGATTTTATTCATGAAAAGAGTCTATTGATATGTGTTGATAATCATAAACCATCGCTGGCAATTGATAGTGATGTTTTAGATTTGATTCAAAATAAAGTTGTTATCGACCATCACCGTCGTGGTGAAGAATTTATCGATTTGCCACTACTTACATATTTGGAACCATCAGCGTCTTCAACAGTTGAGTTAATTGTTGAATTGTTTGACTATCAAAAAGAAACAGTTCCTGTAACTGAACGTGAAGCAACGATTATGTATACTGGAATGTTAATTGATACTAATTATTTTAAAACACGTGTTGGAACAAGAACTTTCCAGGCAGCTGCTCGTTTAAAAGAAATGCAAGCTAATGTTAGTCAGGCTTATAAATATCTAGAAGATGATTATGATACTACAGTGACAAAATTATCGATCACCCAAACTGCATATCGCTATGGGCAAAATATCTTGATTGCATATGGAAGACAAGATAAAATATATAGTCGTACTTTATTGGCTAAAGCTGGTAATGAGTTGCTTGGTATTAGTGGTATCAAAGCAGTCTTTATTGTAGGTCGAACGGCGAAAGAAGAAGTTTCTATTAGTGCTCGTAGTAGTACTGATATAAATGTTCAGCTAATAATGGAAAAAATGGGTGGCGGAGGTCATTTTTCAATGGCAGCCTGCCAATTAAAATATGAAGATATTACAATTGTAATTAATTTATTAGAAGAAGCAATTAATGAATATTTAGATGAAAGGACGAATGATTAATGAAAGTTATTTTATTACAAGATGTTAGAAAGTTAGGAAAAAAAGGTGATATTGTAAAAGTTGCTGATGGATATGGTCAAAATTATTTGATTAAAAATAAATTAGCAGTATTAGAAACTAATGCAACTCGTAAAGTTGTTGAAAATGAAAAACAATTAGCACACGAAGAAGATTTAAAAAGACAAGATGACGCTAAACAATTAGCAAAAAGATTAGAAGATATAACATTAGAATTTTCTTTAAAATCAGGTAAAGATGGTAAGACTTTTGGTAGTGTTTCAACAAAACAGATTGTTGAGCAACTACGGGAAAAATATGATATTAAAATTGATAAAAGAAAATTCATCGATGCTCATCCAATTGGAGCATTAGGATACACAAAATTAAAAGTTGATTTATATAAAGGTATCATTGCAACAATTACTGTTCATTTAAAAGAACAATAGGAGAAAAATATGGCTGGTCGTGAATATCCTCATGATATTGTAGCAGAAAGATCGCTACTAGGAGTAATGCTAATTTCTAAAGATAAGTGTATTGATATTTTAAATAAAGCAGTTGAAGAGGACTTTTATGAAGATAGTCATCGAGCAATTTTTAAAGCTATGGCAGCTTTAAATGATGCGGGAACAGCTGTTGATGTTACTACTGTGACATCTTATTTATTAGATCATGGCTTACTTGAAAAAAGTGGTGGTGTCGATTATTTATTACGTTTAAGTGAATCGGTTCCTACTGTGTCTCATAGTGATCATTATTTAAAAATTTTGCATAATAAAGCAACGTTACGAAAAATAATTCGAGAAACAACTAGAATTGCTGAAGAAGCTTATGGTGACGTTGATGATATTGATGAATTTATCGATGATACTGAAAAAACAATTTTAAAAGTTACTCAAGAACGTAGTGCCGGGGAATTTAGAGATATTCGCGGTGTAATTAGAAGTGTCACTGATCGTTTGAATTTATTACAAAAAATTGATGGTAATATCTCAGGGGTTAAATCTGGTTTTAGAGACTTGGATAAAATAACCTCAGGATTTCAAAAAGGTGATTTGATAATTTTAGCAGCTCGTCCTGCAATGGGAAAAACAGCTTTTGCTTTAAATATTGCCCATAATGCTGCATTTAAATCAGAAGAACCAGTAGCAATATTTTCACTAGAAATGCCTGCGGAACAGTTAGTACAAAGAATCATCTGTTCAATGGGTGGTATTGAAGGTTCTTCAATTAGAACTGGTGAAATTTTAAAGACTAATGCTAATAAATATTATGCTGCTGCAGAGCGAGTATCTAAATGTAATATGTATATTGATGATAGTCCGGGAATTAAGATCAATGATATTGTAGCTAAAAGTCGAAAATTAAAAAGTGAACATGGTTTAAAATTAATCGTGATCGATTATTTACAGTTAATTACATCATCATCAAAAAATCGTGAAAATAGACAACAAGAAGTATCTGAAATATCACGTACTTTAAAAGCTTTAGCCAGAGAATTAGAAGTACCGGTAATTTCACTTTCACAGTTATCTCGTTCGGTTGAACAACGTCCTAACAAACGGCCAATGATGTCGGATTTAAGAGAGTCTGGGGCAATTGAACAGGACGCTGATATTGTATCTTTTATCTATCGTGAAGATTATTATAAAGATCCAAGTGAACAAACAGAAAATAGCGGTTTAACAGAAATTATTATTGCTAAACATCGTAATGGAGCAACGGGAGAAGTTAATTTAGCGTTTGAAAAGAATTATAGTCGCTTTTCAGATTTAGCACATGTTGGTCCAGATGGTACTAGTGAAGGCGTTCGCGATTTAAGAAGTTAGGAGGAAAATAAATGTATCATTTATATCGAGATGGCTGGATAGAAGTAATCTGTGGATGTATGTTTGCTGGTAAGACTGAAGAATTAATTCGGCGCATTAATGTTTTAAGTTATGCCAAAAAAGATATCATGGTTTTTAAACCTAAAATTGATAATCGCTATTCTGATAGTGAGATTGTTTCTTATTCAGGAGCACATGTTCCTTGTTTAGTAGTTGAAAAAGCCAAAGATATATTAAAAAAGATTACATCTGATGTAGAAGTAGTTGCGATTGATGAAGTTCAATTCTTTGATCAAGATATTATCGAAGTTTGTGAATATTTGGCTGATAAAGGAATTCGAGTAATGGTAGCTGGATTAGACAAAGACTTTAGAGGTGAGTCATTTGGTGTTATGCCCGAGTTGCTTACACGAGCTGAATTTGTAACTAAATTAACAGCAATTTGTGCTAAATGTGGTTCTCCGGCTACTAGAACGCAACGATTAATTAATGGTAAACCAGCTTCTTTTGAAGATCCAATTGTTTTAGTTGGGGCTAAAGACCATTATGAACCACGTTGTCGTCATTGTCATAAGGTTTATGATAAACCACATAAATTTTAGAAATAAAAATATCAGGAAAAATCCTGATATTTTTGATAGCTAAAAATAAAGACAAGTTACGGCGGTAACTTGTCTTTGGTTTCTATGATTAAAGGGAGGGTAGTTTTCTTACTACACCTATATAATAAAATAGCTTAGTGAACTGAATGTGAACAAATAAAAATAATTATCAAAAAAAATAGCGATTGATTCGCATAAATTTATTTTGCTTATTTATAATGTTTATTATATAATAGGATAGGTTTGGAGGTATAAATCATGAATGAAAGCATGTTAGAACGATTAAAAGCAATGGAAAATAGATATGAAGAATTAAGTCATATGTTAATGGATCCTGATATAGGTAGTGATATCAAAAAAATGACTGATGTTACTAAAGAACAAGCCTCACTTCAAAGTGCTTACGATTTATATCAGGAGTATAAAAAAGTTACTACAGGAATCGAAGAAGCTAAGGAATTAGTTAAAGAAAATGATCCTGAAATAAAAGAAATGGCAAAAATGGAATTAGAAGAATTAGAGGGGAAATTACCTGATATTATTCATCGCTTAGAATTAGAATTAATTCCTAAAGATCCAAATGATAATAAAGATGTAATTATGGAAATCCGTGGTGCAGCTGGTGGTGATGAAGGAAATATTTTCGCTGGTGATCTATATCGGATGTATGTTAAGTACGCAGAATCACAAGGTTGGAAAATTGAAGTTATGGAAGCTGATGCTGCTGAAGCTGGTGGTTATTCATTAATTTCATTTATGGTAAAAGGTGAAGATGTTTACGGAAAATTAAAATTTGAATCAGGATCACACCGTGTTCAAAGAGTTCCTAAGACTGAAACGCAAGGACGTGTTCACACATCAACAGCAACTGTATTAGTTATGCCAGAAGTTGAAGAAGTAGATGTTGAAATCAATAAAAATGATTTAAGAATTGATACATATCGTGCAAGTGGTGCTGGTGGGCAACATATCAATAAAACTGATTCAGCAGTAAGAATTACCCATATTCCAACAGGAATTGTTGCTGCTAGTCAAGATGGCCGCTCTCAACATGATAATAAAGATAAAGCGATGAAAGCTTTAATTGCTCGTATTTATGATTATTATCAACAACAACAAGATCAACAAGTAGATAGTGAACGTAAAAGTAAAATTGGTACCGGTGATCGTGCCGAAAAGATTAGAACTTATAATTATCCACAAAATCGTGTTACTGACCATCGTATCGGTCTTACTATCCAACAGTTAGATCGTATAATGGAAGGTAAATTAGACGATATTATTACAGCTTTAATCAATGAAGATCAACGTTTAAAAATGGAAGGACAACATTAATGGCAACAGTAAAACAATTAATTAATGAAGCAGAAAGTAAACTGGATGCCGAGTATAAAGATGTTAACGTTGCTAAAGTTTTATTTTATCATTTAGCTAATAAAGAACCTCATGAATTATATTTAATGTATGATGAAGAAGTTGATCCTGAATTAGAAGCTAAATTTTTAGCTGGAATGGAAGAGTATTATCAAGGACGACCAATTCAATATATTAAAGGGGTAGAAACATTTTTTGGGCGTGACTTTAAAGTCAATGAGGATGTTTTAATTCCTCGTTATGAAACAGAAGAATTAGTAGAAAATATTTTGTATCATATTGATGATTATTTTAGTGACTATCAAACAATAGATTTATGTGATGTTGGTACTGGTAGTGGCGCCATTGCAATTAGTTTAGCGTTAGAAGAACCACGAACAAATGTTTATGCTAGTGATATTTCTAGTAAAGCTATCGAAGTTGCTAAAGAAAATGCTGCTAATTTAGGCGCAAATGTTAATTTTATGGTTGGAGATTTATTAGAACCATTATTAGAAAAAGAAATTAAAGTTGATATTTTTGTTTCTAATCCGCCATATATTCCTAATAATCAAGAGATAGAAGCAATGGTAAAAGATAATGAACCTCATGTGGCTTTATTTGGTGGTAATGATGGATTGTATTTTTATCGCCGAATTTTTAAAGAGGTAAAACCATTATTAAAAGATCGGGCTTTATTAGCATTTGAAATGGGATTTGATCAACGTGAATTAATGGAAGAAGCTTTACAAACATATTTCCCTGATGATCGCCATGAGATAATTAAAGATATTAATGGTAAAGATCGAATGTTATTTATTTATCATAATTTAAAGTAAACCTATTAGAATCAATTTCTAATAGGTTTTAATTTTATAAATAATTATTTAAAATTCTAATACTTTTTTACTAATATAATCTTCAACATCTTTAATTTGTATATTTAAGCTGGCGGCAGTTTCTTCATGGAAAAGATTTTTGCTAATTGGTAATATTTATTTTCATAACTATGATTTTCTTTTCTTTTTTTACGGATATAAATGGATTTGATGATTTTAATTAAATCAACTTCATCAAAAGTTGCTATTGTTTTTTGATAAATTTCCTGGCGAAAACGATCATTTTCGATTTGTAAAGTTCGAATATAAGGAATACGTTCAATGACTTCATTGATGTTATCAATCGATGGGACTCTTTTTATAATACTTGTTGAATCAACATTAATTGTATGGGGGTTAATTAATGAAGATAAGGTATAGTAGAATTGATTTACTAGCATAACTTGATAAACATGATAATCATTTACAATTACAAAATCATTAATTTTATACATTTTTACTTTCCTCGCTATTATTAATTGTATTGATAATAAATGAGACAACCTGGTCTGGTGCAATATTTAAGACTGTTGAAAATTCATCATATAATATTTTTTCACAGGCATCTAAAAATTGTTGGTTTTGAACATGAAAATTCTTGCCGCATTTTTAAAACAGCCTGCTTATTATCAACAGGTATAAAAATAGTAATATGATGGTCCTGGGGAGCAAGGACATAATACTTTTTTCTTCTCCTTTTATTTTTCGAGTTACTATATCTGTAATAGTGCAAACCCCTTCACGGCCATATAAAAAACAATCACCAATTTGATACATTGATAAGTCTCCTTTCAAAATAAAAGTGTAGTTTGCAACTGGACTTACGTTCAAACAAACTACACGTTAGCTATTTTATTTTTATCATTTAAAAATAAAAATTTCATACGAAAATTTAAAAAAAGATTTACTGTAATGGTTGCAAAGTTTTTTTGATAATGTTAAAGTTAGTCTTGTATAACTTTGTTAGATTACTATAACAAAAAGGAGAAAAAGATGAGATATTTATATTTTGGATTAGGAATAGTATTTATGGCATTAGGGATGATTGGAGTAGCTTTACCAATCTTACCAACAACACCTTTTTTATTAGTAGCTTTGTTCTTTTTTACCAAAAGTTCGAAACGAGCTAAGGAGTGGTTTGAAGGAACTAAATTATATCAAAATCATTTAAATGATTTTGTTACAAGTAGAAAAATGACATTGAAAACAAAGGTTATGTTATTAAGCTTTGCAAGTACAATGCTATTAATAGCTTTTTTAATGATGAGTAATATTTATGGAAGGATAACAATTGTTTTATTAGTGATATTTAAATATTATTATTTTATTTTTCGCATTGAAACAATTAAAGAGTTAAGAAATGATTAATAAAAAATTAGTTAGTTATTTAAAAGAAGATAAAAAATATGTATATTTACAGGTTTTAATGCAATGGTTAGCATTGCTATCTCAAATAATTATTGTTGCTATTATGGCAAATATGATTAATGAGCTATTTATTGACCAAAAAATAAATAATCTTGCAATCCAGGTAATTATAATTATTATATTGATTTTTGTTAAAGGATATTTTGGTAGACAGGCTACAATGTATTCTTTTAAAGCTGCTAAAAATATTAAAGGAAAATTACGAGTTGCTGTATATAAAAAGATCTTAGCACTTAATAATCATTATAGTGAAGTATTAAGTATGGCCTCATTAACACAATTGATGAGTGAGGGTGTTGAACAGTTAGAAACATATTTTGGTAAATATCTACCACAGTTTTTTTATAGTATGTTAGCACCGATAACTTTATTTATAGTATTGTGTCAGGTTGATTTTAAAGCAGCCTTGGTTTTATTTATTTGTGTTCCTTTGATCCCGTTATCAATTGTTTTAGTTCAAAAGTTTGCTAAAAGACTATTAAGCAAATATTGGGGTTTATATGGAAACTTAGCAGAAAGATTTTTAGATAATGTTAGTGGTTTAACAACACTTAAAGGTTATTGTGGCGATGCTAGCAAGCATCAGGAAATGAATGAAGAAGCTCAGCGTTTTCGTAGTATTACGATGAAGGTATTAGTAATGCAATTAAATTCGATTAGTATTATGGATTTAGTAGCTTATGGTGGAGCTGCTTTAGGAATAATTTTTTCATTGCTTAGTTATTATGATAACAAAATTGATTTAGGACAAACGTTTATGATGATCATGTTATCAGCTGAATTTTTTATTCCGCTTAGACTATTAGGTTCATTTTTCCATATTGCTATGAATGGAAATGCGGCTAGTGAAAAAATCTTTAAATTATTAGATACACCAGTTATTGATAATAAAACATTGGCACTTGGAAAAATTAATGAGATTGAACTTTCTAATTTAACTTTTGCATACAAGCAAGATAATGTACTTGAAAATATCAATTTAAAAATAAATGAACCAGGAATTTATGGAGTAGTGGGAAGTTCAGGTAGTGGTAAAAGTACGATTGCAAAACTATTACTAGGGTATTTTGATCATTACCAAGGTAGTTTAACTTATAATGGTCTACAAGTAAAGGAAATTAATCATCATGATTTGATGAAGCAGATAACATTAGTTGAACACAATCCATATATTTTTGCGGGAACAGTGCGTTCTAATTTATTAGATGGCAACTGTTATGCCAGTGATGAACAATTGATGGCAGTATTAGAGAAAGTAAATCTTTTAAATTATTTCAAAGAGCTAGATGGATTAGATAGTGAAATTGAAGAAAGAGGAAATAATTTATCTGGTGGTCAAAAGCAGCGTTTAAGTATTGCTCGGGCCCTATTGCATGATAGTGGTGTTTATATATTTGATGAAGCAACTTCAAATATTGATATTGAAAGTGAAGAAATTATTATGCAGGTTATTGAAGCAATGAAAAAAGATAAAATAGTTATTTTAATCAGTCATCGTCTTGCCAATGTTGTTAATTGTAAATGTAATTATGTTTTTAGTCACGGTAAATTAATTGGAAATGGTAGTCATGACCAATTGATGCAAGAAAATCAGGAATATCATCAGTTAGTTAAGACCCAACAGGAAATTGAAAATTATGGAGGTAAAACAAGTGAAAAGGCGTAGTAATTTAAAAGTTGTAATTAGCTTGATTGCCTTAGTAAAATCAATGCTATTAATAATGTTATTAGCAATATTTTTAGGAGTGTTGGGATACTTAGCAGCAATCTTTTTAACTGTTATTGCTGGGCAGATAATTATTAAAATAATTAATCATCAGGCGTTTACTAGTTTATTTTACCTGCTGGTTATTTGTGGTATTTCAAGAGGTTTTCTACGTTATGGTGAACAATGGTGTAATCATTTTATTGCTTTTAAATTACTAGCAATGATTAGAGATATTGTTTTTGCTAAACTAAGAAAATTAGCGCCGGCTAAGTTAGATGGTAAAGACCATGGTAATTTAGTAGCGATGATTACTAGTGATGTTGAGTTATTAGAGGTATTTTACGCTCATACAATATCGCCAGTTATGATTGCTTTGATTGTTTCTTTAATAATGATTTTTTATCTTGGTAGTTTTCATATTTTATTAGCTTTATTAGGTTTAGTCGCCTATGTAGTTATTGGAATTGTTATACCAATGATTGTTGGAAAGGCTTCTGGAGATAAAGGATTAGAGTATCGTAATGATTATGGGAAATATACTAGTTATGTTTTAGAATCAATTCATGGTTTACGAATTGTTGATCAATTCTCTCGTGGTAAAAAACGTTTAGAAGACATTGATCGTAAAAGTGAGATGCTTAATTATCAAAATGAGGATTTGAAAAAATTAGAAGGTAATTTTAAAATGCTTAGTGATATTTGTGTAAGTATCTTCTCTTTACTGATGTTAATATTAGCTTATTATTTATATAGTCAAAATATGATTACTTTTGATGCTGTTATTTTAAGCACGATTGCTTTAATGTCGTCTTTTGGACCGGTTTTAGCACTATCTTCATTAGCGCATAATTTAGTTATTACTTTTGCAAGTGGTAATCGTGTTTTAGATTTATTAGAAGAAAAACCACAAGTTGAAGAAGTAGTAGACGGTTATAAAGGGGGCTTAGGTGATATTGAAATTAAAAATTTATCGTTTAGTTATCAAGATGAAAAAATCTTAGATAATATTAATTTAACTATTAAGCCTGGCGAAATCATTGGGATTGAAGGAAAAAGCGGTAGTGGTAAAACGACATTATTAAAACTTATAATGCGTTTTTATGATCCAAGTGCGGGTGAAATTTTGATTGATCATCACAATATTAAAGAGTGGAATAGTGAAACATTAACTAAGTTAATGAGCTATGTAACTCAAGATACTTATATTTTTAATGATAGTATTAAAAATAACATTAAATTAGGAAAAGAGGCTAGTGATCAGGAAGTAATTGAAGCATGTAAAAAAGCCAACTTACATGAATTTATTATAACTTTAAAAGACGGTTATGATACGATGATTGGTAGTCTTTATCAATCACTTTCTGGAGGACAGTTACAAAGATTAGCCTTAGCTAGAGCGTTTTTACATGATACACCATTAATTTTGTTAGATGAACCAACAAGTAATTTAGATAGTTTAAATGAAGCTTTGGTTTTAAAAGCTTTAAGTAATAACAGTGCTGGAAAGACGATTATAATGGTTAGTCATCGACCATCATCATTAAAAATTTGTAATCGTATTATTAAAATAGAAAGTGGAAGACAAAGTTAAATGACAATAGAACAAGAAAAAAAGTTAATTACAATAATGATTGAAATATATGAAAAAGGACATGGTGAAGATCTTTCAACACTAAAAGAATATGCTTATAAGCGAATTGATCATTGCCCTCGTAAAGAAGAAAAAACATTTTGTTCAAGTTGTCCTATTCATTGTTATGGTCCTGTTTATCGTCAACAAATTAAAATGGTCATGAAATATGCGGGACCTAGAATGATCTATAAACATCCAGTTATTGCAATTAAGCATATGATAAATACAATTAAAACTAAAATAAAGTAATCTAGTAGTTAAAAAGAGATTTCGAGAATTGTGCAATCTATCAGCAAATAAGAAATCTCTTTTTTATTAATTAGATGAAATTTGATAAAAAGATTGATTAACAGATATTTCTTTAATTATTTATAAGTTGTCTAATAAACAGTATAAACTAATTGTATTAGTTAAAATGTTGGTGTATGATAAAAAAGAATGGAGTGACTTGATGGAAGCGGTAGAAACACAACGGTTATTGATACGGGAATTACAATTAGATGATGCTAAAAGAATGAGTGAATATCGAAATAAAAAAGAAGTAGCTTTTTATCAATCATGGTGGCGTTATCCATATAAAAAAGCAGTGAAAAGAATAGAGTATTGTCTTGAACATCCTTTTAATGGTGATATTGGCAGTTATCAGTTAGCAATAATTTTAAAAGAAACTAATGAAATGATAGGAGATTTCTATTTAGATGTAATGGATTCTTCTTGTGTTACAATTGGATATACGTTTGATAGTTTATACTGGGATCATGGTTATGCGACTGAGACATTAAAGAAAATATTACAGATTTTGAAAGATGAATATCATTTTCAATTTGTTTTTGCCCATGTATACGATGATAATTATCGTTCAATTCGTTTGTTGAAGAGATTTGATTTTAAACAATATGACAGTTCTCGAATATTAGGGGATATTAGTTTTAAATTAGAATTATAATATTATAACATCAGTTAAAAACTGGTGTTTTTTTGTAAAATAATACATAAATGTGCTATAATAAAATAAATTTTAGGTAAAAGAGGCGGATTTATGGAAAAGAGATGTCAAAATTGCGGTCAACCAATTGACCCAAACGCTCGGTTTTGCAGATATTGTGGACATGAAAATGTAGTTGAAGAAAAAAAGGTTCAATATTGCTTTAGATGTGGAAAGCCATATACTGGCAATGTTGCATTTTGCTCTGGTTGTGGAGCAAGATTAAACAACTATCCAAATAACAATGGGGAGAATATTTTAAAAAAAGGGTTAGACAATTTTACTTCTACAATTAATAGCATGACAGGAGAGCAAGGAAAAGTAGAAATTAAATTGAAAGAGTTGTTTTCAGAGGTATTTAAAAAACACACTGTTGAAGAACGCGAAGAAATGTTTATCAGTGGTACTAAGTATACAACTCCAAGAGAATCACAAATGGTTTCTAGCTGGCCTAAACCATGGCTATATTCTCGAGTGTTTATTATGTTTTTAATTGTCTTTATTGCTTTGTTTGTAATGGTCAATAATTTTTATAATACTAATGCTATTCCAGGGGCGATTTTTATTGGTGCCTTAATGGTTCCATTTTCAGCATTAATATTTTTCTGGGAAGTGAATGTCCCTAGAAATATTAGTATTTTTGACGTTATTACGATGTTTTTTGTTGGTGGTGCTTTATCACTTATCTGTACATTGATTTTATATGAAATAATTAGAGTTGAACAATTAGATTACTTAGGTGCAATTTTAGTTGGAATTGTTGAAGAAGTAGGAAAAATTGCAGTAGTAGTTTTTTATGTATCACGTAAAAATACTAAATATATTTTAAATGGTATGCTTATTGGTGCCTGTGTTGGGGCTGGCTTTGCGGTATTTGAAACTGCTGGTTATGCATTTAATGCTTTTGTTGGTAGTGGTGGCCAAGCAAGTGTAATGTTGGATATTTTATGGTTACGTTCAATTTTATCATTTGGATGCCATATTACTTGGACAGCGATTGCTGGCGTTGGTTTGATCGTAGCTAAAAAAGAAGAGCAATTAAATAGCAACCATATTTTAAATGGTCAGTTCTTAAAATTCTTATTGTTGGCGATTGTTTTACATGCAATTTGGGATATGCCAATAACATTTGGAAGTGAAATTTATTTAGTTCAATGGGTATTGACATTTATTGCAATTGTAACAGTTCTAGTTTTATTAAACGCCGGATTACGGCAAGTTTCTCAATATGCAAAACTAGCTAGAGAAAAAGAGTTACAAGAAATAAAAAATCAATAAAAATAAAGAAAAAGAATTATTTATCAGCTTTTTTGTTAGCGATAAATAATTCTTTATTTATTTTATTATCATTAAGTAAAAATGAGGCCTAAGGACCTGAGTAATTATCAATTTCACTTTCCCATAATTTTAATGTATTTATATATTGTTCGATTTTATTACTAGCAGCAGCTTCAAAATTATCAATTCCTAATTCTAAAACTAATGCGGTTAAATCATAAAATACAAAACCAATAGCATGGGTTTCAACATGAACACTAGAACAAGCTTGCCCGATTGCATGACATAAAGCAATATCGATAGGATCATCGATTTCTTTAGCAACCTTATGACAGTCTAAAATTGCTTTTTTAGCAATAGACATTTTTATTTTACCCATTGCCCATCTAGTTGATTGAACAATAGCATTATTAAATCTTTCTTCATCAGGGTAACGCTTGTTTAAAATATCGGCGGTTTGATTAGCCCACTGTAATATCCACATAACAATTGTTCGATGTTTTTGTTTACAAATTAAAGCTATCAGTTCTTGTAAGCAAAGACTTTCACGTGAAAATAGAATTTTATTTTTTCGTCGATATTTTGCTTTTACATCATCAAAATTCATTTTTTTAACCACCTTTACTTATAATAAATATAGTATAACATCTTATCATTCTTTTTCATAACAACAATATAAATATATTTTATTGATAATTAAAAAAATGACAAATTATTTAACAACCACTCTTTATAATCTTGTTTATGAGGTGAATGAAATGGATTTGACAGTATCGAAGGCAAAAGAAAAAATAAAGAGTAATAAATTGACGTATCTATCAATCTTTGGACTGACCCTCCTTCTAGGTTTAGTAAAAATATACGATACATCACTTTGTTTTGTCCTGCCCATGCTAGTAATATCTTTTGCGTGTGGATATCCTAGTATAATTGCATATATGATAGCAATAGCCCTAATATCATATTTGACAAACGATAATTACATGTTATTGATAGTCTCCCTTACTAGTGTCGTTTTAATGCAAGTGATGATGTATCTAAAATTTATCAAAAGTAAATATTTAGCCCTGATAATTGCTTTGGTAAGTTTAATTTTTCTATATATATATCAGTATAGTTATATTGAAATGTTAGTTATATTATCCTTTACTATCTTACATAGCTTGCTTTACCTAGAAGTAATCCCTCTCTTTGTCCATAATACGATAGAGGTTTATACAAACAAAAGAATGATGATTTTATCAGTAATGATAATGTTAGCTATTACTTCTTTAATTGAAGTTAATCAAGTTTATACAATGATATTATTAAGATTTTATTTATTACTTAGTGTTTATTATCTAGGTATAAATAATACAATGCCCACAATTTTATATATATCAATTGTCTTGATGTTTATGAATTCTTTATTAAAAGATGAGATATTATCATTAATCCTTCCCTTTAGTATATTCTTTATGTATAAACCGGAAAATAAGTTAATATGTTCAACAGAGTATTTGTTAAGTCATTTAATATTGCCGTTTTTTATTACCTATGATTATTTTTATCATAGCTTTGTTATTGTTGTCAGTGCAGCGTTGTTTCTATTTATTCCAAGCTTTAAGAAAAAGCCAAAAGTACTAAGCGAGGAGTATAAAAATGTAACTAGTCGCAATAAACTGATTCAAAAAGCCAATACATTCGCCTCTTTGTTTAAACAATTAACTGATATTTTTCAAGAAGCTAATCGTGATGTAAATATTGGTGAGTTTGTGGGATATGTCTATGAAGATGTTTGCAGCCGTTGTCCTAGCAGGGATTTATGTTTTTATCGTGATGGAAATGTAAGTAGATTAGGTAAGCTGATCAATAAGGGATTTAAAAGTAGTTATAGTGAAGATGATTTAAAATATATTGAACAAAATTGCATTAATCCTGACCGGTTTATAAGCGCTGTTAATGAATATAAAGAAAGTTATGATAAGATCAAAAGAATTAATCAGGAAAACTTTCATTTAAAAAAAGATTTATTTTATGAATTTTCATTGTTAAGTGATGTTTTTAATAATTTTAGTAGTTCATTAGAACAAACACCATTAAGTGATGATAGTTTAAAAGAACATTTATTAGGCTATCAATTTAATATTACATATTTATATCGTCATCAAATATCGATGCATTGCTATACTTTAGAAATTGGGTTGATGGATATTAGTAAAGAAGAAGTTGTTGAAGAATTGATTCCAATTATTGAAGGATATTTAAATGAAAAACTAGAGGTGGTATCGATTAAAGATACTATGCATTATCTAGGTTACACATCTTTAATTTTAAAACATCAGCAAAATTATTCTTTACAATATGGGATCCAGCAATATTCTTTAGAACCAATGTATTGTGGCGATTCTTTTAGTGTATTTCATCAAAATAATATGCATTATTTAGCTTTAAGTGATGGTATGGGTCAAGGTAAAGTAGCTGCTAGTGAAAGTAAGCTAACGTTGGAAGTTTTATCAAAGCTGATATTAAATGGCATTGGTTTGAAAGATACTATTGATTCGGTTAATTCGTTATTAAAAATAAAAAATCGTAATGATGTTTTTACAACATTAGATTTATGTAATATTAATCTTGCAAATGCTAGAATGAAAATGATTAAATATGGCGCTAATCCAAGTTATCATATTAGAGGTAGCGTGGTAGAAAAAATTACATCTCATACTTTACCAGTGGGAGTAGTATCTAAGTTAAAAATGGTTAGTTATGAAATGCCATTATTTAATAATGATTTAATTATTATGTCTAGTGATGGTGCTGGGAGTAATTTTGAAAAAATTATATCTGATAATATAGCATTATTAGAAAATAAGCATCCTCAAGAAATAGCTACTTACTTAATGGATCAGGTTTTAAATGAAAATAATTTAGATGATATTAGTATAATTGTAATTAAAATTATTGAAAATGACGTGAAATAAAAAGTACGGTAAGTACTTTTTATTTCGTTATCAAGGAGGTTGGAATTAGAAATTTATAGAGTTCAAGTTACTATATACACTTATAAAACTTCAAAATATTTATCGCAATTTGAATAACCAAATACAATAAATTGGAAAAACATATAAGGAATACGATAGAACTAGACAGATATTTTGTTTACTAATTATGGTGAATATCGCTATTTAGAGAAAATTATAAAATGTTTTTATCAATAGTTATCTCAGTGGCAGGTAAGGTGAAGGTAAATATACTTCCTTTAGGATGATTATCAGTTACGAAAATAGTACCACCGTGGGCTTCGATAATTGATTTACATAATGATAATCCTAACCCAATACTCTTTTTACTGTCGATGACTGTTTTATTTAAACTATAAAATTTATCAAAGACGTTTGTTTTTTCTTCATCTGGAATTCCGTCGCCATTATCCCTGATTTCAACAAATACGGTTTTTTCTTTTTGATATGCAATAATTTCAATCAAAGAACCAACAGGGGTATATTTGATAGCATTATCAATGATATTGATTAAAACCTGAATAATTAATCTTGCATCCATATCGGCCATTAAATATTCATTTTTCAAGTTTATTAGGATTTGATAGTATTTTTTGTTTCGACTGACATGTTTTAATGCGGTTTCAATTACTTCCTCTAACATCTGAGGCTCAATCCGTAATTTCATTTTTCCATCTTCGATTTTTGTAATTGACAAAAGATTTTCAACTAAATTAAATAACCACAATGCATCATCATATATATCTCCATATAAAACTTTCTTTTTTTCATCGCTCAGCATATTATTATCATTTAATAAAATATCAGCATTTCCGTAAATTGAGGTTAAAGGAGTTCTCAAATCATGAGAAATTGATCGTAAAAGATCGGCTCTAAGCTGTTCGTTTTTAACACGTAAAATTGCTTCATTTTTTTCTTTTATACTTCTTATATTATTTAATGATAAAGTCATTTCTCCTAAAATAGCCAATAAAATTCTATTTTCAATTGAGGTGAGCCGATCATTATCTAAATTAATTCCTATAACCCCGTAAGTAATCTTATTATTACGAATTGCATAATAAAGACATTTTGAATTTGGAAGATACCGTGTTGTTGCCCCGGCATGTTTATTATGAATTGCCACCCACTGAACTACTCCTTTTTCATTAGAAGTTAAATATTTTTCAATTGAAGACTTCTTTTTTGCAGGGATAAAAGTTGGTTCATGTAATTCATTATTATTAACAGGATAATAAATTATATCTCTATTTAATAACTTTGATAATATTGTACATCCACTATTAATAATAGCATTTTCTGAAGAAAGCTCTTGTAAAGTTTGATTTGTTTCTAATAGTATTTTTGAGATATATGCTATGTCAGAATACTGGGTTGCTTTTTGTTTAATACGACTTGTTAAGGTACTGGAGAAAAAAGCAACAATAATCATGACAAAAAAAGTCATCAAGTATGACGAATCATGAACGGACAGACTCATAGTTGGAAATGTGAAACAAAAGTTAAATAGAATAACGCTGATGATTGATGACATAATACTACAAATTCTACTTGAAGTAATTACTGCAATCAAGAAAACTCCTAAAATATAAATCATAATGATATTAGAATCGTGGAAACCTATTTTAAAAAAGAAATATCCGATTACTGTACTTACTAGAAGAATGAAGGCAGAAAGCATGAATTCTTGCAATGTAGTTCTTTTATTTTTTTCAATTTTTGGTATTTTTGTTTTAGCATCAACAGGAACTATATGGATATCTATATCTTCAGCTTGGTTTAAAATTTGAATATATAAAGGACTAAAATGAGTAAATATTTTTCTATCTTTATTATTTTTTCCGATGACTATTTTTTTTGCTTTGTAAAGATTCGCTATTCTAATGATTTGATTAGCTATATCATCTGCATATATAATTTCAATTTCTGCACCAGATTGTTCAGCAAATTCTAAATTTTTTTCTAATTGTTGTTGTTCGTGATTGGTTAACTTATATTTTTGATTAAATATATAAACACCCATTAATTTGGCTTTTTCATTTTCTGCTAATTGAAAAGCTGTCTTTATTACTTTAGTATTTGATTTTGAAGCAGATAAGCAGACTACGATTATATTTTTTTTCTTATTCATGATTTTTCACTTCCGCATCTGTTGGCTTAATTAATACCATCTTATAACCAACACCTATATGAGTTTGAATATATTTTTCATTGCTTTTCTTTTCAATTTTTTTTCTAAGTGAAGTTAAATAAACTCTTAATGATGATAGGTCGGATTCGATTGAGTTAACCCAAACTTTATCTAAAATATATCGGTGGGTTAAAACTCTGCCAACATTTTTTGCTAATAGACATAACAAACTGTATTCAATAGGCATCAAATGGATTTCCTCATCTGATACGTATACCGTTTGAGAGACATAATCAATTTTTAATTGTCCATTAATAAAATACCGCACTTCTTCTGTTTTTTTTGTTTCAGAATATTGTATTCTTCTAATAGTTGAACGTACCCTTGCTAATAGTTCTTCAACGTTGAATGGTTTTGTCAAATAATCGTCTGCCCCTTCATCTAGAGCTATTATTTTGTCGTTATCATTACTTCTAGCACTAATAACAATGATAGGTGTTGTGGAAAAAGTACGGTACTTTTTTATTATCTCAATTCCATCAGTATCTGGAAGGCCCAAATCTAAAAGAACTAGGTCATATTGTTGTGTAGATAATGATAATAGTGCAGTAGAACCATTAGGTGCTACATCGTTTTTGTATCCATTAGTTTGTAGTGCAGTAGAGATTAGATTTCTAATTGCACTTTCGTCTTCTATAACAAGTATTTTTGCATTATTCATATATATTATTATCTCCTTTTCTGATTATTATAACATCTATAAAACAACTATAAAATATATAAAACTATAAATATTGGAAAAATCGATTTTTATTAAAATCGATTTTTCCAATATTTATTTTTTAAGTTCTTTTATCAAAGATAGATTAAGTTTCAATACATTTACTTTTTCTTCACCAAAAATTCCTAAAAATTTCTCTTCAGTATTTTCTTTGATTAAATTCAGTATTTTCTTTTTAGAAATTCCGGTATTGTTAGCTACTCTGTCAATTTGTACATTCGCTGCGTCTACTGATATATGTGGATCTAGTCCTGATCCAGAAGCTGTAATGATATCAGAAGGAATATCATCTTTAGATATTGTTGGATTTTCTTCTAAAAATTTTTCAATATCTTCATTGATTCTTTTTTCTAGCTCTGGATTGCTAGGAGCATAGTTATTGCTTCCAGAAGCTGGTCCAGTATATTCATCATTTTTTGCTTCCTCTTTTGTATATGTGTTATAATCATATGCGGATGGTCGACAGTGAAATAATCTTTCATCTGTGAAATCTTGTCCAACCAGCTCAGAACCAATTACTTTATTATCTACTTCTACAAGACTTCCGTTTGCTTGATCTGGAAAAATGACCTGGGCAATTCCTGTTAGTACCATCGGATATGCAAATCCGCAGATAAAGAACATCGCTAAAGAGACTATTAATGCTTTTTTAAAAGATTTAAGATATTTTTTCATGATTGACCTCCTATAATCCCAATAAAACAAGTAATGGGGAAATTAGCATATCAATTAATTTAATACCAATAAATGGACAAATAACACCACCAAGACCATATATCATCATATTTCTTCCAAGCATCTTTGAAGCACTCATTGGTTTATACTTAACACCTCTCATAGCAAGAGGGATTAAGCAAGGGATAATAATTGCATTGAATATTAGTGCTGATAAAATAGCACTCGATGGAGAAGCTAATCCCATAACATTTAAAGCACTTATTTGTGGTATTGAAGCTGTAAAAATAGCTGGAATAATCGCAAAATATTTAGCAATGTCATTTGCGATAGAAAACGTAGTTAGCGATCCACGGGTAATTAATAATTGTTTTCCTATTTCAACAACTTCCAAAATTTTAGTTGGATCAGAATCTAGATCCACCATATTTGCTGCTTCTTTGGCAGCAGTGGTACCGCTATTCATTGCGATTCCGACATTGGCTTGAGCTAATGCTGGGGCATCATTTGTTCCATCACCAGTCATTGCAACAATTTTTCCTTGTGCTTGTTCTTTTTTTATTGCTTCGATTTTATCTTCTGGCTTACATTCAGCAATATAACCATCAACACCAGCTTCGGCAGCAATTGTTGTTGCTGTTAAGGGATTATCTCCAGTACACATAATGGTTTTGATCCCAATTTTTCTCAATCGTTCAAATCTTTCTGGTAATCCTGGTTTAACTGTATCTTTTAAATAGATTACACCATAAATTTTTTCATTTACACATACAACAAGTGGAGTTCCTCCAAGTTTAGAAATACTTTCGATTTTATTTGATAAATCCTTTGGAATAGTTCCACCATTTTCTTTTACAAATTGAATAATAGCTTCGCCGGCTCCTTTACGAATTTTAGTACCGTCCTTCAAATTTACTCCACTCATTTTACTTGAAGCAGTAAATTCAATAAATTCAGCATCTTCATAGTCTTCTAAAAGAATATTTGATCCCATATTATGAGCTAAATCAACAGTTGACTTTCCTTCGGGAGTATCATCTTTTAATGATGCAATACATGCATAATCAATTAATTGTTTTTTAGAAACTTCATCAACATTTACAAAATCACTAGCTAAACGATTACCAAAGGTAATGGTTCCAGTTTTATCCAATATCATTGTATCTACGTCACCACAAGCTTCTACTGCTTTACCAGACATTGCAATGACATTGAATCGAGTGACACGATCCATCCCAGCAATTCCAATTGCACTTAATAAAGCTCCGATTGTCGTAGGAATTAGACATACTGTAAGAGCAATCAATGTGGAAATAGGGATTTTTACATCCAAATATGATGCAATTGGGTACAATGTAATAATTACTATTAAAAATATTATAGTTAATGATACTAATAAAGTATTTAATGCTATTTCGTTAGGAGTTTTTTGTCTAGAAGCTCCTTCGACTAAAGAAATCATTTTATCTAGAAATGAGTTACCAGGTTCGGAAGTAATCTCTACTTTGATCCAATCCGAAACAACAGTAGTTCCTCCAGTTACAGAGGCAAAGTCGCCACCACTTTCTTTAGTTACTGGAGCAGATTCTCCAGTGATTGCAGATTCGTCAACACTGGCAATTCCTTCAATGATTTCACCATCATTAGGAATTAATTCTCCAGTTTTAACAAGAACGATATCACCTTTTTTTAATTCACTGCTTGGAATAATTTTTTCTGTTCCATCTTCTGATATCAATCTTGCTTTAGTATCTTTTTTTGTCTTTTTTAATGTTTCTGCCTGTGCTTTACCTCTTCCTTCTGCTACAGATTCAGCAAAATTAGCAAATAATAATGTTATAAATAGTATCAACGCAACTATTGCGTTATATAAACTTAAATTATTTCCAACATCATTGAATAGGTGAGGAAAAAATATTAATATCATACAAACAACAAATCCTATTTCTACCACGAACATAACTGGATTTTTGATCATGTATTTAGGATTTAGTTTTATAAAAGCTCCCTTTATCGAAGTAACTAATATATCATGTGTAATAAACTTTGTTTTCGTTTTTTTACTCATTTTTGTTCCCCCTACAATGTTAATAATTCAGCAATAGGACCTAATGCTAAGGCTGGCAAAAATGTCAATGCTGCAAAAATATAAACTACAAATATTAAAATAACGGCAAATGTCATTGTATTTGTTTTTAATGTACCAGTTGATTCATTAACATCTATTTTTTTCATCAAACTTCCTGCTATACCAAGTTGAATGATGATTGGTAAATATCTAGCTAAAAACATTACAATACCACAAGTTAAATTCCAAAATAACGTATTGTCTGCCAATCCTTCAAATCCAGAACCATTATTAGCTGCTGATGAAGAAAATTCATAAAGAACCTGGGTTAACCCATGGAAACCAGGATTAGTAATACCTTCAAGTCCAGCATTTACTGATACTGCCAAAGCACTAAATGCTAAAATTAATAAAGGATGAATAATAATACATAGTGCGGCCAGCTTCATTTCTTTTCCTTCGATTTTCTTTCCTAAATATTCAGGAGTTCTACCAATCATTAAACCACAAATGAATACCGCTAGAATAGCGTAAACAAGCATATTCATTAAACCAACACCGACACCACCAAATACCACATTTAACATCATGTGTAATAGTGGAACTAAACCACCTAATGGGGTTAAAGTATCATGCATATTGTTTACTGTACCGGTTGTAAAAGAGGTTGTTACAGTAGTGAATAATGCAGATTGATCAATACCAAAACGAACTTCTTTACCTTCCATGTTTCCAATTGTTTGTGTAATACCTGCTGCTTCAACAGCTGGATTACCCTGTTTTTCACTGAATAAACAAATTGTTAAACCGATAATAAATAGAACTGACATCGCTACAAAAATAGTTCTACCTTCTTTACCAAGCCATACTCGTTTGTTTTTCTTGTTGTCATCTAATTGCATTAAATTTAAATTAGCTAATTTTTTTTCTTGTTTTTTGTCATAAACCATATGACCAAAAGCAAATACGCATGAAGCAGGTAATATCATCATTGAAAATAGTTCTAATATATTTGATATTATTGTTGGATTTTCTAATGGTGTAGCAGAGTTAGCGCCTAAAAAACCACCACCGTTTGTTCCCAAGTGTTTAATAGATTCAAGTGCTGCAATTGGTCCTAAAGCAATATCTTGCAATTTACCTTCAATTGTAGTTACAGTAATATTTGAATTTAAAGTTTGTGGAACTCCTTGCCAAACTAATAAAATTCCAACAAAAATAGCTAATGGCATTAAAAAACGAGTAATAATTCTAATGAAATCAACGTAAAAATTACCCATCTGTCTTCCTAAAAGCCCTCTAACCATAGCTACACAAGCTGCATAACCAGATGCCGCTGAAGTGAACATCATCATAATAATTACAAGCATCTGTGATAGGTATGATAAACCGGATTCACCAGAATAATGTTGTAAATTTGTATTTGTCATGAAAGAAATAATTGTATTAAACGATAATGATTCTTCCATATTCCCAATATTGTTTGGGTTAAAAAGTCCGATAGATTGAACTCTTAAAATAAGATATCCAACAAAAATTAAACAAGCATTTACTAATAATAAAGTTAATGCATATTTTTTCCATCCCATATTTGATGTTTCGATTCTTAATAATTTATATAGAAAATTATCAACTCTATCGAAAACAGGATCGGCGAAAGTTTTTTTCTTTGTTGAAATATGATAAACATAATTTCCAATTGGAAAGATGATTATCATAAAGATAAGTAATGTACATAGTATTTGTATCATAAACAATCCCCCGTTAATCTAAATTATAATAATCATTTTTTTTTACTACATGACCTATATGCTTATCATCATAAATGATTGTATAACTTTCTTTTTTTTCTTTTGGACAATCTTCTTCACTATAAGCAAAATGCTTTTTTGAATAGAAATCACCAAAATTTAAAAGATTTTGATTTGCTGGTTCATAAGTGGGATCAAGTATCCAGGCTATGCGAAAATGCTTCATTGCCAAATTGTGATCATCGCTTTTTTCTAAAAGTATCCCTAATAAATTATGAGGTACAGGGTTGTCAGGATATTTAGACATCGCATCATAAACGTTTTTAAATGCCTGTTTGTAATTTCCTGCACTATTCAATTTTTTAATTAAAAGTGGCAAAGATTTCATTGCCTCTACTTCTTCTTCATTAATAAAATTTTTTTTCATAGAAATCACTCTCTTTTATAAAAATATTTAATTGTTTACTAATTTAATTGTTTACTAAAATTTTTCAGGATTTATTAAAGCGTAAACAAGATAGCCAGCTAGTGCTATAATAATCAAAACTAATAACCACATATATGTTCTTCACCTCTATTTCTTAATCTGTTTATCAACCCAGTTAACAAACAGCACCATAGATAAGAAAGATATAATCAATACTGATATCATGAGTAAGTCCATCATATAATTTTTCCTCCTATCTTTTATATCTCGTTAGTCTATTTCTAAGACACTTGAATTTTATCATTTGCAAAATAAAAAAGGGATTAAAAGTGATTAATGCAAAATTAAAACCAAATTAAAATTATAAATCTAACTATCTTTGAATAAATATCATAAGTATAATATGGTTAAAGGTATTAATGAAGGAGGTTTAAACCAAATTTTTACGAACTTAAAAAAGTATAAAGTATGAAAACATTTATTTTTGTAGATTTGAACTTTTAATGGTTTATCGTCTTAAATAGGCATAAAAAGATAATGATAGTAATTACAATGATCATACTAAGAATAAAGATTTAATTGGTTTAAAAAAATTTATAAAATATTTTTTTAGAAATAATTTTGAGAAAGCAATATTTTTAATAAAATGTTTATGCCTGATTAATGAAGATAGATGAGGAGGAAATTAATCTGAATAAAAAATAGAAATGGAAATATGGATTTTACCAAAAAAGTGCATAATGCCCCTTTCCCCAAATGAAAGGCTATTCTGTTTGAGGTGAGTTGTTAGATTTCTTGATGATAATGCTTAAGATTTCTTCTTCGCTCAAACCAGTTCGGCTGAGCTGATTGAAGGCATTTCTGAAATTGTTTGTGATATAAGCGATGCGTTGTTCTTTCGTTGTTTCAACATCTGCCATATCTGATGGATTGAAGACTTCATCTGTCTTGAGTATATGGTAGATGGCCACAAGGATCTTTCTAGCAATCGCTATGATAGCACGTTTCTTGCCACGTCGTTTGGAAATTCTGACAAACTTTTCTGCATAGTAGCTACAGGTTTTATCTTTGACAGCGGCATGTGCAACCTGTACAAGACATGGCTTGAGGTAGATGCCGGCTTTTGAAATCTTGACAGATTTCTTTTTTCCGGCTGATTCATTATGTCCTGGAGCCAGTCCAGCCCATGCAGCCAGCTTGCGAGCACTAGACCATTGAGATACATCAATGCCAAGTTCAGAAATGATGATAATAGCAGATTTTCTGTTGACACCTGGAATTGTCATTAAAAGCTGAATATAGTTCTCATAGGATTCGACCATCATGTCAATGTGGTGCTGAACTTCGTCAAGAAGTGAATCAACATATTCCATATGCTTCTGAACAATTTTGATTCTCGCTTTTTGATACTGATTCAGATTGGTTCCTTCAACGGCTGAAAGAATATCGTCTGAAGAAGCTTTGCACCTTCCATGAACTTTGGAAAGAATATCTTCACTTGTATAGGGTTCATCTGATAAAATGGTATCGACAATAGAGGAAGCAGATTTACCAAAGACATCAGTAAAAACAAGATCAAGTTTGCAGTTTCCAACAGTTAAAGCGTTCTGGAAACGATTCTTCTCAGAAGAACGGATATTGACAAGCTTATACTGATAGCGGGTAAATTCCCTGAGGATACGAATATCCTTTTCAGGGATATAGCTGGATCTGACGATGCCGAACTTAAAGAGATCGGCAATCCATTTGGCATCCTTATTGTCATCCTTCTCACCTTTGATAGCCTTGACCCATTTAGGATTGGCAACAACGACATTGGGGATGTGACCTTCCAATGCATTGTATACAGGAATATAGTACTTGCCAGTGGATTCCATGCATACATTGTGACAGTTGTTTTCGATAAGCCAGTCTCTAAATTGAATCAACTGGTTATTGAAGGTTGAGAATCTTTTTTTAATGTATCTGGGCTTGATGGATTCAGAGATGCAGATAACTGCAACAATGAAGGATTTGTGCACATCAACGCCACAGGCTCTAGGGTAAACAATTTCCATAAATAAAAGCTCCTTTCAGATTATAGAGAAGGAGCTCAGTGACTGGCTGAACAGCACTAAAAGATTAACTCAAGTCAATGATTAATCTACAGACTAGGATGTCGATACTCATGTGTGCTTGAAAAGTTCAGTATGATACTGTTTTAAACTGAACGAGCTGCAGAAATCTACAACTCACCTCGCCGTGCTTTGTAGTGTAAGACTCCTTCAGTAAGAATATAGAATAAAAGATCTGCACAAGCAAGGAATTATTCATGACGATGTGTGCCTTGCAGCCGCAGGCGGAAAGGAATGTGTGGTTATGATGAATAAAACAGGTCGTTTAACAATTTTTTTTGGTTATTGTGCTGGCGTTGGGAAAACCTATGCTATGTTAAATAGCGCTCAACAAAAATCGGTTGAAGGCATAGATGTGGTAATTGGATACATTGAACCACATAATCGAAAAGAAACGACAGATTTGATTTATGGATTAGAAAAAATTGAAAATAAAGAAATTGTTTATAAAGGTCATAAATTTATTGAGTTTGATTTGGATGCGGCATTAAAAAGACATCCACAACTAATATTGGTAGATGAACTCGCACATACTAATGCTCCAGAGTCAAGACATAAAAAAAGATATAGTGATATTGAAGAACTATTAAGGGCAGGTATTGATGTGTATACGACTTTAAATGTCCAGCATCTTGAAAGTCTTCATGATATTGTTGCTAGTATTACTCGTATAAAAGTCAATGAGAGAATTCCTGACCACATATTTGATGAGGCTTATGATGTAAAACTAATCGATATTGAAGTAGATGATTTAATTGAACGATTAAAAGAAGGAAAAATATATCAGCCTAATCAAGCTAAAAGGGCTCTTAATAATTTTTTTATCAAAGATAATTTAATTTCTTTAAGAGAAATCGCTTTGAGAAGATGTGCGGACAGGATTAATTTATATGCAACAAATGATAATAAGCCGTTTTTAAAAGAACACATTTTAGTTTGTCTAGGAACGTCTCCAACTAATCAAAAAGTAATACGAACGGCTTCTAAAATGGCACAGGCTTTTCATGGAGAGTTTACAGCTCTATATGTAGAGACTACCACAAGTAAAAATATGTCAAAAAAAGCTTATAACCAGCTGCAATCAAATTTAACGTTAGCTCGCCATCTTAGAGCTAATATCGTTTCAACTTATGGAGATGACGTTGCATACCAAATAAGTCAATATGCTAAAACAGGCGGAATATCGAAACTTGTATTAGGTCGTTCCTATCGAAAACCATCTTTTTTTAATAAGACAACGATAGTAGATGCGTTGACAAAACTTTCGCCTAATCTTGAGATCTATATTATTCCAGATAGCAATTCAAGTGCTCAAAAACAACCATTAAATCTAGATAAAATATTTAAATTTTCATTTAAGGATATCGCTGTTTCTTTTATTTGTATGTTATCTACAACTGCTATTTCATTTATAGCGATGTTTTTGCAATTTGATATTACTAGTATTGTTTTGTTTTATGTTTTATCATCTTGTATTATAGGATGGTTTACAACATATGCGATTTATAGCATTATTAGTTCGGTTATTAGCGTATGTATAATTAATTTCTTTTTTATTGAACCTAAAGGGTCACTTCTAGTAGCGTCAAAAGAAAGTTTTCTTATGCTGCTTGTATTAGTATTTGTATCGTTTATGATTAATGTATTGCAGATTAAATTAAAAAGAGAAAAAAGATTAGCTTCATTACGTGCTTATAGTATGGACGTTCTTTTACAGACAAGTCAAAGGTTGCAGTTAACTAATTCTTATAAAGAAATCATGGAAGAAACTTGTTATCAATTACATAAATTATTAAAAACAGTTATTGTTTTTTACGCTGTAAAACAGGATAAACTGATAACTCCATATATTTATAACCCGCAGCGAATTCCTAATATTGAAGATATTCTTTTATCGCCAAAAGAAAAAGCTGTTGCTCAATGGGTCTTGATTAATAATAAAAATGCTGGTCCATTAACAAGTACTTTACCTGAAGCAAAAGCACTGTATTTAGCGATTCGAAGAGACAATAGAATTTATGGGATTGTAGGTATAGCGGTAATGGATAGTTTATCTTTGGCGCCAAATGAAATTGTACTTATCAAAACAATATTAAACGAAGTATCTTTAGCAATAGACTCAATTGATGTTATGTGATATAAAATTTTAATATTAATGTGTTGTTTTTTATTTTTTTCAGTTGCTGTTGGCTTGTTTTCATGGTAGATTGGAAATGATGCAATTTCGTATAATAATAGTTGAAAGGGAAATGGAACTGTTAAAGGATAAATGAATTTCAAAAGTACTGACGAGCTAAAGTTGATTTAACTACATATATTTAATTGTTTTTAGGAATAAAATTATATGGTGACTAATAAAAGAAACACCAGTAGTTGAATTATAAGGTTTGGAATTGTTATGCTTTTAAAAGGAAAATGTAGTTTTTATTTATGTTCTAATAATGGTTTTAATAGGTATAATAATGAATAGTTTTAAGCGCTTATTATCTAAAGAAAAAAAATATATAGTTGGGGTATCTGGTGGTTGTGATTCAATGGCGTTACTGGATATGTTACGAGTTGCTAAGTATCGTTTAGTAGTCTGTCATGTTAATTATCATTTACGTCATGATAGTGATTTAGATCAAAAAAATGTTTGTGAATATTGTAAAAAGAATCAGATTCCTTTATTTGTTAAAGAAATAGATCCAGCTAATTATGGAAAAGAAAATTTTCAAGAACAAGCCAGGATTTTAAGATATCGTTTTTACTATGAAATAGCTAGTAAGTATCAAACTAATGAAGTTATTTTAGCGCATCATCTTGATGATGTAATTGAAACAATCGTGATGCAAGTACGCCGTAATAATACTCGTGGTTATTTAGGAATCAAAGAAATTAGTAATGTCTTTAATTTAAAGGTTATTAGACCATGTTTAAATGTAAAAAAGGAATTTTTACGTAATTATTGTCATGAACATAATGTTGCATACCGTGATGATTATACTAATTTTGAAACAGAATTTACCCGTGATTATGTTAGAAATGTTGTTTTAAAAGATTATGATGATAAAAAGGTGGATAAACTATTAAAATGGGCCGATAAGCATAATCAGGATTATTTAAACCAATATCAAGATATTCAAAAATATCTAATGGTTTATCATCAACAAGAAAAAATTGATTATACAACTATTCCTGATGAGTTATTAGAAAAATTTATTTATGAAGTTGTAAAAGAAAAAGTATATCCGCCATTAATTAGTGAAACCTTAATTAAGGAAATAATTAAACAGATTAAAAGTTCTAAGCCAAATATTGATATGTCATTACCCGTTAATATTAGGTTCATAAAAGAGTATAATAATATACGTGTTGCCAACATAGATAGCGAACAAGGTTATCGTTTTCAATATGATCATTTGCAATTTGATTATCAACAGTATTTTTATTTAAGTGGAGAAGGTCATTTAAATGAAGGTATTTATGTAGATGATCATGAATTTCCGATTGTAATTAGAACAGTACTTCCTGGTGATGTTATTGTTACTGCAGGAGGAACCAAAAAAGTAGCTCGGTTATTTATTGATAACAAAATACCTAAACAGCAAAGAAAAATTTGGCCAGTTGTAGAAAATAACCAAGGTGAGATTATTTTGGTTCCTCATCTTGCAAAAAATATTAGGTATTTATATTTAAAACCTAATTTATATGTGGTAAAATTATGAACATGACTAGGAGTGGAAAAGATGCATAAGGATATAAAAGAAATATTAATAAGTGGCGAAGAAATTAGTGCTAAATGCCAGGAACTGGCAAAACAAATTAATGAAGATTACCAAGGTAAAGAAGTTATCCTGGTAGGATTATTAAAGGGGTCAATTCCTTTTTTAGCTGAACTATCAAAATATTTAGATTGTGATGTTCGTTTTGACTATATGTCTGTTAGCAGCTATGATGGTGTTGAGTCAAAAACATTGGTAGTTAAACAAGATTTAAAAGAAGATGTTAGAGGTAAAAATATCTTGATTGTAGAAGATATTTTAGATACAGGTAAAACATTATTCAACGTTAAAGAAATGCTCTTGAAGCGTGAGGCCAATAGTGTTAAGATTGTTACCATGTTAGATAAAGAAGAGGGACGTGTTTTTAACATGAAGGCTGATTATGCAGGGTTTAAGATCCCTAACGCATTTGTAGTTGGATATGGTTTAGATTTTAATGAAAAATATCGTCAATTACCATATGTTGGAATATTAAAAGAGGAATGCTATAAGTAAGGAGAGTATATGAGTAAAAAGAATGGATTAATAAAATCGATTCTTCCGTGGATTGTAGTGTTATGTTTGATTGGCGGTTTTGTTACTTTTATGAATCAAGGTAACAATCAAGAAATTAAATATAATGAATTCGTGGAAGTTATTCAAAATGAGGACGTTAAAGAAGTCGAAATTGTACCATCATCTTTAGTTGTAGATGTTTCTGGTTCTTATGAAACTAAAAAAGATGGTAAAAAAGAAACTGTTGAATTTACAACAACGATTCCAAATACTGAAACTGAAATCCAATCATTAACTTCATTATTGAGTGAAAAGGATATTGAAACTACAGTTGTTGATGCTAATGATCAAGGAATGTTTTTACGAGTAATTTTAAGTATCTTACCTTATGTTTTATTACTTGGAGGTATGTATTTAATCTTCAAGATGATGGGACAAGGTGGTGGAAATGCTAAAGCATTTGACTTTGGAAATTCTCGTGCTAAGTTAGAAAAAAATTCTAAAACTCGTTTCAGTGATGTAGCTGGAGCTGATGAGGAAAAAGAAGAATTACAAGAATTGGTTGAATTCTTGAAAAATCCGAAAAAATTTGCTCAAATGGGAGCAAGAATTCCTAAGGGTGTTTTATTAGTAGGGCCACCAGGAACAGGTAAAACATTATTAGCAAGAGCTGTATCTGGTGAAGCTAGTGTACCATTCTATTCAATTTCTGGTTCTGAATTCGTAGAAATGTTTGTCGGTGTTGGGGCTGGACGTGTTCGTGACATGTTTAAAAAAGCTAAACAAACGGCACCATGTATTATCTTTATCGATGAAATTGATGCCGTTGGACGTCAAAGAGGAACTGGAATGGGTGGAGGACATGACGAAAGAGAACAAACCCTTAACCAGTTATTAGTTGAAATGGACGGATTTAGCGGAAATGAAGGAATTATCATTTTAGCGGCAACTAACCGTGCTGATGTTTTAGATCCAGCTCTGTTACGTCCAGGTCGTTTTGACCGTCAAATTCAAGTTGCAAATCCTGATAAAAATGCTCGTGCTGAAATTTTAAAAGTTCATGCTCGTA
Organism: Erysipelatoclostridium sp. An173; assembly: GCF_002160495.1. Taxonomy (GTDB): domain Bacteria; phylum Bacillota_I; class Bacilli_A; order Erysipelotrichales; family Coprobacillaceae; genus Thomasclavelia; species Thomasclavelia merdavium. The sequence continues at coordinate 33,828 of NZ_NFKR01000009.1, read as the reverse complement.
ACAAAAAATTTGCACCTGATGTTGATTTTAAAAATATTGCTCAAAGAACACCAGGGTTCTCTGGAGCTGAATTAGAAAATGTTTTAAATGAAGCAGCTTTATTAGCAGTACGTGAAAATCATAAAGTCATTTCAATGGCGGATATTGATGAGGCGGTTGACCGTGTTATGGGTGGACCAGCTAAAAAATCACGTAAGTATACAGAAAAAGAACGTCGTTTGGTAGCTTACCATGAAGCAGGTCATGCGGTAATTGGTTTAACATTAGAAGATGCTAATAAAGTACAAAAAGTAACTATTATTCCTCGTGGTCAAGCGGGTGGATATAACTTGATGACACCTAAAGAAGAAACTTATTTCCAAACTAAAACACAATTAGAAGCTAATATTGCTGGTTTTATGGGTGGACGTGTAGCTGAAGAAATTTTCTTTGGTGATGTAAGTTCTGGTGCGCATAACGATATTGAACAAGCAACAAGAATTGCTAGATTAATGGTTACTGAATTAGGTATGTCAGAATTAGGACCTATTAAATATGATTCTGGTCAAGGAAATGTATTCTTAGGTCGTGATTATACACAACATAACAATTCACATTCTGGACAAATTGCTTATGAAATTGATGTTCAAGTTCGTAAGATTATTGATGAATGTTATGATAAAGCTAAAGAAATCATTTTAGCCAATAAAGATAAATTATCTATTATTGCTGAAGCTTTATTAGAACACGAAACTTTAGCTGGTGAACAAATTGAAGCATTGTTCAATACAGGAAAAATGTTAGATCGTCATAATGGTAGTGATGATATTGAAGTGGATGATAATGTTACACCATCTTCACCAAATCAAACTTCATTTGATGACGTAGATGATTTATTAGATGATATGAAATAAAAGCGCTAGTCGCTTTTTTTCATATTAAAAAGAGGTAATAATTAATGAACAGACGTAAAAAAATATTTATATATTTTATTATTTTATGTATGTTAATACCGATGATTTTATCATCGGTTGCGATATTTTTATAAGGAGACAATATGAAAGATTATTTAGTTAGAGGAATTGTTAATAGCAAAAATTGTCGTGTGTTTGCTTGTCAAACAACAAATTTGCTTGAAGAAGCTAGAAAACATCATAATTTTTGGCCAACAGCTTCTGCTGCTATGGGAAGGATGATGTCAGCAACTTTAATGATGGCCAAAATGAATAAAAATGAAGAAAAAATGACAGTTGTTATCAACGGTGGTGGACCAATTGGAACAATGATGTGTGTTACTAAAGGTGATGGCAAAATTAAAGGATTTGTTGCTAATCCAGAAGTTCATTATACTTATAATGATACTGGAAAACTTGCAGTAGGAGTAGCAGTCGGAAATCAAGGAACGTTACAAGTTATTAGAGATATGGGATTAAAGGAACCTTTTACTGGCTCAGTCCCTTTACAAACTGGTGAAATTGGTGATGACTTTAGTTATTATTTTGCTGTAAGTGAACAAACTCCTTCTGTAGTATCAGTTGGTGTTTTAGTTAATGATACTAATGAAATTTTATCATCAGGTGGTTTTATTATTCAGTTATTACCAGAAGCAACTGAAGAAGATATAGCATATATTGAAGAAGCGGTGAAAAACTGTCCACCTGTTTCTAAATTAATTAATGAGGGAAAAACACCGGAAGAAATATTAAAATTATTGTTTAGTGATGTTGAAATAACAGAACATCAGGATTTATTCTTTGAATGTGATTGTTCTAAAGAAAAAATGGCATCAGCATTAATTGCAGTTGGTAAAGATGAATTACAAGCAATGATTGATGAAGATCATGGGGCGCAGTTATGTTGTCAATTTTGTAATGCAAAATATGATTTTAGTGAAAATGAATTAAAAGAACTGTTAAATAAGATTTAAAAGAAGGCAAGTGCCTTCTTTTTTGTATTATAAATCAAATAAATCTGTGATTATTTGCGTTAAAAAATCGTTAAATAATGGTAAAAGTATATTATTTAATGTAAAAAAATGTTATTATTAAAGTATAATATAACACATAAGAAATGAGGGAAAAGAATGAAAAAGTTATTTTTTGTATTTTTATTTGCTACTATGATTACTGGATGTGGTGGCAGTGAAAAAACTACTACTGTTTGTAAAGGGAATATCGATGAATTGACTACTAATACAACAACGATTGAATCTAGTGACGATCAAGTAGAAATTATGAGAGCAGAAGTTGTATATGATGTTACTGGTTATGTAACAGATACATTTCCTATTGAATATTGGGAATCACAGCTAAAATCTATTAACGTTGATTATGACTCGTTAGATGGTGTAACTGCTAAATGGGATGTTGATGATACTATCATTACTTTAAACGTTGAAATTGATTATACTAAAGCAGATTTTGATCAATTAGCAGATGCTGGTGTAATTACTACAAGTGGTGGGGAAGATGAGATAACATATATTTCACTTGAACAAACAATTAAAGAACAAGAAAATGCAGGACTTACATGTAAAGAACAATAAAAAATATAATAATATAAAAGAGAAAGCACGGTCTTTCTCTTTTTGTAAAAGGAGTATTGATGATGAAATGTAAAAAGTGTGGTTTTGAGGTATCTGAAAATGACTTGTTTTGCGCTAATTGTGGCGCTAAAGTCGAAATTGAACCTAATAAAAAGCCTAATAATAAAATGAAATTAATAATTGCAGCTATTGTTGTTGTAATTTGTGCTGGTGGAATTGGCTTTTTTTTAATGAACAATAATAATGATGAAGATAAAGCTAATAATAAAGAAGTTGTATCTAATCAAGAAGAAGATAATGACAAAGATGATAGTAAATCAGATGACGAAGACGAAAGTTTAGTTATCTGCCAAGGGAATCTTGATGAAATAACTACTAATACGACAACTATTGAGGCAACTAATGATAAAGTAAATGTTATGAAAGCAGAAGTTGTTTATGATGTAACTAATTATGTAAGTGATCAATATTCAATTGATTATTGGCTATCTCAATTGAAATCAATTAATGTCGATTATAATTCATTGCAAGGAGCTAGTGCATCTTGGGATGTTAATGGGACTATAATTACAATGAATGTAGAAATTGATTATGATAAAGCAGATTTTGATGAACTACTTGCAGCGGGTGTTCTTACATCAACTGATGAAAGTAAAAAGATTGTTTATGTTTCATTAGATGAAACAATAAAACAACAGGAAAATAGTGGTCTTGTATGTAAAAAACAATAATAAAAAGAAAGGCGGGGGAAGCCTTTCTTTTTAATTGTTGAAAACCAACATATTTAGGAATATAACTAACTAGATAACTTACATCTATTTTTGGGGAGGAAAATAGCGGGGAAAGTAAGTTACCTATTGATATTATGGTTAAAGATAAATATTTTATACATTTATATTTATTTTTCTTTCAAATATTGTTAAGATAACCGTTGAGGTGGAGAAATGTTTAAAATAGGAAATATAGAAATCGAAAATCCTGTCGTTATGGCACCAATGGCTGGAATTACAAATATGGCTTTTCGACGTATTATTAAAGAGTTTGGTGCAGGATTAGTTTATTCTGAAATGGTCAGTGATAAAGCATTATGTTATGGGAATACTAAAACAATTGAGATGTTACAAATTGATGAAAATGAACATCCTGTAAGTATTCAATTATTTGGTGGTGAGGTAGCAACAATGGTTCAAGCTGCTAAATTTATTGATGAACATTCTAATTGTGATATTATTGATATTAATATGGGTTGCCCAGTTAATAAAGTATTAAAGGCAGATGCTGGAAGTAAACTGTTATTATATCCAGATAAAATATATGAAATTGTAAAAGGAATCGTTGAAAATGTCTCTAAACCAGTTACTGTTAAAATAAGAAGTGGATTTGATCATGATCATATTAATGCGGTTGAAGTAGCAAAATTAATCGAAAAAGCTGGAGCTAGTGCGATTGCGATTCATGGTAGAACTCGGTCACAAATGTATGAAGGTAAAGCAGATTGGGATATTATTAGACAAGTAAAAGAAGCGGTGAATATTCCTGTAATTGGAAATGGTGATATTCGCAGTGTTGAAGATGCAAAAAGAATGTTTGCACAAACTAATGTTGATGCAATCATGGTAGGAAGAGCTGCTTTAGGGAACCCTTGGCTGATTAAACAAATAGTAGAATCGTTGAAAACTGGTGAAGTTTTACCAGAACCAACTTATCAAGAAAAGATTGCCCAGTGTTTGGCTCATGGGCGTCGTTTAATGGAAATTGAACCAGAAAAAATTGCGATGTTTCAAATGAGAGGACATGCTCCATGGTATATTAAAGGTCTTAAATCTTCAGCACGTGTAAAAAATGAATTATCAAAAATTGATACTTTTGAACAATTGGAACATATTTTAAAAGAATATAAAGAATATCTCGATACTTGCAACTAGTAGTTATTTTGGTATAATGGTGAGTAATAATCAAAGGGGGTTATTCATATGATTATTGATGGGAAAGAAATTTCAGCAAATATTAAAGAAAAATTAAAAGATGAAGTAGTCAAGATCAAGGAAACATATTCACGGGTTCCTAAATTAGCAGTTATTTTAATAGGGGATAATCAAGCTAGTCAAACTTATGTAAGAAATAAAGAACGCGCTTGTAAATATATCGGAATTGATTCGTTAATGTATAAACATGATAGTTCTTTTAGTGAAGATGAATTGTTGTTGGAAATTGAAAAATTAAATTGTGATGATAGTGTTGATGGAATTTTAATCCAATTACCATTACCGGATCATATTGATGAACAACGAGTTATTGAAGCTATTGATCCTGATAAAGATGTTGATGGTTTTCATCCAATCAACATATCTAAATTATTTTTAGGAAAGCATAGTTTAGTTCCTTGTACGCCAAAAGGAATGATGGTTTTGTTAGAAGAAATTAATTATAATCTAGACGGTAAAGAAGTTGTTGTTGTTGGACGAAGTAATATTGTAGGCAAACCTGTGAGTTTACTTTGTTTACATCACAACGCTACGGTAACAATAGCTCATAGTAAAACTAAAAACTTAAAAGAAGTATGTAAACGAGCAGATGTGTTAATAGCAGCTGTGGGCAAAGCTAAATATTTTAATCATGAATATGTTAAAGATGGCGCTGTTGTCTTAGATGTTGGTATTAATCGTGATGAAAATAATAGGTTATGTGGCGATGTTGATTTTGAAGATGTTAAAGATATTGTTCAAGGTATAACACCGGTTCCTGGTGGAATTGGACCAATGACGATTACAATGTTAATGAAAAATACGATTGAAGCATTTTATTTAAGGAATGGTGGAAAAAATGGAATATAAATTAAATGATATAGTAGAAATGAAAAAGCCGCATCCTTGCAAAAAATCAATGCAATGGCAAATTATTAGAATGGGTGCTGATATTAAAATAAAATGTTTAGGTTGTGGAGCGGTAGTAATGTTATCACGTCGTGATTTTGAAAAAAAATTAAAGAAAGTAATTGGTCAATAATATGGATGAGGATGAAATTATTGATGATGATTTAGATAATATTATAGACGTTTATTGGCACGAAAGTGCCTTTTTGTTTATATTCAGTTAATATTTCGCGAATAGTATGAATTATGTTAAAGTGTGTTATCTTACACATATATTTTGTTTTCGTCATATTGCTATGTTACAATGGGTAGAAATAATGCAGAGGACTGGTATAAATGTTAAAAAGATTATTAGAATTAGTTACTGTTGAAGAGACAGTAGGAGCAATATTGCTATTTTTAGCGGTATTGATTATTGCTTCGATAAGATGGGGAAATCTTACTTTTTCGGTTAAAACATTAAATCAAATGATTTTTCATGCTAAAGTCCCGATGGATGGTACTGATGATGGAATTTATGCAGATTGGTTTATTCATACTGTTCCTGGCAGCCTTGTAATAACTTTTGCTATTGGCTGGACACTTTTTCGTTTGCCGATTGAAGGATTAAATTTATATCTTCATGAAAATCTAATTACGATTGGGATTTTTGCTGTTGTTTTAGCTTTATTTTATGCGATTTATAATTATCAAATTATTAGCTATGTGTTTGATATGGTCAAAAAGAGTGATTTATATGAGAAATACTATGTTGATCCTAGATATGTAAATATTACATTTCCTGATAAAAAAAGAAATTTAATTCATTTATATTTAGAATCAGTAGAAACATCATATATGTCTAAAGAATCTGGCGGTGCTCAAAAAGAATCTTATATGCCAGAATTAGAGGTTTTAGCAAACAATAACATTAATTTCTCACATCAAGATAAACTAGGTGGAAGTTATACATTAGAGGGTACTCAATGGACTATTGCATCAATGGTAGCACAAGAATCCGGAATACCATTATTATTGCCGATTACTGCTAAATCATATGATAACGATTCTAGTTTTTTAAGTGGTGTTTATACTATTGGAGAAGTACTAGAAAAGAATGGGTATGTTAATGAAGTAATAATGGGTTCTGATAGTAACTTTGCCTGTACATCGAATTTTTATAAGCAGCATGGTAATTATATTATATCTGATTATAATACTGCGATTAAAGAGAAACGAATTAGCAGTGATTATTTTGTTTTTTGGGGTTATGAAGATCAAAAACTATTCAAATTTGCTAAAGAAGATATAACTAAATTAGCAGCTGGTGATAAACCATTTAATTTTGTAATTGAAACTATTGATACTCATACACCAGATGGATATGTTTGTGATTGTTGTGAGCATAAATATGATAATCAATATGCTAATGTAATTGCTTGTCAATCTAAGCAGGTTAATGAATTTATTAATTGGTGTAAAAAACAAAGCTGGTATGAAAATACAACGATTGTAATTACTGGTGATCATAATAGTATGTCTGAAAAGTTTTTTAAACATTTAGATCATGACTATATTAGAACACCTTATAATTGTATTATTAATAGTCCGATTTCAAGTGAATATTGTAAAAATAGAAAATTTTCAGTTATTGATTTATATCCAACGATGTTAGCAGCGTTAGGAGCAAAAATTGATGGTGATCAATTAGGTTTAGGCGTGAATTTATTCTCTGGTAAAAAAACTTTAATTGAAAGATTTGGTTTTAAAAAGATCAATCAGGAAGTAAAGAAACGTTCGGAGTTATACCGCTGTTATTTAGCTGGTGAACAAAAAGATGTTATTAAAAAAAGAAAATGGCATGAACGCCAAAAGAATTATAAAAGGGATACTTAATGTATCCCTTAACGTGTTTTTTGTAATGCTTTTTTTAATTTAAAATCATCAACAAAGCGTATATTTGTTTCATATGATTTTTGTCCATAAATAAAACGTAATTTTGTTTCTTTAGGATAAGTAACTCTTTTGATACGACGGTAATCAAGTTTTACGCGTCCAATCATCATTTGACGTTGTCCAACAAAGATAATTTGTTGAAACAAATAACAGAAAATAATTGTTCCGATTGTTAAAATATTTAATGGTGCATAAAGATCATTGATATCATTAAGAATAGCTAACACCATTAAAGAAACGCAAGTTACAAATAAAATCAAATATAAGATCAATAACGCTATATAAAAGTATTTACCAGTATCACTTAGACACAAAGATAATGTATGATCATTTTTCTTGGCCCGATACAAAGTAACTGCGTATGAGATATTAGTATAAGTAAACCATAGTAGTGCCAAGAATACCAAAATAGGTAAAACAGCAAAAATATTATCCATTAATTATACTCCTTCTTTCAATAATATTATTATACTAGAAAATTAGTAATAAGCCTATATAAAATTTATTAAAAATAGCAAAAAAACACATAAAAATGGAAAAATGATTAAAAAAATAACTCTATAATTACTATTTTTTATAAAAAACACTTCATTGGTGATAGATATGGTAAAAAAACATTAATGTAATATTAGTAAATAATAACTTGTTTTTCTAATAAATATAGATACAATTATATATAGTATTAATTGAAAAGGGTGGTCGTATGCAAAATGTTGTTTCAAGCTTAAACTTAACGGTCGAATGTCAGGAAGCAGATTATAAGGGAAATTATCGTATCTCAGCTTTATTTTCTAAATTATCAGATTTAGCGACTCAAAATGCGATTAAAGTTGGAATTTGGAATCCTGAATTAGGAGATCATTATGGTTTTGTTCTGTCAAAAGAAACGATGGTTTTAAAAAGACCGATTAAAGTAGATGAGAAAATTGTATTGCATACTCGAGCAGCTGATCGGAAAAGAATTCAATTCATTCGTAATTACTGGGTAAATGATGAATGTGGTGATGAAATTGCTGCTATGTATTCTTTATGGACATTGATTGATTTAAAAAATCGGAGAATTATTAAGCCGGAAAAAGTGGGTATTGTGATGCCGGAATTAAAACCGTATCAATATACTATCGAAAGTTATCATGAAATAAAAAAAGACTTAGAACTTACATATGTAATGAAACGTCAGGTTTTATATAGTGATGTGGATGTTAACCAGCATATGAATAATAGTCGTTATATTGAATGGGCCTTAGATGCTATTGCAATGGAAGTATTTGATAATAAGTATTTTAGTGAAGTGAGTGTTTTTTTTAAAAAAGAAATGGCACCGGGGGTGATTGCTAAAATATATCGATATATTGATGATGAATATGTCAAGATTGTTTTTAAATCGGAAGATGAAGAAATTGATTATTTTGAATTTGGTGGTTATTTAGTTGCAGTCTAATAAAATTTTCATACAATGAAAATAGATTTTCAATATTTGAAAATATTTTTATTAATTATATGTTATTATATTTTTGTCCCAAATATCTATAATAGTATTCGTTTTCCCGTATAGAATACAGATATTTAAAAAGCCCCGTCCCAAGGGCTTTTTTCCTAACTTAAAATCAAATACTATAAAAAATCTAGTACATTGGTACTAGATTTTTTGGTTTATATAATCATATGTGATGTTTTAGTGATATAAATAATGTTATTAGTTATATCATAAATCTTTAAAATCACTATAAAAACTAATAAAAATTATGATTATTGATATAAAATAAATTGACTGTTTTTAACTGATGGGCTAAGATTAAATTAAGGGGTAATCGTTATGGCAATAAAAAAGAAATTAAAAAAATTTTTGTGGTCAACTAAAAAACAACAAATAGTCACATCGGTATTTTTAGGTTTCATTACAATTGCGGTAATTGGTGGTTGTTTATATACTTTTAAGACTGATAAACCAGTATATCAAAAACAGGAAGATAAAATTTATAATAATATTAAAAAAACACATGATGAAAGTGATTTAAAAGGACTGGTTACTGGGATTAGCGATCGTTATATTGTTCAAAATGCTACAGGTATTAATTATTTTTATAATATTCAATGTAATAGTGAAATTATTAAGTATATAAATGTTGATGGTTCGAAGGTTGATTTAGCAACTCCGGGTAGTTATCAAATAAAATATACTATAGGAGCTAAAACTAAAAAACTGGCAGAATATTTAAAAGAAAGCAGCACTGCTAATGAAGATGAAGTTGAAGAAATTGTTGTTAATAAAAAAATAAATGTCATCACTTTAGAAGAAGCTATTACTTTAGCTGATGCTGGTAATTTTGTTTATAGTGATAATAATCAGTTAGTGAGTAAAAGTGATGGAACAGTAACAGATGTTAGTGAAGAAACAATCGAAAATGCAACAAGCCCAGAATCTTTAGAAGATGATGAAACTGAAAATGAGCGTTCTACTAATCAACGACCATCTAATTCTAATGATCAGCAATCTAATAATAATTCCAATACTCACCATCATAGCTGGCAAGAAATAACTGAAGTACGTCACGTTGAAGCAACTGGACATTATGAAGAAGTCGAAGTGGCGATATGTAATGAATGCGGATATGAAAATGGTCATAGTGAAAATTGTAGTCAAAATGCTGGATATACAATTAATATTCGACCAATATGGGTTCAAGATAGTGAAGCTTATGATGAAGTTGTTGTTGTCGGTTATCGTTGTAGTGGTTGTGGGGCTGTTAGTGATATAACATATTAAAATAAGCTAGTCTTATAAGATGGTTAATTAACCATTTTACAAGATTAGTTTTTTTGTTGATAAAATAATTTTATTTTTACAACAAATAGTCAACTATTTGTATTATAATGACTTTGTATACAAATTATAAAAAGGAAGGTTAGTAAAGATGGATATTTATGATAAAGCAGTAGAATTACATCGTAGTAATAAAGGTAAGTTAGAAGTAGTTTCAAAAGTAAAAGTTAGTAGTATGGATGATATGGCTTTAGCTTATACACCAGGAGTAGCAAGACCTTGCACTCTTATTAAAGAAGATGAAGATAAGGCTTATGAATTAACAGGTAAAGGCAATAGTATTGCAGTTGTAACTGATGGAAGTGCAGTATTAGGACTTGGAAATATTGGACCTAAAGCAGCGATGCCAGTTATGGAAGGTAAAGCGGTATTATTTAAAGAATTTGCCAATATTGATGCATATCCAATTTGTTTAGATACTCAAGACACAGAAGAAATTATTAAAGCAGTAAAATATATTGCACCTGGTTTTGGGGGTATTAATTTAGAAGATATTAGTGCACCACGTTGTTTTGAAATTGAAGAACGTTTAAAAGCAGAATTAGATATTCCAGTATTCCATGATGACCAGCATGGTACAGCAATAGCAGTTAGTGCTGGATTGATTAATGCTTTAAAATTAGTTAAGAAAAACATGAGTGAAGTTAAAGTGGTTATTAATGGTGCTGGAAGTGCAGGAATTAGTATTTGTAAATTATTATTACAACTAGACGTTAAAAACATTACTATGGTAGATCGTTTAGGGATTGTATGTACTGGTGAAAGCTGGATGAATAACGCTCAAGAAGAAATTGCTAAAGTAACTAATTTAGATAAAATGCATGGTACTTTAGTAGATGCTATTAAAGGTAGTGATGTATTTATTGGAGTATCAGCAGCTAATGTATTAACACCTGAAATGGTTAAAACAATGAACAATGATGCGATAATTTTTGCCATGGCTAACCCACAACCAGAAATTGAACCATCATTAGCGTTAGAAGCAGGGGCTCGGGTAGTAGCAACAGGACGTAGTGATTATCCAAATCAAATCAATAACGTTTTAGTTTTCCCAGGTATTTTTAGAGGGGCTTTGGATGGACGAGTTGATAATATTACTGAAGAAATGAAAATAGCTTGTGCTAAAGCGATTGCTAATATTATTCCTGAAGATCAGTTAAAAGAAGATTATATAATTCCTGATGCTTTTGATAAAAGAGTTGTACCAGCTGTAAGAAAAGCGGTAATAGAAGCTAAATAAGCACAAAGGAGGTGGACGGGATGATTTTAGATTATCCTAAAGTATATGAAAATAAACAATTAATAGGTCATGGTGGGAATCAAGACTGGTTTATTGATTCATGGGCTAGAAAAGCAGGTTGTGCCAGTGTTAGTGCTACAGATATTTTCATATATTATACTAAAAAGGAAACGGAATTTGATAAGCGAGAGTATCTTGATTATATGAATGAAATGTTTAAGGTAATGGAACCTGGTAAACGAGGTTTTCCTTATGTTTATCTTTATGCCCGTCGCCTTAGTAAATTATTAAATGATTGTAGTTATCAAATCATTCGTCGTCCTCGAGTGGTTGATGCAAGCAAAATTGTTTGTGCCAGTATTGATGATGGTCATCCATTAGGATTATTGATTTTAACTCATCGGCGTCGAGCGGTTCGTGATGATTTGTGGCATTGGGTCACTATTGTTGGATATGAAGAAACTAAAAAGGGTCTGGTGATTATCTTTTTAGATTGTGGTGAGTTAAAAAGAATTCCAGCCCGGATTATTTTTGAAAAAAGTCGAATGAATGTTGTTAAGATGGTTAGGTTTTTTTATTCAAAGTAAAAGATTGAGATTTTCTCAATCTTTTTGTCTAAATGAGGTATTATGATGGATAGACATATTTATATATATTTACTTATTGTTAATGTTATTGCATTTATTTTATATGGAGCTGATAAATATAAAGCAAAACATCATTATTGGCGAATATCTGAAAAAACACTTTTTGCTGTAACGATAGCTGGTGGTGGAGTAGGAGCGCTTATTGCAATGTATGTTTTTAGACATAAAACTAAAACACCCCTTTTTAAATGGGGTATTCCAATCGTTTTGTTAATACAAATATTAATATATTTATTATTAGTAAAACAAAGTTTTACAGTTATACTTGATAAACTGTTACTTTAACATCAATTGTGACATTTAATTTATCAAGAGTATCTAGAACGCTACGGCGTTCTTTTTTGATATGGTAATAATGTGGTGTCATTTTCAATAGATTTAAAGCATCTTCACGATTTGGGATTTCAATAGTTTTAACTAAATCAAAAGATTCAACGTTTTTAAAATCTAAACGAATATATTTATCACTTTTGACTTTGATTTCATCATAAATCAGTTCCTTGATTTCAATTAAATGATTAGGGTTAGCAGTTACATGAATAATATAACCACCAGGTTTTAAAGTTCTTTCTAGTTCCTTTTGATTAACTACAGTAAATAGAGCGGTAATAAAATCAAGTGAGTGATCTAAGATTGGGATATTTTTGCTATTACCGACAATCCAATAGATATCTTTAGTATATTTTGTAGCCATATTAATAGCTTCTTTAGAAATATCTAAACCATAAATATTATCATTTTTAAAAGCGTTCTTTAAACCATTAGTATAATAACCTTCACCACAACCTAAATCTAATATTTCTAATTGTTGATTGTTTTGATATTTGTTAATAAGACTAATAACATTATTTAATATAATATCATAATATCCTTTAGTTAAATAAGCTTTTCTAGCTTGTAAGCTTTCTTTACTGTCGCCGGGATTATTAGAAGCTTTATCAGGGTTTAATAATAGATTGATATATTTAGATTTTGCGATATCGTAACAATGATTATTGATACATTTATATGAGTTTCCTTCTTGGATTAGTGCCTGATGGCATTTTGGACAAGCTAATTTGTGCATTTGTTTCACCTCGCAAAGTATTATAACATAATTCTAATCTGTGGTATAATGTTTTATCGAAGGAGATGGCTTATGAGTTGGTTTACATTAATGGAAATGGCTTTAGTTGCCATAATGACTATTTATTTGACATATCATACCCATTTAGTTTTTCGACCTGTTAAGGAAGCTAAATTAATTACTTTTTTAATTATTGTAGTATTGATTTTTTTATGTCAGATTAGTATGAATGTATTTGGCTTTCTAGTAAATACGTGTTTTTGTTTTATTGTTTTTGATATTATTAATTTAATATTATTTAAAACTAAATTAAATCGTTATTTTAAATTGATTTATCGTCGTGGGATAATTGCTTTGGTTATTAGTATTATTTTAAGTGGTTATGGTATTTATAATGCTAAAAACATAGTTGTTACTACTTATGATGTTGAAATAAATAAAAATTTTGAAGATAAAAGATTGATGGTAGTTTCTGATGTTCATTTAGGTACGGCTATTGGTAAGGATGATTTGGATAAGATCAATGATGAAGCTAATGAAATTAATCCTGATGCAATTGTTTTGCTTGGGGATATTTATGATGAAGGAACAACACAAGAAGAATTTGATTATTCACTGGAAGTTTTTTCTAAATTAGCAGCTGATTTTTCGGTTTATTATGTTGAGGGGAATCATGAAATTGGTTTTCAAGGTGGTAGTTCGTTAAAAGAGTTTAATGTTGTTGATAATCTAGAAAAAATTGGTGTTCAGGTCTTACTTGATCAGGTTGTACAACTTGATGATATATATTTAATTGGCAGGCAAGATTATTCAGTGAAAAGTCGTGTAGCTCTTGAAAATTTAACGAGTAATTTAGATAAAGATAAGCCGTTAGTTTTATTAGATCATCAGCCTCATGAATACGATATTAGTAAGGAACAAGGGATTGATTTAGAATTATCAGGTCACAGCCATGCGGGTCAAATTTTTCCACTAGAATATTTTTATAATTTAATTAATGTTAATGATTTAAATTATGGAATGGAAACTGATGGAAATTTTAATGCTATTGTAACATCTGGGATGGGAACCTGGGGCTATGCAATGCGTACTTCTAGGCATAGTGAAATTTTAGTTGTTAACTTGATTAGTAATTAAACTAAATATTTTTGCTTAAATATTATTGACCGTGTTATAATGTCAAAAGATAAGGAGATAAATATGATTGTTATTGAAACTGTTAAATTAACAGATGCTGCGCGTTTATTAGAAATATATCGGCCCTACGTAGAAAAAACGGCAATTTCTTTTGAATATAAAGTGCCAACTCTTTTGGAGTTTGAACAAAGAATAAAAACGACAGTGGCTAAGTATCCATATTTGGTAGCTAAAGATGGTAATCAAATTGTAGGATATGCATATACGTCAGCTTTTAAACAAAGGGCTGCATATGATTGGGCAGTAGAAACTTCGATTTATGTTGATGTTAACTATTGTGGTCAAGGAATTGGTAGTGCTCTTTATCGAGAATTAGAAAAAATCACTAAAAAGCAAAATATCATTAATATGAATGCTTGTATTAGTAGTGATAATCAAGATAGTATTTCTTTTCATAAAAAAAATGGCTATCGTCAGGTTGCTTATTTTAGTAAATGTGGTTATAAATTTAATAAATGGCATGATATGATTTGGATGGAAAAGTTTGTTGGTAAACATCCAGATTATCCTAAACCAGTAATATCATATTGTAAGTTACTAGAAACTAAAGATTAAAAGGAGGTTTTAAATAATGGGATTGTTTAAAAAGAAAAAGGAAAAAGTGGATTTGGATCAAGTTTTTAAAGATAAATATAAAGATATAAATCGAACTGTGCAGGATGCAAATAATGAAATAGATTTAGAAATTCAAATCTCTTTATTAGAATTAGCGTATGATAAATATAATGATTTATTTGAATTGATAGATCAAGGAGTGGATTATGATAAAGATCATTTTATTTCATTGCAAGCTGATCTAAAGAAACAAATTAATTTATTGAAAGGTTTATCAGATGAAAATTAAAACATATCAAAAAGATTTTGATTATACATATACATTAGGAGTTTTTGAGACGATTGAATTATTAAAAAGCAAACCTGAACAAGTAATCAGAGTATATCTAAAGAGTAATTCACATTTAAACCAAGGAGTAGCTTTGATTAGTGAACTTTGTCAAAAGCATCATATTGAAGTAGTTGAGAGTGATAAAACAATTAATAAGTTGTCTAAAAAAGATAATTGTTTTGCAATAGCAATTATAAAAAAATATCCAAGTGTATTAAATGATGGAAATCATGTGGTATTGGTAAATCCTGGTGATATGGGTAATATGGGAACAATTATTAGAACTATGCTTGGTTTTGGTTACAATGATTTAGCGATTATCCGTCCAGGGGTTGATGTGTTTTCTCCTCGAGTAATTCGTTCTTCGATGGGGGCAGTATTTAATATTAATTTTGCTTATTATGATAGTTTTGATGAATATTTAGCTAAATATCCTGATCGAAATATTTATCCTTTGATGTTAAAGGGAGCTGAAAATATCCATCGTTTTAGAATACCTGAAAAAAAATATTCATTAGTATTTGGTAATGAAAGCAGTGGCTTACCTGATGAATATTTGAATTATGGCCAATCAATCTTTATACCACATACAGATAAAATAGACTCATTAAATTTATCAATGGCTTTAGGAATAACGCTGTGTTATTTTTCTAAAGATAATTTTATAGATAAAACGGTTTTAAGAGATTAGAAGGTGTGTTATGTGGGAGCGCACCTTTTTATGTAAATGTTAATGATAAAATATTATTGACATAATAATAAAATATAATATAATAAAACTGTCAAAATATTTTGACCAGCTTTAAAAGGCTGTTAGGAGTGATTGCTATTCTAATTGTTCTCCAAATATATGTTTTAGTACTATCTCTCCTGTATCTAAAGAAAATGACACGATGTATTTACCATAAAACGATATATTTCCCACTGGTATCTGTTTTGTATGGCTGTTTTCTATCGGTAATGACTTGATTAAGTGTCATTTTCTTTTTTTAACTAAAAAAAACTCATTGTTTTTATGGAAATTTAGAGGAAATAATAGTATTATTATAACAGAAAAAAGAAAAGGAGAATTTATTATGGGATTAGTTTCAGCAACAGAAATGTTAAATAAAGCAAAAGAAGGACATTATGCAGTTGGTCAATTTAACATTAATAATCTTGAATGGACAAAATCTATTCTTTTAACTGCAGAAGAATTAAAAGCGCCAGTAATTTTAGGAGTATCTGAAGGTGCTGCTAAATATATGACTGGTTATAAAACAGTAGCAGCTATGGTATCAGCAATGGTTGATTCATTAGGAATTACTGTACCTGTAGCTTTACACTTAGACCATGGTAGCTATGAAGGAGCTAAAGCTGCTTTAGATGCTGGTTTCTCTTCAATCATGTTTGATGGTTCTCATTATGGAATTGAAGAAAACATTGAAAAAACTAAAGAAATCGTTGAATTATGCCATGCAAAAGGTGTTTCTGTAGAAGCAGAAGTAGGATCTATCGGTGGTGAAGAAGACGGTGTTGTCGGAAAAGGTGAAGTAGCCGATCCAAAAGAATGTAAAATGATCGCTGATTTAGGAGTAGATTTCTTAGCAGCTGGTATTGGAAATATTCATGGTAAATATCCAGAAAATTGGGAAGGTTTAGACTTTAATGCATTAGATGCTATCCAACAAGAAACTGGAAAATTGCCATTAGTATTACATGGTGGAACTGGAATTCCTGAAGATATGATTAAAAAAGCAATCAACTTAGGTGTTTCTAAAATCAATGTAAATACTGAATGTCAATTATATTTCCAAGAAGCAACAAGAAAATACATTGAAGCTGGAAAAGATTTAGAAGGTAAAGGATTTGACCCTCGTAAATTATTAGCACCAGGTGCTGCAGCTATTCAACAATGTGTTAAAGAAAAAATGGAAATCTTTGGATGCATTGGTAAAGCATAATAGAAGATATTTAAATTTGGGAATCTCACTTAATTGTGGGATTCTTTTTTTGTAAATAAAAATCTTGGCCGAGCCAAGATTTAAAAGAGAGCTTTTTGAATTTTATCAAAAATGGTTATTATAAACATGATGATTATGATAATGCTTATTATCTTAAAGGCTTTTTTTCTTCGTGCATTTCTTTTTTCATAGTCAATTAAATTATTATATTTTCGATATAGATGTCGACCACGAATTTGAATGATTAAAGCAGCTGTTAATATAAGCAGACTAAGAATTGTTATATAGAAATTTGTTGTTTTAGAATATCTATTAACTAATGTTACAATGACTAAAGTGAGAGAAAATAAATAATCACAAGTAAAAAACCATTCATAATTATTACGGTTTTTAAAATAGATTATAAATAAAACTAGGGCGCTAAGAAAAGAAAGATAGTTCCAGTCAATTGCTGGCATAATGAAAACCTCCTTTTTACGTCTTTGATGGCTATTTTTTAAATAAAACAATGATGGGGTGGGAAGTTTTTTCTAATTATATAATATCATATTATAATTCATTTAGGATAGTTTTAAACTTATATTGACGGTTATAAAGTTTGGTTTTAAAATAGTATAAACTCATTTGTTTTATTTTGGTGATAAGTTAGATTTGACTAAAATCATTTGTGAAATTAAATTTTAAATTTAGGTTGTTTTTGCCTATAATTTAATATATAGTAGTAACGTAGAAAAAAATAAAGGAGGACTAAAATGAGTGAGGTAATTGCTATTGAAGGCGGACATAAATTAAATGGAACAGTGGTTATAAGTGGTGCGAAAAATGCTACCGTAGCTTTAATTCCTGCGATTGTCTTAGCGGATAGTCCTGTGACTATATATGGTGTACCCAATATTTCTGATGTAGATGCATTAGGAGTATTATTGAAAGAATTGAATTGTGAAGTTATAAAGGGTGATGGAGAGCTTGTTGTTGATCCATCAAATTTAATAAATAAACCATTAGTAAGCGAAGCTGTTGATAAACTTAGAGCTTCTTATTATTTAATGGGGGCATTACTTGGGAAATGTAAAAAAGTTACTATGAAAATGCCTGGTGGGTGTTTTTTAGGGCCTCGTCCAATTGATTTACATATCAAAGGATTTGAAGCTTTAGGGGCGACTGTTAATTATTGTGAAAATGGAACTTATACAATTGAGGCAGAACGTTTAGTAGGAAATAAAATCTATTTAGACTTTGCTTCAGTAGGAGCAACTATTAATATTTTATTAGCAGCGGTTAAAGCTGAAGGAAAAACAACAATTGAAAATGCAGCTAAAGAACCAGAAATTATCGATGTAGTCAACTTGCTTACTAAAATGGGAGCTAAAATTCGTGGTGCTGGTACTGATACGATTACTATTGAAGGGGTAGAAAAACTTGACGGATGCTATCATGAAATTATTCCTGATCGTATCGAAGCTGGAACATTTTTAATTATAGCAGCTGCGGCTGGAGAAAAAGTGATTGTTCAAAATGTTATCCCACAACATTTAGAGGCGGTTACTTCAAAACTGAAAGAAGTCGGCGTAAAAATGGATATAATTGGTGATAGTATAATTGTTCATGGTGGTATAGAAAACTTAAAACCAGTGGATATTCGTACTCAAGTGTATCCAGGTTTTGCAACTGATTTACAACAGCCATTAACAGCATTGTTGACGCAATGTCAAGGAGTTTCTCAGGTGGTAGAAACTATTTATCCAGAAAGATTTGGACATTGTTATCAGTTAAATTCAATGGGAGCGAAAATTGATCAAGAAGAAGCGATGTGTTATGTCAATGGGCCAACTAAATTGCATGGTAATCGAGTTTATGCAACTGATTTAAGATGTGGGGCGGCATTGATTGTTGCTGCATTATTGGCAGATGGTGTTACAGAAATTGGTAATGTTTATCACATTGATCGTGGCTATGAAAATATTGATCATAAATTAATTTCGCTTGGTGCGGTCATTACAAGACGACAAGTTGAAGATTAATTGATAAATTAGAAAAAATGTCTTGAAATCTTAATATTTTAATGTTATTATACTATGGCAACTTACTTTGTAGTCAAAGGACTATAAGGCGGAAGGAGATTGAGAAAATGAAAAAAGGAATTCATCCAAATTACAAAAAAGTAAAAGTCGTTTGTACTTCTTGTGGAAACGAATTTGAATCAGGATCAGTATTAGACGAAGTACGTGTTGATACTTGCTCTAATTGTCATCCTTTCTATACTGGTAAACAAAGATTTGCTAGTGCTGATGGACGAGTAGAAAAATTCAATAAGAAATACGGTTTAAAATAATCGATTGAGGCTTCGGCCTCTTTTTTTGTGTAAAATAAAAAATCTTATTTAAAAATAAGACTTGAAATATTATGTAAATAAAATTATAGCTATTAATCCCTAGCTGCTGCTTCTCGGGCAAAGGCAATCATTAGATCTGCAATGGGAAAGCAGGAGAAACAGCAGCAAGAGTATTTTCAGCTTATTTAAATTGGTTTTAAATAAGCATAGAAAAGCATATTTGTTGTTTATTTTTTATCTTGAAGATAAATATCAGCGATAATTTGGGCAACTCGTTCGATACCTAAATCACTATTGATTGTTAAATCAAAGTTTTTTAAATGACCCCATTTTTTAGTGGTATAGTAGTTATAATAATTACTACGTCCTTTATCGCGCTTCATGACATATTTTTTATAATCATCATGTTGTTCTTTATATACTTCTTTAACACGATGGATTCTTGACTCTAATGGGGCGTGAATAAAGATGGTTAAAACATCATCATAATCTTCTAAAATATAGTCGGCACATCCGTTAACAATGATACATGAATCATGATTAGCTAGATGGCGTATGATTTTAGATTGCATAACAAAAACTTGGTCATTTAAAGGTAAGCTGAACGCTGCTGACGACATTGTATACATAAAGCTTGAAGATTTTTGTTCAGAAACTTTACGAATTGCATCAACATCCATTCCCATTTCTTTTGCCGCTAAATCAATTACTTCATTATCGTAGTAGAATAAACCAACTTTTTCGGCTACTTTTTGTGCAATTAAGCGACCCCCAGAACCGTATTCTCTGGCAATTGTAATTATTCTAGGCATAATAAATCCCCCTTTATTTAATATTTTATCACAAATGATAGTAATGATGATACTTTTTTTATTTATAGAAATAATTTACGTTAAAATTAAATTTGCATTTTGATGAGATTAAAATAATTGTTTTTATTTATGTTTATTTGTATAATATTGTAAATAAAGAGGAGGAAAAATGGAATTTCATGTATTAGCAAGCGGTTCAAAGGGAAATAGTACTTTTATTTTTGACCATGGGGTTGGCATTTTGATAGATTGTGGTATCACTAGGAAACAATTGTTATTCAAATTAAAAAGTCTGGGTTTTGATGAAAGCAATATTAATGTTGTTTTATTAACTCATGATCATTATGACCATAATAAAAATATTGGTATTTTTGACACTAAAATCTGTTTTTGTGGAAAAGGGTGTATAAAAGATGTTGACGATAGCCATATTTTAAAGCCATATCAAGAAATACAGTTAAGTGGATATAAAATATTGCCCTTAAGTATTTCTCATGATGCAACAAGCCCATTGGCTTTTGTAATTGAAGGGAGTAAAGAAAATATTTTATATATGACTGATACTGGTTATGTATCGCAAAAAAATCGTCAGTATCTTTACAATCTAAATTATTATATTATTGAAAGTAATCATGATATTGAGATGTTAATGGCAACTAAACGACCATTTTTTTTAAAACAAAGAATACAAAGTGACACTGGGCATTTAAACAATGAATACAGTGCTCGATTGATGGTTGAGATGATTGGGGATAAAACTAAGGAAATTGTTTTAGCACATTTAAGTGAAGAAGCCAATACAAAAGAAAAAGCTTTGGCTACCTATCATCAGATTTTTATCGAAAATGGTGTTGATTTTGAAAATATTAAAGTAGCTAGTCAAGTTGATGTAGTTAGTGGAGGCAAACGTGAAGATTAAAATTATTTGTGTTGGAAAATTAAAAGAAAAGTATTTAGTAGCAGGAATAAAAGAATATTTAAAAAGATTGCAAGCATATTGTAAAGTTGAAGTATATGAAGTTAGCGATGAAAGTATTCCTAATAACTGTTCTTTGTCTGAGGAGGCAATTATAAAGGCTAAAGAAGGACGAAGGATGTTAGATAAAATCAAACAAGATGATTATGTTATTTTATTGGATGTTGATGGAAAACAGTTAGATTCAGTTGAGTTAGCTAACAATATGGAAAGTGCAATGATTTCAGGAAAAAGTACGATTGATTTTGTTATTGGTGGTTCTTTAGGCCATGGTGAAGAAATATTAGATCGAGCTGATTTACGCTTAAGTTTTTCAAAAATGACTTTTCCGCATCAATTAATGCGTTTGGTTTTGGTAGAGCAAATTTATCGAGCATTTAAAATTATGAAAAATGAGCCGTATCATAAATAATTAAATAATTTAAAAAGTAAAAATAAATGATGGATAAGGGCAACAAAGTGCCCCTTTTTGCAGTAAAAAATGTATTTCATAAATGAAGGATAGATTAGCAAATATATTATTCTTAAATTTCTATCTTTTTATCAAAAATTACATAAGTATTAAAAAAATTATGATTTAATTAGTTGTGATAAAATTAATAAGTAAAAATTATATTTGTGATAATTGGATATGTTTAAGATATTTTAAATAGAAGTTGTTTTATTAAGTGTAAGCATGATATGATATGAAAAAAGGAGGCGTTGACTGTGGAAGTTGTTTTGGTAATTAGCATGTTTGTTTGTACAGCTTTAGCGTTAAACTTTCTGGTGAATGGAAAACATAAGTTATCAGGAACGTTTGAAGTTATAAATTTGTGTTTGATCGTAGCGACAGCATATCAATTTAAATTGGTTGATACGATTATTTGGGTATTAATAGTATTGGCACTTATTATTCTTGTTTTATTATTTTTAAATAAGAAAAGAAAAGATAAGAAAATGCAAAGTGAATTAATTGAAGCGAGAATTGTTGATAAAGGAGAATAAAATGGAAACTGTAAATATTGTAATTGAAATGGAAAATGGAGATGTAATGAAAGGAGAATTATATCCTGAAGTTGCACCAATAACTGTAAAGAATTTTTTAGATTTAATTGATCAAGATTTTTATGCAGGATTAATTTTTCACCGCGTTATTCCTGGATTTATGATTCAAGGAGGTGGATATGATGCAAGTTTTAACCATCATGAAGCACCAAGTATTAAAGGCGAGTTTAGCAGTAATGGCGTGAAAAATGATTTGTTACATACTCGTGGAGTACTATCAATGGCACGAACAATGATACCAGATTCGGCATCATCACAATTTTTTATTATGCACGAAGCAGCACCACATTTAGATGGTGAATATGCAGCATTTGGTAAAATTACTGATGGATTGGAAGTAGTTGATAAAATTGCTAATGCGTCAAGAAATTTTCAAGATTGCCCAAATGAGCCAATTGTGATTAAAACAATTAAACGTGCTTAAAATGGAAAATAAGTTTGGATAGCAGGCTTTAATAACGTAGAGGTAGTAACTAACCGGATGATATGAATACTAGCTTCTTTTATAGAAGCTAGTATTTTTGTGAATTGAAACTTTACGATTTTTAAGTGGTAATTTTAGGCAAAAGTTATATAATAGTTTAAAGATAGGGGATGATGCGATGGATAAATATGATATTAAAAAGAAATATTCACAATTGTATCGAGCTACGACTAAAAAAATAAGCCGATTAATGGTGCCTAAAATGAAATACATTGCTGTTGATGGGGTTGGAAATCCTACCGTTGCAGAATTTAAACTTAAGTCAGAACTGATGTTTAGCTTAAATAAAATTTTAAAAGAATATTATTTAATGGAAAATATTCGATTTAGTGGTGCTAAACTTGAAGGAATTTGGGATACGTATGATAACAGTCATTTTGATGTAACACGTAAAAAAATGATTAAGTATACATTATTGATGCCTCAACCTGATATATTAACAAATGAGATGCTTGAGGAGGCTAAAGCAAAATTGTTTAGTAAAACAGAGAGTTTTTTTTCTTTGGATATTTATTTAAAGGAATTCGAAGAAGGGGAATGTTTACAGATGTTACATATTGGTCCCTATAACACAGAAATAAATTCTACTAAAAAGTTAATGGAGTATATTACGGTAGCTAATTTAAAATTAAGTGGATTTCATCATGAAATATATTTAAATAATCCTAAAAAAGTAGCACCTGAAGATTTAAAAACTATAGTACGTTATCCGGTGGAGGGGAATTAAAATGAAATTAATGTTTATATCCGATATACATGGATCATATTATTATTTAAATAAAGCACTAGAAGCTTATTATAATGAAAAGCCTGATAAGTTAATTTTATTAGGCGATTTATTATATCACGGGCCTCGTAATGATTTACCGAAAGAATATGCACCTAAGAAGGTTATACCTGTTTTGAATGATTTAAAGAATACAATTATTGCTGTTAGAGGAAATTGTGACGCAGAAGTTGATCAGATGGTTCTTGATTTCCCGATGATGGCAGATTATGCAACAATTGATGTTGATGGACATCATTTCTTTTTAAGTCATGGTCATTTATTTAATGAAGAAAATTTACCTAATTTAAATGAAGGTGATATTTTTGTTTATGGTCATATTCATAGACCAGTAGCTAAGTGCGAAAATGGGATTTATATTATAAATCCATCATCAATTTCTTTGCCTAAAGAGGGAAGGAATAGTTATGGTATTTATGAAGATGATAAATTTATTATTAAAGAATTTGATAATACAATTGTAAAGGAAATTATAATTAAATAAATATAAGAAATATTAGTAACACGCGTCAAAAATATTTAATAAAATTGATAGAAATAATATATGAAAGTGTTATAATATAAGTACATAGAAAACTAAATAATTAGATGTGAAAGGAGTAATTTTTTTATGTACAAAATTTTATTGGTATGTAATGCTGGAATGTCTACAAGCATGCTAGTACAAAGAATGGAAAAAGCTGCTGAAGCTGATGGTATTGATGCTAAAATCATTGCTTTACCAATTACAGATGCAGCTACTCAATTGGATGAATGGGATGTTATAATGTTAGGCCCACAAGTTCGTCATGAATTAAAAGGATTAAAAACAAAAACAACTACACCTGTAGAAGTAATCGAAATGCGCGATTATGGAATGATGAATGGTGAAAATGTATTAAAAGCAGCAATTAAAGTTATTGATTCTAAATAATAGTTATCTATAAAAAGCCCTAATGGGCTTTTTTGTTTTGTTTAAAAAATGCAAGTTCTTAATGTTTTTTTATTGATTGATTTATCTAGATGTTAAATAATTAAAAAGTCCGTGCAAATTTATTAAAAGTATGGTATTTTTAAATTAGAGAGCAGCTAGGAGGGGTATCATGGTAAAATACATCGAAATTGCAGATGATATTAGATCCAAGATAAAAGGTGGCAAATACACCTATGGACAAAAACTCCCATATGAATATGTATTATGTGTGACATATCATTGTAATAAAGAAACAATGAAAAAAGCTCTGGATATTTTGGTTAAAGAGGGATTGATAATTAGAAGACGAGGGGCTGGAACTTTTGTTAAGGATTATGATCCGTCTTCTGATTCGCCTAATAAAGCTAATCTTTTTACTAAAGGATTGACACAACGTTATGAAGGAATTAAAAAAATTGAAACAGAGGTAATTGTTTTTGAAGTTATTCCAAGCGATGAGCATATATCGAAAAAATTACAAATTGAAGAAGGTTCGTTTGTTTATCATATTATAAGATTTAGAAAGCTAGACAATCGACCCTATGCTTTGGAAATTATTTATATGCCAATATCAGTAATTCCTAATTTAAAACTGGAACATTTAAAATCATCAATTTATCGATATATTGAAAAAGATTTAAAACTAAAAATCCAAAGCGCTCATAAAAAAGTTCGTGGGCATTTATCATCACCTTTAGAACAACAATATTTAGGACTAAAGGAAACGGATCCGTATTTTGAAGTTGAACAGATAGCGTACTTAAGTACTGGCGTAATTTTCGAGTATTCATTTTCAAGGTTCCATTATAATGATTTTGAGTTACAAACTGTTACAGTTGCTACGTAAAACGCTACATTTATGTAAGCGTTTTTAATTTTTTTTCAAAAAAATATACGGTTAAAAACCCTCAATATACCAATGTTTTTTTAGTCGATACCGGTTTTATTTTTAAAAGTATGGTACTTTTAATTGCAAAAAGCATTGACTTTTTGGCAATTAAATTTTATACTTATATTGTCAATAGATATTTTAAGGGAGGAAAAAATATATGGACAAAATGGCAGATGTCCTTGGACGTGTTGGTGCGTGGTGTGGACAAAACAAGTATTTATCTGCAATTAAAAATGCGTTCCAAACTTTCATGCCTTTAACTATTGCCGGTGCGATAGGGGTATTATGGTGCAACGTATTAGTTAACGCAGATTCTGGGTTAGGTATGTTCTGGGAACCAATCATGGCTCTTGATTTTATTAACCCAGCATTCTCAGCAATTCAATTTGCTACAATTTCATGTATCACAGTTGGTATCACTTTTGGTATCGCTCAAGAAATTGGTGAATCAAATGGTGAAACTGGATACTTCGCAGGTTTATTAGGACTTGCTTGCTGGTTAGCAGTAACTCAAAATAGTTTTGGTAACTATGCATTAGTAGAAGGTGCTGATAAAGCAGCAAAAGTAGTATTAAATGATTCAGGTGCAATGACAGTGTTCGCTGGTCTAAGTGGAAATACCTTAGGTGCAACTGGTCTATTTACAGGTATGATTATTGGTGTTGTTTCAGTTGAAATCTTCTGTGCATTACGTAAAGTTGATAAATTGAAATTAAAAATGCCTGAATCAGTTCCACCTGGTGTTGCTCGTGCATTCGAAGTATTAATTCCTGCATGTATTACTTTAATCATTATTGCAGTTATTGGACGCTTAGCTGAAATGGCAACTGGTCAATACTTGAATGACTTGATCTCTACTTATATTCAAGGTCCTTTAGGTTCAATTGGTGCTACAGTTCCAGGTGTTATCGTTATTTATTTATTAATCATGTTATTCTGGTTAGTTGGTATCCATGGTAACAACATGTTATCAGCTGTAAAAGAAGCTTTATTTACTCCAATTATGCTTAAAAATATTGAAACTTTCTCAAAAACTAACGATGCTTATAGCGATGAATTAGGAATTTTCGCAATGGCTTGGTTACAAATGTTCGGTGAATTCGGTGGTTCTGGGGTTACAATCGGTTTAGTTATCTCAATCTTAGTATTCGGTAAACGTGAAGATAACCGTACAATCGCAGGTATCTCTTCAGTTCCAGCATTATTCAACATTAACGAAACTGTTACATTTGGTATCCCAATGGTATTAAACCCAATCTTAGGTATTCCATTCGTATTGGCTCCAATTGCAACTATCGTTGTTGGTTATATTTTAACAGTTATTGGCTTCTGTCCAAAAGCAGTTATCAATACTCCTTGGACAACTCCACCTATCTTACATGGTTTCTTAACTACAGGTGCCAATGTAATGGGTGCAGTTTCTCAAGCAATTGCTTTGGTTGTATCTATCGTAATCTATGCACCATTCTTAATTGCATACGAAAGATTCCAAAACAAACAAGCTGCAGAATAAAAATAATATGTTTGAAAGGAAAGACGGAGTTTCCGTCTTTCTTTTATTTAATAATATAGCAGCTATAAGTTATGGGTTTGGGATAATTTATAATTGCTATAATGTTTTAGGTACGATATAATATTATAGTAAATATTTTTTAGAAGAGAGGTTATTATGAAAAAAATAGAATTTAAACGGGCGTTAAATCCGGCAATTTTATATTTTGAAATATTTTATATAATATATGTGGTTGTAGAATTTATCTTTGGTAATTTAATGAGTGCAATTATTGTAGCTATTTTTGGTATAGCGATAGTAGTTTATTTCAATTTATTTCGTCCTTATAAATATACAATAGAACGTAAAAACTTAATTATTAATCGTCGTCTTGGCAAAGATAAAGAAATTAATCTTCTTACTTGTGAAACAATTTGTGATCCGGTTCCAAAGATGACTAAAATCATTACTAGCCCTCGTGCTTTAGAAATTTATACAGGAAATAAAAAAAGAATTGTTGTTACACCTAGAGATCGTATGAAATTTATTGAAGAAGTTGTTAGAGTTAATAAACGTATTCATGTTCAAAATAAAGAATATGCGGCAACTCATCATTCATATGAAAAGAAACGTAAAAGAAGATTGAAGGAAGAAGCACAAGCTGCTAGAAAGCAGGAAACAAAAAGTTAATATAATAAAAAAGTAATCGCTATGATTACTTTTTTTGTTGATGAATAAATATTATCAGAATAATAAAAAAATATTATTTTAATGTTGACACTAGAAACAACTAACTGTATAATAACGGCATACAAGGCATATATTATATATATATGGTTGTATTGGTAAACTACAAGGGGGAACTTAGAATGGAAGATATGAATAAGTTATTAGAAGATTACGGAATTTTAGCTTTCACTGATGATACAATGAAAGAACGTATTCCTAAATCTATTTACAAAGCTTTTCATGAATCTTTAGATAAAGGTGAAGAATTATCTAAAGAATGTGCTACAGTAATTGCGAACGCAATGAAGATTTGGGCATTGGAACATGGAGCTACTCATTTTTCACACTGGTTTATGCCAATGACAGGTTTAACAGCTGAAAAACATGATGCATTTTTAGAACCAGAAGGATCTAAAGCAGTTTTACAATTTAGTGGTAAAACTTTAAGAAAAGGTGAACCTGATGCTTCATCATTCCCATCTGGTGGCTTAAGAGCAACATTTGAAGCTCGTGGATATACTGCATGGGATTGTACATCACCTGCGTTTGTTAAAGATGGAACACTATATATTCCTACTTTGTTTTGTTCATATACAGGTGAAGCACTAGATAAAAAGACACCATTACTTAGATCATGTGATGCTTTATCTAAAGCGGCATGCCGTTTATTACCATTAATTGGTGTAGATGGAGTAACAAAAGTGTCAGCTTCTGTTGGTGCTGAACAAGAATATTTCTTGGTAGAAGATAAATATTATCAAGAAAGAATGGACTTAAAATTAACAGGTAGAACTTTATTTGGTGCAATGGCACCTAAAGGTCAAGAATTAGAAGATCACTATTTTGGAAGTCTTAAACGTAAAGTTTCTGCTTTCATGAAAGATTTGGATCGTGAATTGTGGAAATATGGTATTCCATCAAAGACTAAACACAATGAAGTTGCTCCTGCTCAACACGAAGTTGCTTGTGTATATACAAAAGTAAATATTACTAGTGACAACAACCATTTGTTAATGCAGATCATGCAGGATGTTGCTAAGGCTCATGGTTTACGTTGTTTATTACATGAAAAACCTTTTGCTGGTGTAAATGGTTCTGGTAAACATAATAACTGGTCTGTTATGACAAATACTGGTATTAATTTATTTGATCCAGGTAGTAATCCAGTTGAAAATAAACCATTTATTGCATCACTTGCATGTACTATTAAAGCGGTTGATGAATATGCTGATTTATTAAGAATGAGTATTGCAAGTGCTGGTAATGATCATCGTTTAGGTGCTAATGAAGCGCCACCAGCAATTATTTCAATGTTTTTAGGAGAAGATTTAAATGCATTAATTGAAGAAATTTGTGATGGTAAAAAGATTAGTAAAATTGATACTGGACGTTTTGCAACTGGGGTTTCAGTTGTTCCAACATTCTCTAAAGATAATACTGATCGTAACCGTACTTCACCATTTGCATTTACTGGAAATAAATTTGAATTTAGAGCAGTTGGTTCTAGTCAATCAATTGCCGGGCCAAATACTATTTTAAATGCTATTTTAGCTGATGAAATGGAAAAAATGGCAGATGAATTAGAAGCTGGAAAAACATTTGATGAAGTTGTTAAAGAATTTATTTCTGAACATAAAAGAATTATCTTTAATGGTGATGGATATTCAGCTGAATGGGAAGAAGAAGCAGCTAGACGTGGTTTATTAAATAATAAAAATACTGTAGATGCTTTAAAATGTTTAAAAGAAGAAAAGAATTTAGAAATGCTTGATCGCTTAGGTGTTTATAGCCGTGTTGAATTAGGTTCTCGTTATGAAATTTTACTTGAAAACTATGTTAAAACAATCCAAGTAGAAGGATTAACAGCGTTAAAGATGGCTAAAACACAAATCTATCCTGCAGTTTGTGATTATTTGAGTAAAGTATCTTCAGAAGTTATTTCTGGAAAAGAAGCGGGTATTGATGTTGGTTTCTTAGTTGATGATGCAAATAAATTAGCAGGATTAATTAAAACAATGAAACAACAAATCGATGTTTTAGATAAAGATATTGCTGATGCTCAAAATATGGATGTAGAAATATTTGAACAAGCAGTTGCATGGCGTGATAATGTATTTAAAGCAATGAATGAATTACGTGAAACTGTAGATACAGTTGAAACATTAGTAGATGCTGACTATTGGCCAATTCCAACATATGTAGATTTACTATTTGGAATTTAAAAATATCTAATTAAATAATATGAAGACATGAGCTTGAGAGTTTCTTTAGGGCTCATGTTTTTTTTTGTTTTTTTTATGGGTGCCTAATAGCATTTTTATAAAAGCGTATAATAATATAAGGAGGTAAGACATGTATCTTCCAAGTATTGATTCGTTGAGTTTTACAGGGATAGCTGTTATTCTTGGTTTTTTTTTTACTAATGAGTTTTCAGTAAATGAACAAGCGGCATTAGGAGCCTGGTTTAATGTAATTGGTGATATTTTATCATCAAATGCAGCCTGGCAGGCAGTATTAAATGAGCGTTTTGAAGATAAAGAAAAGGATGATGAAGATAGTTTGACTGTAATTAAAGAGGCTTTAGAAAAGTTAAAAGATAAAGTTGAAAAGTGGGAAAAAGAAAATGAACCTAATAATCATTAGATTCATTTTTTCTTTTTTGCCATAAATAAAGAAACAGTAGCATAATTAAACAGCCAGTACTATCAATTATAATATCAGTGAATTGACCACTTCTGCCACTAATAAACAATTGGTGAAATTCATCGCTACAAGCATATAAAAAAGAAATTAAAAATGTTATTTGGAATATAATTCTTTTATTAAAAGCAATTTTAATTAGTGCGTAATATGTAAATAATGCTAGGATAGCATATTCACTCATATGAGCTAGTTTACGGATTAGAAATGTTAATGTTTCTTTATCGATATTTATAAATTGTAAAATTATATTAGCAAAAAAATTGCTTTGTGATGAAGAGTCGTTACCGTTAGTATTCGACATTATAAAAATAAAAATCATCCAAATAATCATCGGTAAAAAGTATCTTATTTTTTTCATGGAAATAATTATAGTAGATATTGCAAAATATGACAAGTTTTTAATGAAGAAATCGTTTAGTTTGATAGTATTAGTGATTAAGTGATAAAATTAAGATATTAAAGGGAAAAGATGTATGTTTATGAGAAAATTCTCATTTAATTATTATGTGTTTTTAAGCAAAAACAATTAAAATTAAGTTATGATATAGATGTAAAGGAGGAAATGAGATGGAAAAATTGTTAAGGTATAAAAAACAAGTAGTTATTATAGCTGTTTTGTTAATAGTTCTAATTGTTTTTTCAGGAATATATATTTTGAATACAACTTTAAACAATATTAACTGTTCTAAAAGTGAAGCACACATGATCGCTTTAAATCATTTTCCTGGATCAATAATATCCTCTGAAATTGAATATGATAACTTAGAAATAATATATGAAATTGCAATTCGTGACCAGAATTTAGAAGTAATAGATGTAAAAGTTAGTGCAAAAACTAGTGAAATTATCGGTTATGAATATAAGGAGTGATAAAAATGGCTATACTAATAGTAGAAGATGAAAAAAATATGTCTAATTTATTAAAGTTAGAATTAACGCATAGCGGCTATCAATGTGATCAGGCTTTTGATGGTGAAGATGGATTAAAAAAATCATTAGAGAATGATTATGAATTAATACTTTTAGACTTGATGTTGCCAAGGATAAACGGAATAGAGCTATGTCGCCAATTACGTGAAAAAAAACAAACACCAGTAATTATGTTGACAGCACGTGATGAAGTAATGGATAAAGTAAATGGTTTGCAAGTAGGAGCAGATGATTATTTAGCTAAACCATTTGCAATGGAAGAATTGTTGGCAAGAATTAATGCTTTATTAAGACGAGTAAATATGCAAAATAAAGTTAATGAGTATGTTTATGGACAAATAAAAATGATTATTGATAAGCGGCAGGCTTTTTATCAAGAACGTGAAGTAACTCTAACGACTACTGAATTTGATTTGTTAGCTCTATTAGTAAAAAATGGTGGTAAAGTGGTCAGTCGTAATGATATTCTTGATCAGGTTTGGGGTTATGATGGTGATGTTTCGACTAATGTTGTTGAAGTATATATTCGGTATTTGCGTAATAAAATGAAAGGTATTCCAATCGAAACAGTTCGTGGAGTAGGGTATCGTTTGGGATGAAAAAAAAGTCATTTCGATTTCAATTAATTAGTTCAACATCATTAATTATTATGAGTGTAATTGTTTTGTTTAGTTTAATTCTTGTACTTTATATGGTTTATTATTTGTTGATTGTCGGCCGTATCTATGCGATGGATGAAGATCTAGCAATTCCTATTGCAGGGGTAGTAATAGTTCTTTTACTAATTTTGTTGGTTGTAGCATTAGTCACAAGTATTATTTGTGGAGTTGTAATTAGCAAGCGTTTTTTAAAAACGGTAGAACAATTTACTAATAATATTCAAAAAATAAAAAGCGATGGTTTTGAACATCGTCTAAAAATTGAAGGAAATGATGAACTAGCAATGTTAGGACGAGAATTTAATGAGACAATTAGTTTAGCACATCAAGCATTAAAACAACAAGATCAATTTGTAAGTGATGCATCACACGAATTAAAAACACCACTTGCAATTATTAAAGGAAACATTGAAATGTTGCAGCGCTGGGGTAAAGATGACCCGGAAATTCTAAATAATGGTTTAGAGGTTGCTCATAGTGAAGTTGAACGTTTAGCGCAATTATGTAATGAATTATTACATTTAACAAGAGAGATGAAGATTCAATGTGATAATCCAATTGAAGTAGGACCAATTGTTGAAGAAATTGTAAATAATTTTAAAGAAATGCATCCAGAATTTGAGTATGTAATTACAATAAATTCAACTGATCAAGTTTGGATGCAACCAGAGCATTTGAAACAATTATTAATCATTTTGATAGATAATGCGATTAAATATGCACGAGATGATTCTAAAAAAATTGAAATATCTTATGATTCATTAAAATTAAAAGTAAAAGATTACGGCATTGGAATAGATGCTGATAAAATTGAATATATATTTGATCGTTTTTATCGGGCAGATGAATCAAGAGCCCAAAATAATAACAATTTTGGATTAGGACTGGCAATTGCTAAAAGAGTTTGTAGCAGTTATGGGTATTCATTAGAAGTTGCCAGTACGATAAATGAATATACTGAATTTACAATAACATTTATAAGGAGTAGTGAATGATATGAAAAAATTAGCAAGTTTAGTTTTATTAGGATTAGTATTAGTAGGATGTAGTAATAGCGGTAGTGGTGATGTTATGACGATGGAAGAAGCCCAAAAAATAGCTTTAGAAGAAGTAGATGGTGAAGTTATTAAATCAAGCGAAGATCGTGATGATGGAAGAACATATTATGAGTTTGAAATTGTAACTGATAGTGAAAAATATGATTTAGAAATAGATGGTGAAAGTGGTGATATTGTTAAAAAAGAAAAAGATGATGATTATGTAGCTAATCAAAACACAACTAATAATCAAACTAATCAAACAACTATTACCGAAGACGAGGCTAAGAAGATAGCTACAGATCGGATTGGTGGTAGTGGTGAATTTGTTAGATGTGAATTAGATAATGATGACGGTGTTTTAAAATATGAAATTGAAATAATTAAAGATAACACTGAATATGATATAGATGTTGATGCCACAACTGGTGAAATTACAAAATACGAAGAAGATCGACGTTAAACTATCCAGATAATTGGATAGTTTTTCTTTTTGTTTAATTGTTGATAAAATAAACTGTTTATTATATAATAGTTTAAAATTAAACTATTCGAGGTGAAAGAATGAAAACATTTAGTCTAACTATTTATTCATACATATTGAAATATTATAATAGTTTATTTGATGATTTGATAAAGGAGTATCAAATATCTCAAATTGAAATTGATATCTTAGCTTTTTTAGCAAATAATCCTGAATATCATTATGCTCAAGAAATTGTTGATGTTCGTGGTATTTCTAAAGCTCATGTTGAATATTTCACTTTAAAAATCGAATAGTGTTACTTGTTTGATGTCGTCATCACACCAGTGTGATGACGATTTTTCTTTTATTTTTGTTTTTCCTTTTTACAATAGAAT
>NZ_NFKR01000089.1 GCF_002160495.1 Erysipelatoclostridium sp. An173 | reverse complement strand
ATGTAAACTGGTATAATAATATCAGGATACATGGTTCACTTGATTATAAAACACCTGTTGAATTTAGAATGTTCTCATAGAAATTGTCCAAAAAAGTGTTGACAATCCATTTTTAATACCGAACACTTTGAGAACAATGTACTTATTTTTTCAAAAAGAAAGGAATTGCGTATCCCCACACCATAAAGGAATGGGGTTTTGCAATTCCGATTCTTATAAAAAATAATTTCTAGTTCTTCAAAACTCCTTTTTAAACCATCAATTCTTTCTTCAGAAACATCAGGATACTCTTCTTTAAACATATCAAATGTATCATCTAGAGACATTGGTTCATCCATATTCAATTCATCTAACTGTAAATAATTTTCAAACTATATAAATTTTTCAGTTAATTATTGGGAATAATATTAAATAGGATAACTAATTAGGAGTGATCAAAAAAATGGCAGAAAACAAAAATGATATTACATTTACTATCTTATCCAATGAATGGTTAAACTTAAAAAAACGATCTATCAAATATACCTCGTTTATAAAATACAAAACCATCATTGACGTTCATTTGTTAAAATTATATGATCAAAAACCATTAGAAAACTGGTCAGAATATGATTATTATAAACTGTTTGAGCAATATGGTAAAAACACCTTAACTGGCAGTACTTTACGTACCATTAAGTATGTATTAAAAGATATCCTTTCTTATGGCGAAGAAATATATAATCTTAAACCAGTAAAACTGACACGTATCAAAATCAGTAGTAATAGTAAATCAATTGAAGTATTAAATGAATTACAAAGAAGAGATTTAATAATGAATTGTCAAAAAAATTATAATAGTATAAATGCCGCAGTGTTATTAGGGTTACAAGCTGGATTAAGATTGGGTGAAGTCTGTGGTTTAAAATGGATTGATTTTAATTTTGAAAGAAAAACGATAACTATATCAAGAACTGTTCAACGTGTAAAGAATACTGACGCCTTTCCCAAAACGAGATTAATCGAACTTCCACCTAAAACTGCCTCATCAAAAAGAGTAGTAATAATGACTGAATCATTATCCAGTTACTTGAGAAATTACATAAATTTCTATAACCCAGATTCCAGTGAAACATACATACTGTCAAACAGTTATAAAATGACTGACCCAAGAACTATACAAAGGAAATTCAAAAAAATATGTAAATTAGAAGGTATGAACATTAATTTTCATGTACTACGTCATACATTTGCCACGGTCTGTGTTAAATATGGAGTAGATATCAAAGTATTAAGTGAGATGTTGGGACATTCAAATATATCAACAACATTAAATCTTTATGTACACCCTACTTTAGATCAAAAAGCAGAAGAAATGAAAAAAATTGATCTGTAAAATCGCAGAATTACCAATTCTACGACATATATTATATCATATTTGCTTAATGTTTCAAATAATTTATGATTTTGTTGTGATTATAAGATTATTTTACCAAATATTTACTGATATTTTAATTTAAACTATTTTTGTAAATACTAAATATAAAAATAATTTGTTATAAAAATAACAAAAAAGGGGCTGTAACGAAAGGAGGTTTTTTTAACCTTTAATGAAGCGTTACAGCTTCTTTTTTTGTTTTGAAGATTATTTTTTGGAAAATTTAATTTTTTTGCTATTT
>NZ_NFKR01000088.1 GCF_002160495.1 Erysipelatoclostridium sp. An173 | reverse complement strand
GGTAGTGTCAAATAAGTTATGAAAAAATGAAATTTATTCATAACTAGAATTCCATAGTTGATTCTATGAAGTAATTCAATGCTTCATCTAGCAGTATGTTCCATTTGTTTGGCATATTATGAGTCTTTTTAAGACAATCCAACTCAACTGGTGGCTTGTATCCGAGACTTGTATGATTTCTTAGAAAATTAAAGTATGTCGTAAACAAGCACATGAAGTCGTTGGCACCTTCAAGTGAATTGAAACCATTTTTAACGGCATATGAATACTTGAATGTCCTATTCAGGCGTTCAATAATCTGCTTGGCAGGACGATGTTGCTTTGAAACAGGATCATCATTCGTAAGTCCAATAACCTGTGTGACCTTGAAAAATATGCGTTTAAGCTGAAAATACTGTTGAGCAGCTTTGTATATCGGATTCCCATCAACGACGAATTCAAGATTTTTAGGAATTTTTTTGAATTTTCTAAGAACTGAGTAAAAAGCATCAATAGCACTGAACGTGTCACGCTTCATATATATCTTAAATGAAGTGATAATCTTTTTCTTTACATCACACATGAAAAAGACGTAGGCTTTTTTACCTAGGACCTTGACATATGTTTCATCACCACAATGATAGGCATTAAGATCATGCTTAAAATTATCGAGCCAAGGAAAAAGCAGATGGCTGGCCGCCTGGGCATAGTTAGCGATGGTTTGATGAGAAATCTTTATATCATGAACTTCATAAAGGATCAAAGCAGTTTTACGCAATGAAAGGCCATAATTCACATAATAAGTCAAAACAAGACCTAAAACATGCTTAGAATTATGGATACGTGAAAGGTCGACCTTAGAAGGTGCTATTTTAAGTTGGATGCGTTCAAGCATATCTAAGGAAGCATTAAAGACGCGAGTAATATAGTGAAGAGAAAAAGCAGAAGGATTTCGCTTATATTTTGCTTTATCTTCTTTGGAAAGCTTTTTCAGTTCAGATTTATAGTGAGAACATTTTGGATTCATGCATTTATATATATCAAAATGATTTCTTGATTTGATCATAGAAAGCTTATGACCACAATAAGGACATTTTCGAACAACCTGCTGAGAATAGCTTTTTTGAGTAGAAAAAGTCTTTTCGCAAACCTTGCATCTGATTTGAGTTCTTTTATTGCCGTTATTGTAGGAAAGATATTCATGAGTAGCACCACAATGAGGGCAGACAGTTCCTTTTGGTGGATAAATCTTGCCATCATGTCTAAAGACAGGCTTAAGGGGTTTGTTGTGCTTAGCTTCATAGGCAGACTTAGCCGCATCAAAGGGAATAGGCATATGCTCAGGTTCAACAATAGGTAAAGGATGGACCTTGAATCTTCTGTAGGCGTCACTAGTGACAGAGGAATTAGGATTGTTAGGAAGGAACTTCAAAAGGAAGCATTCAAATTTAAATAAAAATTTACGAATAATGTTTAATAAATAAATAATTGATGATATAATCTTAACCATGGTAATAACCTCCTATTATTGTGGTTTGGTCGCTTACAATAATTATAGAGGATATTACCTTTTTTTGTATATAAAATGGTTAAGTTTATAGATTGATTTCATGGGGAAATTAATCAAAATATATAAAAACCAAGGTAGAATGAGGTTTTAAGTTAATTTATATATAAAATAAACTAACTATTTTTGACACTACC
>NZ_NFKR01000087.1 GCF_002160495.1 Erysipelatoclostridium sp. An173 | reverse complement strand
CAAAGCCGGGCAGTATCTTAAACCGGTATTAGTACAATGTGCATTGGCAGCCATCAGAAAGAAAAACAGTTATTTTGGTCAAAAGTATACAAGGATCAAGAAAAGAAGAGGACACAAGAAAGCAATCATAGCTATCGCAAGAATGATGCTTGTCAGTATTTATCACATGATTCTTACTGGAGAAAAGTTCAATCCTTCAGACTACGAATCATTTAAGGATCCAAAGCCACAAAGAGAAAAGAATAATTATACAGTTGAGACAGCACTGGACTTTCTAAAATCACAGGGATTTGATGTATCATCTATTCAAGAAATTCCTAAATAATATTCTGTTTTTTCTAAATGAAACCGAACTTGTTTTTAAGTTCGTCTTTTTTTGTGTTTTTACTCACGATTGGGTCAAATTATTTTTCACACTTTCCTCCTTCTATCTAAGTATTTTATCGTTTTTAAATACCATAAATCATAGAAATTTTTTCTATAATATGACATACATCAAACTTTTGTATGTTTAATTTATTGTAATTTCCCATACATATTCTTTTATTTTTATTAAGTAGTCCCTTTATCCCATTATAAAATGAATTAATGTCATTAGGCTCACATAAAAATCCACCATTTTCGTTGACTAAATCAATATTTCCTCGAATCTTACTAACTATACAAGGTAATCCAGCCGCCATTGCTTCCATTAATGCAACTGATAGTCCCTCACGATATGATGGAAAACAAAAAATATCTGAAATTTTTAAGATTTCTTTTATATCATTTCTGTAACCTACAAATATTACTTTGTTTTGAAGATTAAGTTGCTTAACCAACTCTTTTAAATATTTTTCTTTATCACCTTTACCACATAAGATATATTTAAATTTTACGTCTGTCTTGAACATTGATAAAGCTTTTATGATTATCTCATGATTTTTATTGGTATTTAGTTCACCTACAGATATCAAAATTTTTTCATCTTCATCTGTAATACCAAACTCTGCTTTTTTCTTTATAACATCAACATATGTATTTTGAATTTCTTCAACATGTACTCCAATTCCTGGAACATATTCAACTTCTTTAGCATAAAATTTTTCTTTTGCTCTTTTATAATCTTCTTTATTAATTGTAATTAAACAATCAGTTAATTTAGAACACAGCTTTTCTATCGGGTAAAAGATTATCCAATTTTTTAACGGAGCTCCATCATAGAAATGAAAACCATGAGCAGTATATATTACCTTTGTACCTTGTCTACGTGATTTTTTAAAAGCTAATCTTGCTAAAACGCCGCCAATTGGTGAATGGCAATGCATCAAATTATACTTTTCCTTTAATGCTAACTGTTTTAAAAATTCATATGATTTAAACATATCCTTTAATGCAAACATACTTCTAGGAATAGGTATATGATAATGTTTAACATTTAATTCATCTAGATCTTTAATTAATTTTTTTACCTGTTCATTTGATGTTGAACTTCCATACTCAAAATTACACGCAACGCTTACTTCATAACCTAATTCATGCAGCAAATTAATATTGTCGCGATTAAACTGATCGATCATTGATGCAACAGAAGCTATTATAATTGCTTTTTTCATCATAACCATACATTCCTTTCCGCCTGAAGCTCCAAGGCACACATAGTCATGAAAATCAAGCATTTCTTTTTATCAAAGTAAGTGTTATAATATGTGTGGTTATATAAGCT
>NZ_NFKR01000086.1 GCF_002160495.1 Erysipelatoclostridium sp. An173 | reverse complement strand
ATAAGGATAAAAAAGTAAAAAAATTATCAACCGGTCAAAAGAAAAGAGTTCAGGTGTTAAAGTGTCTATTAAGTCAGCCGGATTTACTGATCTGTGATGAACCGACAGCCGCATTAGATGCAGCCAATAGTAAACTGGTCATGGAAGCATTAAAAGAAGCAGGAAAAAATATTCCAGTGTTAATAGTAAGTCATGATATTGCTTTATGCAATCAGTATGCCAGTCGAATCTGTAAACTGGAAAACGGATATATAAGTGAAGATAAGATTATCAGTGAACAAAAAGAATATCATTTAAAGCGGCCTGGAAAAATTAATCGACCAGTAAAAGAATATCTGTATCTGATTAAAAAGATGATAATCTCAAGACCTGGAGACAGTCTAATAAAAGCAGTGATAATGAGTCTATTGATATTTTCTTTATATGCCGGAATTAATTTTTTCAGTTCAGTATCAGGAAAGAGTGATGCCAAATATAAATGGACAACAGGAGAAAATCTGTTAATAACAATCGGTAATGAAGAAAACAAAAGCGATGAAAATAAAACGGCAGAATCT
The DNA here is from genome assembly GCF_002160495.1 of Erysipelatoclostridium sp. An173. Lineage (GTDB taxonomy): Bacteria > Bacillota_I > Bacilli_A > Erysipelotrichales > Coprobacillaceae > Thomasclavelia > Thomasclavelia merdavium. The sequence continues at coordinate 1,271 of NZ_NFKR01000086.1, read as the reverse complement.
TATCAAGTTGCTGATCCATTATATTCCACATATGATTTTTATACCAAGCAGGATGTTCAAAATGTATTGAATGAAGTAGATGAGGTAATAGGATATCGAGCAGGATGGGATACAGATATTTATGATTGGTCAAATTATGAGCTTGAATTAACATATGATGAAGCTAAGAAAGTATTAGAAACAGCAGATCTGAAACGACCAAGCACTCAAAAACTGGCAGCTAGTATAGAATTATTTGAAAGTCAAGGGGGACCTGAACATGAAATCCGTAATGAAAAAATATTTTTCTATTATTATGGTTATGATGGTTTTAAAGATTGCACAGATTACTTTCCAGATGATTCGATAAGTAATTCAATTTATTTTGATTATATATATTATAGAGATATAGTAGTTTATCAGATGAAAAATGATTATCAGTTTTCATTATTATATGGCAATCAGATGAAAAGTGATGATGAAATAATCATATCATTAACAGTAGCTGATAAACTATTGGAAAATGAATCAGTATCCAGCTATGAGGATTTGATAGGCAAAGAGATAAGTCTGGTCAATGGTTCATATACTCCTTATGAATATTTTAAAACTCGAGACCCATTAAAAAAAGGAAATAATGAAGAAAGTTATTTTTCTTGCAAGATTACCGGGATAACAGATCATAAAAATAATTATGAAAATCAGGTGTATCTAAGAAATGGTGTTTATGATAAGTGGATCGAGGAAAAATTTCAAATGAATCTAGAATATTTAGAATATCAGTATGCTTATTATTTAATCGATCCAGAAAGTGACAGTGATGAAATAAGCAGTAAAATTGATGAAATATCAGCAAGCACAGACAGTCACTATGCAAGTTATGCAAGCAATGATAAAAGCAGTCAGGAATATAATAATCCGATACTATACTGGGGAATCAGTATGATAATGATCATATTAGTAATAATGGTAATGATTGGTTATGAGGTATTGAGTAATCGAAGACTGAAAAAAGAAGGACGGATAATCAAGGAAGATGGATATAAAGTAAAGCGAATAACATTTATGATAGAAGGGATAAGCATAATAACAGGGGTAATAGTTTGGCTGATATTATTACAGCCACTGATTGAAAAGATCAATGAAATAGCATTTAGATATGAATATAGTGAGATACTGACATTTAATCTAAGTGACTTTGGAATCAGTATAATATTGGCGATTATTATAATGTTATTGATAAAGGGAATAAGCTATGAAATACGGATTAGAAGGAATTAAAAAGAGTTTTG
>NZ_NFKR01000085.1 GCF_002160495.1 Erysipelatoclostridium sp. An173 | reverse complement strand
ACTATCGTTGTAATGTCAATACTTTTCTTTGAAAAAATGATAAAAAAGAGAGGGCATATTTGCAATATAACCCTCATATGTCATTCATTCCTTAACTTAATGACATTGCTTCATAACCCTCTTCTTTTAACATATCTCTTAATTGTTCAACACGCCATTCTTGTCCATCTCCATAAACAGTTAAACTATCTAATGTATTGTCTATTTCATTAACCTCTTTATCCATCAGTTCAATATCAGCAGTTTTTAGATTTTCATAAATAAACTTTTCTTGATACATTCCTGGAATCGGTACTAAACGATCATATTTATGCATTAGCCAAGCTAAAGCAATTTGAGCATAAGTTGCATTTTTCTTAGTTGCATATTTTTCTAGCATATCTAAAATTGGCTGATTTTTCTCTAAGTTTTCATCAGTGAACCATGAAAATACACGATGAATATCATCATTACTATATTTCATACCTGGTTTATAAGCACCGCTTAAAAAACCTGAAGCCAATGGCATATATGGTGTAAAACCAATTCCTAATTCTTTACAAGTATCTAAAACTCCATCATGAAGAGGTGTTCTTACTAACATTGAAAATTCATTTTGAACAACTGCTAGCGGTGCAATAGCATGTGCTTTTTTGATTTGACTCGCTGTAGCTCTACTCATTGCCCAAGAACGAATTTTTCCTTTTTCAATCAAATTTTTCATTGCTGTTGCATATACTTCGATTGGTAAATCATCAGGAACACGATGCATCATATAAATATCAATATAATCAGTATCTAATCTTTTTAATGATGCATCTAGTCTAGCTTCAATTTGCTCTTCTACAGTTCCTTTTGACAAATCATTTACAGGATCTTTTTCAGGGTTAAATTTTGTTAAAATAACAACTTCATCTCTAATGGGTTTTAGTGCTTCTCCTACTAATATTTCATTATGACCATTAGCATAAACATCTGCCGTATCAAATAAAGTAACCCCCAATTCATGAGCTTTGCGAATCATCTTAATACATTCTTCTCTAGGGGCAGGGTCACCATGAGCATGTGAAAATCCCATACATCCCATACCAATACAACCTACTTCAATATTACCTAACATTCTTTTTTTCATATTTACCTCCATTTCCGTCCGTCTTCGTCGGTCGGACACAAACATTTTATTAAAAATAATTTCTCTCCAATCGTTTTTGTAGTATCCTATAAGAGAGGTGGTATACTACAGAGCACGTGGAGGAGAGTAGGCAATTCTACTCGATATAGAATATCCTGAATATTTATAAGTCGCCGTCAGTCTTTCAAGCACAAACAAGTAGGACTTAGAGCCTGGACACTTAAGATTGTTTTAATCAACTATAGTGATATTTCGCAGACTGACAGTCAATGCCACTTCTCCTTTTTTGAAAGGAGTTTTTTTATGCTTAAAATCCACCGTTTTAATTGTGCTGGTCTTGATGTTCACAAGAACCTTATTGTTGCCACCATTGGTATCACTGACAAGAAAACTCATGTCACTGAATATATTCAAAAAGATTTCTCTTCTCTTAACTATGATCTCTATAACCTTAAAAACTGGCTTATTGAGCACAAATGCTTTGATGTCTGCATGGAATCTACCGGTAAATATTGGATTCCTGTGTTCAACGTCCTTGAGACTGAAGCCAAAATGAATATTGTCCTTGTTCATCCTAAATATGTCAAAGCTATCAAAGGCAAAAAAACAGACAAGAAAGATTCCAAATGGATTTGTGATCTTTTCAAACATGATCTTCTCAAATCATCTTTTATCCCGCCTAAGGATATTCGTGAATTAAGAGATCTCTCTCGTTACCGCTTCAAGCTCATCTGTATGCGTACTTCTGAACGGAATCGTTATCAGAATTCTATGACCGTTTCCAATAT
>NZ_NFKR01000084.1 GCF_002160495.1 Erysipelatoclostridium sp. An173 | reverse complement strand
AGAAAGAGGATTTTTATAGAGGATTCACCTCTTAGTCAAGACAAATGCCTGCTAAAGCAATAAATTTTAAAAATTTAATTTATTTATTGACATTTAATAGTTTGTCTTTCACAAAAATTTTTTTGATAACTTATAAACTTTCATTTAAATTATCAATTAATTTGTCGCAAAGTTTTAAAAATGTCTCTACTTCGCTTTCAGATAAACCCTTTATTAATATTTTATCAAGTTCGTTCATTTTACGACTTAATTCCCGATTGAATTTTAAACTTTGTTCTGTTAAAACAATCTTTTTAAGTCGTGCATCATAATCAACCGGGACTCTGGAAATCATCCCGTTTTTACACATCAATTTCAACATTTCTGATGTAGTTGAACGATTGATTGAAAACTCAGCCTCAATATCCTTTTGAAAAGTATCTTTTCCAGCGTCTTGACGGTTTTGTAAAAAACCAAGAATCCAGGTATGCATTAATGTAGCTCGATCAGGACGTTGACCAAAAAATTTATCCATTGACCTTTTCATCAAATTATTAATTATTTTTATTCTGCGGCCTACAGGATCACTGTACATTATTCACCCTCCTTTAATTCGGTTACGAACTTTATTGTTCGGATGCGAACAAATAATAGCATAGATTTTTTTTATTGTAAAGAGTAAATCTAATGATAAATTAATTTTTCAAAATATAAAAAAAACTTGCCTATTTTAATAAAATATTTATTAATAATATCAGAAAATTAATTATTATAGAAAGGACACTATCATGCAACTAAAAACAAGATATAATTTACTCCATTTATTCTATTGGTTTGCTTATTGTTGTATCAGTGGATTTATTGCTATTTTTCTACAATACTTAGGCTTATCTAATACTGAAATCGGGATTGTTACCGGTATTTCTTGTATTAGTACTATTTTTATTTCACCATTTATTTCATCATTAGTTGATCGAATAAAAAATCTTACTATAAAAAAATTAACTGTTTATATTACAGTTGGTGTTGGTATCGTTTATTTAATTTTAAGCTTTATAAAAATGCCTGCTTTTATGGCAATGATTTTGTATATATTAATGTACGCTTTGATGCTATCAACTGTTCCTTTGCTTACTATGATTGCCATGAACTACATTAATGATGGTTTATATGTTAATTTTGGATTAGCTAGAGGAATTGGTTCAGCTTCATGGGCTGCTAGCGCTTTTGTCTTTGGACAAGTTATTTCTTTTGTTGATCCTTGGATTTTATCAATTGGTTATTTTTTCTTTATTGCTTTAGCACTAATTTTATTATATACCATGCCTGAACAAAAGAATGTTAAAACAACTAAAGAAAAACAAGGTTCCGTTTTACAAGTAATTAAAAACTATAAAATTTTATTTTTCTTACTACTTGGTTTTTGTTTCATGTTTGCAGGAGCTACCACAATTGGTACTTACCTAATCAATATTGTTACTAATCTTGGTGGAAACACTTCATTATATGGGGTATGTATGTTTTTCATGGCTTTTAGCGAACTGCCAGTTATTACTATGGCTCCTCGCTTAATGAAAAGATTCAATAGTGTTACTTTAATTGTTCTTGCTTCTGTTTTCTATCTTTTAAGAAACTTTACTGTTTGCTTGGCGCCTAATTTAATTATTTTAATTATTGGGATGATGTTTCAAGGACTATCTTATGGTTTATTTACCGGTGTCATTACTTATTATGTTACTTATAATCTTGATGCTAAAGATCAATTGGCTGGTCAAACATTAATTGGCATAATGACATCAGGAATTGGTTCAACTTTAGGAAATGTATTAGGTGGTATTTTACAAGATACTTTTGGTTTAGATTATATGTTTATGTTTATTTACATAGTTACAATAACTGGAGCTTTGATTATTTTTACAACTAAAAAAATAAACGATAGAGTAGAGGAAAGAAATTAATCTTTGCCCCTCTCATTGCACTTATCCCGAATTATTGATTATCCCGAAAAACAGGTTTTTCCAATGAAAAATCAAGTAAAATTCGGGATAATTTTTATTACTTGAGTGAATATAATTTTTTCA
>NZ_NFKR01000083.1 GCF_002160495.1 Erysipelatoclostridium sp. An173 | reverse complement strand
TAGTGGCCCATTACACATATCAATCTCATATTTTTTCACGATTTCCCCTTCTTTCTAAAAGTATTATACAGAGTATTTCTTTAGAAGTGATGACTTTTCTAATTCTGAACGGGTTTTCGACACTTATGACACAAAACACTTATAACTAAAATGCAAAAACACTTCATTTAATCAGAGTTTTTTGCATTTTTATTTTGTCAAATTTTATGAGATTTAATGTTGTACGGTGTTGTATTATGTGTTATAATGGTTATGGAGGTGCTGTCCCATGAAACTTAACTATGATAAAAAATCTAAAAATCCTACTTATTTTATCCAGCAGGGTATTCGTAATGGTAAAAAAACAACTACCAGAAACGTTAAGGTCATTGGTAAACATAACGATCTTCTCAAAATTACCGATGATCCTCTTCAATATGCTAAGGATATGGTCAAAGCTTATAATGACGATATCAAAAATAATAAAATCAAAATCAATATCTCTATAGATTTTGATAAGCAGCTGTCCTCTTCAGATAAGATTTCAAAATCGCTTAATATCAATATAGGCTATCTTTATCTTCAAAAAATTTATCATGATCTGAAAATCAGGGATTTCTTTGATGATATTGTTTCCCGTACAAAGATTACTTATGATGTCAACGAAATTAATCGTTTTGTAACTTTTGACAGGATTCTTGAGCCTCGTTCTAAACTGGGAACCTTCAAGCATCTTGATTCATATTTTGAAGCACCTGATATCCAGTATCATAATATCCTGAAACATCACTCTCTTTTGGCTGAAAATTTTGATGATTATATCGGTCATCTTTTTACAAACAGCAATAATATCGTCAAGCGCGATACATCTGTCTGTTATTTTGACTGTACCAATTACTACTTTGAAATCGAAGAGCCTGATGAGGATGATTATGATGATGTTACTGGTGAACTCATTTCCTTAGGACTGAGAAAATACGGCATATCCAAGCAGCATCAACCTGCTCCGCTTGTGCAGATGGGACTTTTTATGGATGGTGCGGGTATTCCTATATCAATGTGCATCAATCCAGGCAATCAGAATGAACAGGTATGTGCTACAGCTACTGAAGAAAAAATGCTCAGGACATTTACCAATAAGAAACTTATCTATTGTGCTGATGCTGGTCTAGGTTCATTGGACATACGGAAATTCAATTCATTTGGCAATCGTGCCTTCATAGTAACGCAATCGATAAAAAAATTATCTGATACTTTGAAAGAAGCAGTATTCAATGACTTCGAGTATAAATTATTGTCAAACAACAAGGTTATAAGCATAGAGGAAATGAAAAGTTTTGATAAAAAAGACAAAAACAACCTCAACTTATACAACGATCATGCCTACAAGGTCATACCAGCTGATAAGCTCGTTGACCTGGGACTTGAAGAAATATATACAACAAAAACCGGAAAAACGAGAAAAAGAAAGGCAAAAGGGACCTTGAATCAATATGTCATCATTACATTTTCAAGAAAAATGATGGAATATCAAAGAAAAATAAGAAATAAGCAGATAGAAAGAGCCAAAAAGCTGATCAGGAACGATAGAGTAGAAGATCTAAAAAAGAATCAAAACGATCCAAAAAGATTCATCATGAAGGCAGAAAACAAGAAAGACACCTACATTATCAACGAAGAGCTGATAAAAGAAGAAGAAAAATATGATGGCTATTATGCAATAGCTACAAATCTTGATGCAATCAAAGACGCAAAAGAAATATTCGAGATCAATTCACAGCGATATAAAATAGAAGACTGTTTCAGGGTATTGAAAACATATTTTAAAGCAAGACCAGTCAATCATAGAAGAGAAGACAGAATCATAGGACATTTCATGGTATGTTATACAGCATTATTGATATATAGGTTACTGGAAGTAAAATTAAAACAGCATAACTATCACTTTACGACAGGAGAAATAATAGAAAATCTAAAGAATATGAATGTAGTGAATAATCATGATATCTATTATCAATCAACATATAGTGGAAGCGAACTGTGCAATGCCTTAAATGAAGTATTTGGATTGGAGCTAAACAAGGAATATTATCAACCAAAAGTCCTACGAAAAAAAATTAAAAAAATTTTATAGCAAACATTCCCATACAACATTTTTTTAAACAAGAAAAAAGGCGAAAAAACCTTATATAACAAGGGTTTCCGCCTTTTTATTCTTCAACAAGTGTCGAAAACGGGATTATAATTTGCTTTAATAGTGGCCCATTACACATATCAATCTCATATTTTTTCACGATTTCCCCTTCTTTCTAAAAGTATTATACAGAGTATTTCTTTAGAAGTGATG
>NZ_NFKR01000082.1 GCF_002160495.1 Erysipelatoclostridium sp. An173 | reverse complement strand
ACATATACGATCAATGTAAAGACATCAAATCATAAGAATGATAGTGGAAAATACAATACACATATCTATGCATATGACAGTGAAGGAAAATACAGTATAGTGGAACTGGAAACAGAAATACCAGAAAATCAGGCACCAGAGATAAGTGATGTGCAAGTGACCAATATTACAAGAAAAGGATATACTGTTACTTGTAAAATAACAGATGATAGTAAAGTGCGTAATGTCCAAATGCCGACATGGTCAGAAAATGGCGATCAAGATGATTTAATTTGGTATACTCCTAGTCAAAAAGGAAATACTTATACTCTTAATTTAGATGCTGCAAATCATAATTATGATACTGGAAAATACAATACACATATCTATGCATATGATGAAGAGGGGAAAGTATCACAGGTTGAGTTAGAAGTGGAACTACCAGAAAATGAAGCGCCAGTTATATCAAATATTGAAATAACTAATGTTACAAACGATAGTTATACGGTTACTTGTAATGTATCAGATGATGTAGAAGTAACGAGCGTAAAAATGCCTACTTGGACAACAAATAATTCTCAAGATGATATTATTTGGCATGAAGCTGAAATAAAAGATGGTGTAGCAACATTTACAGTTAATAGAAAAGATCATAATTTTGAATATGGTGAATATGTTACCCATATTTATGCATATGATAAAGATGGACTAAATACTTTTCAAAGTGCTGGTACAACAATTTTACAAGAACCAGATAAAGAGACATATGGAAAACCAATTATAAAGGATGTTCGGATTACTGATGCTAATGATGATGGATTTACTGTAACTTGTACAGTTTCTAGCAAATATGAAATAGATCGCGTAATGTTTCCTACTTGGACTTATAAGAATGATCAAGATGATTTAATATGGGGAACAGGAACAAAAAATGGGGATCAATATTCGTTTAGAGTAGAAAGAAGTGCTCATAATTATGAATTTGGAACATACGTCACACATATTTATGCTTATGATAAAAACGGAAATGTTAATACGATAGAATTAAATTATCATAATATTGTAAATACAACAGTAAGACAAGGATGGGCATATATCAATGGGCAAAAATATTTCTTTGATAATGCAGGAAATATTGCCGGAAATATGCCAGCTAAAAAAATCATAGATGTTAGTTCATATAATGGAAATATTGATTGGGATACAGTAAAACAATATGGTGATATTGATGGTGCCATATTAAGAATTACAGCACATCCAGGTCACTATATTGAAGACACACAATTTGCACGAAATTTAGCAGAGTGTCGTAGATTAAATATTCCATTTGGAGTATATATTTATGATTATGCTAACAATACTAATGATGCAGTATATGAAGCAAATTTTGTTATTGATATTTTAAGAAAATATAATGTTTCTCCTAGTGAATTAAGTTATCCTGTATATTATGATTTAGAGAGAAGACAAATTTCTAAAGCACAAAATATTGCTAATATGAATGCATTTATTTCTACAATGAATGCTAATGGATATACAGCTCATGTATATAGCTATCGAGCAATGTTGAATGATACATTAAATGATCCAAGTATTTGGGCAAATGTATCATGGATGGCAGCTTATACAAATACAATTGGATGGAGCAATCCATATTATAAAGGAAATTTTGGTTGGCAATATACAAGTTCAGGAACTATTCCAGGAATTAGTGGAAGTGTTGATATTAGTTGTTGGTATGTAATTTAATATTATAAAGTTTTAGGGTAGATATTTTAAAAATCTACCTTTTTATCTACATAAATTTGTCGTAATGAAGATATAGAAATACAAAATATGATAATGTATAATTATTTTAAAGGAGGTGAAGTCGATGAATAAGAAAGGAAAAGTTATCATATGTCTATTTTTGACTATTTACTTAATAATATGCACAATGACAAATTCAGTGGCGATATTAGCATTAGAAAATTCATTTGAAAATCAAGAAAATGTATCAGAAAAAACAGAAGAACAAATAATCGATTCAAATACAAGTAGTGAGGAGATAGTTGATGATACAGATGAAAATGAAGAAGAGACGGTCGTAGAAAAAGAAAATGACTCTAATGAAGTGGCTCCAGAAGAAAATAATGAAAACAATAATGAACAAAATGTCATAGGACAAGAAAATAATAGTATCAATGAAAGTAATCAAAATAATATTTCTTCTAAAAAAGCGCAATCAATTGACATTAGTAATATTTCTTTAACAGCTGAAAAAGATGTTGAAGAGAAATATATTCATGTTACATTAAAAAACTTTTATATAGAAGATGGTAGCCAAGTCAGATTTGCAATATGGTCAGAAGAAAAAGATCAGGATGATCTAGAATGGGCAAATGCAAATAGACGAGAAGATGGAACATATGTATATAATGCAGATATATCAAAAC
>NZ_NFKR01000081.1 GCF_002160495.1 Erysipelatoclostridium sp. An173 | reverse complement strand
TGAGTATTTCACTAAAAAGATGACAGCGTTTCACTCATTTGATGACGTCATCACACTAGTGTGATGATAAAAATAGTCACTATAGATTTGACCATAGTGACATTTTTTTATTAATCCTTTTTTCGTGCTCTCATTGATTTGTCGCCCTTTATATGAATGGTATACGAAGATGATACTATTCTATCAAGTATGGCATCTGCTATTGCTCCTCCACCTAGATTTTTATGCCATCCATCTGGTGTGAATTGTGAAGCAATAATTGTTGTATGACTATCATATCTTAATTCCAACAGTTCAAGGATATCGCCCTGTTGTTCCTGAGTTGTTGGATTAAGTAAAAATTCATCAATAATAAGAACTTCAGCTCTTGCATATAATCTTAATTTTGGCTTATATTTTCCATTTCGTCTTGCCTGATCCAATTCAAACAATAAATCCGGCAATCTTATATACTTTACAACTTTTGCTTTCTTGCATGCGGCATTTCCTAATGCCGAAACAATATATGTCTTTCCACTTCCAGTTGCACCAATGACAATGACATTGATATGATCATCAATATAACTGCATGTTGATAGTTTCATGATGAGTTCCTTGTCAAGCTCTCGGTCAGGGTAATATTGTATATCTTCCAGCGTTGCGTTCATCATTTTTATTTTTGATCTTCTTTGTATACCCGTGACAAGATTATTATATTTGTCATTGACTTCTTCATCAACCATGAATGCCAATCTTTCATCAAACGAAAGTTCCTTGAAAGCTTGACTGTTACACTGTTCCTTGTAGATTTCAGCCATTTTATGTAATTTTAAGCTTAATAACTTTTCGTATGTTTGATTAATCATTTTTTACCTCCGTAATAATCTGCACCTCTTAACAGTGCACCTTCATTGTTTTCTTTTTCTTCTGCTAGTTTATTATTTCTATCTTGTAGATAATCAAGATATGATTTAAAATTCTTGTAGCTGCAGGTCACTCGCTTTTCAAGTATAGATTCTGATACTTCTTCTATCAGATCTGATGGATATCTATCACTAAGTTTTAAAATTGACATACATCTTTGGTACATTTGTTCCTCAATTTTAACACTTTCAAGATTTTGAGTAATGATTCTGCAGGTGAATGGGCCTATTCTTTCAGCCCATTTTTTAAATCTCTCACCATTCCATTCAGTATAAAGCTTATGATGGTCAGGCATGTGATCTTCCATTGTAGAGTATTGATTGACTACCCCATTCAATCTAGGATGGCTGGCGATTCTAGAACCATGATGATAAATTTCAATCATCTTTCTAGAAACACGCACATCTACCTTTTCTCGTAGAAATCTATAGGGGACAGAATAGAAATTTTTTTCGAAGCTGATATGGTAGTTATAGTTGACAATAGCTTTCTTCCATTCAGCAAATTCATAGGGAAACTCCGGAAGTGATCTTAGATAGGGAAGCTCCTCATTTAAATAAACAAAGCTTCTGCTGTATTCTCGTTTTTGAAATGGTTTTCTGTTGATTTTATCCAGTTCCACCAATATACATTCATTTGCTTCCTCTATGCTTGAGAATCTAAAATTTCTCAATCTTGCAATAATCTGAGTTGTAAGAATGCCAACACTTGATTCCACAGATGCTTTATCTTTTGGCTTCTTAACTCTAGCAGGTATAATGACAGTATCATAGTATTCTGCCATTTCTTGATATGCTTTATTAATGATGATATCTTCATATTTTTTATGAGATATGATACCTGTTTTTAAATTGTCAGGGACAATCATCAATGGAACTCCACCAAAGAATCTTAACATGTTGATATGAAGATTAATCCAGCTTTCCTGTTTCATGTTGTCGGTTGCTTCACAATAAATATATTGACTAAAAGGAAGCACTGCAACGAAAAGATAAGCTTTGGATATGATTTGTCTTCGTGACAGATCATAGATTGGTAAAGTCTGTCCTGCAAAATCGACTTCAACCTTTTCACCCGGTTTTTGTCCAATATGCATTGTTAGATTATTCTTCTCAACATGTTTCTTGTAAAGTTTTGAGAACTGAGTATATTTAAGAAACGGTTTATTCTCAAGCTTGCATCTTTCAACATATTCTTCCCATAGAAGCATAACAGTGACACCAGGCTTTAATAGTTCCTTATGAACATAATCATAATCTGGTCTTTCATGATAATAAATCACCTCCTTCTTGTTCCCAAATATTTCTTCAATTTCATCGTCAGTTTTATCTTTAATAAGTTCATATGTTATAGAAAGTTCATCAGCCTTTTCATAGGTGGATTTTATTTTTCTGCTTGCACAATGAACGACAGACATGATAGCCTTTTGAGACATTCCTAACGATCGAAGTCTTAAAATTTCTTTTTCCTTTGCCATGATAAAAATGACCTCCTTTCATGCAATATAGATGTAAGGTGGGACTCCTTACAATTCTATTGTA
>NZ_NFKR01000080.1 GCF_002160495.1 Erysipelatoclostridium sp. An173 | reverse complement strand
CATAATCATAATATAACCTCCAATAAAAACTGAATTATTATATTATGTTGAATTGATTTTGTACATTTTTATATGATCGTTTTTGTACATATTAATAGTAGCATTTATATTCTTATCCTCACTGGTAAGGTTGACTATCTTGATTTCATGTGCAATATCGGGTAGTGTTTCCTGCCAGTTGCCACGCTCTGATTTCGGGTCTACAATGACTGCTTTTCCTCCAAACAGCACCGCATAATAGATAATAAGGTTGTTACAGAATGACTTGCCACCACCGAGCGAACCAAGAAAGGCGGCAGCCAACGCATTAGTCACCGAACCCTTAACGCCCTGTGCCGCAAGGCTAGGCTTTAAGTACACATTCTTTCCTGTGTCAAGGTTATAGCCAATATAGATACCGTCCGTTTCCCCAAGCTGCTGTGTCGCACCGAACCCAAGACCAGCGAGAAAGTCAGAAGTGACATACTGGATATAATCGTTGATGTAACGCTTGCTTGCTGGAATAAATTCACCGTGAAGTCCTAACATATCACCAAATGGACGAACCAGCTTCACGTTCAAATCGTCGTAGAAGTCCTTGACTTCATCACAGCGTCGCTTCAATTCGTCCAATGAATCAGCCGCCACACGGATAACGTAAGACAGCTTGTACATGGATTCCTTTGACTGGTCGAGATTCATTTCCAGCTCATTAACTGAATCCAGAGCTTCTATGACGTTGTTTCCCGTTTCGTTGTTGGATTCCCAAGCGTGGTTATCCAAGTCTTTTAATTCCTTTTTCTTGTTACGGACAGTGGTTAAGGCTTTCTTATTTGTTACAATCTCTACATTCATGGAAGTGGAAACAGGGAATGTGAATTGCTGCTGTTGGTAGTAGAAGATTTCCGAAGATGGAAAGTCCAGCTCACCCACGATATTGTTAATCGTGAAGTAGGCAACATACGTTGTCTGATCTTCACGCTCTATCTTTAGGTATCGCTGGTTTTCTTCTATCATGCAGCGAGTAGGACGGATAAGGTCATATCGCTTCACCAGCGTTTCACGCTTTAGCTTCTTGACGGGTAAATCGTAACGGTAATCACTGTACGCAATGCCCGTATTCCCGTAGATGTGTTCCAAGAGATACCCGAAGTCGTTCTTATTAAGCCTGCGGAACTGAAAGCGGCGTGAGATTTTACTTTCCAAGAGCTTTTCCATCTTCATAAAACGGTTGATTTCATCATTACTCATGGAAACAAAGTCACCCATGAGCTTGTGATTGACCTCATAGATAAAATCGGTAAAGGTCATGGCTGCTGATTTCTTCATGCTCTTTAGGTTGATTTCTTCCTCATTGACTAACAGCTTGAAACCAAGAAAAAAGCGGTAGTCAATCTGATTTTCCCCAATCATCTCAATTAACGCTTCGGTCTGTTCGTCTACCTTTTTACAGGCGATTTCTTTTAACCTGCCTGTGATTCCTTTTTTGGAACGCTCCTGCATGGCACGCAGACTGTCCTCTGTGGCAATCTGTAAGGCATGGATTTTTCCGTCACGGTTCTGTGCAATAAGCTGACGGAAACTGTCATGTACCATGTACTTTTCCTCTGGTGACAGGAACGAATAATTGTAGGGTGTCAGCTCATAGTAGGCGAAACATTCACCGTCATGGTTGAACACCAGATTGTTTTCTATATATTTAATCGGGAACATACATCACACTCCTAACTGCTGTAATAACGGGATTGAATTTTTCATGTTTCAGCTTGATGGCTTTTCCTGCATAGGTCACTTTGGGACGTAAGGCAAAGGTGACAGCCGATTTCAAGAATCCGAAAGGTTTCTTTCCGTCAAAGGTCTTTTGCGATACGAACCATGTAAACGCCACAGGGATTCCAAAGTATTTGAGGAACGCACCGTCAATCATGTTAAAGGGCGGCAGCTCCCCAAAGAGAATCACCACGAACAGCGATACCACAAACCAAGCCATCTGACTGAACGTGAGAGGGAACGGGAGCTGAAAGTCGTTGATTGCATAAATGACTTTCTCCACGCTCCATATGCTTGTATAGCTTTTGATTTTCTTCAATTTTCACAGCTCCTTTCTTTTCTAAAATGGAAACAGCAGCCTGTATTTCAAGGCTGCTGCATAAAAAATACCAGTGTCATTTCACTGGCTGATGATAAAATATTCAGTTGTAATTGTCAGTACGGACATTCAAACACGCCATGATTGGTGACGACAAAACGTCCCTCTAAATCAAGGTCACGCCCGTAGGCTTCATAGTCTATGTAGCTTCTTATCCTGTCTGGTATCTCACCCAGACTTTGACATTCATCTATGAAGTAATAGGCAACGTTATAAAAGTTAAAATAAGATTACCCAAATTGTTGCAGATAAGTGGTTACACTTTGCATTAATCAGGGTAATCTTTTTTGATATAATTCTTTCCTGTAAAGGAGTGAAT
>NZ_NFKR01000008.1 GCF_002160495.1 Erysipelatoclostridium sp. An173 | reverse complement strand
TATTTAATATCACAGGTCCATCTTATCGAATCAAAGATAAATTAAATCCTAAAAAAACTGAGAACACTTAATTGCAACAAATTGGTCAAATTATCTTGACTTTTATACCACACTTTTTAAGTAGCTACTTTAGATTCATCAGATAATCAAATACATATTGAACTACTTCCTATTTCAAATCATCAGCAAATATTGATTTAGTCATTGTTATATAACTCTTTCCTATTTTTGATTTAAGCTTATGAGATTGTACTATATACTAACTAATCCGTTTTTTATTCCAGCATTAACATCTATCAAAAAATAATCAGCTAAAAAAATATGTATTAACACTAAATAAAGGATATTTAATTTTAACTAGAGCATACTATATAATATCTATAGGCAAAAATCGTAAAGATGTCATAGAAACGAAAAAAGGAACGCTGCAACGTTCCTTTTTTATAATATTATTATTAAAACAATTTGCCTATTATGATTAATTTATAAAATTATTCTTTAAAAAACAACTAATTTATTCTGAAAATAATAGATAATATAATTCGCTAATCAACAATGAACTATCTTTCCTTTCAATGAATTTATCTTAATCCAACAAAGACACTGCTCTTTGTTGGATTACTATTTCTAATTGTTTTAATCTATTTTTACTTAATCTATATTTTGATTGATTTTTAAAATGAAAATCCAATAACTTTCTTACTTTTTCCTTTTGTCTACTATTCATGAGCGGCTTAACATAAGCAATGAAATCTTGATAACTTGCTGGTTGCCTTGTTTCTATATAATTATTAATATTTTTGAAATCATCTTCCATAGCATAACATAGTAATGATAGTCCATTATCAAAGATTGGTGCTGGGGCAATAATTTTATTAGTTTGATTGTCTATCAATAAACCAAAGTTACCAAAATGTCTATCTTCATTTAAAATGACAGCATCAAATACAAGCATATCAATAAACTCTTGATAGAAATTTTCTCCTAAACTTTGATAGTAACTTCTAACCGCTTCAATTCCTCCAGTTTTTACAAGTCTACCAATTGGAATAAATGACTTGTCTAAACTTGTGAATAATTCACATGTCGAGCACAATTTACCTTTCCATTTAGATAATCCATATTCAACATAATGAAGTTCCATAGTCTTTGCAACTTGACTTGCATAATATTCCGAATATGGTTCTAACCCACTATTAGCAAATCCTTCTGTACCCGACTTATAAAGAAGAACTTTACCCTTAATTCTACGCCATGATTTTGCAAGCATTCCATTTGTCGTAAATTCAGGTGATGAACGAAACGAACTTCTTGTATAACTTCCATAACCCGTAAAGGCAATAGAAGCGATATTTGTATTAAAAGAATTTGTATATAAATTTTTATCTGCAAACTTATCTTTACAATTTTCTTGAACTATCCAATAACAATCATTTAATGATAGTCCCTGACATATATCTATAATTCCTTTAGTATCTTTTTCATTCAATCCAAGGCGAGCTAAAAAATTGCTAACATATGCCCTATTTCTAGGGATTGTTCTTTTTTCTAACCATTTTTTTAATGATTGATTTGTTAATTCTAGATCTAAAGGTAATAAGTGTTTTAACTCTTCACTAACTGTTTTAATTTTTACTTCTAAACCATCATTTGTATTTTCCATAGAAAAATACAATAAATCATTATCAAACTGTTTTAAAATATAATTCATGAAAAACACATCCTTTCTGTTATTTAAAAAGACACTTAAAAAATTAAAGTGTCCTAAATCCTTTTATGGTGGAGATGAGGGGAATCGAACCCCTGTCCAAGCATAATCCCTCCAAAGCGTCTACAGTTTATCTCATTAAATAAATTTAATTAGGCTACAATCAATGAGCAATTTTCCACCTAACGAGCTTATAAGATTTTCGTAACAGTTACCTAAGCTATAACTGTTCTTATCCTATGAGTTATGATACCAGCTATTTAATTATAGGCACATTAAACAGTGGCAGCTTTCATGTCTATGTCGACTAAGCGAAAGCGTAATTAGTTTGTCTGTTTCCAGTTATTTTTTTGATGCATTTAACGAATGCCTTCGACTGCAGCTAAGGTCAGACATATACCTGTCGAACCCAGGACATCCCCATTAGTAATTCTTAAGAGCTCGCTGGATTTCTCTTTTAGAATCACGTTCTTTAATATCTTGACGTTTATCATAAAGTTTTTTACCACGAGCTATTGCAATTTCTAATTTGGCTTTACTGCCTGTATTAAAGTATAACTTAGTTGGAACAACTGTCAAGCCTCCTTCTTTTATTTTATTAGAAATTTTTAAAATTTCTTTTTTATGTAAAAGAAGTTTACGATTACGTCTTGGCTCATGATTAAAACGATTGCCATGACTATAAGGAGAAATGTGCATATTTTCTACAAAAGCTTCATTATCTTTAATTCTGATAAAAGCATCTTTTAAATTGACGTTACCTAAACGTACTGATTTAATTTCAGTACCTTTAAGTTCAATTCCTGCTTCATATGTATCTAAAATAAAATAATCATGATATGCTTTTTTGTTATTAGAAATAATTTTCATAGCCATTTCTCCTTTTTTTATTAACGACGTTTTCTTACTTTCTTTTTTCCTTTATAACGACTACGATTGCGTCTTGCAAATTCTGGTTCTTCATGTCGTTTTCTATGACGAGATGAATCGTTGCGTCGTTTTTTACGTTCACTGTCACTTCGCTTATTTATTATAACAGTTTTTCTAGGTTTTTTGTTAGATTTTATACCAACAATTTCAAAATCCACTGTTCGATCTTTTTTAGATGCACTAGCTACTCTGACTTTTACTCGATCAGACATCTTAAATACTTTACCATTTCTTTGACCAACATAACGTAAGTTACGTTCATCATAATAGTAAAAATCATCGGTTAAATCTGTAACATGAACTAAACCATCAATTGTATTATCAAGTTCTACAAAGAAACCAAAATTAGTAATTGAAGTTATTGTTCCTTCAAATTCTTCACCTAAATGCTTTTCCATGTATTCAGCCATTTTCATATCATCAACTTCGCGTTCGATATCAATTGCTTCACGTTCCCGATATGAAGTTTGTTCAGCGATTTCTGGCATTAGTTCTTGATAATAGCGAATAGTCTTTTTATCTACAGTATTTTCAAAAATAAATCTTCTAATCATCCGATGGACAATTAAATCAGGATAACGTCTAATTGGTGATGTAAAGTGCGTATAAAACTCATCAGCTAGACCAAAATGTCCTAAACATTGTTCATCATAACGAGCCTTTTGCATACATCTAAGCAATAAAGTAGATATAATTGTATGCTCTGGTGTGTCTTTACTTGCTTCTATAATAGCACTTAATTCATTAGGATAAACATTTTCAAGTGAACCTTTAATAGTATAACCTAATGTTTTAGCAACATTTGCAAACTGTAACAATTTTTCTGGTTTAGGATTTTCATGAACCCGATATAAAAACGGTAACTCTAACCAATAAAAATGTTCAGCAATAGTTTCATTAGCCAGCAACATAAATTCTTCAATAATATGTTCACCAATTCCTCGCTGTCTTAATACAACATCAATTGGATTACCACGATTATCAACGATTACTTTAGCTTCCTTAGCATCAAAATCTATTGCACCACGTTTAAAACGTTTCTTTTGTAATATCGATGCTAATTCTTCCATCAAGAAAAATAAATCTTTAACATGACTATATTGTAATTGCATAGCTTGATCATTAGCTAAAATACGATTTACATTAGTATAAGTCATACGCTCTGTTGAGTTAATAACTGATGGCACAATTTCATGATCAACAACTTTTCCTTCAGAATCAACTTCCATAAAACAAGAAATAGTTAGACGATCTACATGAGGATTTAAAGAACAAATACCATTAGATAATTTATGCGGTAACATTGGAATAACTCGGTCAACCAAATATATTGATGTTCCTCTTGCAAATGCTTCTTTATCTAAAGGTGTACCCTCACCAACATAATAAGAAACATCGGCAATATGCACCCCTAAATAATAATTACCATTATCTAATTTCTTTAATGAAATAGCATCATCTAAGTCTTTTGCATCTTCACCGTCAATAGTTACGATAACTTCATTTCTTAAATCCACGCGACCATCTAAATCATCTGCAGTAACGCTATCTTTAATATCACTGATTTGATCAAAAACATCTTGTGGAAATTCTACTGGTGCATCATGTTCATAAACTACTGATAAAACATCAATTCCCGGATCATTTCGATGTCCTAGAACTTTGACAATATCACCTTTTAAATATGGTTTATAAACTTTAATTTCAACAACAACTTTATTTCCTACTACTGCTCCATGTAAATGAGCATGATCAACAAAAATAAGATTTTTAAATAAACGATCATCTACTTCAACATAGCATTCTCGTTTTCCTTTTTTAACTTCACCAACAAATCTGGTTTGACCACGACTAACGACTTTTACAATCGTTCCTTCAGGTTTTTTGTCATCACCACTTTTAGTTATCTCAACTAAAACAGTATCTTTATTAAAGGCATCTTTCAAACCACTTTGTGGAATAAAAATATCTTTTTCCTGATTTTCAACAGTTACAAAACCATATCCTTGTTTATTAAGGGTCAATGTTCCTAATACCATACCAAATTGATTAGGTAAATAATAATGATTATACTTATTACGAACTACTAAACCTTCATCTTCAAGTTCATTTAATGTTTTTACCAGTTTGACGAACTGTTCACTGCTTTGATAATTCAATTTAGCAGCAATTAAGTCTATCGAACGCTCTAAATAACTATTATCCTTCAATAAAGCTAATATTTCCTCTTTCATAGTTTCACCTCCTCCTTTCTTGAAAATAAAAATAGGACCTTAGCCCTATTAATTATGACATTCGTAAAATGATTGCAATTACAAAGAACACAATCGCTAATCCAGCAGTAACTCTTGTTAAAATCAATTCCGCTCCTCTTTCTTTTTGATGAGCAAATAAATTTGAACTTTGTCCTGTTAAAGCATTAACAATTCCATCAGACTTACCACTTTGTAATAAACATAATATAATAAGTGCTATCGATACAGCAACTAATATTCCATTTAAAACAGTTTCAAACATAATATGCCTCCTAATAGATACTTTGATACATTGCTAAAACATAATAACATATTTTTTTTCAAAAAACAATGATTTACTGATTACTTTGTTCGCTGACATCAATCATTTTTAACTTCCTTCATTACCTCTTCACTCTTTTTAATTAAATGCATTAATTTAAAGTACTACAATAGCTTAACTAATGGTTATTTCAAAATCAGGAAACTATCATCATTGTATTTAAATTTTTGTTATAATAATTATCAAAAGTATTAGCTATTATAAGGAGAAATCAAATGAAAAAAATTGCTTTTTTTGATATTGATGGAACAATGATCAATGTTCCTAATAATATTATACACCCAACTAGTGAGACAATGCGCGTTTTAAATGAATTTAAACAACAAAAAAATTATATTGTTGTAGCTACGGCTAGAGGAAGTGTCCCTAGTAGTATCCAGGACATTGATTTTGATGGCTATATTTTCAATGATGGCCATTATATTATTTTTAATAATCAAGTATGGATCGATGATATTTTTACTAAAGATGAAATAGCTAAACAAATGGCTGCTTATAAAAAATATGATGGCAAAAGTATGTTTGGTGGTCATGAACTATCCTGGTGTGCTTGCCCAGATGATCCAATGGTAACTAATCATCGTGAAATGTTCTCAGGAACCAGCGCTCGTCCTGCTAATTTAATTGAAAAATTTGAAATTGAAGATGTTGAAGCAATATCATGTTGTGTATTATTTAAAACAATCGAACAATTACAAGCTTGTTATGATGAATTAAAAGAAGATTTTACAATAGTACCTTATTATACCGGACTAATTCGAATGGACGTTTATAAAAAAGGCTTTACTAAAGGAACTGCATGTAAATACATGTTTGAAAAATTAGGTATTCCAAAAAAAACAGTTATGCTTTTGGTGATGGTATCAATGATAAAGAAATGCTTCAGCTTGTTGGTCATGGTATTGCAATGGGCAATGCCATTGATGAAATTAAAGCAATTAGTGATGATATTACTGATAGTGTTGATAACGATGGTATTGCCAAAGCATTTTATAAATATTTTAAAATCTAGTCAAAAACACCTCTTATTTAACATACGAGGTGTTTTATAATTATAAATTTCGTTGTAAAACAATAACATCTAAATCGCGATACTTACTGCAACCAATTTTTTCAAATCCTAAACTGTGCCAAAAAGCTAATCCTTTTTGATTATCTTTA
The DNA here is from genome assembly GCF_002160495.1 of Erysipelatoclostridium sp. An173. Lineage (GTDB taxonomy): Bacteria > Bacillota_I > Bacilli_A > Erysipelotrichales > Coprobacillaceae > Thomasclavelia > Thomasclavelia merdavium. The sequence goes on along the minus strand of NZ_NFKR01000008.1, from coordinate 93,589 downwards.
ATGCATGCTAGTTGAATCAAATCAAATTGCTGGCATTTTTCATCAATAAATTTATTAATAATTTTCGTTCCAAGTCCTGTTCTTTGTTTATTCTGATCGACTAAAAATAAACCAATCCAGACACATTTTTGATCATGAATCATCGAATAACGATATCCTTTTTGATAATCAATAATTGAAACTAAACTATCATCATCAAATACTTTATAGACAACATGATCATTTTGATCAAAACCATCAGGAGCATGCATGTCATTTATCAAATACTCTTTAGTAGGTGTAAGTTTTTCTATTTGATAATAATCAGTTTGTCGTTGATGAAAAGCACACAACTGCTCATCAACTACCTTTACCAATTCAAATCTAAGCATTATCAACACCTACCACATAATAACGATTACTATCATAAACCATGACGATATTAGCACTTGTAGGAAGCTGCTGATCTTCAACATTATATTCTAAAGAAATCAATACATTATAATAATCATTATCCTCTAATCCTTCAATTACAACTTTTGAAGGTGAATAAGAAATAATTTCATAATTAGTTACTTCTAAATTCGGATAAGTATCCCGATATAAATAAAATGATTTCAACGCAAATGAATTAAATTCACTTTGCAAACTAGGATAAATATAATCAATACCACCTACTTGATTTTCTTCTTTATCATTTAACGTAAAATAATCAACTGCAAAATATGATGCCGCTAACTGACACTCTTCACTGCTTAAACCACTTTGAAAAGCACGATCTAAACGATTATAAATATCACTCAATATTTCATTAGAATCACTTTGACTATATGGTGTAGCAACATACTGGGCTGGATTTTCAATTGTAGTACTAGGATAGAAATATGTACTTACTGCAAAAATAACCGCACCTAAACAAATAATAACCATAAAACGATCAAATATTTTTCTACGTTCGCTTCTTTTAGCTCGATAACGTTCTAGATGTTTAATCTTAGGTAAATTATCGCTTTTTAAGAAAATATTAATAATCGTTAATACTGGTTTATATTTTCGACTAACCATATTAGTCATTTCGATAAATAATTCAAAAATAAACATTAAAATAATAAACATCAGGGTTCCTAAAGCTGAATCATAATAAAAAATATATGATGTTAATGAAAATAAAAAAGTAACCCCATATAAAACTAAAACACTTTTACGATGTCCTAATTTTAATTTAAACATTAAATTATGATGTAAATGCGCTCGGTCGGCTTCACTGAACTTTTTATGATGAACTTTACGACGAACTATTGCTATCAATGTATCCATAATTGGCACCATTAATACAACGATCGGTGCCCCTAAAGTAAAAAACGTAGAAACATTGTAACCAAATCCTAGTAATGAAATTACCGAAATCATAAAACCGATATATAAAGAACCACAATCCCCTAAAAAAACTTTAGCTGGATGGAAATTATAAAACAAAAAGCCCATAATAGCACCGGCTAATAATAATGATAGTGAGGCAATATCAGTTCGACCACTAGTATATGAAGTCATCGAAATTGTAAACAAGACAATAATTGATATACCTGAAGATAAGCCATCTAAACCATCTATTAAATTAATCGCATTCGTAATTCCCACGATCCATATAACAGTAATAATTCCAGGAATAACTGGAACTAAATTGCTAGGCAGATTATCAAAACCTTTTAAATAAATATTACCATGAACAATAACGATCAAAGCAGCTGCTATTTCAACTATTAATTTAGTTTTCGGTGATAGATCATAAACATCGTCTAATAACCCAACGAAAAAAACTAAAAAGCCAGCAATTAAAATAGCATTGATCTGCGGATCTGTTTTTAAAAAAATAACCGATCCAATTAATGAACTTATATATATTGCATAACCGCCTATTCGGGGGACGTCTACTTTATGAACTGTTCTTTCATTTTTATGAGCTACAATTCCAAGCTGGGCCCCTGCTTTCATAACAATAGGAACTAGGATAGCGGAAATGACCATTGTAACAACAAATGACATTATTATACTTAGATTCATCTTTTCACCAACCTATCTTTGTATATTATCAATTATTTTTTTATAAAATACAAGACAAAATCATTAAATAGTTTTATAATGATATTATTAAGGAGGAAAACGAAATGCATAAATTAGGAATTTCAGTATACCCTGATAAATCACCAAAAGAAGAGGTATACGCGTACATGGAAAAAGCCGCTAAATTAGGGTTTAAAAGAATCTTTACTTGTTTCTTATCAATCCCTGAAGATAAGCGCGAAAGTTATTTGGTGGAATTTAAAGAATTCATGACAAAAGCTCATGAATTAGGATTTGAAGTAGCTGCTGATACTAATCCAGAAGTATTTAAATTAATCGGTGCTACTCCTGATAATTTAAAACCATTTGTTGATTTAGGACTAGATATTATCAGAATGGATGGAAATTTTGGGACACAAGGTGATATCCAGCTTACTCGTAACCAAGACAATATTAAAATTGAATTCAATGCTAGTATGGATTCTGGAGTTGAACTATTAATCAAAAATGGTGGTAACCGTGAACAAATCATTATGTGCCACAACTTCTTCCCAGAACGTTATACTGGTTTAGATTTTGACTTATTCCAAGAATACAACAGATACTGGAAAGAGTTAAACTTACACACAGCCGCATTTGTTTCAAGCAACAATGAAAATACAATTGGTCCTTGGCAAGTATTCTGCGGTTTACCAACTGTAGAAATCATGCGTGGTTTACCAATCGATTTACAAGCCCGTTTAATGCTTGCTGCTGGTAATGTTGATGATATCTTAATTGGTAACTATCCAGCTACTGATGAAGAATTAGAAGCTTTATCAAAAATCAACTTCCAAGCAATTGAAATGCGTGTTGATGAAGTTCCAGAAATCACTGCTAACGAACAAATGATCATATATGAATTTGGACCTCATTGGGATCGTTATGATCATTCATCATTCATGTTAAGATCTAGTATGCCAAGAGTTAAATTTAAAGAAAAAGCGTCTGTTCAAGACTTTGGTTTATCTTCTAATCAAACTGTTGTAGATAAAAATATTCCCCATCATGACTGTGATAAAAAAGTATTCACTCGTGGTGACGTATTAATCGTAAATGATAATTTAGCACACTATCGTGGTGAATTAGAAATCGTTTTAACTGAAATCCCAAATGATGGTGAACGTAACTTAGTTGCCACTATCAAAGAAGAAGAACTTCAATTATTAGATTTCATTAAACCAGGACATCATTTTGCTTTGAAAAAATAGTTATTGCAAATTTAGCTACCGGTTTTTCCGGTAGCTTTTATATATATTATGGCAGTATTTTTTATTTTAACTCATTATTTAAACTAACTTTTTTTCTTGTCATTAAAAATGCTGAAATAATTGAAACAAATGGTACCGTTAAAATAACTCCTAGCGAACCAGAAATACCTTGAATAATTTCGATGCCAATACTATATGAATTAAACATTTGTAAAAATGGCATATCATAAGCATGGAAAACAACTAACGTACTTAAAGAACCACCAGTAAATGCTAAAATCAAAGTATTTGACATCGTTCCCATCATATCGCCACCGATTTTGATCCCACTTTTTAATAATTCTTTAGCTGAAATATCAGGACGACGATATTTGATTTCCTCAATAGTTGTGGCAATTGACATTGCAGTATCAATAACTGCTCCTAGTGAAGCAATTAATATTCCTGAAAATAATAAACCACTAATATCTAAATGACTATTTTGGCCAATATAAATCAACGTTTCAATATCATCAACATTAAACCCATTGATATTGCTTAAAGTTCCAAAAAGACTAGCAAATACCCCTGCAATAACAACCCCAACGATTGTACCCAATATTGAACATAATGTTTTCATTGAAAAACCACCAATAAAATACATTATTACCATTGTCGTTAAAATTACTACTAATACCGCACTAAAAAACGGTGAAAACCCAATATACATCATTGGAATATACAAAAAAATAATACATATAAACGTAAAGATCAAACCAAATGCTGATGTTAATCCTTTTTGCTTACCAATTAATATTAATAAAAACAAAAATAAAGCTACCATCAAAATTAAAGTATTCGTTCGATCATAATTATAGACACTAGCGCTAAGGCTACCATCATACTCACTTAATTGAACGATCACTCTTGTTCCAACTTTGCAATCAGCCCCATATAAATAACTATCAATATTAGTAGTTTGAACAATTTCACCTTCATATTCACCCGATAAAATTTCCACATTAACAATTTGGGTACCAACTTGATTACCTTCACTATCACGATTTTCTTCAATTATTTCCACTACCCGTGCTCTTGCAAATTCGTCGCTGCTTTCATCAAGTAATGGTGTTTTTTCAATGCTGCTATTAAAAAAGTATAAAAAAACCAGGAATAAGATAATAGCCCCATAAACACAAAAGTGACCTATTTTTTCCTTTTTACTCATTTGTTTAAATTTTTGAATTAATTTCATTACTGCCTCCTATTAGCATAAAACAAGGCAGAACAAGCTGCCTTGTTGATTAAATTTTATTATTCTTCAATTCTTTTTCTTCTAAGAATTCTAGCACCAGCAATTCCTAATAATGATACGATTGCTGCCATTAGTGGTACACCTGCTTGTAAATCATCACCTGTTTTTACACTACTATTAGTTTTATTTCCAGTTGAAACAGCTGGTTTAGATGTATCATCACCTGGTGTAGTAGGTGTTACTGGTTTATCAGTTAAATCATTAGCGTTAGCTTTTGAAACAAATTCATTTACAGTAGCTGTTAATTCTTCCTGTAAATTAGTCAACTCTGTTTTAGTAATAGTTGCTTCATTTAAATTACCTTTTAAAGTATTTACTACTTTAGCATAGGCATCAACGACATCTTTAGAATATTCACCTTTTTTATTACCAACTACAGCATTAGCAATTTGATCTTGAGCTGCTGTAAATTGATTTTCTAATGCAGTAAATTCATCTTTAGTTACTACTTCATTTTTAGCTGTTACTAATTTGTTGTAGGCATCACCGATTGCTTCTTTACTTACTGCTACGTTAGTATCATTTTCATATAATGTTTTATCTAATAATGTAGAGAAACCTTGTACTAAAGCTTGTGAATTAGGATCTTTATACTCACCTTGAGCATAAGCGTAATAATTTAATGGATCATTTGCATTATTACCATTGATAGATGAATCATAAGCACCACTTAATGTATTTACAGCTTCCAAGTCATCACGTGAATCTAAAACGGTATTAACATTATTTAATGCTTCATCAATTCTTGTTTTAGAACCACTAGTAACAGTAGTTGTATCAATTGCTTCGACATCCTTTTTAGTTTCAACAATTGAAGTTGCATTACCATCTTTTGTTAGAGTTACATCATTAGCATATTTATTACCATCATAATCATAAGTTTTAATTGTTAATGAATCACCACTAAAATCAATTGTTGAAAAAGTTGGAACTGGTGTATTAGAACGTTCAGCAATATAATATTGTTTAGTTGTATTTAATGTATAGAATTTACTTCCTGAAGCTGAACCAGCTGCAATATATAAAGTTCCTTCAGGGTTATAAGCTGAGCTTGTATCTGTACCAACACCATCAGTTTCAATTACTTTACCATCTAAAATTTGGAAAGTACGAGCATAAGAGTGATCATGTCCTGTTAAACATAAATCAATACCAAATTCATCCATTAAAGGTGCAAATAAAATTCTTAAGTTAGCCCCATCAACATCACTATGTGGAGAACCTGAACCATAAATATCATGATGGAATAATACTACTTTCCATTTAGCATCTTTATGGCTATTAATTGCTTCTTGCATTAAAGCACGATGTTCTTCAACATTACGGCTATTACTATTTAAACTAATGAATAATGTATCACCATAGCTATAATAATAATCACCACCAGATTCAGTTTTCCCTAATTCACTAGCATTAGGATTATTATAATGATAACTATAATCATCAACTTGTGATTCATGGTTACCAATAGTTGTTGCTAGCGGAACACTTCTTAAAACGCTTGGATATAAGAATCCGGCATATTCTTGTTCACGAATTAATTCACCTTCACCATTTGAACCGTATGATGAATAATCGATTTGATCTCCAGCTGATAAAATAAAGCTGGCATTTTCAGCAATCCCATTTTCACCTAAAGCTGTTGTTAATGTTTTATTCCATGCATAAGTATTAATAGCAATACTTTCATCATCTTCTGTTCCTTGACCAGTACTACTTGAAGCTCCAATTTGTGGGTCTCCAACTAATACGGCTTTAAAATCAGTAAAGCTATGTGTTTGATAAGTGTAAACAGTACTCCAGTTACCATCAACAGTATATTGATAATAGTATGTAGTGTTTTCTTGTAAATAATCAGTAACTGATACTTTATTACTTGCTTTATAAGCATTAAAACCATTAGTTTTATTGATATCAGTAGCAGTTCCAGTTACTTCATATGCATTCGACATATCTTGATTTGTAGACATTTTTACCTTTGGTGTTCCTTTAGTTTGTGAATACCAGGCAAAATTTAAATCAGTAGGTTTGCTTCCTGGTGTTAAAACAATTTTACCAGTATCTTTTTCTTCATTGTTATTCCATTGGTTATCATACCAGTTTTGATATTCAGTTGTAGCTGTAATTCCATTATTTAGATTACTAGTACCATCATTACCTGAATATTCACCAAAGGCGAATGTAGGTACAACTGTCAAACTAGCTAACGATGAAATAGTAGCTAAAGAAACAATAAATCGTTTTTTCAATTTCTCGTTCATCTTGAATCCCCTTTTTCCTTAATTACCTATTAAATTGTCGTACATCTAGTACGCCAATTATTTTACCCCGTAAAAAAAGGGAGTCAATTAAGTTTACAAACACTTTATCATTTTAACAAAAACGTAAAAAATGATGTTTTTTCTTAAGCAAAACTTAATCAAAACATCATTTATTCTTACTTGTTTTTTTGTTTTTAATAGCTAACTTATTTAATTGCTTCCACCCCTCTTGGATTATCTAAGCCATATTTTTTAGCCATTTTTGGAAAAGCTTCATTTAAAAAGTTAACTAATTTCATTGCATCAGGATACTTTGTTAAGATGTTTTCAATTTGATATGGATCATTAACAACTACACCCTTATCTTTTAAAAATCTAATAATCGGCAAACTATCATATATACATGTATTTTCAAATTTTAAGATATTATCTTTTAAAACAATATCAAAGTCCAAATAATATTGAATATGAACCATTACTGTTCCAACAGCCCCAGTTTGCCAGATTTTTACAAACCACTTAGCCGGATTATATTCAATAACTCCCTGATTATAAATACGACTACACATTGATAAACGAATTTCACTAACATCACTATAATCAATTTCTTGATGTTTACCATTATGATCTAATACGATCTTTTTACCAAAAATCAAATTATCACTATCTTCTTTTTCATTTCCCTCTAAACAAATATTAATCTTAATTCTAGGACTTGGATGAAAATCAACAAATTTATTTATTTGATTCAATGCTTCGCGTTTCATAAGATTAGCTCCTTTCAATATTAAATAATCATTCAATTATTTAATATTCCTATTTTTTATTATCTAACTAATTTTTCAATCAAAACATCCCATATCCAATCCCTCATTTCTATTTTATTATTTAAAATATTTATATTATTTCTTCTACTTATAGTATATCATAATGTTCATAGATATCAATATATATTCCAAAAAATATCGATAAAATCATCATTTTTTATAAAAAAAGATTGTAATAAAACTAATTACAATCTTAATTATCTAAATCGTTTTAAAATTGCATATAAGGGCTTATATGCAATTAAACATAAACAAAAATTACCAATGCAGTGAATTACATCAAACAAGATTCCTGATACCCAATAAGTAAATGCATACGATGGCGAAATCAAAATATACGCTAATGAAAACAACATCCCAAAAAACAAGCCATAAAAACCTAAAACCACTGCCCAGGAAATACTATCATCAATACGAATAAAATTTTTTAACCACCTTACTACAAAATAAAGAATTGGCCAAACATAGATATAACTCCACCACCATAAACCAAAGCCCCATTGGACTCCTTCTAAAATAATAAAAACAGCGATTATTTTTAATGTCATTTTATCAAATACTAATGTATAAACCAAAACCAACAATGAAACTAGTTCAATATTCGGCAGAAAACTAAAAGCAACTTGTACGATGTACAATAAAGCCGCTAAAATAGCAATAGTTACCAGTTCTTTAGTTTTCATCTAATAGCCCTGTTTTAATTCTAAAGTATAAGTCTTGCCATCTTCTAATACTAAAGCATCAGCACCTTGAGTAGCACTTTTACCATCAACTGATATACTCCACCAGTACTGAGCCGAAGGATCATCTGCCATATTTTTAACTCCGTGAATATACATACCATACTCACTATCTTCATAGTCAGTAACTATATTTTCTTCTTTTAATAAATCACCTAAATATTCGATATTAGTTTTATAGTTTTCTTTTTCATTAAAATCATCACGCTTAGAAATAATTTCTACTGTAACTTCCTTAACATCACTATTGCCTCTTTGATAAAAATAAAATCCAATTCCACTAAAAACAACAATAGCTACTAATAACGCTACTAATATTTTTACTCTATTTTTCATATACTCTCCTTACCCGATTATTAAACAATTTTAATTACATTATCATCAATTGATAAAACAATTCTTTGACCTGGATATACATCTACTATTTCATTAGACTTCAAATTAATTATTTTTTCTAAAAATTTCAAATCACCAGTAAGTACCTGTTTTTCACTATCCAAATATTCATCATCTAATGGAATGTTTAAAGAAATATAATAACTGACATCAATTGATAACATCTCTTTTAAATAAGCAATTGTTTCTTCATCATAATAACTTTGCCATTTTAATAAACTATCATTAGTATAATTTGCCTTTTTTAAAGCATAACAGCTCCAGCCTATCGATTTATTATTTTCAGTTAATCGCTCAAATCTTTCTTTTGATCCTAACAAAATACTCATACAATCATGGACCTTGATTACAACCAAAGGAATGCTACGAGTCTTTAAAGCCGTCAATGCCCCACCACAAACACCATATAATATTATAATCTTATCAAATTCATTTTCATCACTACGATCTATTTCTAATTGAATCGCTTTAGCTAATTTTTTAGGTTGATTATGTTGTGAAATTTCTAAAAAGGTAAATACATATTGTTCCTTGTCAAATGTCAAATATTCAATATACGGCTGAAAAATCGCACAGGAAATAACTTTATATTTCAAAAATATAAACCATCAATTAAATAATCATCAAAATCTGGATATTCAGCCAAATTAATATTTTTACAAGCATCTACAATATGATCTAATCTTTTTAAATCCTGATGACGTAACAAGGTATAGGCGCCACTTAAAGCACTATTATTAACACACTCAACATTAACCCCTGGTGGTAATATTTTTAACTCTACTAAATCTTTAACCTGAAGATGGCTGCCAAAGCCTCCAGAAATATAAATTTGATCAACATTGCCATTTTCATCTAATAATGCTTTTACACCAGCTTGAATCGCTGCTTTAGCTAATTGGAAGGTTTGAATATCTTTTTGAGTAATATAAATATTAGGAGCTATATTAAATTGTTTTTTAGAATTTTTAAACCTTCCTAGCTCATCAATTATATCATTACGTTTTAAACTTGCAAACAATGATATTAAGCCACTGCCACAAATACATTTAGCAGCCTTATTATCAATAGTAAGATAAGTTACTTTATTATCTTTTATCGTAACCTCACTAATAGCACCAGGAATACTGGGACCACCACAAGTAATCCCTACTCCTTCAAAAGCTGGACCAGCAGCTGAAGAAGTTGCCAACATGCCATCTTTATTACCAACAACAATTTCACCATTAGTACCTAAATCAATAAGCATTTTCAAATTATTTTCTTTATCAATATTTAAAGCTAAAATCCCGGCAACAATATCACCACCAACAAAAGGTCCAATATGAGGAAATGTATATACTAAAAACTGCTGGTTAATATTTTTGAAAATTTGTTTTGATGAAATAATCTGGGTCTTTTTTATCGGAATCTTAAAGGGAACATGTCCTAGACTAGAAACATCACAGTTTAAAAAAAGATTTGTCATCACTGTATTACCACAAACTATCATCCGTTTAATTTTTATATCGGCTTTTTCAATGAGCGCTGCTTCTATTTTTGAAAGTAAGATATCTGTTAATTGCTTTTGATTTTTTTTACTAAATTCAATCCGAGAAATCACATCACTACCATAAGCTACTTGGGGATTTTTAAAAGCACTAGTGGCAATTATTTTACCTGTCTTTAAATCAACCCAGCACATAACAACTGTTGTTGTCCCAATATCAGTAATTAAACCATAACCATCTTCAATAATATTATCATTATTTCTTAAATACATCTTCGTTAAAATACTCATATCAGATTGCCAGATTTGATATTTAATTGACTCTTGATATTCATGTAGACAAGCTAATCTAATTCCCATTGCGATTTCATGAGGCGTTAATATTTTTTTCTCTAATGGGGTAACTGGAAAATTTTCATTTAAAACTTTTATTTTGCATTTACCGCATTTTTGATGACCGTTACAAGAACCTTGTAATAACTGTCCTTTTTCTTGAATTACATCTAATATTGTTTTCATTTTTGATAATACTCTTGAGCCGTTTTCATAAAGGCATCAATATTTTCCCATTTAGCAAAAGGTGGAATATCACAGCCAGAAGAAATAACAAAATTATCAACATCACCAACAGCTTCTAATAAAGCATTAGTAGCCGCTATTACATCTTCTTTACTAGCATCTTTTAAACTAACCGGATCAATATTTCCCATTACCATAACATCTTTAGGCATTAGTTTTAACATTTGTTCAATTGAAATGGCATTGCCAAAATGATAAAGGCGACAGCCAGTTGATAAAATCGTATCTACCATTTTTAAAGTATTATTACCACAATTATGATAAGCAACAAGGAAACTATCATCATCTAAAACTGAAACAATTTCTTTAACATAGCGACTAGAAAATTCATCACATAAATTAGGTGATAAAATACCAGCTAACGGTTCTGCTATGAATACCCCATCGATACCTAGATCTTTATAAGCTTGAAGATAATTGATTAAAAACTCAGTTGCCTTTTTTAATACTAGATGTACCATTTCTGGTTCATCATAACAACAAATCATCGCTTCACTAACTCCTAATAATCTTCCGGCTAGGGAAAAAGGACCAATGCATCCGGCAAATACTGGACAATCTTTAATTTCCTGTTTAGCTTTTTTCATTGCATCAAGATATATTTGGGTTCTTTTAGTACCTACCTTAGGTACTTTTAAATTTATTACATCTTCTTCACTTTTTATAATACTACCAACAACCGTTGGTACTTCATCTTCACTAAAACGAATATTAGCACCAAAAGCTTCAGCTTCAACTGATAAATCCATGAATCCCATGATAGCTAAAGGATGACAACGTTGATTAATTAATTTTAGGGCTTCACTTTGTAAATTACTATCACTAATTAATTTTTCAACTGATGTATTTAATAATTGAATCGCTGGAAATGTCAAAACCGGCATTGCTCGTTTATTCTTCTTTATTCTAATTTGTTTTAACCATTCATCCATCATAATTCTCCTTTAACCTATCTAGGTACTCTATACTTATTTAAAACCTTTTCAAATTCCTCACGATCTTCTTCATTACCTTCACAAATAAACGCTAACCCTTTTGTTCTCTGCAATAAATTAACGATATGATCAATAAAACGCAACTCATCTTTATTATAACAATTTATTTGTAATAACAATCCCGCATCATGAACCTTATGATAAATTTCACTCCACTGCTTATCATCTATTGGTTTAGAGCCAGCTCCATTGATCCATTGAATACCTGCAAAACCACATTCAATAATTCGATCTAAATGTCTAACCGCTCCAGGACCATCTAAATGATAGAAAGAACGTTCAATCAAATCAACTTCTTTTTTTAAAGTATCAGTAACAAACTCATCGAATTGAGCTGGTCCAATCATACAACAAAAATCACATTGTGAAATAAAGTATGGTTTTTGCGACAACAAAGATATCCATCCTGAATATCCTAATCCTTTTTGTTTAGAAATCTGTTCAATATAGTTTTTATATGCAAACTCATAAGCGTTATAAATCTCATCATTTAATCTAGTAACTTCATCAGGATCATCATATAAATCCAATAACGAATTATTAGCACCACGCATTGATTCAACAATATCCATCATACCGCCTAGATTCGGAATTCCAAAAGCAATATCATCTTTAAATTCTTCCTGGAATGCTTTTATTAAATCCATTCCTCTTTGATATAACCAATTATTTTCATCTAAGCAAGGTCGAATATCCTGAAGTTCTTTACCTTTCATTTCTTCAAACCAGATTGTTCCTCTTTCTTCATCAATATGATAGCTTTGACCTAGCATTGCCCCAAGAATTCCAGTAGAACGCATGTAAAAATTAGGAAAAGCATCCCCTAAATAAAGATTAGATTCATAAACAGCTCGGTAGCTTTTAGCCACTTCACTTGCGGGACAAGTATTATCATAAACCATTTTTAAAAGCTGACCACGACTAGCTACATTTTCAGTATTTTTCTTTTTTAAAGTAACCTGGATAATTGGTCTTTCTAATTTATGATCCCACCAGTCTTCAAAATCATTAATTAACTGTTGTTTCTTTTCTTTCGTTAACATGCTCTTCCCTCCAAAATAGATGCTGCTACATCAGCTGCACTAGCTGCATCATCAGTATAATAATCAGCTCCAATTTCATCACAGAATTCTTGATTAACCGGTGCCCCACCAATCATCACTTTAACATCTAAATTTTCCGCTTTAACTAAATCAACTACTCTTTTCATTTCAGGCATCGTTGTTGTAAGCAAAGCACTACAACAAATAATATCAGCATGATTCTTTTTAGCTTCATCAATAAATGTTTCAGCACTAATATCAGTACCTAAATCAATAACATCGATTCCTTTACCTTCCATCATGATTCTAACTAAGTTTTTTCCAATATCATGCAAATCGCCTTTTACCGTTCCAAGTACGGCAGTTCCTTTACTAATGTTACTGGAATCTTGTAAATATGGTTTTAAAACTTCAACCCCTTTATTCATCGCTCTAGCAGCAACTAAAACTTCTGGGACAAAAATTTCTTCCCGTTTAAATTTATCACCGATGATTGCCATTTCCGCAAGCAAAGCATCATTTAAAATTACATTAGCTTCAATTCCTTCATCTAAAGCTTCCTGTACTAAAGTAACAACATTTTTAGCCCGTCCTTGTTGCATAAGTTCCTTAATTTCTGATAATTTGTCCATCTTTTTACCTCCAATCCATTAAGTTTTTGTCTTTAATTTATACCTACTTATAATATAACGCTATCATTTATAATTGTCTAGACAATTTCTGAAATAGAAATAAAAAGCTAGATTAAAAATCTAACTTTCCCCACAATATACAAACTGATCTCCTGGATAAGAATTAATACCATAATAATATATTTTATCACTACTATCCTTAGCAATAATTTTTAATTGTAGAATTGGACTATTAATCGGTATTTGTAACAATGACGACGTTTTTTTATTTGCGACCTTAGCTTCTACTATAATTTGATTAGAAAGTTCTTGTTGTTTTATTAAAAAATGTTTTTCAATGACATTTTCAAAACTTTGATAACACTCTTCCTTTTTTACCATTGTAAAATATTTAAGTGGTAAATAAATTTTTTCATAGACAATTGGCTGTCCATCTCCTAATTGTACTCTTTTAACCCTTATTATTTTTTCTTGTTCAAGATTAAAATATTCTTTAGCAATATAATTATCATCAATAACTTTTACTTCTAACACTTTAACTGTTAACTGCTTAAAGATTTTATGCAGTTGTTCATCTTTACTAACAGAAATTTGATTCATTGACCGACTCATTTTCTTTTTAGCTAAAAACAAACCACTACTGCGTTTACGAATCAATACCCCATCCTGGATCAAATCATCAAAAGCTCTTCGAACCGTCATTCTAGAAACGTTAAATAATTCTGTAAATTCTTTTTCAGAGGGCAACATAACATCCTCTTTAAATTTTCCATTATCAATCTGCTCTAAAATATATTTTTTTATTTCTGGATATTTAGCTGCCATACTACCTTCTCCCTTTTTATAAGCTACTTCTATCTTAAAAAAAAATTACTAATATGTAAATAACAAAAACTATTTCTAATAATAAAAAAAGTACCACTATTATATGGTACTAATTTAATATCCTAGCCAAATAATTCAACTAAAACTTTTTCTAAGCCATTATTTTGAATGGTATCACAGACTAAATCACTTACTTCTTTTAACTCTGGTACAGCATTGCCCATCGCTACTCCAGTACCGACTAACTGAATCATTTCTAAATCGTTTAGCCCATCACCAAAAGCATAACTATCTTGATGATTTAAATTTAAGTGTTCTAAAACTTTTTGTACTCCAGTTGCTTTTGATATTACATTAGAATATATTTCAAAAGCATTTTCAGTTCCATGTTTATCATAATTGAAATCATCTTTAATAATATCTTCAATTTCATCCATTTTATCCACCGGAACATTAACTTCAATTTTCAAACATTGATCAATTACATCATCTTTATTAAAATCAGTAATCAAATAATCTTCGTTAATATCACAGCTAATAAAAAATTCTTCTAATACTTTAAATTCCGGATTCAAATAAGAACCACGACTAGTTTCGATAATATATTCATAACCCTTTTCATCTAAATGTTTTATTAAATTAATAGTTTTTTGTAGATTAGTTGGCTGTTGATAAATAAACTCACCATTTAATTCAACATGTGCCCCATTAGCTAAAACCATCCCATCAAAACCAAAATCAGAAATCGTCTTAGAGATAAAAGCATATGGTCGTCCACTGGCAATAAAAAGTAAATTCCCCTGTTGTTGTAACTCACGCATCTTTCTTTGCAGACCAGCTGGCATTTCTGGAACCCCGGCATGAGTTTCTGTCAATGTTCCATCGATATCAAAAAATAATACTTTTGTCATCTTTCCACCTCATTGTTTTATTTATGACTAAATTATAACAAAGGCATTTTAAACAAATTGCTTTTTACTATTTTGGAAAAATAAAATCCCTTTTAGATAACTAAAAGAGATTTTATCGAAAATTATTTATTAACTAATTTAAATCCACTATAAGATATAAGCATTAATAACATTAACATTAAAACATTACTAGTATCACCAGTTGCAACACTTGAACTACTTGAAAGTTCTGTTTGTTTTGTTACCTTATCTTCTTTAGGAAGTTCTGGTGTAACAGTTTGTTTTTCTAAACCATTATAAGCCTCTAATAATTGCTTATATAGATCATCAATTATAAATTGACTACTAGACCCTAAATTACGATCAATTGCTTTTGCCTGGTTTAAAATATTTTCAAAAGTTTCAACATTGATATATTGATCATAATCACTACTAGCTATTAGTTCATCAGCTTTACTAATCATCTTATCTAAATCAATATAATAACCTGCATCTTCTACATATTCATCATTTAAATCAATACCTTCAATATTAGGATTACCTAGTGATTTATATAATTTACCTAGATCTGTCAATTGGCCAGTTTGTTGATCATATAAAGCTGTTTTACCACCATTTACATCATCGTCATCAAAATTAAACCAGGTATATCTTTCAACATAGTCACGAGCTTCTAGTCCAGCAATTGTTTCTTTTAAATAAGTACTTATCTGCTTATTAGCTTCATCATAATTAGAATTGGCACCATATAAACCACTATTAGCAACACCAAATTCACTTACCCAAATTGGTTTATGGTATAACTGATAAAGAGTATCGATTGCTTCTAAAAAAGCCTGAGCCATTCCCTCACCAGCCCAATCATAATAAATATGAACCGGGATAAAATCGATATCATCCATATTAACAGTTTTACCATACTCCTGATACCATTCATTAGTTGGATATGATGTTGCCGGTGACCCAATTCGTAAACCTGTTTCAGTAAATAAATCTTGATAGCTAGCTGCTTGTAAAACAGATAAATTAGCTTGATTAGTTAAATCAGGCTCATTAAAACCAAGAATTGTTGTATAGTTAGCTACCTGATCACTTTCTAGCCAGGAGAGGCTATTTTCATCCCAAATCATTGGCACAAATTCTTTAGAACCAGTAACGTTAGTTGAAGGAGTATAACTCCAGTTGTAATACCAGCTTTCTTGCATATAAGCAACTGGAGTATTAACTGCCTTATCATCAATATTTAGTCCTTTTTTACAAATCTGGAACTTACGGATATTAGAACTAAATTCATGATTATCTTTAGTAACGGCAACTACTTGTAATTGATAATAATCAGTCTTAGTTAGATATACACTAGTTTTTAAAATATCTTTTCCATCAGCAAAAACAACATTAACTTTTTGACCATCAATATAAATATCATAATGATCTATTACAATATCATCAACTGCAAATTGATTGAAAGCTACATCAATATTACCAGCCGGTTTTAATTCCTTAGCTTCCGGGGTAATTATCGCTGATGTTTTCCAGCTATCAAAGCGATTATTATTTTCTTGAGCCATTATTTTAACTGGCATCAATGAAATTAACAGACAAACAAGAACTATTAATATCTTTTTAATCTTCATGTTTTCTTTTTACGCAAGTAAAAGCGACTGAGGATAATAGAGCTGTTGTGGCAAATAAGGTAACTAAGCTATCATCTCCTGTTTTTACTGCTTTTTTAGTATCATGTTTTGCTGGTGTTTTAACGGTATCAGTATTTGAATCTTGATTTTCGTTATCACCAGTATTAGTATCATCACTTATTAATACTAGTTTATTATAAGCATCTGTTAATGCTTGATATGCTTTATCTATATCTTCTTGTAAAGCTTCACTATCATTTAATACTTTTTTAGCTTCTTCCATTGCACTAGCAAAAGCTTTCCAGCTATCTTTTGTATAGTTAGCTTCTTTTAATGTTTGATAGTTATCATAAATTTCTTGTAGTTTAGTTTTATCACCAGCTACTTGAAGATTTTCAATAGTTGTTTTAAAGTTATTTAATACTTCATTAAATTCACTATTTGAAGCTTCATATTTTAAATAATCCTTTGATAATACGCGTTCAACTTCTTGTAAAGCTGCGCTAAATTCATTCCAGCTACCTTCAGTATAATTACCTTGAGTTAAATCTTTATATTGATCATAAAGCGCCTGCATAGAAGCAACATCTAAACCATCTTCACCAAATTGACGAACATTAGTAATTGTTTCAACGCCAAGATACTTACCTTTTTGTTCATCACTGCCATCAGTTGCTTTACCAACAACAGCAGTACCATTTTGATAACTGATCAAGAATTTTCGAGACCATCCTTCACCAGTTAAGCCAGTTTCATTATCTTTACCACTGCTGACACCATCACCAACACCATTAATAATTGTATTAATTCTTTGTAATGCGCCATCATCTTTAGCAAATGTTTGTAAACAAGCATTTTCAACTAAAACATTTTCACTATTTGGTACTTCAATTGCATTATCTAATTGAATCTGTACTTTAGAAGAGTCATAATCTTCACCAGTATAAATAAAGACATTATAAATACCTAAACCAACAGCATAGTGACTTTTAACATTATTTGCAACTTTATATGATGAATATCCATTTACAGTACCATTATGAGACATCCATTCTTCTTGTGAGATTGGATCATATGCTGTTTCATTTTGATAGAAATATGTTGCCCCGTTTTCACCGTTCCATAATGTGTTATACTTTTGGAAATGTTCATTGAACAATGCATAACAAGTAACATTATCACCATTAACAATCAAACCATGATCAGATTCGTTACCATACCATTCAACACCAGCACCGTGGTCAGCACGCCAAATCCAGAAATGATCACATAAAACATTATTAGCATTAATTTCTAAAGCATTATCAGCTTTTGTAAGAGTATCAGTTGTTCCTCCTACTCTAAAGAATAAATCTTGTAATACAATTGGATTATCTTCGTTGTTATTAGAATTCTTTTCAGTTCCTACTTTTAATAAATATTTACTATGTTCACCCGCATCAAAAATTAAGCCAGCAACTTTAACTCCAGTAACATCATCATCAATAATCATCGCTGCTTCTTCATTTGCAGGAATGATTGATGCCATTCCAGTTCCTAATAAAATAGTATTATCTTCATTTACTAAGATTGGTTCTTGGGCATAATATGTTCCTGGTGTAAAATAAATATTTTTACCAGCGGCAATTTGTTCATTTATTGTAGCAGCCAAATCATCAGGGGTTGCGATATAGAATTCGCTTAAAGGAATACTTTTTCCTTCACCCATATCATCTTCTGACCAGCTTACACCATTAGTATTTTCTCTAACAGCTGGGACAAAAACTTGATATTCACCATTATCATCAATATATAAGAATGGTTTTTCACTAATTTTTGGAGTTGTTTCGATATTTGTAAATACTTGTTGATTACCACTAGCATCACCAATATTCCAGTTAGAATATCCATTTCCATTAACCAGACTATTACCAGTGTCTTCGTTTGGTAAATTATCAGAAATAACCCCTTGATAGAAGTTATTTAAAGTTGTACCAAAGGCATTACCATTAATAACACTATTTCTAGTATAGAACTGTTGACCAGAATGAGTTCCAGCATCACCTTCAAAATAGCTATCAGCTACATAACCTCCACTAGCCCAGCCATAATTCCAATCATATGATACATTACGAGATGAATAAACACGTCTTAATGGTGCAGCTTGTGCTACAGCCCAGTTAAATTCATCAGCGCGCCAAGAACCATATTGGGCTTTTCCTTGTTCATTTCCAGTATTAATAATTGAAACATTTTCCATTGAACGCCAGAAATTACAAGTTGCATTATTGTCTGTTAAATACGCTGGAATCGCAACGTTATTTAACTTAACATCATAAGGTGTTTTTCCTAAACCATTAAATGAAGTATAGAAACCTAAATACATACAGCTAGTTTCTGTATAATCTCCTGGTTTAAAATATACTTGATATTGATCTGCTTTAAATTGCGCATCAGCATTAGCATCATGTTGTTGTTCAAACAAAGCTAATAAGATACTGTCAATTTGAGCTGTATCATCAGTTTGAGCAAAAATAATTGTATGATCACCGAATAAATTTGTTTCTAATGAAACAAATCTTGATACATCAGAATATTCAGCTTCATCACCAATTTGGTCATTATTACCATTATTGATTGCTACAACGCGATAATAATTTTCATATTTATTACCTGTTAACGCTACTTCAATTGAAGTACCATCTTTAACAAGACCATTTTCGACATCAGTATATGTTCCATAAGCACTAGGAGCCCATTGTAATTTATAATGAGTCGCATTTTCAGCTTTATCCCAGCTGATCTTTACTTTGTTATTACCTATTTCATCAAGTTTTACATTTGTAGGTGTAGCTGGTTTATCACCAACTCGAGTTTTAGCACTTACTTCATTACTGTATGTACTAACACTTTTATCACCATTGATAACTAATAATTTATAACTATATTCATTTCCTGGATTTAATCCAGTAACTGTATAAGAACTTTCGTTTGTTAAATCTGCGATTTTACTATAAAACTCATCACTTGGTCCTTTTTGATATAATTCAATTTGTGTATAAATACATACTGGATTAGTCCATGATAAGTCTAATGTAGTTTGGGTTCTGGTACTACTATCAATTTTTAAATCTGTTATCATTTCAGGAAAAACTTCACTATGAATAACAAATTTTTCTCTATCAGTTAAATTAGTAGTAGTTTTATCACATAATGCTAATTCTTCATTTTCATTTACAGTAATGTATTCATGAGTATATGAACTTCTTAAATATACTTGTCCATTTCCAGCCGGTTCAACGACAATTGATTCCCAGCCACCTGGATTGGCTTCTTTAGCAACTATAGCACTTACTGCCCCATCTACCCAATTAGCTGAGATAATTGTCATATTAGGTTTGCTTTTAGATTTAAAAGCAACAGTATCTATCGCTCCAGAAACATCTTCCATAATATAATTATCATTAGTTGTATATGCAGGCATAAATTTTTCATCATCAGTAATATTATTTATATCACCGGTTACTTTTACTGGTTGTAGGTTTTCTTGCCCATTAAAACTTACCAGTTTATTTGTTTCTACATTTTGAATCGATACATATTCATCAATAACTGAAACTTCTTCAAAAACAAATACTTCGGCTTGATCAGCAGCAACTTTATCTAAACGACCATTTTCACCTAGTCCTAAATATACGCCACTGTAACTTTTTAACTTGTACCCGTTTTCAACCGGTTCAATCGTAAATTTATGATCATTGCTTACATTAGTATCATAGTTGAAAACAAATGAAATTCCATTACCCAAAGTATTTTCACACTTTAATAAAGCTCCATTATTTCCAACTGAAGCAAAGGCATATTGACTATCACCTTGATTGGTAATTTTAAAAGCAACCTTACCTTTTGCTTTACTATTAACTACATCACCATCAACATAAACAGCTCCAGCATCACTCCAGGTTACTTCCCTTACTTGAACTGCTTTATTTGTGGTTGTTGAAATTATCGCATATGTTTTTTCAGTATCAAACTCTGGCAATGATAAAGTTTTAGCTTCTACTGGCATCACAGTAAAAGTTGCCATTAACATCATTACCACTAATAACATAGCGGTCACTTTTTTAAAACATTTCTTTACCATAATCATTTTCCTTTCTCTAATTTTAAACACATTATTTGTCATCAATAAAAGTGGCCAGCTTTTATTGTGACATAACTAATCAATACATCAAATCAATGTATTTTTACAAATGTGCTTCTTGATACCTTAAAATTAGCACATTATTACCCATTTTTAAATATTTCCGCGCGTTTCTGTAATGTGTTACATCGTTTGTAACAAAAAACTGATTACTTAAATAATCAGTTTATAAATTACGACTTGTAAATTTTAATGGTAAAGAACGTTTTTTACTATTTTGTAGTTCCCGAGTTACTCGCTCTAAAATATAAAGAACTGGAATCTGTGAAGAAATATTATATGTTTGGGGTAAAATTATATCTTTAACATAATAATTAATACACAAATCACTCATATTTCCTATTGTTGTATCGGGTTTATTAATTATCGAAACAATTTTTGTATTTTGGCGCTGATACATCTTTATTTGATCAATTATTTCTCTAGTTTCACCACTTTCACTTAAAACAATTAACAAATGGCTACTATCACTATTTACTGGCGGTGGCCAATAGGGATCATCAATACCTTGGCTATAATAACCGACATTACTAAAATAACGTGCTCCATATTTGCCAAGCAAGCCACTAGTACCAATTCCTAAAAAAGTTATTGATTGAGCATGATCAACATATTCGACAAATTTAGCAATATTTTCTTTAAAGTCTTCACTTCTAGCATAATTAAAAAATTCTAAAATAACATCTATTTCATCATCAATATCCGGTAATAACAAACCTTCATTAAACAATTTCAATTTTGTTTTAAATTCGACAAACCCCTGACAATCTAATTTTTGACAAAATCTAACTATAGTAGCTGTCGAAACATGAGTTGCCTTAGCTAAATCCCTAACAGACATTTTAATAACCGCTGGAATATTTTTAATTACATATTGATATACACTTGTCTCCGTTGGATTTAAATCAGCAATTTGTTTATACGTAAATAACACATTTTTCACCTACCATATTAATTTTAACATAAACATGAAAAATTTGTCACAAATTAATTTTAAAAAAAGTACAATCAATTACAATATGTAATCAACTGTACTTTTAATAGACTATTAATTATTTTACGTAGTGAGTATTTTCTAACATAACACCGCAACCGTTAGCAACACAGTTTAAAGCATCATCAGCTACAAATACAGGTACTCCTAATTCGTTTTCTAATAGGCGATCAAGTCCTGTTAATAAAGCACCTCCACCAGTTAAGAAAATTCCTCTAGATACGATATCAGCAGCTAATTCAGGTGGTGTTTGTTCAAGAACATGTTTAGTTTCACGAACAATAGTTTGACAAGTTTCACGTAATGCTAATTCAGTTTCATCAGCAGTAATAGTAATAGTATGTGGTAATCCAGTAACTAAATCACGACCTCTTACTTCAAATGTTTCATCGCTGATTCCTTTAATTGCAATACCAATTTGCATTTTGATTTGTTCAGCAGTACGATCACCAATTAATAATTTATATTTATCTTTTACAAATTTGATGATATCTTCATCCATAACGTCACCAGCAATTTTTAATGAACTGCTTGTAACAATATCCCCTAAAGATAATACGGCAATATCAG
Organism: Erysipelatoclostridium sp. An173; assembly: GCF_002160495.1. Classification (GTDB taxonomy): domain Bacteria; phylum Bacillota_I; class Bacilli_A; order Erysipelotrichales; family Coprobacillaceae; genus Thomasclavelia; species Thomasclavelia merdavium. The sequence goes on along the minus strand of NZ_NFKR01000008.1, from coordinate 70,926 downwards.
TAGTTCCTCCACCGATATCGATAACCATATTTCCAGTTGGTTTAGAAATTTCAAGACCTGCTCCAACAGCAGCTACTTTTGGTTCTTCTTCAATAAATACTCGTTTTGCACCACATCTTTCAGCTACATCTTTAATTGCACTTTTTTCAATTGATGTAATGTTTGAAGGGCAACAAATTAAAATAGTTGGTCTTGAAAAGATTCCTTTTAAGTTTAATTTATTTATAAAATGAGTAATTAAGATTTCAGTAATTCTAAAATCAGCAATAACCCCATCTTTTAAGGGACGAATTGCTTTTACTCTACCTGGTGTTTTTCCTAACATATCTTTAGCTTCTTGACCGACAGCTAAAGGTTTTTTTGTTTCTTCATCTATTGCAACTACAGAAGGTTCATTAACAACGATACCTTCACCTTTGACATAAATTAAAATATTTGCTGTACCTAAGTCGATACCAATTTCTTTTGATAATGCCATTATACGTCCTCCTTGTTTTTCTTAACTATTGTACCATGATTTTTTTTATTTACAAGGTAAAAAACCAAATAGCGATAATTTTTTTAATTATCACTATTTGGTTGATTATAACGCTATTTTTGAGACCTCTTGATCAAAATATTTTTCAGGGTTTATAGCCTGGTTATCTTTTTCTAAAATAAAGTGTAAATGATTCTTTAATTCTGATTCATAAACATTTTCACCACTAGTACCAATTTTATCTCCCTGTTTAATTACAGCATCTTTTTCTACCGTAACTTCGCTTAAAGACTGATAAGTAGTTGCAATCCCATTTTCATTAGTAACTGTTACTACCCATCCTAATAACGCATCATTTTCTTTTTTAGTAACTGTTCCTGAACATGCTGCTTTTACTTCAAAAGCTTTGTTATCATTAGCAAAATCGATACCTAAATTAGGACGATACACCCCTTCAAAATATACTAGAGCGTTTTCTAATTCTTCATCACTCAAGCTAGCATCATAAAACTTTTTTACTATTTCAATACCATCATCTACTGGTTTAATCAATTTTTCTGCTGGGGCTTGAGGATCATCATTACTTTCATTTGTTTCTTCCTGGCCTTCATCAACTTTAACAACCGCAGTATCATTATAAGGCTGATATTGATTAACAATTAACTGAACAACACCAACACCAAGTAAAAAAAACAAAACTACAGCTGTAAAAATCAAGACCCGTCGATTACGCTTTATAAAAAGTTTCATTATTTCACCTCATTTGTAGTGTTTCCACTAAAATCAGGTTTATACTAATTATTTGTAATTTCAATATTAGTATAATAATGATTTAAAATTGTTTTATAATCAGCACCTTCTAAAGCCATACCTTGCGCACCATATTGGCTCATCCCAACACCATGACCGCTGCCTAAAGTTTTAAAAATATAATCACCATCACTATATTCAATTTCAAAACAGCTTGAAGCTAATCCTAAAATTTCTCGAACTTGTCGACCACTATAATTTTTACCACCCACGCTCAAAGTAGCTACACGCCCACTTTTTTTATAAGCAATAATATTAAAATCCAAGTCAGTACAAGCAAACTTTTCTTTTAACTGCTCTCGAGAAAAAGCTTTTGAGCGACTATTACTGGGATCAACAGTTAGATCCCAATGACTATCAACGCTCCTTAAATATGGTAATGCACTTGATTCAAAATAATCTTCAACATTTTCAGTATAACCATTACTAGAAGAAAAAAACATCGCACTTATATATTGACCATCATATTTCATTACTTCATCGTTAGTTTCATCGATAGCCGTAACAATTTTTTGACGATACTGATCATATTTATCACCCCAGTTTTCTTTCATTTGCTCCTCACTCAAATAAACCTGCGAGTTAGTAGTATTATCAACACTTAAATTACGATTATAAACAAAAGTCCGACTTGCAACGACCTGGGCTTTTAAAGCTTCAATTTCAAATTCAGCTGGCATCTCTCCAGCAACGACCCCTAATAAATAATCATCCATATCAATATAATTAACATTATTATCTATCGTTACTGCCACTTGTACTGGTTTATCTGGTTCTTGTTTACCTGTAATCGTTGTTTCTTCATATTTTGATTTAAATTGCATCGATAAAAAAGCGATTAAAATAAAAAAAACGATTCCAATTTTAACACCAATCTCTTTCATATAATTACCTCATCAAACTATATGAAAGAGATCTTAATAATATGTTAAAAATGAATCGTTGCAAACTCTAAAATAAAACTTCCTAATAAATATCCTAACGATAAAGAGATAATTAAAAAAAACAAATAAAACTCTCTTACCTTCCCTTTATGAATAATATTATCATAATTAAAACAACTTAAACTCCACATCGATAACATTACCGAAATTACATAAACAAATAATTTTATAATCTGATATGACATTATTTTTCATCTCCTTAAATTATTATAACCTAGTATAACATGATAAAAATATTAAACAAGAGGTGTCAAAATGAAAATCCAATTACGACCATATATTCTACAAGACCAAAATCAACTAGTTTTATTAGCCAACAATCCTAATGTTTCTGCCAATTTAAACGATCAATTCCCTTATCCTTTTACAAATCAAGATGCTTTAAACTGTATCAATAAAGCTAACCAGCCCAATTCTAGAATTATCGAATTTGCGATAACTGTTGATCAAATATTTTGTGGTGCTATATCATTTACCTTTGGTCACGATATATATAGCCATTGTGGTGAAATCGGTTATTGGCTAGGACAGCCATACTGGAATCTAGGAATAATGAATCAAGCAATTAAACAAATGATCGAATATATATTTACAAACTATGATACAAAAATCATTGTTGCTCGAGTTTTTAGTCGTAATCTAGCTAGTAAAAAAATCTTAGTTAAAAATAACTTTGAATTACTAGTTTCTTTAAAAAATTATGGCTATAAACGTGGTGAATTTTTAAATATCGAACTTTATGAACTAACAATTGAAAAATATCAGTTATCTTTAAAAAATCAAAGCATATAATAAAGCAGGTGATAAAATGAATAATACAGTTTTACAAAACTTAATTTACAATCAGCTTTTCGCTGCTGCTAATTATGAATTAGTCGCAACCATTGCTCCCAACAATGAAACAAAGACCAAATTAATAAATTATTCTTCTGACTGTCGTAATAACGCTACCTATCTTGAACGAATTTATCAAGAAGAAAACACTTCTAGTTATAATCCAATTGTTGAAAAAGCACAATTCCATGGTAACTTTATTGAATCAGTTAAGTGGCTCCTTAATTACGAAGGAGACTCAAACCGCTTATTCTTTATTCAATCTTTCTATGATATTTATACTGTTAGCCAACGCCAGATTTTATCATATATTGCCGGGATATTAAATAATCATGCCATTGGGTTAACACATATGATTTTTACCAATTAAACAAAAAAACCAGGACGCTAAGTCCTGGATGATTTCAAATGGTGACCTGTACGGGATTCGAACCCGTGAATGCATGCGTGAAAGGCATGTGAGTTAACCGTTTCTCCAACAGGCCACATGGCGCTTGAAGTAGGACTCGAACCTACGACCGATCGGTTAACAGCCGATTGCTCTACCAACTGAGCTATTCAAGCAAAAATATGGAGCGGGTGATGGGAATCGAACCCACGTAGTCAGCTTGGAAGGCTGAAGTTCTACCATTGAACTACACCCGCTTATTTCGTTTCTGAGTAGTGCCTCATCGACTACTGCCCTAATATAATAACATCTATTTTCAACTATTGCAATACTTTTTTTAAAAAAATTTTACATTTTTTTAACCCTATTTATACTCTTATCAAAAAATCCTCTTATAATCAATAAAATTTAATTTTATAAATTTAAAATTTTTTTCGATTTTTTTATCATTTATTGCTTAAATTAACAATTTTAAGTATTATTTTATAAAAAAAACATTTAAATATTTTTTTATATTACAAAAAAGAAACTGCTTTAATTAACAGTTTCTCCATTTGAATCAGTAGTATCATTAGTAGTATCTTCACTCGAATCACTATTTTTATCTTCATTATTTTGATTATCATTATTTTGTGAGTCATTTCCTGAAGATGGTAATTGATCATTTTTTTGATTTTGAGAATTATTTTCTTCATCACTTATATTATCGTTATTACTATTTTGTTTTTCATTAGAGTTTTGTTCTTTACTATCAGTATTTTGATTTTCCTGGTTATCTAATTCTTCTTGAAGATTATCTATTTGATTTTGTTGATCTTGATAATAATTATAGGCAAAATAACCACCAACACCTATACCTGCTATAATAAGGATAATTAAAATAAATATTATTATCGTAGAAAAAGTAGAACGACCACCCTTTTCTTTTTTTACTTTCGTTTTTGTTTTGTTACGTTTTTTGGTCTTGGTTACTTTCTTTTTACGACCACGCTGTTTTTTAGCAGTTTTCTCTTTTTCATCTGTATCTTCGTCACTATCGTCTTCTTGATAGTCAAGTGGCATATCTTCTAATTCATCATGTTCTTCATTAAATTCAAATCTTTGTGCCATATTAATCACCTCATCTATCATATTATACACGGATATGAATTCTATATTAACTTTTAAAAATAATTAATTTTCACATAAAAAAACAAACCAGTTTCCTGATTTGTTATTTTATATTCAAAATTTCTTTCATATAATCAATTGGCATATCTTGTCCTGTCCACAATTTAAAAGAAGCCGCTCCCTGGAACAAGACCATCGCTTTTCCATTAATATATTTACAACCAGCTTCCTGCGCTAATTTTAATAACGCTGTTTGTTCTGGTACATAAATAATATCAACAACAATAACATCTTTTGGTAAATAAGAAGCATCAGGAATATATGTCTGTCCTTCTAATGGTTTCATTCCAACTCCTGTTGCATTTACAAAAACATGACTACTTGCGATTTCAGCTTTTAATTTATCTAAATCAGCTAAGTCATACAAAGTCACTTTACAGTCAGTTTGTTGATTGATCATTTCAATTTTTTCTAGCGCATTATCCCAGAATTTATCTCTTACATTAAATACCGAAATTTCCTTAACACCATCTAAAGCTGCTTGAACCATAATTGCTGTAGCTGCCCCACCAGCACCACCAATTGTCATCTTTTTACCTATAACATCAATATCATTATCTTTTAGCGATTGCATAAAACCAATCCCATCAGTAATATGCCCCACTAGCTTACCATTTTCATTAACAATTGTATTTACAGCTCCACATAATTTAGAAGCTGGTGAAAGTTCATCTAAGTATTTTGCAACCAAAATTTTATTTGGCATTGAAACATTAGCCCCAACCATCTTTAATGCTCTTAATCCCTTAATTGCATCTTCTAAAGTATTATTATCAACATCAAAACCAAGATAAGCATAATCTAAACCAAGTTTAGCAAAAGCCTCATTATGCATCATTGGTGAAGTTGAATGATGAACCGGATGAGCCAATAAGCCAATTAACTTAGTATGTCCAGTAATTCTTTCTGCCATTGTTTATCCCTCCTATTTGTTATAGTATATAATAATTTTTTTAAACAATAAAGAAAAAACGTTATTACTATAAAAATATCCAAATAAACAAAAAAATCAATCATACGATTGATTTACATGCAATGGAGCGGGTGATGGGAATCGAACCCACGTAGTCAGCTTGGAAGGCTGAAGTTCTACCATTGAACTACACCCGCAATCATGGTGCCCAGGGCCGGAATCGAACCGGCACGGATTTTGAGGTCCGCAGGATTTTAAGTCCTGTGCGTCTACCAGTTTCGCCACCTGGGCAATTTAATTGAAATGGTGACCCGCAGGCGATTCGAACGCCTGACCCTCTGATTAAAAGTCAGATGCTCTACCGACTGAGCTAGCGGGTCATCTTGGCTGGGGTACCTGGATTCGAACCAGGGAGATGACAGAGTCAAAGTCTGTTGCCTTACCGCTTGGCTATACCCCAATTTTAGTATGGTGGAGGAGGGCGGATTCGAACCACCGAACCGAAAGGAACTGAGTTACAGTCAGCCGCGTTTAGCCACTTCGCTACTCCTCCATCATGGTGCCGGCTAAAGGACTTGAACCCTCAACCTACTGATTACAAGTCAGTTGCTCTACCAATTGAGCTAAGCCGGCTTTTCTTCTTTTTTAATGGTGGAGGTTAACGGGCTCGAACCGCTGACCCTCTGCTTGTAAGGCAGATGCTCTCCCAACTGAGCTAAACCTCCTCGAACGGTACTGCTATAATATACCAAAAGATTTTAAATAGGTCAATACTTTTGTTAATATTTTTTTATTTTTTTCTAAATTTCTTTTTTCTTTCCCCTTTTACCCACTATTTTCCCATTAAATTTTATCATTTATTACTAGTAACTAAAATATTTACTAAAAATAATTAAATTCTTAGTACCTTAATATAGTTTTTTTTACTAACAATATGATAAAATAGATATAAGAAGTTCGTTTTTTTATAGAAAGGTGGTATTTTATGAGAACTTATCATGCAAATGAAATCGGTAACGTTGCCGTGTTAGGTCATTCTGGTTGTGGTAAAACCAGTATCATTGAAGCTATGGCCTATCGTAGCGGTTTAATTAAACGGGCCGGAACTATTAATGAAGGAAACACCATAAGTGATTACAGTGACGAAGAAATCAACAGAAAATCATCTGTTAATTTATCCATCATTCCGGTTGAATGGAATAACTGTAAAATTAATTTAATCGATGTTCCTGGTACATTTGATTTCGTAGGAGAATGCGAAGCTGCTTTAAGTGTTTGCGAATCAGCATTAATAATTGATCCAGCAACACCTGGAATTAGCGCCGGTACTAAACAAGCAATGTATAAAGCTCGTGACAAAGCTAAAATAATTTATATTAACGGCTTAGATAACCCTAATAGTGATTATCCAACTAAGTTACAACAATTAAAAGATACCTATGGTAAAGTCATCGCTCCTATTCAGGTTCCAATCATGGAAAATAATAAAATGATCGGTTATGTCAACGTCGCTAAAATGGAAGGACGTATCTTTGATGGTGACCATACTATCCCAGGTGATATTCCTGAAGATTTAATGGATGAAATCTTACCAATCAAAGAAATGATTGATGAAGCTGTTGCTAATACAAGCGATGAACTATTAGAAAAATACATTAATGAAGAACCATTTACTAAAGATGAAATCTCATTAGCTTTACGTCAAGGGGTTATGTCTAAAAACTTAATTCCTGTTTTATGTGGAACTGATCAAATCGGAATTCAAATAATTTTAAACTCAATGGTTGCTTTCTTTAGTGCAGCTGGTGATATGAGCAACTCTTTAATCGTAAAAAATATCGATAAAGATGAAGAAGAAATAATAGGTTTTGATGAAAGCTTACCAGCTAGTATCTTTATTTTTAAAACAGTTGCCGATCCATTTGTCGGAAGAACATCATTATTTAAAGTAGTAACTGGTACAGTCTATAGCGGTAGTTCATTATATAATGTTAAAGAAAAAGAAGTTGAAAAAATATCTAAATTATATCAGCCAATTGGAAAAGAATTAGTTCCTGTTGATTGCTTACATGCAGGTGATATTGGAGCATTAACTAAATTATCATATTCAAAAACTAATGATACATTATGTATTGCTGGTTACCAGATTATTGTTCCTGAAATTGAATTCTCTACTCCATACTATGGAAAAGCCATCGTACCGGTAGGAAAAAGCAATGAAGAAAAGATTGCTAATGCTATTAATAAATTGTTAGAAGAAGACTTAACATTAAAATTCAATAGCAACAGCGAAACTAAACAACAATGTATTTATGGTATTGGTGACATCCATCTTGATACAATGTTAAATAAATTAAAAAATAAATTCAAAGTTGAAGCAACATTAGAAGATATTAAAATTCCATATCGGGAAACAATCAAAAAATCTGTTACCCAAAGAACTCGCTTCAAAAAACAATCTGGTGGTCATGGTCAATTCGGTGAAGTTGAAATCACATTTGAACCAACTCATAATTATGACGAATCATATGTATTCGATGAAAAAGTATTTGGTGGGGCTGTCCCTAAATCATATTTCCCTGCAGTTGAAAAAGGTTTGGCAGAAAGCGTTAAAAGCGGGGTATTAGCTGGTTATCCAGTTTTAGGTATCAAAGCAACTTTAGTTGATGGTTCTTACCACACTGTTGACTCTTCAGAAATGGCATTTAAAACAGCTACAATGATGTGCTTTAAAGAAGCCATTCCTAAAGCTAGTCCGGCTTTATTGGAACCATATATGAAAATGAAAGTTATTGTTGATGAAGCTTATACTGGTGATATCATGAGTAATTTCAATACTAAACGAGCTCGTGTAATCGGTAGTGATGTATTAAGTGATGGTTTAATTAAAATCGTAGCTGAAGCACCAATGCGCGAAGTAATGAATTACGCTGTTGATTTACGTTCAATCACTCAAGGACAAGGCGTTTTTGAAATGGAATTTTTAGATTATGAATTCGCAAGTGACGCTGTTGTTCGTGAAGTTGTAAATAAATAATAAGATTAAAATAACATTTCTATACTTTAATTAAAGAAATAAAAATGCTATTATAGAAAAAAAGGATGGGGGTATTTTATGAATGTTTTAGTTACTGGTGGTACTGGATATATCGGTAGCCATATCTGTGTTGAATTATTAGAAGCTGGTCATGAGGTCATTGTTATTGATGATTTTTCTAACTCAAAACCAGAAGTATTAGGATATATCAAAGATATTACGGGAAAAGAAGCAAAGTTTTATGAATTTAATATTTTAGATGAAGCAAAAACTGAGGCAGTTTTTAAAGAAAATAAAATTGATGCGGTTATTCACTGTGCTGCCTTTAAAGCTGTTGGTGAATCAGTTCAAAAACCAATTGAATACTATACTAATAATTTAATGACTACATTAATTGTTAGTAAAATGATGAAAAAATATCATGTTAATCAAATCGTCTTTTCATCAAGTGCAACAGTTTACGGTGATCCTGAAACCGTACCAATTACAGAAGATTGTAAATTAGGTGATACTACTAATCCTTATGGTACTAGTAAAGCCATGATGGAAAGAATTTTAACCGATGTCCAACATGCTTGTCCTGATATGTCAGTATCACTATTACGTTATTTTAATCCAATCGGTGCTCATGAATCTGGTTTATTAGGTGAAGATCCAAAAGGAATTCCTAACAACCTAATGCCATATATCATGAAAGTAGCTACTGGTGAATTAGAATGTTTAGGTGTTTTCGGTGATGATTATGATACTCATGATGGTACTGGAGTCCGTGATTATATTCATGTCGTTGACTTAGCTAAAGGACATGTAAAAGCACTTGAGCATTATCAAGCTCCTGGTGTTCACATTTGTAATTTAGGTACTGGTACTGGTTATAGTGTTCTTGATTTAGTAAAAACTTTTGAACGAGTAAATAACGTTAAAGTTAAATATGAAATCAAAGATCGTCGTCCTGGAGATATCGCTACTTGCTACGCAGATCCTACTAGAGCAAAAGAAGAGCTTGACTGGGTTGCAACTAGAGGAATTGAAGATATGTGTCGCGACACATGGAATTATGCATTAAAACATAAATAAAACTATTTTAGAGGGATATGGTTGCCATATCCCTTTTTATTAGTTGTTTTTAGTAAATATTTTTGTTATTATATAATAGTATTTATTGGAGGCTAATTATGAAAAAAATAAAAAAATTTTGGAAAGAAATTAGCGTCTTTGGAATTGTATTAGTTGTTTTTATCGGGCTTTATGTTTACCATAATATCTTTTTTAACGACTATACAACTATCTCTCAAAGCGAACTAGTAGAAAAAGTTAAGGATGATGATAGTTTCGTTGTCGTTATTGGTAATAATACTGACACTACAACTCAATCATATCAACAAACTATGAGTCAATACTTGCAAGAACATCTTGGGGATACTTTATATTATGTTGATATTTCTGAAGATACTGATTATGCAAACTGGTTAGAAGAAAAACTTGACATTACTGATGCCACTGTACCACAAACAATTGTTTATAAAGATGGTAAAGTTGAATCAAGTAAATCAGGTTCATTATCATATTATCGATTATCAAAGCTGTTTGAATAAAAAAAGTTACAATGGTTTTGAAATGAACTTCCTTTATTTAAATAATCGGGTTCATTTCATTTTTCATTGTAACTTTTTTATTACTGCTCAATCATTTCTTCTATCTTTTTAGTTACTTTTTCCAAATCAAAATCACAAAGCAACGGTAAAGCCGCAACTAACTTTTCTGGCGGTAAATCCCACCATTTAAACTCTAACAACAATTCAATCAATTCATCATTAAATCTTTTTTTGATAAAGCGGGCTGGATTTCCACCAACGACACTATAAGGTTCAACATCTTTAGTAACAACTGAATACGCTGCAATAATGGCCCCATCACCAATTTTTACACCTGGCATAATAATGCTTTCACGACCAATCCAAACATCATTACCAATGACAGTATCACCTTTAAAAGGCAATTGCGACATATGATCTGGCGTATTTTCTTGCCAACTGCCACCAAAAACATTAAATGGGTAAGTAGTAACACTGCCAAGTCGATGATTAGCAGAACCCATAATAAATTTAGTTCCTGAAGCAATTGAACAAAACTTACCAATAATTAACTTATCTCCAAATTCCGGATAATTAAATAAAACATTATTTTTCTCAAATTCAGTTGGGGCAACAGAATCATCATAATATGTATAATCACCTACTATAATATTAGGTGCTGTTATTACATTTTTAATGAAACATGATGTTTTATATTCATTAGGAAATATTTCATTAGGAGCAGGTATTTTATTCATTATCTTCGCTCCTTTTCATTATAAAAAGCAGATTAATTTATCTGCTTATCATCTTTATTTTATATAAACGCGTTCAACTCTTTTAGAAATTAAACAAACAATCTCATATGGTATTGTCTCTAAATCTTTAGCCATGCTCGCTAAAGAAATATGATCACCAAATATTTCGACCTGGTCACCAGAATGAACTGTTTCATCAACTCTAACCATCATTTGATCCATACAAATACGACCTACGATTTCATAATAATTACCATTAATATATACTTTACGTCCTTGATTTTTACGAATCAAACCATCAGCATAACCAATTGGAACTGTCGCAATATATTCATCATTTTCAGCTTGGTAAGTTAACCCATAACCTACTCGCTCACCTTTTTTAATAAGTTTAACCATTGATACTTTAGAATATAATGACATTACTTGTTTATACTCATCAGTTTCATTTCCAGCTGGATCCAATCCATACATTACAATACCAATTCTCCCTAAATTCGAACCAGTATCATGATGGTATGTCATTGCCGCACTATTACAACAATGAATATATTTAAATTCATGACCTTTTACCAATTCATAGAATAATGCTCGCTGTTTATCAAAAGCCTCTTTTTCCCCATCAGCTGTCGCATAGTGGGTAAAAATACCATCTAAAATAAACTTATCACGATCAATCGTCGCTAATAACTCTTCTAATTCTTCTTTGCTTGTAAGTCCAATACGATGCATACCAGTATCTAATTTAATATGGACTTTAAGCGGTTTATCTTCAATTAACGAAGCTAAATGATGCATGTACTCTAATGATATCATCGTTAAAGTAATATCATATTTAATTGCTAAATCAATTTCTTCTTTTAATGTTGGTACTGCTCCTAAAATCAATATTCCTTTTTTGATTCCTAGTTCCCGCAACTCAATAGCTTCTGGCAATGTTGCCACAGCAAACATCTCTATATAATCAATATCATTTATATATTTAGCAACCTCACGATAACCATGACCATAAGCATCTGCTTTGATTACCGCCATTAAAGGTCGTTTAAATTTTTTATATGTTGTTTCAATATTATTTTTTAAATATTTTAAATTAATTTGGGCATATGTATCACGATATAAATTCATAATTTACTCCTTTGCACCCTCTAGTATAATCCAATCTCTATTATAATTCAAACATTTTCCAAAATATGTAGTAGAGGCATTTGCCCCTATTTCAAACTTGAAGTTTGCATACTGCTAATTACATTTACCATTTCATCTTTATTCAAATCCTGTGAATACACTTTGCATAATATTCCTGATTTCATCATCGTTAATTCACCTTCATTATAAAAGGCAACCCCATCAGCTAAATCAATTGCTTCACCTTCGATTGTTTCAACAACGATCTCATCACTTGCTGCTACTGGTGTTTCAATAACAGTAAAGTTTTTATCACCAGTAAATTTTAAAATATGGTTAGTTGTTCCATCAATCGTTGATACTTCTTCACTATCTAAAGTACTACCCATTAAAGCAATTGGATATAATGGTAGTTCACTACTAGCACTTGAATACTCACTTTTACTATTTTGTAAGACTTCTTTTTCATTAAAATTATCTTTAGATAGATTTACATCAGTTTTAAACTCCGTAAATTCTGCAGTTATAATTTCAGCATCCTCACTATCTAAAACTGTCACTTGTTTTGGTGCTAGTGATTTATCAAAAATCATTTCTTGTCCAACCACTCTAGAATCATTAGGATATTGAACTTCACATTTTACTTGATAACCATCTTTAATTTTTTCTACTTCGCCCTTTTCTAATAATTCGATCAATGATTGATAAATGTATGGTTTAGGAGAATTATTAGGCCACTCACTTTGAAACTTAAAAATTTGATTTAACGTTGGTGTTAAAACAAAAACCCCATCACTATTTTTAATAATTATTTGTGATTGATTCAACGCTTTATCATATAATTCAACCTTATAATATTCATTTTTATCTTCATTTAAATAACTTACATTAACCAGATAACTTTTTAACTCATCATTTTCTACCATTTCCATATTACAAGTAAGCGTATATTTATCATAAGCCTTTACCTTTTCAATCGTTTTATCTAATGATGTATCTTTAAATTTAAAAAAGATCAACGTGGCAATGATTACAACTACAATAGCACCTATACCAATATAAATTTTTTTCAAATTCACACCCCCACTAATAAAATATGTAAAAATTACAAGAATATGTATAAAGAACTTTAGATTGGATAGAATTTAATAAGGAGGATTTAAATAATGAATATATTACAAAAGATAGCATTAACATTAACAATTATCGGTGCCATTAACTGGGGTTTAATTGGTTTATTTAATTTCAACTTAGTTGATACATTATTTGGTGTTGATAGCTTTTTATCAATGTTAATATATATTCTAGTTGGAATTGCCGGTATTATTAACATTATGTTATTATTTACCGATTTAGATGGACATTAAAAAAGAGGAGCCTTTACTCCTCGAATATAAATGGAGTCATTTCTCCATTTTTTTTATTAATTCTAATGCGGTTTTTAACCATTTTCAACATTGGAATATCATGAGTAGAATCAGAATAAGCATACGAATTATCATAATCAATTTCTACCCCTAACTTATTAATAACCTCATTTAAACGAATTACTTTTTCTTCATCTTTACAATTTTTACCAATCATTTCACTTGTATATTTACCATTAACTATTTTTGTCTTAGTTCCTAAAATCCCATCAACTGGTAAATCACAAAACCGTAAATATCCCTCTATTGAAGCTGAACAAATATACACTAAATATCCAGCTTCTTTTTTTTGTTTTAATTCCTTAATTACATTATCATAATAGAGCGGAACTAAACATTTTTGATAAAAATCATTAATTTCATCATCATTTAATTTATCCATCGGAAATAACCAGGCACTTTTAGCCTTTTGAAAACTCACAATACCTATTAAATATAAAACAAACAAAATCCCAACTTTAAACAAACGCCAAAAAGCTAAGGGATGTTTTTTTAAATAATAGCCAAGTAAGGCCCGTCCTGAATCGCCATGAATTAAAGTATCATCAAAATCAAAAAAGGCAAATTTTTGTTTCATTAAGCAATCTCCAAAGCAATTTTCATCATGGTAGTAAATGTTTTTTCTCTTTCTTTAGCAGTTGTGATTTCATCACTTACCAAAGAATCAGAAACTGTTAATAAAGTAATCGCTTTTTTATTAAAATAAGCTGCAGTTGCAAATAGTGCATAAGACTCCATTTCTACTCCTAAACATCCCATTGAAGCCCATTTAGCGCCACTATCTTTGTCAGCATGATAAAAAATATCTGATGAAATAACATTCCCAACATGAAACGCTGCATCTTTTTTACGGGCTTCATTAACCGCTTTTTCTAATAAATCAAAACTAGAAATAGCACTATAAGTACCCGGCAATTCATATTGATGAGCAAAATTAGAATCCGTACAAGCACCTTGAACAATAATAATATCTCTTAATTTAATATCCTTTTTCAAAGAACCGCATGAACCGATTCGAATAATGCTTTCTACCCCATATTGGCTATACAATTCATGACAATAGATTCCCATTGAAGGCATTCCCATACCAGAACCCATTATTGAAACCTCTTTTCCTTTATATGTTCCTGTATAACCTAACATATTACGAACAGTATTAAATTCCTTAACATTTTCTAAATAAGTATTTGCTAAAAACTTAGCCCGCAAAGGATCTCCAGGCATTAAAACTGTTTTAGCAATTTCACCAGGATTGGCTTGATTATGTGGTGTTGCCATGTCATATTCCTCCTTAATTTTCTGATTTGACTAATCCGTCATTGAAATAATAATATGTTTCAATTTCGCCAGGTTCACTTAATTTTTCTCCTGATACCGCAGCAATTAGATTATCTAAGTATTTATCAACATCTTCAACCCCTAATTGAGCATAGTACCCTTCTAAAACTAAAAATGGACCAAAGCCATAATCATCTTGATTAAAATCAATAATATTATTAACAAAATTATCATAGGCTGCTTTTACTTCATTAATAGTATTACGATCATCCATATTGTACTTAACAATTTTCATATGATCACCAAACTCTTCTTCAATTAGTGGTAAACCATTTTCGGTAAAATTTTGACAATTAGGACAGCTTTCTAAATAAAAATAATGTAGCGTATAAGTATCGGTATATTCTCGTTTTTCTTGACAACCCGCTACTGTAATTGCCAAAATGAACATCATTGTTAATTTAATTAATTTTTTCATATTACACCTCTAAGTCATTATACCCCAATCGCCCATAGTTGTAAAAGACTATAATCCCCAATTTATAGCAGTAGTCATACTATTAATTTTGACAAAATTTAACTAGATATACTATGACTAATTACCTTTGTCTTTATAATATTATTTTGATTTAATGGGATAAAAATAGATTTTTTGTGTTCAATTTAAAAAATCATGTTATAATAGTGAATTATATTTTTGATTTTATAATGTAATATTATTGAATAAAAATAATTTTTATAATATAATATTAATAGAAAGGATGATACTTATGGAATTTGAATGGTCAACTAATGATATTGCCAAAAAAACAGTTACTATCTATAGTACAAACTTAACATTAAATAAAGCGGCATGTCGTCATTTTGAAGATGTGGAATATGTTTTATTAGGAATTGATCGAAAAAATAATGTTTTAGGAATTAAGCCAGTAAAAAAGAAAGAAATTAACGAGCAAATATACCCTGAAGATCAATTGCATCGAATTTCTATTGGAAAAAGCTATGGCCGTATTTCAAACAAAAATTTTATAAGTGATTTAGCTAATAGTTATGGCTTTGATTTGGAAAATAATAAGTGTGTTAAATTTTCAGCAAAGTTTGATGTTGTCCATCAAATTCTATTAGTTAATCTGTAAAGGAGGGGAAGATAAATGATACCAATCTGGTTAGGAATTACCATTGTCGCTGCGATAATCGAAATCCTTACAACTGATTTAGTTAGTATCTGGTTTGCTGCTGGTGGTATTGTTTCTTTGATTGCCTGTCTATTAGGTGCTAGTCAAACGATTCAAATCGTATTATTTGCAATTGTTAGTATTTTTACAATTATAATAGTACGACCTATAGCTAAAAAATATTTACGAACAAACATTGAAAAAACTAATGTCGATCGTGTGATTGGTAAACATGGTTTAGTAACTAAAACCATCACAGCTGATAATAAAGGTGAAGTAAAAGTTATGTCAACTTCATGGCCAGCAACAAGTCTTGATAACGCTGTTATTAGCGAAGGAGATTATTGTGAAATAGTTGCCATTGAAGGAGTTCATCTTGTAGTTAAAAAAATTGAAGAATAGAGGGATATTTTATGACTGATTTATATGTTTATGTTTTATGGGGTATTTTAGCAATCTTATTGATCATCATTATTGCTACAACAATTAGAATCGTACCACAATCAAAAGCTTATGTTGTTGAACGAATCGGAGCTTATAATCGTACTTGCAACGTTGGTTTGCATATCTTAATTCCATTTTTAGATCGAGTAGTTAATAAAGTTTCTTTAAAAGAACATGTTGTTGATTTCGCACCACAACCAGTTATTACTAAAGATAATGTTACTATGCAAATCGACACTGTAGTATATTATCAAATTACTGATCCAAAACTTTTCACTTATGGTGTTGATCGACCAATTAATGCAATTGAAAATTTAACAGCAACTACACTTCGTAATATTATTGGTGATCTTGAATTAGATGAAACACTAACTTCTAGAGATATTATCAATTCAAGAATGCGCAGTATCTTAGATGAAGCAACTGATCCATGGGGAATTAAAGTTCATCGTGTTGAAGTTAAAAACATTATTCCACCTCGTGATATTCAAGAAGCAATGGAAAAACAAATGCGTGCTGAACGTGAAAGACGTGAAGCTATTTTACAAGCTGAAGGTAAAAAGACTGCTTCTATCTTAAATGCTGAAGGTGATAAAGAAGCAATGATCTTAAGAGCAACAGCTGATAAGGAAGCTAAAATCGCGATTGCTGAAGGGGAAGCTGAAGCCTTAAGACTTGTATACGAAGCTCAAGCTAAAGGTATTAGATATATTAATGATGCAAAACCTGAACAAGCTTATGTTACATTACAAGGTTTTAAAGCATTAGAAGAATTAGCTAAAGGTAAGGCTACAAAAATTATTGTTCCTAGTGAAATTCAAGGTCTTGCTGGTTTAGTTAGTTCAATTAAAGAATTAGTTGATGATGATAAAACTGAAGATGATGAAAAATAGGATGCGCTAGCATCCTATTTATTTTACAGTAATTATAACTCTTTGATAATGTTTTAATTGATGAGCCCCATCATCTTGGACTTCTACTACCATGTGAATTGTATCACCGCTTTTAGCATCTTCTGGAACTACAAATGACATTTTAGCTTCGTTGCTATTTTTAATTTCAATTGTATCTATTTTTTCATTTTCACCAACTTGGCGAGTAATATCCATTTGTAAACCATCTAAATCTTGAACTTCTTCTTTAGTAGTCACTTTGCTATCTTGATAAGTATCAGCTTCATGATAACGCCACCATCTATAAGTTAAATTATTATCATCTTGATCTTTACCTTTAGCTGTTAATGTTACTTCATCACCAGCACTAGCTTCGATATCAATTCCTTCTTCAACACTAACACTAGGAGCATGATTTACAGCTTTATCATCATCTGTCAAACACCAATCTACACGTGCTGCAAAATCATTTTGGATATCAGTAAACCAGCGACTTAAACTATATTGTGCTTCGTATTGTTTAGAATATGGATTATAATCAAGAACTGAGTTAATACCATCTTCACCAAAACGACCACCCCAGCCACCATAGCTAGGATCTTCTAAACTTCTAAGACCAGTATCAATTAAATATAAGAATGATGGTGAATCCCCTTCAGAAATAAAATCATATTGTTGATAATTTGGATTGTTAGTTAAATAATCTTAGGTTCCACGTAATTCTTCATAATTTTCACCTTCAATGATTTTCCCATCACCCATTAAAGCGTAGTTTTCCATTAAAGGACCTTTATCTTTAACAAGATTTTCATAACACCAATCAGCTTTTAAAGTTTCATTTAATTCATCGCTATGCATTTGCCAAGCATATGCAAAATGCCAGAAATTACTACGATCATTAATAATTTCAATATCAGGCCAGTTTTTAGCAATATAATCACTATAACTATCATCTTGATCTAAAATAATGTATAAAACAAGTTTATCATTAATTTTCTTTTGAATATCTTCCCATTCATCAGTGTCTTTATATTCTTCTTCGATAGATTTTAAAGCACGAGCAGTTGTATTAGTACCACCCCAAGTTTGAACATATAAAGTACGCTGGTCATCATCTAAGAATAAATCTTTCAAAAATTCAGAACCTTCAGTTACTTCATCCATTTCACCTTTATTTTTTATATTACCAATTTTAGTAACTGATCTTAAATAATCAGGTTCTGGATAATCTTCATCATGAGCTTTTAAATTATCATATACAGCTTCATAATCATCTAAAAAATCAAAGATCCAATCTGTTCCTATCCATCTAAATGGTTCAATTCCTTTTTCGCTATCTCCAGCATAATGATACATTGAACTCGTTAAAACAATACCACTAATATCCATATCATTAGAATACAACAAAGCACGAATAACTGAGTTCATATCATCTACTTCACCATCAGTTGTAATTACAGTTCTCGCCTTTTCCTGGTTTGTTTGAGTTACCACCTTCTGGTCTTCACCACCTGAAGAACAACCTACTACCACTACCAGCATACAAAAAACTATTGCCAGTTTTTTGAATACCATAAAATACTTTTTCATTTTTTTCTTCTTTCTACTTTGGTTTAAATAAAGTTTAATTATTTAAACAACTTTCAAACATACCATAAACCTTTTGTTTAAATTTGTAAACCCTTTCATCAAAAAAGATAAAAAATAGTGATATTTAATCAATATCACTATATAGTATCCCCTTCAATAAGACGACAAGTTGAATAAATTTTAAACTTTTCAACATCATGATCCTCAATTTCTTTTTTCAATAATGATAAAGCTACCCCTGCTCTTTTACCATGTATAATTTTTAACGCTGTTAGATGATGCCCATAACAAAAATAGTCGGGAATTTCATCAATTCCAATTAAATTAATATCATCTTTAAAACTCAAATTCATTTCTTGAATCGCCTTAATTGTTCCAATCGAAACCTGATAATTTTCACTAATTAAAACTTTAGGAAAAGATTTATCAACCAATTCTGTTTTCATCGCTGCATATACGCTTTCAACATCATTACCCGTTATAAAAATTCTACCTGTTAGATTATACTTACTAATTAAATCAGTAAATGCCATTCTTCTTTTCCTAAAATTATAATTATCATGACTATTGGCTAAATAACAAACCTCATTAAAATCTTTTTCGACAATTAATTTAATTATCTTTTCCATTCCTTGATAATTATCAATCATTACATAACTATAATTATCATCATCAAAATCATTATCATAAATAATCAATGGTTTTTTAATTTGTTTAAACAATTTAAAAATATCTTCATCAAGATCGTTTGCAAAAACAATTGCACCTACAACATGACCTTGCTTACACTCCATGATCAATTTATTAATTTCATCGATATCATCATTAATATAATCAATACCAAGAGAATAACCATCTTTTTTCGCTTCTTTGTTAAATTCACTTAAAACTTCGCTCCAAAGATCAACTTCACCACCATAAATATTTTCCTTTTTGGAATAGTTAACTATTTTGATTATATTATTTTCAACAATATCAATACCTTTTTCCATTCGATCTATATATTGAAAAATCATTTTTTTCGTTTCTTCACTCACACCTGGTTTATCATTTAACGCTAATGAAACTGTCGCTTTTGATAATCCCAGGTCACGGGCAATTTGTGCTGCTTTGATTTTCATCATCTCACCTGCTTTCTATTTATAAACCAACCTATTTTCTTTTATATAATATCATAAAAGTTATTATCCCGCTATTTTCTTTTAGCTTATTTAATAATTTTATTATTACAAAAAAGTATTTTTATTAACTAATAAGTGTTTGAACATAGTTTTCAACATAAATAAAAAAATTCATCATACAATGATATGGGGTGAAAATATGTGTGGATTTTTATGTATGTATAATTATAACCAGGATCTAACTAGTGAAGTACCACAATTTACTAAAATGCTTGAATTATTAAGATATCGTGGTCCTGATGATTTTAATGTTGTTAATAATAAACATGTTTTACTAGGCCATTGTCGTTTATCAATAATTGATTTAAACGGTGGTAAACAGCCATTTAAATACACTTTTAATAATGTTGAATATACCATTATCTATAATGGTGAAATTTATAATATGAACCAGTTAAAAGAACAACTGCTTAATGATGGTTTCCATTTTCATAGTCAAAGCGATACTGAAGTATTACTACTTAGCTATATCGCTTATGGAACACGCTGTTTAAATTTATTGGATGGGATCTTTTCTTTTGTCATCAGTTATCAAAATAAACTTTTTATTGCTCGTGATCAACTAGGAGTTAAACCACTATATTATTATCATCATGATGATTTATATATATTTAGCAGCGAAATAAAATGTATATTGATGTATTTAAAACAATGTGTTGTTGATAAAAACGGGGTTAGAGAGCTATTAGGTTTAGGACCAAGTGTTTCTCCAGGCAATACTATTTATAAAGATATCTACAGTTTACGTCCTGGTCATTATATGACTGTCTTTAATGGTTATCATGATATTGACCGTTATTGGGCCTTAGAACGTCATAATCATAATCGTAGTTATGAAGAAACAGTTTATGATGTTCGTTCGCTCGTAAATCATAGTATTCGTAAACAGCTATTAAGCGATGTTCCTATCTCCTGCATGCTCTCTGGTGGTCTAGATTCTTCAATCATTACCGGTGTTGCTAGTCAATACATTTCTAATCTAGCGACTTATAGCGTTGACTATCAAGATCAAGATAAGTATTTCCAGCCTTATGAATATCAAACAACCCGTGATGAACATTTTATTAATGAAATAAAAACTATGTACAAAACCAATCATCGAACTGTAACTTTATCACAAAAGAATCTAGTAATGGCCTTAAAAACTGCAATGATTGCCCGCGACGCTCCTGGTATGGCCGATGTTGATTCAAGTTTCTTATTATTTTCTAAAGAGATTTCTAATCATCATAAAGTAGTTTTATCGGGTGAATGTGCTGATGAAATTTTTGGTGGTTATCCTTGGTTTTATCGTGAAGAATTAATCAATATTGAAGGTTTTCCATGGATGCGTGATTTTGATAAACGAATGGAATTATTCAATGATGATATTCAAGCTTTAAATATTAAAAATTATGTCCTAGATAAATACCACCAGACTTTAAATGAAATAGATTATCATGATTATAATTTCAAAGATGCTAATAAAAGAAAAATGATCTATTTAAATATGGAATGGTTTATGCAAACGTTATTAACCCGTTCTGATAGTCAAACGATGCATAGTTCAATTGAACTAAGGGTTCCTTTTGCCAATAAAGATATTGTCTCTTATCTTTACAATGTTCCATGGGAATATATGTATCATAATAATACCGAAAAAGGATTACTCCGTGATGCTTTTAAAGACTTTCTACCTGAAGATATCTACAATCGTAAAAAGAATCCGTACCCTAAAACCCATTCTCCTATTTATCGAGATTTAATTGTTGAATTATTAAAAGAGTCTCTCAATGATAAAGAAAATATTTTATTACGCTTTTTCAATTATGATAAACTGATTAATTTAATCAATACTGGAGGTCAATCGTTTAAATATCCATGGTTTGGTCAATTAATGACCGGACCACAGTTATTAGCGTATTTCTATCAGATTTATTTATGGGGTCGGATTTATCAAATTAAAATAGAACTAGAATAATCTTTACGATTATTTTAGTTCTATTTTTACTAACCCATCTTCTAGAGTAATTTCTTTAATATAATCATTTGCAATTTTAATGCAATCAGGTTCTATTTGTAAATAAGGATTATCTTTGATTAATTCGGTTAATACTTTCTTTAAATCTAAATTAATAAAACCATATTTTACTATTCCATCAAAATTAATAATTATCTGATCTTTTACAACAACTCTTGCAATTGCTTTTATTTTGGTTTCAATATTATAATAATTTAAATTAGCTTTTACATGTAAATAATCATCAATTTTAATATTGATATCATGAAGCGTGATATCTTTATAATCAAAAAAATACGGATACAAATTTAAGCAAATCTTTTCTAATTCTTCTTGTTTTATAATCATTTTATCACCTAATACATTATATGTCGAAATGATTAAAAAATTGCTTGGAAATGACAAGAAAAAAGTTCTTACTAATAAATAAGTAAGAACTAAATATTTTCATGAATAATTTTTAAGACCTGTTTTAATGAATCAACATCAATTTGACCTGGAGCTGAACCATTATCAGCTTTACCAAAAGTAATAGCTGAACCAAATTGTTCACCTAATAGTCTTGTTGCTAGACCCATATTCGACATTGATATTGTTACAATAGGACGATCATAAATTTCTTTTGCTCTTAATGATGTTTCCATTAAAGCTAAAACTTCTTTATAATCTTCTGGCATAACCGCAATTTTAAAAATATCAGCTTCTGATGAATCCATCAATTTAAATTTTTCCATCATTGTATCAATACTTGGGGTACGTTTAAAATCATGCATCGACATCAAAACTTTTTTACCAGCTTGATGAATTAAAGACGTTAATGTAATTATTGCATTAGTACCACTAGATAATTCAACATCATAAATATCAAAAGCATTACTACTAACAGCCAATTTATATAATTCAATATATTCTTGAATACTTAACTGACCATTACCGCCTTCTTTTTCACTACGATATGTCAAAATTATTCCTTTTGTAAGTGATAATGAAGCAATTTCATTAAATAAACTTATTAACTCCTGATCATTTAGTAAATCAGCAAAATAATCGATTCGTAATTCTATTAAATCTATATCCAACTTTTCCAATCGCATCAACTCAGCGATAATATCTTGATGATTACGATTAATTACCGGTACACATACTTTAGGCATCCCCTCACCAATTGTAATGTTTTTAACCTTACAAATTTTCATATACCTATCCTCCTTAATTATATATAACCAGCTTATATATATATATGATGAAATATCAACTTTTTCATCTTATATACTATAACACTATTATCACTAAGATGATACTTTTTTTGTTTAAAAATTCAAATTATTTTTGTTGAAAAAAATGATATAACGCCCCTATTAAATTAGCATTATTATAAAATTTACATGTATTAACCTGTGGTATTACCAGCTGGTTAGTTTGTTTGTTAATATCATCAATTGCTTCATTGATCATTTTAATTAACAGTGGTTGTTTAGAGATTCCCCCACCAATTAAAATGATTTCTGGATCATAAATATATTGCAAATTATATAACTGCACGGCAATATCTAAGCAGAAATCCTTTAAAACTGATAATACTCGTTCATCTTGATTATTAGCTAATTCAAAGACATGATAGCCATCAATACTATCAACATTTAAAACTTTAGCAACCCGCTTACATAGTGCAGTCGTTGAAGCAATATCTGACCAGGTCAAAGCTTTATGGTTTTCTTTATCATAATTAACGATAATCGTACTAATTTCACCAGCAAATAGATTTCGACCATGATGAATCTGTTTATTTTTAATAATCGTTCCGCCAATACCAGTACCTAAAACAACAACTACCATATCTTGATAGTCTTTACCATTACCAAGCCAAGTTTCTGCTAATCCAGCACATTTAGCGTCATTTTCTATGGTAACTTTAATATTATCACAAGCTTTAGATATTTCTTCAGTCAAACAGACTCCTTGTAAATAAGGATGAGCAACGATTATTTCAATAATACCCTTAGCTGCATTAATTACCCCTGGTGAAGAAAAAGCAATTCCAGCGACCTCATTTTTATGTTCTAGATATATTTTTTTAATACTAGCTACAAACATCTCTAAACTAGTAATTTCCTGAGCCGAAAACTCCCATTGTTGACTTATTTGTCCTTGATCATTCATCAAACAATATTTTATTACTGTTCCCCCAATATCAAATACTAAATACATAAAATTTTCCTCCTTGTCATTATCATAACATATAAAAAGGATTAAAGTTTAGCTTTAATCCTAAATATCTTTATTTAAAATATTTTTATAAGTTAATCCATACAACAAGCAAGAACCTGCTATATAAACAATCATTATCAATGTACCATTTAAACTATTATTAAAAAAATCAATCGCATAGTTGCCTAAATCATAATCAGGCATTGCATTAATAAATAAGTTTGTAAATAAATTAAGCATATTCAACTGTGACAATGGTGCTTCTAAATTAGACACCAATCCAAAGAACTGATGACTAATTAAAGCAAGATGATAATTAATATCAAAATAATATAAGTGCCAGCTATTATAAATATCTTGCATATACAACCGCATGATTGGAATAATTCCAAAAACAATCATCGCTAGAAACACCAATAATATTACTGCAGGTGCTTTCTTTTTAAAACAGCTAGATAAAAAACTGCCAATACTCCCTATAATAAATATTAAAACAATCCCATAGCCAATAAACATGATACTATCTTTTAAGATTACTTCTAAAATATCCTTTTCTACCTGACTAGACAAAGTAAAACTAAAAATAAAGGCGGCATAAATTATTAATAAATACCCAATTGCTCCTAAAAATAACCCCAATATTTTACCTAGAACTAACTGTAATCTAGAAATTGGTTTTGATAACAACAGTCTAATCGTTCCTTCATGAATTTCACTTGCAAATAAACCAGTTGCATAATTAGCTACAATAACCCAGATAACTAACCCTGATAAAAAGACAAAACCAAAAACAATATACATAATTTCAATATTTAGGGCTAAATTAGAATAAGAAGTATTTTGATTAAATAAATTTAGATAAACTCTTGATAAAACAAAACCTAATGCACCTGATATTAAAACACTAACTAGTACTGGTACTGGTTTAAACATCTTAATAAAAGTCTTCTTTAACAATACTTTCATTCTTTTCCCTCCATAAATCGCTGATACAACTTATCCAAAGAAATATGATCATCTTGTAACAATTTAAGATCATAATCATTTTCATAAACAAATTTAACAATTTTCTTTTTACAAACCACCTTATCTTCAACCATTAATCTTATAACATTATCTTCTAGCGCAAAATGAAAATCATTATCTTTTAAATAAGCAATCAAAGCCTCATTATTACTACAACTAACTAATACATGTTTTAAATTAAATTGATTCAAAACAATATCTAAAGGCTGATTAATTATCACACTACCTTTATTAATCATAATTACATGATCAATAATTGTTTCCAATTCTGTTAATACGTGTGAGCTAATCAATATTGTCATTTCTTTTTGTTTTACTAATTTTTTTAAAGTCAAAATAATTTCATAACGGCTAGTTGGATCAAGATTGGCGGTTGGCTCATCTAATAATAAAATCTCCGGATTAGCCAATAAAGCTTGAATAAGACCTACTTTCTTTTTCATCCCAGTTGAAAATTTAGTTACCTTTTTTAACATATGTTCTTGTAGATCAAATTCTCTTATCCATTTTAAAGAACTTGTCAAAGATTCATCATAACTTAAATTAGCCAGCTGGCCCATGTATACCAGATACTCTAAACAGCTCATATCACTATAAAAACTAGGAAACTCAGGAACATAGCCAATAATCGCTTTAGCTTCAACCGAACCAAAATAATGTCCTTTAATACTACCATGACCACTGCTTGGCAACACTAAGCCCATGATCGTTGAAAGGGTTGTTGATTTTCCAGCTCCATTTGGTCCAATTATGCCATATATCTTGCCTTTTTCTAATGCTAGATTGATATCATTTAAAGCTTTGAACTTCCCAAATTTTTTATTTATATGATTAGCTTCAATTATCTTTTCCATTTTTTATCCCTGCCTTTTTAATTAGATAATACTTAGGACCCATCACTAAGCCAGCACTGCCAAGTAGAATAACCACCATTAATATCATGATCATATATCGTGACATTCCACTTTTTTCAACAACTATTGTAGTTTGTAAATGCGTTACTTTACCATGACCATCATCATAAGAAAACAATAATTGATGATCACCTGGTAACATTTTGAAACTAATCGTATTTTCAGTAGTCATCGTTACTAATTCACCTTGATCATATACGGACATAATACCATTTTTATTACTTTCATATTTAACTGTCAAATCACCATTAGAAACTTCATTATTATTTAAACCCGTCATTTTAAAATCACATTGAAAATCAAAACTATATAAGCTTACATCATCTGTTTCTAATAACAACCGACCATTTGTTAATGCTTTAGCACTCTTAATTTTCTTTTTCACACCAGCAACTACTTGTTCATCCTGGTAATCATATATTTGTTGTATATTTTCATCAAAGTAGATTATTAAATTTTGTCCCTTTACCGCAACTAAATCATTATCAGTATAATCTTCTTTACTTAATCGAATTCTTTTTAGCTCTTTAAGACTATTACCATCGATTATAACTAAAAACGTGCCATAATCATCATGTTCATAACTATCGAGATAAGTTAAATAACCATATTCATTAAACCCGTCATCATCTAAATCATTAATAGCAACAATTTTTGAATCATCATTTATCTTAAACTCTACAATATTATCTAATGGCACTGGTGTATCACTACTATACAAATTACTTTCAAAGCTGGTATAACTAAACAAAACACTACCATCTTGACCACTGATTACATCAAAAAGATAATCACCATGATTAAAGATAATATCTTTTTTACCATCATGATTAAAATCATTTTCACTAAGACTAAAAGTTTCCCCATAGTCCAAAACACCTTGTTCCATCAAAGCAAATTTCATTGTTAAATCTTTACAATTTATCACTTGATAATTTTGGCACTTATTATCATTGTAACCATTGATAACAATCTCATTGATTCCATCACCATCAATGTCTCCTAGTACTTTACCAAAAGCATTATTTAGTAGTTTTTTATCATATGTTTTAAAAATATTAGTTTTTTCATAACTGATATTATAGCCATCTTTTTTAGAATAATAGAGTCGCATTTCTGTTTCCCCTAAATTTATCAAATCAGTTATGCCATCATTATTAATATCACCTGTTTCTAAAGCCATGGTCATCCCTTCAAATGATGGCTGATAATAACTTTTAAAAGTTTTAGTTACACCATCGATAAGATAATCATCTACTAATATTTCCTGGCTGCCATCATTATTTAAATCACTAAAATAATCGATTTTAGCACCCTTTAAATAATTTTCATAATATTTACCATCAAGATATCCTTTATCTAATAAAACCTTGCTATCGTTTATTTTGCCACTATTTAAATCAATATCAATAATATGACTAGCTATAACTTGATTAACATTATTAATTTCATTGACTAAAGCTAAAATATGATTTTGCTTAGCAATATAATTAATAGCTTCAAAACCGTTATTTAAATAATCACTACTAACAGAAAAACTCATTAATGAACTTTCATCCAAAGCTATCTTTCTAATTTCTGTAATTTTTCCATCTTTTTTATACGTAACTAATGTACCATCATCAAGATCTACAATTTTATTAGCAATCTTACTTTCTAGTACATTACCAGTGACTTTTAACTGTTGATCAAGAAGCCAGGAAAAACTATCATTTACTTGCAATAAATAACCAGTACTAACTTTCTTTAGCTGGATATTATTATTTTCTTGTCCTGTTTCACCTACCAGAATTTCATTTTGAGCCAAAAGAGAACCATTAAAATCATATATTAGCACTTTTAATTTTCCATCATTTAAAGACGCTGGAATTATAATGACATCTTGATTCTGGTATTTACCAGTTACTAGATTACTTGATTGTAAATTATAATTTTCTAAAGCAAATTTTGCTTTAACACTCATATCATTTAAGTCCACTAGATAAATACCTGGTTTTTCACGATCACTTCCATTTTGGTTAAGAGCCATATTTCCAAAATAACTGCTTACTAATAGTAAATCCTGCGAAATCATTTGCATCTGATAGCCCATAAAGTCATAATCATTAAGACCAGTTGGCGCTAACTTTGAATACATAGAATTATCTTGAAGATTTTTACTTAGAACGCTTTCGATATTTTCATTTAATACTACTGTTTTAATAATATTACCGGTTTGCTTATCTATTTGACATAAACTGCTATCTTCGAGAGTGACATAAATGTTTCCATTTATTTCAATTAGATCCCAAACATTTAAGTTCACCTCTTGCTTACCTATATACTCGATATTTATTGAATATGGATTTACTAAGGAATTACGATAAAGTAAATCACCATGTTTATCTAAACAAATAATCTGTCCTAATTGATTACCAGCAATTATCCGATCTTTTAAGACTACCATTTTCCATAAGTTATCTTTATCTTCATAATCAAAAATAATTTCTTGTTTAACCGGATCAAAAGCAACTAAATGATAATCATAAATATAATAAATAATTCCATCACTATAATTAATTGAACGAGTTTTACTATTCTTGATTAATTTATTACCTTTTTCATCAAACATCTCATAAGTATGTTTTGATGAATAAACAACTTTAGAAGATTTAGCACTAATAATTTTTATATCATCATAATTATCTTCACTGTCTAAATATACAAATACATCCCTGATACCATCTTGATCAATATCATCAATAACCATAAAATCTTTAACAGGAAATTCTGTATCAATCTTAAAATCACTATTAACCAATAATAAACTATCATCACTAGATACCATAAGTCCCTGTAAATCATCAGACAAGACTATTTCCTGTCCCAAACATTTTGCATTAATAACTTTCCCTTCATTATAACTAACTAAACTGCTATTTGAAGTAATAGCTTTAATATCTTTAAAATTTACATTACACAAAATTAAAGTTACTAAGCATATCTTAACAATCCTTTTCACATTCTTTTCCCTCCTAATATAACTGTATTATTTCAATTAATACAGTTATATTATAACATTCAGTTAACTGTACCACAACAAACGATACAGTTTATATTTCTTAATAATTCTAAAGAAATCGACACTAAAATACATATTTCCCAGGAAATAACAATTAAAATTATGATTTTGCTATTAAAAAGAGAATAATAATGTTAAAATAAAAGTAATAGATGATTCATATTTAATAGATTTGGGATAAAAATAAATAAAGGAGGAATGGACCCATGGATCAATTAAAAAAAGAAATCGAAGCCGCTAAAAACGGAGAAAGTAAATTAATCTTAATCATCGGTAAACCTGGTAGTGGAAAATCTAAAGTTATTCATGAATACAGTGATGAAACAGGTGTGCCAATTTTAAATCTAGATCAGATTTTTGGTACTAGCTGTGATGATATTGAAACTGTAATGAATGATTTTTTAAAGAATTATGACAAAGATGTCTTACTAATTGATAATAAACGTGTACTTTACGCTAAAGATTCTAAGATTGATATGCTTTCTTTTTTGAAAAAACTAACTGAAAAAATAATAGTAGTAGCTACTTGGAATGGAATGATCGAAGATAATAAGTTAATTCATATCCGTTCAAAATTACCAGCAAATTTGGAATACCCATTAGATAATGAAAATATAAAATTTATTCAAAAATAATAGTCGTAGAAATTCTACGACTATTTTTTCATTTCTTTAATTACTTTTTGACGAGTAAATTCTTCACGTTCTTTTTCTTCTAAGGCCTCAGTAATTACTTTTACTGTTGATTCAAAACGAGGAATTGAAATATTTTTTAACGCATTAGCTCTTTTTTGAGTTTTTCTAATTGTATTAGCTAAACGATAAACACTATTTTCAACCTCTGCTAATAATACTGTTAATTGTTTTACTTTGTAAAAACAATTATAAGCATAGTCAACTTTAGAATTAGAACGTTCAATATCATATGTCATTTTCAATGGTTGTTTATTATAAGAAATTTTAGGAATTTCAACTCCCATAACACTACGATAAGCAATTGAAATACCATAATCTTCAGGAATACTATTTACAATATCACTAATTAACCCCATTGAAATATTAGCTTCTTGTAAAGCATCGTAAGCTTCTTGATATGAAGAAGTTATTTGTTCACGGATTACTTTAACATCATCTAATAATGACATCATTTCTTTGATCAAAACATTTCTTTTTTGATCCATTAAGCTATATCCTAGGTTAGCTAATTGCAATGATTTTTTCATCGCAATTAGATTACCTTTAGTAGGAACTACTTTAAGAGCCATGATTATTCACCTTCTCTTTGTAATTCTTTAATAATTTTCTTTTCTTTGATATTAAAACGTTGCATTGCTTTTTCATGATTATAATATTGGTCTAATAAAGCATTATCCAAACGATCTAATGCTTCTCTTGGTAATACTGAAACTAAGTCCCAACCAAGATCCAAAGTTTCTTCAATGCTACGATTAGTATTAAATCCTTGATTAATAAAATGTTCTTCAAATAAATTACCAAAAGTAATATATTTCTTATCTAAATCTGATAACTCATCTTCACCAATAACTGATGTTAAAGAACGAACATCCTGGACATGGGCATAACATGCAAATAACTGGTTAGCAATATCTTGATGATCTGCTCTTGTATACCCTTCACCAATACCATCTTTCATCAAACGGCTAAGTGATGGTAAAACACCAACTGGTGGATAAATACCTGCTGAGTTTAAATCTACATCTAATGTAATTTGTCCTTCAGTAATATACCCAGTTAAATCCGGAACCGGATGAGTAATATCGTTATTAGGCATAGTTAAAATTGGAATTTGAGTTACTGAACCCTTAGCACCTTGAATGATACCAGCTCTTTCATATAATGAAGCTAAGTCTGAATATAGATATCCTGGGTATCCTTTACGAGCTGGAATTTCACCTTTACTTGATGAGAATTCACGTACGGCTTCACAATATGAAGTAACGTCAGTATAAATTACTAATACGTGCATATCTTGTTTAAATGCTAAATATTCAGCAGCTGTTAATGCACAACGTGGTGTTAAAGTACGTTCAATGATTGGATCGTTAGATAAGTTTAAAAACATTACAACTCGATCCATAACGCCTGCTTCTTTAAAACTACGTTTGAAATATTCAGCAACGTCATTAGTTACCCCCATAGCTGCAAAGACAACTGCAAATCCTTCACCAGATTCATCAGCGATTTTAGCTTGTTTAACGATTTGAACCGCTAAACGGTCATGAGGTAATCCAGATACTGAGAAGATTGGTAATTTTTGTCCACGAATTAATGTTGCTAGACAGTCAATAGATGAAATTCCAGTATTAATATAGTTTCGTGGATAAACACGAGCAACTGGATTTAATGGCAACCCATTAATATCCATTTGTTCTTCAGCATAAATTTCTCCTAAACCGTCAATTGGACGACCAGCACCACTAAAAATTCTTCCTAAGATTTCTTTAGAAACTGGCAATTCCATTGGTTTACCAAGTAATCTGGTTTTAGTGTTTTCAAGTGATAAGCCATTAGTTCCTTCAAAAACCTGAACTACAACTCTTTCACCTTCGATTTGAACAACACGTCCTAAACGTGTTGTTCCATCATTTATTTGTATTTCTACCATTTCATCGTATGAAGCACCTTTAACGTGGTCTAAAACGACTAATGGTCCATTGATTTCATTTAAACCTACATATTGTAGTGACATAATCATTTTCCTCCTACGCTACAGAATTTATTGCTTCATCAATATCATGATAATAAGTGTCTAATTTAGCAATGTTATCATTAGGAACATCATATTTCATCTTGATTACTTGATCAAAAATACCAGTATCAACAATACGACGAACTACTTTCCCTTGATTTACAGCTTCTTTACAACGTTTATTTAGATATAAGATGACTTCCATCATTTTTAATTGTTTTTCCATTGGTACATAAGTATCATCTTTATGGAAAGCATTTTGTTGTAAATAACCAACTCTTACTACTTTAGCAATTTCAATAATTAATTTTTGATCTTCTGGTAATACATCAGGTCCCATTAATTGTACGATTTCATTTAATTTAGCTTCTTCAGCTAAAATATATGAAATTTCTTGACGATCACTAACAAATTTAGGACTAACGTTTTTGTTGTACCATTTTTCAAGATCATAAACATAATCACTATAGCTTTGAGTCCAGTTAATAGCAAAATAGTGACGAGCATAAGCTAATGCTTTATCTAGAGCCCAGAAACAACGTACAAATCGTTTTGTATTTTGAGTGACTGGTTCTGAAAAGTCAGCACCTTGTGGTGATACGGCACCAATAATTGATACTGAACCATCTTGACCATTTAAAGTTTCCATATATCCAGCTCGTTCATAGAATTGAGATAAACGAGATGGTAAGTATGCTGGGAACCCTTCTTCAGCTGGCATTTCTTCAAGACGACCAGAAATTTCACGAAGTGCTTCAGCCCATCTAGAAGTAGAATCTGCCATAATGGCAACATGATATCCCATATCACGATAATATTCTGCTAAAGTAATTCCAGTATAGATACTAGCTTCACGAGCAGCAACTGGCATGTTTGAAGTGTTGGCAATTAATACAGTTCTATCAGTTAATGGTTTACCACTTTTAGGGTCAATCAATTCACTGAATTCTTCAAGAACTTGAGTCATTTCGTTACCACGTTCTCCACAACCTACATAAACGATAATATCAGCATCACACCATTTTGCAATTTGGTGTTGAGTCATTGTTTTACCTGTACCGAAACCACCAGGAATCGCTGCAGTTCCACCTTTAGCAATTGGGAACAATGTATCAATAACACGTTGTCCAGTTACTAATGGGATACTAATTGGTAAACGTTTAGCAGTTGGACGAGCTTGTTTAATTGGCCATTTTTGACATAATGTACATTCGATGATTTTTCCTTGATCATCTTCAATTTTCATCACTACGTCATTAACTGTATATTGCCCATCATTAGCTACTTCAACTACTTTTCCGCTAATTAAAGGACTGACCATACATTTATGAACAATTAAATCAGTTTCTGGTAAAGTAGCATAAATATCGCCACCTTTAACATAGTCACCAACTTTAACTGTCATTGTTACATCCCATTTTTTATTGACATCTAAAGAATCAACGTTACTTCCTGCTTGAATAAAAGCACCTGTTTGTTCTTCAAGAGCTTTTAAAGGACGTTCGATTCCATCGAAAATATTTCTTAAGATACCTGGGCCAAGCGTTGCACAGATAGGTGATCCCGTTGAGACAACTGGTTCACCAGGTTTAAGACCAGTAGTTGTTTCATATACCTGGATGGTAGTAAATTCTTTAGAGATTGAAATTACTTCACCCATTAATGAATCATTACCGACATACACCATTTCTAACATTGAAAAAGATACAGTATCTTTTACTTTGACAACGGGTCCATTAATTGAATAAATTACATTATTGCTCATATTTAACCCCCTGTTTTATTTAATCATTAATCCTGATGTTTTATAGAACCAGTCTTTTTGATTCTCTAAAGCAAAGTCTAATGATTCATCAATTACGACATTATTTGCTTTATTTTCAATAATAAAACCACCTATTTTAATTTGATCACTTGTTTTAACATCTAAATCAATACCATAAGCACTAATTAAATCAGCTTGATACTTTACATCTTCTTGACGTAAATATAATGTTGAATTTTCCATTTGATATGTAGTACCAATAGATTTCATGTGATCAACTAAATATCCGTGATATTCATCACTGTTTACAAAAGCAACTAGTTTTTCTTTTGCTTGATTAAAAATATCAGCTACATATTCATCTCTTTTAGTAACTAATAATTTAGTTTTTTCTTCTTGAGATAAAGAAGCTTCAACACTAGCATTAGAAGAAATTTCAGCTAATTCTTTATCTAATAAAACATCAGCATCTTTTTTAGCTTCAGCTTTAATCTGGTTATAGATTTCTTCTTCTAATTCCTTAGCTTCATTTAAAATCTTTTCTTCTTCCTTGCTAGCTAACCTTTCAATTTCTTCTTTCATATAAAGAAATACTTGTTCTTTCTTTTCCATAGCATTCCCCTTCTATAACTTAACCCCGATTGCTTCAGATACATATTTGTCAATCGTTTCTCCAATCATTGAATCACCATGACGATCTGGTATCTCTACTAGCAATGGTTTTTGTTGTTTTAACTTGATTTCTGAAATAATATCAGGCGCTAATTCAATTAATTTAGTAGTAATTAAGATAATTCCAATCGAATCATCTTTTAATTTTGTTTCCAATAACTCCAAAAATTCACGACGTTTATGGACTACTTCGCCTTCAATTCCTACTAATCTAAGTCCAACTTGAGTATCGACATTATCACTTATACAATAAAATCGCATAATGATCACATTCTTTCAATTAAAGATTGTTAATAATTAAGATTGAAATTAATAACCCGTAAATAGCAACCCCTTCACCTAAGGCTACGAAGATTAATGATTTACCAAAGTTCTTTTCATTTTCAGAGAATGCACCAATAGCAGCTGGAGCAGCAGCAGCAACGGCAATACCTGCACCTAATGCTGATAATCCAGTAGCAAGAGCAGCAGCTAAGAAACCTAACCCTTGAGCAATTGTACCTGTAATAGATTCAGTTCCGGCAGCTTGTACTCCGTTAGTAACAGCAGCTAAATATAAAGCTAAACATACAGCTCCGGCAAATCCTGCTACGTGAGTAGCTAATCTAATTTTTGCTGATTTAACACTTACTTTTCCTTTAAATACTGAAATTAATGGTAATGATAATAAAATAACTACTAATGCTGGTAAAATAAATTCTAAAACTGTCATAATGACTTCCTCCTCAACTTTTAATCCTCTTTAATAGTTCTAAATGGAATTCCGTTTCCTTCATAATATCTACTAAACATTTCGTAGAACTCTAAACGTAAAACTTGAATTCCGACAATTAGTCCTTCTAGACACATTACGAACACGTTACCAATAACGATAACAATGTACTCACCAACTCCTCCAACCATTCCAGCTAGAGTATATACAACCAACATCATTCCTGCATGTGATAATACGAACCCACCTACCCTTAAAAATGACATGGTGTTAGTGATAAACGATAAAACAACTTCGAATAATTCAAAGAACCCTTCTACAAAGAAAGCTCCAAATCCATTAGGAAACATCTTTTTATTTTCTTCAAATTTTCGAATCAATGGTTCCTTTAAGAAAATTAATAGTAAAGGAACTACAATTAAAATTAGAACATAGAATATATTAACAAATCCTAATCCTAAAAACATATTAATAACCAAGCCTAAAATAGAAATATAGAAAACAAGTCCACAAATTCCATTTTGGCTTAAAATAGCTTCGCCTAAATTCTTTTTCTTAAAATTCAAAAACACATTAAATGCCATTGAAATAATAATTAATATAATTCCTAAACAGATGGCTGCAATTAATAAAGTCATTGTATTATCTGGAGACATGGCATTAAACATTGGTATCAATATTTCTTCACTACCAAATACCGAACCAAATACAATACCAAAGATCATACTAGAAATACCTAAACGCATTCCTACTGCCCCTAATTGTAAGCCAAATTTTTTATAAGCAATAAATCCAACGATTGATAAGATTGCACCTTGTCCAACATCACCAAACATAATTCCAAATAACAATGTATATGATAAGGCAACTAACATAGTTGGATCAGCATCATTGTACTTAGGAACTCCATACATCTCGACAAACATTCTAAACGGTTTTGAAAACCAGTTATTTTTTAATAATGTTGGCGGTTGTAAACGCGCATCGCTATTGGCTGGTTTGATATCAACGAAAACATTTTCAATTTCTTCAAAATCTTTTTTAAATTTCTTAGAATTCTTACTTGGTACAAATCCATTAACAGATAAATGATCACCAATAACTACAACATATTTTTGCATTACAGCAACATCATTTAGATGTTTAGAAACAGTATAGATTCGATTCAATTCATCTTGATTATCTTCAAAGAGTTTAGCTATTCTTTTTTGTAATTTATTACTTTGTTCCTTAGCTACGCGAGCTTCTTCTTCAATTTCACCAATAGCTAGTTCTGGTGAACCATGAACAAAGTTAGGAATATAAATTCTTTCAAAATATAAAGATGAAAAGATATTGTCTACTTCTGGAGCATCCCCTGGTGTTGTAATATACATACACCATACATAATGTCCATCATTTTCAAAATCTTTAAAAACAAATGGTAAAGATTCATAATAATCTAATTTCGCGACATTATTTACTGGAATCTTCCCAAATCTAATTTTTAAATACGCACAATTAAATAAATCATCGAAATCAACATCTATTCCAGCTACATGTTTCAATTGAATTACGGCCTCTTGATTTTCAACGATCATTTTTTCTAATTGTTCTCTAACCGCATCAATTCTTTCAACATCTAATAACAAATCATCTAAATATTCTTTAACTCTTAAAACGTTGATCTGATTATTTTTTACTGGTATCTCTTTTAATTCAAATTGATATTTTTTCGATGCATCATTTAATCGTACTAAGATCTCCTCATATAAATTATCTTGATTATAAACACTTAATCCTGTAACGCTATCAATAAACTTTGTGGCCAACTCTGGGTTAAAATCATCATGGTCAAAAAGCTTTAGCAATACCTCATTATAGTGCTCCTTTTCAAAATTTATACTGAGTAGATCTAATTTAGCAATCGCCATTATACCCCTCCTCTACACTTTTATTGATCTACGGACAATCTTTTTGATGATTAGCAGTATAATGATTGCTACAACCCATATCACAACGCCAAACATTAAAGTATGAACAATATGAATTGGCATATCTATAAGCGGTGTATAAAGTTCGATTTGATAAAAGCATGTTCCATAAACCAAACCACCTAGTAATACCGCTACACCAACACGTTTTAAGATTTCACTAAAATTATTAGTGCCCTTAATTGATACTATAAACCCAATTACGATTAATAACAAGCCAACACCGATATCTCCTAGACAAATTGCGCCAATTAATAGTGATAAAATAGCTACAATTGTTGTTGGATCAAAACGATCTCCTGTCTGGATCGATAAAATATTACTAAACGGTTTAGTTAACCAGTTATTTTTTGTTAATACTGGTGCAATAATATTTCTATTTTCATAAATATTTGCAGGTAGTTCAATTACTTTCACACTTTCAACATCATCAAATCGATTTTTTATTTCTTCAATACTTAAACTTGTAAAGAGATAAATGGCAGCTTTTTGTGAAAAATCAACTACATAACAGCATTTGTCATATAATTTTTTCAAATTATATACTCTAGTAAAATCTTCTAAAAGCTGTTCTTGATATTCGTTTTTAACATTTTCTAATTTAACTTCCATTTTGGCTGCATATTTTTCCATTGCCGCAGCTTCTTCAGTTAACATATCAATTGCTTCATCCATTTTACCATGAGCAAATTCAGGTAATTCTACTGATTCAAAAGCCATTGATGAAAAAGCATTGTCAATTTCAGAAATATTTTTTGTTAATCCTACATATGCAATCCAAACATATTGTTTAGTACGACTTAATTCTTTAAAAACGAATTCATAATCACGATAATACTTAATTTTATCGTATTCACTTACCGGTAAACGACCAAAACGACAAGT
The DNA here is from genome assembly GCF_002160495.1 of Erysipelatoclostridium sp. An173. Classification (GTDB taxonomy): domain Bacteria; phylum Bacillota_I; class Bacilli_A; order Erysipelotrichales; family Coprobacillaceae; genus Thomasclavelia; species Thomasclavelia merdavium. The sequence goes on along the minus strand of NZ_NFKR01000008.1, from coordinate 32,980 downwards.
GATGTATTTTGTATTTTTAACATCATCGACACTTATATCTGATTCTCTAAGATTTTTTAATAATGTAATTGCCTGATCATTTTCATCTTTTTCTTTTAAGATATCTTCTTTAATTGTAACAATTTCATCAATCTTAGTATTTACTTCTTCAATTAAGTTTTTAACTGATGCTACATTTATTTCTTGATATTCATTATCTTGAACATTTCCGTTTAAACCTAAACGATTCAAGACATGATAAAGGTTATCAAGGACTTCATTATATGGATTAGTTTGATCCATAACTGATACACCTTTAACATTATTGACTATTTTTTTCGAATCTTGAGGAAACATTTCTTCCTGATATTCAGTCATCTTAATAAGCATTTTTATTAAATCTCTATTTTCAAAAGAAATATTGTAAAAATGCGTTTTTATAATTGCCATAATAACATGTCCTCCTATGCATAAATCAACGTATCTTCAATACTCGATGCGTCACGGCCATATCTAATACCTTCGATAATATGTTTTAAATTATCTATTTCAATTCTTTGTAGAATTGAATATGTCAAATATACTAATGGCCCGCTGCTTGAAAAACGCATATTTCTTTTTGCCACATTATATTTAACCTCTTCAACATAATATTCTATATATGGATAATCATGATCACCCAAATATACTTTAAATCGTGAATTAGCTAACAGTTTCATTAATTCATCTGCATCAGCCGCTTCAATCAATTTATCATACATCCGAATCGGAATTCGTGAAAATTCTAAAAACAATGAATTTTTAATTACCTCATTAGATTCATTAAAATACTTTTTATAGCGATAGATCTTAGTAATATTGGCAAGTTCAATTGTTACGAAAATCAAATCAAGCAAATCTTTTCTTTCACTACCACTAAAATATTTATTTATCAATTCGACATAAACATGATAATACAACGACTTTAACTTTCTTTCTAAGCCATTAATATCTATTGGATCTCTAAAATCAAAATTAGCTAAAATCCGATAATAACGGGTATTTTTTAAATAAGTAATCAATCCTTTATAACTATCAACATTTACTAGCCCATAAACATTAAAACTCAATTTACTAGCTAAGTAATCTGGTATTTCCAAAGAAAAACTAGCAGTATCTTTTTCTTTGATACTAATAACTTTATCAACGATCAATCCAATTTCAATCGCTATAATTTCCTGGCGATAAAAATCCAGATTTTTTCGTGGTGCATACTTCATCAATCTAGTACAGCGAGAAAAATATTCTTCATTTAAAGCTGCCTCTAACTGATGACGATGAACGTTTCGCACATTAATGTTTTTTAAAGCATCACTATAATTAGTTTGTGTCTTTAAATAAGTGACCATATCACCAAGTGTTTGCTTACGACACAACTCACTATATGATTCCTCTTTAAGACGATTACCATACATTGCTTTTGCTTTAGCACATAAAGCATTTGATGACAAAGCCATAAATATCACCTACTTACCTAAACATCTTGTGACAATGTCACTTACCCAGCGCTCTTTATTTTGATTGTAAAGATTTTCTAATTTTAATAATGTCTCTTGATAATTTTGTTCTAACTGTTTAGCATCAGCTTGATTTTTATCTTGCAGCTGTGCTTTATGTTCTTCAATTTTCTCATTTTGTTTGGAAACAAAACTATCGTAGATTTCTTTTCTTTTTTCATTCATGTTCGCCTGAGCGTTTAATTTTTTAGCTTTAGCAGCTTCAACACGTTCAACACATTGGCGATCAACTTCTACTAATCTTTGAATTACATCGTCCATAAATATAGTCCTCCTTTACTTGTGTTTAGTATACTCCTAAATTTTCAAAATGCAATGGTAATAATACAATTTTAATTAGGAAATAAAACTGCTATTGTGACCCCTTATAATTAGCTAATATCACAAAAAATTTACCTAAAAAACCAACTATTTAATCCAAAATAAAAATCTATTTAAAACCATCAAAAATAAATTTATTACAATTATTCAACAAATTTAATTTTCCTACCAATTTAAATCCACTATTAAGATTCATTTTCCTAAATTACTAATTTCGTAAATTTTTCTTAACAAAAACTATTAAAACCAATTAAATTCATCATATAATTTTATCTTTTTTATTAATAATTATTCGATATTATTAACTAACTACTCTTTTTAAAACAAATAATTAACAATAATTTATATAAATTAATAATAGTTGATTTTTTATTTTATCAAATAACTAGTTTATCAATTATTTTGTTTGAGTGTCCTTTAAACTTGTGCTAAAGTATTAGATAAGTGAGGTTATAAATATGGTTAAAGAAAGAATAGAAGAATTAAGAAAATTAATGAAAGAACATGGAATCGATCTTTATATCATTCCTACAAGTGACTATCACCAAAGTGAATATGTAGGTGAATATTTTGGCGCTCGTAAGTATATGTCTGGCTTTACTGGTTCGGCTGGAACTTTAATTGTTGGTTTAGATGAAGCAAGATTATGGGTTGATGGACGTTATCATATTCAAGCTGAAAAACAAACTGCCAATACTGGAATCACATTGATGAAAATGGGATTAGCCGGGGTTGATACAATTAATGAATACTTAGAAAAAAATGCTGATAAAACTGTTGGTTTTGACGGTCGAGTAATGTCATATCAAGAAGTTTTAAATATGAAAAATAAAGTTATCAGCAATGTTGATCTTGTAAATGAAATCTGGCATGATCGTCCTAGCATTAGCCATGAACCAGCATTTATTTACGATGAAAAATATTGTGGTGAATCTCGCGGTTCAAAATTACAACGTTTACGAAAAGCAATGAAAGATTGTAATCATCACATTATTACTAGTTTAGATGATATCGTTTGGCTATTTAATATTCGTGGTAATGATGTTCCTTGCAATCCAGTTGTTTTATCGTATGCATTAATTAATCAAGAAGATGCTTATTTATATGTTCAAGATGGCGTTATTGATGCTAAAATTGAAGCAATATTAAAACGTGATAGCATCTATATTAAAAACTATAACGATATTTATGATGATGTTGAAAAATTAACAGGTAAAGTTTTATTAGATAAACAAATTGTCAATTATGAAATTTGCCGTCGTTTAAACTGTGAAATTGTTAATGGACCAAATCCAACTCAATTATTTAAAGCAATTAAAAATAAAACCGAAATCGAAGCTACTAAATACGCCCATATTAAAGATGGTGTTGCTGTAACTAAATTTATGTACTGGCTAAAAACAAACGTTGGAAAAATCCCAATGGATGAAGTCAGCATTTCTGATAAACTTGAAGAATTCAGAAAAGCTCAAAAAGATTTCTATGACTTAAGCTTTGATACTATTTGTGCTTATAAAGAAAATGCAGCCTTAATGCATTATAAAGCAGAACCTGGTAAATGTGCGACCGTTACTAATGAAGGGTTATTATTAATTGACTCTGGGGGACAATATTTTGATGGAACAACTGATATTACTAGAACATTTGTATTAGGAAATATTAGTGATATTGAACGTCGTGATTACACAGTTGCCTTAAAAGCTTTATTAAGATTACAAGATGCTCGTTTTATCGCTGGAACAACTGGGCCAAATTTAGATTTATTTGCTCGTGAAATGGTTTATAAATATAATCTAGATTACCGCTGTGGTACTGGTCATGGGGTAGGTCATTTCTTAAATGTTCACGAAGGACCTAATGGTTTCAGACCAAAAGATCGTCCTGGATCTAATGCAATGTGTGCTTTTGAACCAGGTATGATTACTACTGATGAACCAGGTATCTATATTGAAAATAGTCATGGTGTTCGTCATGAAAATGAATTATTATGTGTTGAAACAGCTAATAATGAATATGGTCAATTCTTAAGATTTGAACCTATTACAATGGTGCCTTTTGATTTAGATGGTTTAGATTTAAACTTATTATCTAATCATGAAATTGAACAAATCAATGAATATCATCAATTAGTATTTGATACTATTGCTCCATATTTAACTAGTGAAGAAAAAAGCTGGTTACAAGCTAATTTATTAATTAAATAGCTAAAATAAGCTCTAAATCAAACGATTTAGAGCTTTTATTAACTAATGCAAACAACAATTAAACTAACCACATTAATAAGAATTGGAAAATACCAATGACTATACTTACCAATCTTCTTTTTACCAATCCAATCTGGTTTCTTTAATGAAATTATCATATAAAGACAATGACAAACAAAACCAGCCAAAGTTGTAAATAATACAAAAGACCATTTATTTACATAAGTAACATTTCCTAAACCCGAAATATGTCCAACAATTTCTTGAGGAATCATTGAATTAAAAATGATATAAACTAAAATTGGTATAAAACATAAAAATCCATATTTTATCTTTGCCATTTTAAATTTCTATCTCCCCATATTCATCAATTATATATTCGATTACTTTGCCTTGTTTTAAAGATTCTTGAATATTGATCAATCGTTGATTAGAAGAGCCACGATACAATAGTGCCAAACTTCTTTTTTCTTCTACATAAAGACCATCAACTAACATATCACCTAGCTTTAATAATGATAGTTTATTTTGATCACTTATAATTTGTTCATAAGTATAACCACTATAAATAACAATATTTAAGTGATGTTTTTTTACTTCCTGGCAAATATATTTTAATGGTTCAATTTGTAACATTGGTTCGCCACCTGATAACGTAATTCCATCTAATAATGGATTATTAAAAATCTCTGCTAAAATTTTATCACAGTCTTCTACATAGCCACCATCAAGAGGATGGCTTTGAGGATTATGACAGCCAGGACAATGATGCAAACAACCTTGAGTAAAAATCGTATATCGTAATCCTGGACCGTCAACAATTGAATCATTGACGGTACCAAATAATCTAATTTCCATTATTCTTCATTACTTTCTACATCATGTTTTACTCGATCGCTTTCTTCAGCTTTTTTAGCATCGTTAAAACGATCTAATGAACCAACTAAATAACCGGTAATTCGCCGAATTCGTTCAAAACCATGATGTTCTTTTTCACTACGCCCACAAAGTGGACACACATCATCAATAATTCCATTATAACCACAAACCGGATCACGATCGACTGGATGATTAATTGCCCCATAACCAATTCCGTTATCATGCATTGCTCGAACAATTTTTTCAAATGCGGCAATATTTTTAGTTGGATCTCCATCCATTTCAATATAACTAATATGACCACCATTAGTTAATTCGTGATATGGTCCTTCTAATTCAATCTTTTTATAGGCACTGATTGGATAATAAACAGGAATATGGAAACTATTTGTGTAATAGTCACGATCAGTAACTCCTTCAATTTCCCCAAATAGTTTTTTATCCATTTTTACAAATCTTCCTGATAATCCTTCTGCTGGCGTAGCAATTAAACTAAAATTAAGATGATATTTTTCACTAGCTTTATCCATTGCATTACGCATATGACCAACAATTTGTAATCCTAATACTTGAGCTTTTTCACTTTCACCATGATGATGACCAATTAAAGCTTTTAATGTTTCAGCTAATCCGATAAATCCAACCGTCAAAGTACCATGTTTTAATACTTCTCTTACTTCATCTTCTGGTTTTAATTTATCGCTATCAAGCCATACTTTTTGTCCCATTAAAAACGGATAATTCATTACTTTACGGCGACATTGAATTTCAAAACGTTCTAATAATTGGTCGATACATAAATCAAGCATTTGATCTAGTTTATCAAAAAATTCATTTACATCACCACGACTGCGAATCGCTAAACGTGGTAAATTAATTGATGTAAAACTTAAATTTCCACGCCCAAAACTAATTTCTTTATCAGGATCATAAATATTTCCCATCACACGAGTTCGACAACCCATATAAGCAATTTCAGTTTCTGGTGTACCTTTATAATATTGTTTATTAAATGGCGCATCAATAAATGAAAAGTTAGGGAATAAGCGTTTTGCTGAAGTTCGACAAGCCAATTTAAATAAATCGTAATTAGGTTCTCCTTTATTATAATTAATACCTTCTTTAACTCTAAAGATTTGAATTGGGAAAATTGGTGTTTCGCCATGTCCTAATCCAGCTTCTGTTGCTAATAAAATATTTTTCATGACCATTCTACCTTCACTAGAAGTATCCATACCATAATTGATTGAACTAAATGGTACTTGGGCTCCAGCTCTTGAATGCATTGTATTTAAATTATGAATAAAGGCTTCCATGGCCTGATATGTTTCTCGATCAGTTTCTTTATACGCATTTTTAGTTGCAAAGTCGATGATTTTATCAACATTTTCTTTAATATTATTATTTGCTAAAACCTCTTTTAACTGTTTATCAAAATCTTCATTTTTATCTAAAGCAGGTTTTATAGTCATTTCTTTTTTTATCTTCTTTACTACTTCATCACCGTCAATATCACATAATAATGAAATGGCTTTAGCTAAGTTTTGATAAAAATGTTTATAATATGATTTGCTAACCCCTGGTGCCATTCCATAATCAAAATTTGGAATAGCTTGTCCACCATGTTGATCATTTTGATTAGATTGAATAGCAATACATGCTAGTGCTGCATATGTACTAATACTATTTGGCTCTCTTAAAACACCATGACCAGTTGAAAAACCACCTTTAAATAACTTAATCAAATCAATTTGACAGCATGTTGTTGTCAAGGTTAAAAAATCCATATCATGAATATGAATATCACCATTAATATGAGCACGAGCATGTTTCGGATTTAAAACAAACATTTCATTAAATTGTTTAGCTGCTTCAGCACCATATTTTAACATTGTTCCCATTGGCGCATCGGCATTGACATTAGCATTTTCACGTTTCAAATCACTATCTTTACTATCGGCAAAAGTAATTTCTTCAAAAGTTTTCATTAATCGTGACCGCATATCACGTTCTCTTGTTCGATTAGCACGATATAAAATATATGCTTTGGCAACTCGAACATAACCTTTTTCAATCAATACTTCTTCAACAGTATCTTGAACTAGTTCAACAGTTGGTAGCTCGCTTTTTTTCTTTTCTAGTTTAACTTCAACTATTTTAGCGATATCCATAGCATTTTTTAAATCATATTTACCACCGGTTGCTTGAAAAGCTTTATATATAGCTCCTGCAATTTTATCTAATTCAAATGCGACTAAACGCCCATCTCGTTTTCGAATATTTTCAATCATTACAATTCCCTCCATGTACTTACTAGTATATCGCATTTAACTAATTAAATCATGTTATATACTTCATCGCTACCTATATTTTATCACTGCAAGTTATAACTACCAATCACAAATTTATCTATAAAAACCTAATATTCGGTTTTAAAAAAAGATGCCGAAATTATTCGACATCTGATAAATCTTCACCATTAGTTTCAATAACTTTTTTATACCAATAGAATGATTTCTTTTTGCTTCTAGAAAAATCACCTTCATGAGCATTATTATAATTTACATAAATAAATCCATAACGTTTATCATATTCACCAGTAGAAGCAGATACGATATCAAATGGTGACCACATTGTATATCCTAATAAATCTACACCATCATAATCAACAGCATCACGCATTGCTTCAATATGTGATTTGAAGTAATCAATACGATATTGATCATTAATTGAACCATCTTCTTCTACTTTATCATAAGCACCAAAACCATTTTCAACGATCATCATTGGTAATTCAAAACGATCATAGAACCAGTTTAGACACCAGCGAAGTCCTAGAGGGTCAATTTGCCATCCCCAGTCAGAAGCTTTTAAGTATGTATTTCTTACAAAGTCTTCTCCTGAATAATCAAATGTTTTTTCATTACGTCCTTGATATTTTGTTGCAAAAGACATGTAATAAGAGAATCCAATATAATCAACTTTACCTTCTGCTAAGACTTTTTCATCTTCTTTAGTAATAAAGTCATATCCTTTTCTTGCAAATAATTTTAACATATGTTGTGGATAATGTCCGCGAGCATGAACTTCAACATACCAGTATTTTTGATGCATAGCACCTAAAGCATTCATAACATCTTCTGGATTAGAAGTAGCTGGATAAACGGCATTCATACCAATCATACAACCAACTTTTAAATCAGGATTGATTTCATGTGCTGCTTTTACAGCTAAAGCTGATGCAACTAATTCATGATGAGCTGATAAATACATTAAATATTCAGGATCGTCACCTTCTTTTAATAAAACAGCCCCTTCTTGAATCAAGTTATGTTGTGTGTAATCAGCCTGGTTATTAATTTCATTGAATGTCATCCAATATTTAACTTTGTGTTGATATCTTTCAAAACATACTTTTGCGAATTTAACAAACATGTCAATTGCTTCACGATTTCTAAATCCACCATACTCTTTAGCAAGCGCCCAAGGCATTTCAAAGTGTGATAAAGTAACTACTGGTTCAATTCCATATTTATGACATTCATCAAATAAATCATCATAGAATTTTAAACCAGCTTCATTTGGTTCTTTTTCATCACCACGTGGGAAAATACGTGTCCATGCAATAGAAGTTCTAAATGCTTTAAATCCCATTTCAGCCATTAAAGCAATATCTTCTTTATATCGATGATAGAAATCAACACCGACATGGTTAGGATAATCTTCACCTTCGATAACACCATCTGTTAAACGACGAGGTGCTCCAGTAACATTATCTCCTGCTGTTTCAACATCACTACAGCTAATTCCTTTGCCACCTTCTTGCCAGGCACCTTCACATTGATGGGCAGCAACTGCTCCACCCCATAAAAAATCTTCTCTAAATCCCATATACTTTTCCTCTTTTCTATAAAATATCATTACTTATATTATATACTAAAGAAAGAGAGATTTTAATGAATTTTTGGTTAATTATAAAAGATATTTTTTGACATTGGCATGATAATTTTTATATATAGCAACAATATATCCACTATCTAATTTTTCTACCAAACCATATCTAAATAATTCTTCTTGATCTAAATGATACTTTTCAACTAACTGATGCATAACATCACGAGATTGTTGTTTACTTATACGACTTTTCCACCAGCGTTTTGGTTTTACTTTGGTTAATCGTAAATAATCTTCTATCAATAAATCTTCATATTCATAATTTAAATATTGATTTAAATAACTAAATAATTCATCATTTTGAAACTTAAACAGCTTAAAACCATGTTCTAGATAATACTTACCAAATTCCATAAAAAAGTAAAATGGTGAACTGACATTATCCATGACCTTATTCATTGTTATAGGCATTTTGCCACTATTCCAGAATTTTTCCAGCATTTCTTCAGCCAAATGAATTTTTTTAATATCCTCTTTAGATAAATCATTACTTTCAATTAACTCGTATGGTGGTTTAGAATCATAAACATAGCCATACTTATTAGCTTCATTTCGTAAACTAGTTCCTCTTAATAGTTTTAAAAAGCCAAGTTGTAATTCTTTAGGTCTAAAAGCAAAGACATCATCAAAAGATTTTGCAAAACGACTAAGATTTTCTAGTGGTAAACCAGCAATTAAATCTAAATGAAAATCAATTTTATGATTAGACTGTAATTGTCTAATTACTTCACTTAATCGATTAAAATCTTGATAACGACGCACAATTTCATTTGTTGGATCATAAGTTGACTGAATCCCTATTTCAAATCGCAACAAACCATCAGGGGCATAATCATTAATATAATCAATAATTTTTTGATCTAAAACATCACCATTAATTTCAAACTGGAATTGCATGCCAGGCTTGGCATTTTTAAAAACAAATTCTAAAATAGCTAAAGCATGGGAAGTTTTAGCATTAAAACTTCGATCTAATAGCTTTATCGTTTTAACACCACTATTAATAATTAACTGTAATTGCTCTTTTAAATAATCTAAACTAAAAAAACGTAATCCTTTTTCTAAAGACGATAAACAATATTGACATTGATATGGGCAGCCACGGCTAGTTTCAAAATACAAAATTCGATTAGCCATATCTGGTAAATCTCTTGATAATAAATATGGTGATTCTAACGATTCTACATAAGCTAAGTCAACTGGTTTAGTCTGGCGATAATCACGCTTATTTTTACTACTGATTCCTTGAATATCAACCTCTTGATTATTTTCAAGACAATCTAATAACTGTTTAAAAGCAACTTCACCTTCACCACTAATTAAATAATCAATTTCAAAATTATCTAAAAAATAATCAATCTCATAACTTACTTCTGGACCACCAACAACAATAATTAAATCAGATTTAATACTTTTTAATTTAATAATTAACTCACGTACTAAATCAACATTCCAGATATAAACACTTATCGCTAAAATATCAATTTCTTGCTTAATTATATCTTGTACAATATTATCAAGATTATCTTTGATAGTATATTCTTTAAAATCAGTATTGTGGTAAGCAATAGTCGCTACATATAATAATCTAACTGATAATGATTTATGTATATATTTTGAATTTAATGTTGTAATTAATGTTTTCATATCCACCTCATTAAAATAATCTAGAGTAAAACCCTAGATTATTTCTCTTCAACTTTTGGCATAACATTGTTGTATAAACAATATTCTTCAAAAGTCCATTTATTTTTTACAATTTCTTTGGCAACATCTTCACCTACATAGCGTAAATGCCATGGTTCATGAGCAATACCAGTAATACCATCAGTACCATCTTCAAATCTGATGATAAAACCATATTTATAACAATTTTCAACTACCCAGCGATATTCTTCAGTATCACCAAATGTAATTCTTTCACCATCAACAACACTTTGAGAAGTTAAATCTAGACCCAAACCAGTTTGATGTTCACTAGCACCAGGTGCTGCTACGTATTCAGAAGCATATTGACCACCATAACGTGTTTCAAAATCGTTATAAATTGCTACTTGAGTTTCATATGAACGATAAGCACTATTTACAACTAATTCTAACCCTTCTTTTTTTGCAGCTTCATACATCTTAGTTAATGCTTTAGAAGTTTCTGGTGTCATTTGTGAATTTTCACAATCTGGAGCAACCGGAATATCTGGTTCTACTAATTCTGGTTCATAATCATCTGGTAAATAGAAACCTTTTTTAACTAATGTTAATAATTCATCAGGATTACTGATAGTATAACTATCTTGAGGGTCTCCATTACTAGAAATAATAAATGGATAATTAGTTATACAAACTGCATAATTATAATCTTTATATGTAGCATAAGCACTAATATAACCAGCTAAATTTTGAATTTTATAACCTTCAACCTTACTATATGGTTCTAAATCATTAGCACTATAATTATTATCAATTAAATATTGGAAATCATCTTCACTAGCACCATCTTCAATTAATTTCCAAATATCATCATTACTATATGAAAGACTTTTTAATTTAGGTACTTGAGTTTCATATAAATTATCAACATAGCTAACAACATCAGCATATTCTAATTTTTTATTTAATCCTAAATATCTTTCATATTCGTCATACCATTCAACATTATCAGATTCTTCGATCCAGTTAACGATATGATCCATTTTATCATGTGCTAAAATTTCATTCTCTTCTTCTTTAGTTAATGATAAAATCTCACTAGCTTGTGAAAACGAATATCCTTTAAACATCAATTGAATTCGAGTCAAGTTTAAAACAATAACTACTGCGATGATTACAACAGCAATAACCACACCGATAATAGCCACTCTACCAACTCTTAAACGACTACTACTACCACCATAGCTACTATAATAACCATAATCTCTTTTTTTTCTAAACATTCTTTTTACTCCTTTTATTTATATGAATCTAAATAATCTTTTCGACCAATTTCATATTGATCATTACCTTCACTATCAATAATTACTACTAACGGCATATCTTCAACGACCAAACGGCGAATTGCTTCAGGTCCTAAATCATCAAAAGCAATAACCTCACACTCTTTAATACAATGCGACATCATCGCCCCGGCACCACCAATAGCACCAAAATATACACCAGTATTTTCTACTATTGCTTTTTTTACAGCATCTTGACGATATCCTTTACCAATCATTGAACGTAAACCTTGTTCAATTAAGCGGGGCGCATAAGCGTCCATACGTCCTGAAGTTGTTGGTCCGCCACTACCAAAAACCTGACCCGGTTTACTAGGGGTTGGTCCAACATAGAAAATCACCTGATCTTTTAAAGGGAATGGTAATTCCTTTCCTTCATCAAGTAATGCCATTAATCTTTTATGAGCAGCATCACGCCCAGTATAAATTACTCCACTTAGCAATACTTCATCGCCAGCATGTAATTTTCTAATCTTTTCTTTTGTAAGCGGCGTTGTTAATTTAATCATAATCTAGCCTCCTTATGTCGAGAAACATGACAGCAAATACTAACTGCAACAGGCATTCCCGCAATATGAGTTGGATAAGTTTCAATATTTAAAGACAACGCTGTTGTCTTACCACCATATCCAGCTGGACCAATTCCTGAAGCATTTACTAATTGCAATAGTTCATCTTCTAACAAAGCATAGCGACTATCTTGATGATGAGTTCCTATTTCACGTAACATTGCTTTTTTTGCAAGCATTGTTACCTTATCAAAAGACCCACCAATTCCTACACCAATTACCATCGGTGGACAGGCATTAGGACCAGCATCATTAACAACTTTTAAAACAAAATCTTTTACCCCTTGAACACCATCACTTGGTTTTAACATTTTTACTTGTGACATATTTTCAGAACCAAATCCTTTAGGGGCCACTACTATTTTAAACTCATCACCTGCTACAATATCAAAATAAATTATTGCAGGAGTATTATCTTTAGTATTAACACGATCAAATAATGGATCATCAACAACCGACTTTCTTAAATACCCTTCTTGATATCCTTGACGAACTCCTTCATTAATCGCTTCTTTTAAATCACCATCAACATGGACTTCTTGACCAATTGTCACATAAACAAATGCCATTCCGGTATCCTGACAAATTGGCATCATTTGTTCTTTAGCCAAAATTGCATTTTCAACTAAAACATCCAATGTCTTTTTAGCTAATGGATAAGGTTCATTTTCTGCTTTATTTTTTATCGTATTAAAAACATCTTCTGGTAAATTGCAAGCAGCTTCTTTACATAATTGTTTTACAGTTTTTATAATATCTTCACATTTAATTTCTCGCATCTTTATTCCTTTCATAAAAAAAGGTATTTAACAACCTTTTTAAACAATATTTTCCTGAACATCTGGATAATATAATGAATAATATCTAAGTGACATCAACTCAACAGTTGTAAGCAATGTATGCTTACCTGTTTTTCTTTGCTTGCTATCACCTAATATGATAGTATAATCAACATCTATTCCAATATCAATACCAGGATTATTAGTAATCAAAACAACTTTGCAATGAGCTTTTTTTAAATACTGCAATACCTTAGTATTACTTTTTAAATAAAACCCATTTACAGTCATAATAATAGCAACACTATTTCTATCTAAAGATCGTGCACATTCAATTTGCCGTTGTGTTTCCATATAAGCCATTGTAAACTTTTCAAGCATCAATAAATCAGTTTGAAAATGTAATGCTGCCGAATGTGAAAACTGTGTTCCAAAAAAAGCAACCGAATCACTATCATGAATCAATTCTAAAACTTTATCAATAACATTCCAATCTAAATAATGTGTCAAATTAGCGACTGCATGACATACTTGCTGACTATAATATTCAGTACATGCCTGTGGTTTATCTTTCATAACATTTAAAGGAACATTAATCAAGTTATTAAACTTTTTACTATCAGAAGCAAAAGAAGAACATTCCTGCTTTAAATGTGCATAGTTTTCATATCCAAGAGCACGACAAAAACGGGAAATTGTAGCAGGGGAAACATAACATTCTTTAGCCAGCTGGCTAATTCCCATTTTAGCTACTTTGGAAAAATTGTGTGCCATATACCAGGCAATATTATAATTTGTATCTGCCTCGCTAGCTGTATCTAAAAAGATAATCAAACGATAAAACAAACTTTTCATTATGCTATCCTCCACTTATGTGTATTATACACTATATTTTGATAATTTAAAATAGCTCACTTATAGCTGTAAAAAAATTAATTTCACATATTTTTTTATATTCTTTTTACATTTTGACCAACCTTTTAATATATATTATAAGCGTAGTCAAAAGATATTCGATTTTCCCTTCAATATAATGACTACAAGATATAACGATATCCTTCCCTGATATCATATATTATTAGTATCCTTTCCCTGATAACTAATAAAAAGATGGCAAGTGCTTTTCCCCACTTGCCATTTTACGTTTATAATACTTCTTGATATACCCGCAAAACATTTCTATAAAAAACTTTTTCAATTTCATCATTAGTCAATCCGGCATCTTCTAAAGCTTTTTGTAACAAAGGCATCATCGAAGCATCTTTAATTTCCAGATTTTGACTAATTCCATCAAAGTCACTGCCTAAACCAACATAATCAATTCCAACTAGATCTTTAATATATAAAATATGTTTTACCATATCTTCAATACATGATCTTTCATCACCAGTATCAGACTGTTTTAAAAAGTCACCACAAAAATTAATTCCCATTACCCCACCACGTTTTGCCAGTTCTTTAATCATATCATCACTTAAATTACGAGCAACATCACAAACACTACGAGCATTACTATGTGAAGCAACAAATGGTTTAGTTGTATATTTCAAGACATCATAAAATCCAGCATCACCTAAATGTGATACGTCGATGATCATTTTCAAGCGTTCCATTTCCTGGATATAAGCAATTCCAAAATCAGTTAATCCCTTATCAGTATTAATGCTTTTTAAACGAGCAAATCCTTCACCACTTAACATATTAGGATAACCTATCCCATTTGGATGATTCCAGGTTAACGTAATCATTCTAACACCAAGACGATAATAATTGCGCAAAATCGCTAAATCATTGTTAACAACGGCCCCTTCTTCTAATGTTAATAATGCTGACATCAATCCTTTTTCTTGATTATCAACAATATCTTGATAACTAAATACTGGTTTAATAATATCCTGATTTCTTGCTAGTTCTTGATAATATAAATCAATTAATTGCTGTGCTTTAGTTAACGGATCAGGATTACTTTTTAAATTAACAAACATTGCAAAGTTTTGTAAAAGATAATCCCCTTTTTTCATCTTGTTTAAATCAACGTTAAAATCATTTTCTTTTAAACTGCCACCTTCTTTATATATTCTTGAAATAGTATCACAATGCATATCCACAACTTTCATTTTGCTAGCCCCCTTTATATTATTAAATAATACAATAAAATGATATTTATATTGCATTATAAATATCACTTTAAAAACATTATTTTATTTACAAATATAGTGAATCGCAATACAACCAAGTCCACCATGACAAGTTAATACCGCTGGAAGTTTATTAACAAAAACTGCAATTCCCTCAAAAATATCTTGTAATAAATTTTTAGCTTTAATAGCTAATTCTTCATTATCAGCATGAGAAATATAGATTCTAAAATCCTGAGCATTAACATTAGCTGATTTAAACTTTTCAATCATTGTCTTAATAACTTTACTTTCTGTTCGACTCATAGCAAACTTATCAACACAGCTGCCATCTTCTTTTAAATACAACAACGCTTTTACTTTTAAAATCGTTGCCATTTTAGCAGCCAATGGTGATAATCTACCAGAACGAGCTAATTGTTTAAAATCTAGTGGTGCTAAAAATGAAAATACATTAGCACTTTTTCTTTCTAACATTTCAAAAATTTCAGCTACACTACAATCATTATTAGCCATTTCTTTAGCACAAATAGCCATATCCATAACAGGAGCGCCAATTTGACGACTATCATAAATATACATATTATCCATTTCTAAATCATTTTTAACTAAATTAAAACCGCTCCATGTCCCGCTTAAATCACTACTGCATGTTATAACAATAATCGCTTCATAATTTTCACTTTTCCATTTTTCCATTAAATTTTGTAAATAACCAGTATTAGGCTGTGAAGTTGTTGGAATACAACCATCTCTTAATTTTTGATATAACTCTTCTGTTGAAATATCAATTTGATCTTTATATTCTTGATGATCAATCAGCACACTTAAAGAAACAAGTTCAATTCCATATTTTTTAGCCTGATCCCCGTTCATTGCACTTGTTGTATCTGTAACAATTAAATAATTTTTCATAATTCTGTCCCTTATAATTCAATTTCCATTTCTTGATAATCTTTTGTTAAATGCTGATATTTTTTTAACCAGGTAACAGCTTCCTTATATTCCTCTTCAGTCAATAGTTCATCTAAAATATCTCGATAAACTAATGCACAGACATCATAGATACTTTGCCATAAAGCATCAAACTTATTTTCAGCTTTTTGATCAGCCTGCTCACTTTCTAAATAAGCAGCTAACTGATGTCCAGACTTGACTGCTTCATCTAGTTCTTTTGCCATTATTATACCCTCCTGTGTTCTTTACAAAATTATAACATTTATTTAAACAAAAAGTGATAATATTCATAATTATTTTATAATTTGTAATTTATTGTTATTTAAACAAAAAAAGAAGGTTTAAATTATATTATCATAATATAATTTAACCTTCTTAACATAATTTATACTATCTAAAATTAATTTTCTTTTTTAGCTAAATAACCTTTTAAAACTAAAACTATCAATAACAATCCACTACTAAAAGTAATAACTATTAAATGATCAAATGAAACAGTATCATCAGTCTTAACAGCGGTTATTGCCTGGTCATACATGATAACTTTTTGGACTTCAGTAGTATTTTCAACCGTAAAAGTAAGTTCACTAGCAAGTTGATATCCATCAGGGGCTTTTGTTTCAATTAATTTATATTCTTGTCCCACTACTAATCCTTGGATCAAATGACCACTTCCATCAGACTGCCATTGATCAATAATATTTCCATCCTGGTCTTGAATTTGTAATTTAGCTCCTGCTAGACCTTGATTATTAGCTTTATCTAATTTCAATACTTCTACTTTAGTAATCTGATTTTCAATTTCTAATTCATGACTATAAACTTTGGTTGTCGTATCATTTTGCTCAAAGGCAACGATATGTTTTTTTTCATCAAGAACCAAACCTGGTAAAGTGGCAATTTCTTCAAGTTGATATTCTACTTGACCTGTTCCTAATGGTAAGTTTTCAATCGTTAAATTGCCATCTGATGATAAATTATATTCACCAACAACATCACCTTGATCATAAATAACACTACCATCAATTGGAGAAACTATTTTACTGTTAGCTGTTAACCTAAATTTAATTGGTGATAAATCCTGGATATTTACCCGACTAGTATCACCTTCACCTAAATCAATTTTCTTAATAACTGTTAGTTTACCACTAGGAGTATCGTTAACTACATTGATTTCTAAAATTGGATCACCATCTTCATCTGTTGTATAATCACGAATGTTTTCAATCGTAAATTCAATTGGACTTTCTAGAGCCAAAAAGCCTTCTGGCGTTTTTACTTCTTCAAGATAATATTTACCGGGATCTAATTGTAATGGTAAAATTACTGTTCCGCGATCATTATCATGATTACTATATGAATCATTTACAATAACATTATCACTATTGGTAGTAAAAGTGTCATAGTTTTTACCACTAACTTTTTGAACAATAGTATCATTAGCGTGATATATTATTTTACCGTTAGAAACAATATCTTCTTTAGCTTTAATTTTAAATGAAGCACTGCTTAAAGTTACAATTTGATTAGTTTTTTGATCACGCTTAACTAATTTTAATTGCGTAGTGTAAGGACGATTATTAATATCGATAGTTTTTATCTGATCAATATCGCTATATTCACTATAATCATCTGTTATGTCAATTAAAAAATCAGGAGCTGTCATATAATCCTGCGGTGTTTTAGTTTCTTTAACTAAATACGTACCATATGGCAAATATTTAGTTGCTGCCCGACCGTTTTCATCAGTAGTAATTACATCATATACACTAGCATTATCCCAGCCAACATTATCAACTTCACTTTTAAGTTTGAACGTAAATTCACAGCCTTGTAAACCTTTAACAAAACCACTTATCCCTTCTTTTTCCCCAGATTTATGAACCTGTATTTTTTGCATGTTTACTCTATTAGCTGTTTCTTTGGTTTCTAAAATTTTAGAAACGGTTTGACCTTGATAATTTATATCAACATTAATATCATTAGGATTTAATACTAAAGTATCATTAGCTTTACTTTCATGAAGATAATACTTACCCACATGTAAATTATCAAAAGTTATCTGCCCTTGTTCATCAGTTATTCCCTTTGCAACTACATCACCTTTATTAAAATATGTAATTGTTTTAGCCTGGTTGGTAATATCATCACGAGCAATCAATTGATATTCATTACCTTTTAAATAACTATCACCTGATTTACCATCAGTTTTACTAGTATCAATTTTCTTTGTTAATTCTAACTTACCTAATGGTTCTTCATTACTAACACTTTGACTGGCTGTTTCATCTTTATTAATCGTAACTGCAAAAGTTGTACTATTTAATAAATAACCATCAGGAGCGCTAATTTCTTTTAACTCATATGTTCCAATTGGTAAGTTTTCAACTACTAATTTACCATTAGTAACCGTTATGTTTTCATCATAACCTTCAAAACTAATTGATTTTAAATTAAAGATAGCTCCATCAATCAAATCATTATTTGTATTAGTTTTACTAAGTTCTAAACGACCAGTATCGATCCAATCAACATGATATGTTAAATTGGCAACATCATAAGTATAACTGCCATGAGTCTGGGTATTACCACTGCCATAAATTGCTAGCGGTACAAAACGAGTACAATTACTACCGGCAATATTACCACTAGTATAATCTTCTGTTACACTTAATGGTGCTGTTAAATAAAAACTTTGACCACCACTAACACTGACAGTTCCAGTTTCAGAAGCATTAGTAGTCACATTATGAAGAGTAACCCCATCTTGTAAAGTAACATTGATCACTGCATTACTAGCCCCGTTGAAAGTAACTGTATTAGTCTTTTGTAATTTAGTAGCTGGATCAAAACTAGCAGTGAAAGAATCACTTAAAGTTGGACTAACTGGCATTGGTAAACTAGCTATATAATTATATAACCCTTTTAATCCGATTCCTAAAGTTTCTAATCCATCCAAATCAACACCCATCATATCACCACTATAAGCAATTGATAATAAAACATGAGTATAAAGATAATGGGTTTCTGGTGCTGTTAATCCATCACCTTCTAGTCCTGTACCACTACCATCAAGCTGTCCTTCTAAAGCAGCCGGTCCCCCATAACCATAGTAAAGCAGCTTACTAATCATTTCATTAGAGTTTACTAATTCTTCAGCTGTCTTATTACCAGAACTAGGACTATTTTTACTTGATTCCAGGCAGTAAGACCATTGCCCATTAAAAGTACACATCCAGGTACTCCACTGTTTAACGCCTAATTTCCTTGCCCACCATTCTGGATAATCAAGTTCTTTAACGCGGGTAAATGGTCCTGTATAACTAGCGGCATTTATAGTATTAATACTTGTTAAAAGGCAACTAAAAACCATTAGTAAAGAAATTATTATTTTAAACAATTTCTTATTTCTTTTTTTCAACCTTATCATTTTAACTTTCCTCCTTAAAATAAAAAAAGCATTTTATAATGCTTTTAAACAAGGATCACGACAAAACATCTTTATTCCCCTCTTTCTATAAACTGTTCTTTTAGAAAAACGAAATTCAATAACTAAAGTATTTGATAATTAAAAAAGTACCCGAACGGGTACTTTGAGAAAATAGAATATTCGCTTTCCTTGGCTTTATCTTATCATTTACCAATTTAGTTGTAAAGCAAGCACCAGGGAATAAAGATTTAATAAATTGTAATAAATTTTGTCTTTTATCTAAATTTTATCAATATTTTTAGCTTATTTATAATTTGATATTGATATTTTTGATACTGCAATTATATAAATTTGAGACAAATTCGATATTTTTATAGACATTCTTTTAAGATTTCGAAAATTTCATCATGGCTTAATTGTTTACAGCATCCAGCTGTAATATTAGATGAATCTGCTACTTTTTTAAGCATATCTACATCAGTAATATTCATTTGTGTTAAAGTAGTTGGTAATCCAATTTCTTTAATAAAATCTGCTAATGCTTCAATTCCTTTTAAAGCTGTTTCTTTTTCAGTTAAATTAGTATCATCTACATGCCATACTTCTTTAGCAAAACGAGCAAATTTAGAAACTCCTGCTTCATAAATATGACGATATAATACTGGATGAATTACTGCTAATCCTTGACCATGATTACAATCAGTATAAGCTCCTAATTGGTGTTCAATTTGATGAGCTTGGAAATCAGTTACTTTTCCTAATTTTAAAATACCATTTTCAGCCATTGCTGAATCCCACATTAATTCACTACGAGCTTGAATATCTTGAGGCTCTTTAATTGCTGCTCTAATATTTCTAATAGTATTACGCATGATTGCTTCATTGATTTCATCAGAAACATTGTTTTCAAGCGGTTTTCCAAAATATGTTTCCATTGCATGGCTTAATGTATCAAAAGCTCCAGAAACAACTTGTTTCATTGGGACTGTTAATGTATAAGCTGGATCTAATACAGCAAACTTTGATAAAGCTCCTAACATTCCGGCTTTAATTTTTAATTCTTCGTTAGTAATAACAGCACCATTATTCATTTCTGATCCAGTTCCTGAAGCTGTTGTAACAGCTGCCATTGGAATAAATTCAGTTGGTAATTTTCCATCAACAAATTCCATTTGCCAAATATCTTGATCAACTTTAGCTTGGGCACTAACAATCTTACAACAGTCAATAACTGATCCACCACCAACAGCGATAATAAAATCAATTTGATTGTCTTTAACAATTTTAGCCCCTTCTAAGACTTTAGCATAAGTTGGATTAGACATAATACCACTAAATTCAAAAATATTTTTACCAGCTTCTTTAAGTAAAGTGACAACTTCATCATAAATTCCAGTTTTCTTAATAGATCCGCCACCATAAGCTAATAATACGTTATCTCCTACTGTTTTTAATTCAGTATTTAGAGCTTCTTTTAAAGCCCCTTGTCCAAAATAAACTTTAGGCATATTAGTCATTTTAAAGTTGTTCATAATATAATTACCTCTTTTCTTATTTAATAAAACCTAACTCTTCTAGCCAGTTTGTAACTGTTTGACTTTGGTCTTCTTCAATATCATTTCGACTTACAGCAAGACCATCTAATACTGTAACGTCTTTATCACTTAAATACTCACGCATATCATCTTCAGTACCACTCATACCACTACCACCGTGAGTTACAAATGGGACAATTGTTTTACCAGTTAAATCATAATTGTCGAAGAATGTTAAGATAACTTGCGGATAAGTATACCACCAGATTGGATAACCGATAAATACTGTATCATATTTACTCATGTCAATATTTAAATCCTGAATCTCTGGGCGAGCACCATCGGCTTGTTCTTGTTCAGTATAATCATATAATTCATCCCCTTCAGGATAAGCATTAACTGGTTCGATTCTTCTAAAATCGCCACCAACTTGATCAGAGATTTCTTTTGCAAGTTTTTGAGTATTACCACCATGAGAAAAATACACAACTAAAACTTTATCACTATCTAAATTAGTGCTAGCACTACCTTCTTTTCCATCTTCATTAACGATTGAATCATTAATTCCAACACTAGGGCTATCACTATTTTGATACAAGTAAAACCCTACCGCGGCCCCAACAATAACAATTACACCTAGAATAATTAAAATCTTTTTCTTCACAAGCATTACCTCCTTACTTTAAAATCCCAATTTCTTCTAACCATGGCTGGACATCACTACTATCATTAGCAGTTAACCCTTCTAACATTGTCGCTCCAGAAACGGCTGCTTCAATTCCTGGAATACTTTCTTCAATGTCACTACCACCACTAGTACAAAATGGAATAACTGTTTTACCTTCAAAATCATAATTTTCTAAAAATGTATACACAGCCATTGGCGCATCATGCCACCAGATTGGATAACCAATAAAGATAGTGTCATATTGATCCATATTATCAACTGTTGTTGAAATCTCTGGACGAGCATTGGCTTCTTTTTCAGATTCAGCAATATCAACAGTTTCTGAATATGAATCTGGATATGGTTCAACTGTTTCAATTTCTACTAATGTACCATTAGTTAAACTTTGAATTTCTTGAGCAATCGCTTCAGTATTGCCCGTTTTTGAAAAATAAGCAATTAAAATATTACTATCTTCTGTTGTTGTTTGATCATTAGTAGCATCTTGACTTTCATTTGTATTTCCACTAGATTCATCGTTATTACTTTGGTTATTAGATGAACATCCAGTAACAAATACCAGCATTACTAATAAAGCTAATAAAAATTTTTTCATTAATCTCACTCCTTATGTTTTTTTAATATTTTTAATTGCAATATATGTTAAAAGTCCAAATAAACTGAAAATTCCTAAATACTCAAATATATATCTCACCAAATTTATACTGCTATCAACATTAACAAAATCAGTCAACATAAATAAATATGCAATCAATTGATTTTTAATAAACATAATTAAACCAAATAATGCTAATCCATAAGGAATAACCAAAAAGATAATTGTTTTTACTACTTTAGAACTATCTTCAAATTTCTTAGCTAGCGGTCTTGAAATACTTTGAATATGCAATCCAAAATGTACTGCCATTAATACAAAACCCCAATAAGATAAAGTTAAATGAACTCTTCTAGCTAATGAAACTGGCATAAAACTTAAAAATGGTAATAATCTTGACATTGATAACCCGCTCAATACTAGAAAAACAACATCGACTAATAAAAGAAAATTAACTACGATATAGACCTTTTTTAATAATGGATACTTTCCTTTAAAAACTGTTTTGTACCAGTTTCTATTTAAAACATGATGAATAATAAAGCATATCGCCATCAATATTCCTAATACTTCGTGAACTGTTTGACCAGTGTTGAAAAAGGCCATCAAAAATAATAACAGTATAAACATAACAACATCTAAAATACGTTTTACTTTCAACTAAAAACACCATCTTCTTTTCGATTTAGATTTTATCAACCGGTAGTTACAACCGGTCAATTATTTTTTTGAAAACACATAATTTCACAAAATAATATTAACTATTGAATATATTGGTTAACTGGCGATCATATCATCATCAAGCTACCTTACTTTTTAACTGAGGATAATCGCTAATTTTTCCATTTGAATCTGATTAGATAATTCATCTAGATTTTGTGAATATTCCTGTTCAGTTTCGATTTCAAAAAAATCAGCCTCAATATTTTCATCAATAATATCGACAATTTCTTGAATATCTAACTCCCCCCTCTTTTATATCATCACTAGAACAGTCAAATGAATTGGGTCGATAATAAGCAACTAAAATACTTGTATCTTCATTTGCCATTTGATCTTGATTATTTTGACAACTACTTAAACCAATAACTAAAAACATCATCAAGATAATAGTGAAAACTTTTTTCAATATTAATCCTCCTTTTTTATTTAGTTTTATCGATTTGCTGTTGCCAAAATGCTATTGCATCATTTATCCATCCTTCTGCCAAAGTTCCAACTCCTAAACCAAAACCATGACCTAAATTAGGATATACATGAAATTCTGTAGGAATGCCACAATGCTTTAAACGATTTATTCTTCGCTCCATAGTTTTCCAATAAGCAATACCATCATTTTTACCAACACAAACATAAGTAGGTGGATCATTTGGGGTGTAGTCATTATGCCCGGTATATTGCATTACTACAGTACCAGCACGTGGATATAGATTTTGACCAAAGGAACCAGGACCATATGAACCTAAATAAGCAGCCATTCTCGCACCAGCTGAACCACCCCAAAGTGAATAACAATTAGTATCGACTTCTAATTCTTTAGCATGTTCAAAGATAAACGCTATCGCCCTAGCTAGATCAACACATGCCGTTTGTCCGCTATATGTGCGATATTGTAAAGCAAAGGCGTTATATCCTTGTCTAGATAGTTTTAAAGCATGAGGAAAGCTTTCATGAATTGAGCCAACATAAACAAAACCGCCGCCAGCGCTAATCAAAGCAAATGGAGCATTCTTTTTACCTTTAAAGAAGAATAATCCCGTATCTTCTTTACTTGGATCACTTGCTTTTTCTTCAGGTGAATAGATATCATAGAATATTGTTTGCCCATTGTTTACTTGATTTTCAAAGTATTCTAATACTTCAATTGTTGTATTGGTATTAATATAGCTATGATAAGGTAATAATGAATTTATATTACTTATTTTCATTGTTGGTGTTGGCTGATTAAAACCACTAGGAAAAATAAATCTGCCAAAGTTTTTAAATTTTGGGTTATTAATAACACTATTTACTAATGTATTTGAATTCATTTTGACCTCCTTATATCAATTAATAATATATTTTTCTTTTTCTAACTATATTTTATTAAAGTTATTTTTTAAAGTACAATACCAATATCGCATTTCAGTATACCTGGCAAGCATAATAAAAAAACTGCCGTTTTACCGACAGTTTTAGTTATTTTTATTTTTTCTTTTTTCTGATAAAAATCGATTTTAAGCCCCGACCAACAACCTGGAAAAAGCTTAGTGATCTAACCATATTTTGAGAAGGAATATATTTATTGACCGCTCTTAATAGCGCTTTATTATCCCTTGTAGAAAATGTGAAATTTCCATTTTGTTTAGTCTTGATGGCAAAGCGAGGAATCCATTTTCCTTTAAACATTACTGAAGCCATTACACAACTAACCTCTTCCCAAGGAATCTGAATATAATCGCGAATATTTTTTTCATTATAAAATTCAAAAGCTTTATCGCCAACCATTACTTTCCCATAAGTCGCTAAACCTAAATAAGAAGTGGCTTTAATTGTTAAATCTACTTTAGTGTTTAAAGATTGTACCATGTTATTCCTCCTAAATATTTTTTATCGATATTTTTATCTTACATGATTCCACAAAGACGTGCAATAATACCAACTGCGAATAATGCAACGATAATTACAATTGGTGAAACTTTCTTTCTTAATAACCAGCAGCATAATAATGTTAATAATAAAGCTGCTAAACCTGGAATTAATTGATCTAAGTTTTGTTGTAATGTAGTTACTTTTTCAACATTTAGACCATCTGCTCCTAAAGTACTATATTGTTCTAAAGCATATTTAATTCCATCAGCTCCAGATTTAACTTTATCCCAATCAATATATGCACCTTCAGATTGAGTTACTGTAGATACGATTGGTGTAAATGAAATAGTTACCCAACGTTGAACTAGAGCACCAATGATAAACATCCCTAAAATTGAAGCTCCTTGAGTAATTTTACCAAGTAAACCACCTGATAAATCTTGAGCAATTGATGTACCAACTTTATACCCAAATTCTTGTGTATACCAGATAAATGCCATTCTGATAATATTCCATGCAAAGAAGAATAATAAAGGTCCAATAATGTTTCCACTTAATGCTAAAGAAGCACCTAAAGCCCCAAGAATAGGTCTTAAAGTAAACCAGAATACTGGATCCCCAACCCCAGCAAGAGGTCCCATCATTCCAACTTTAACCCCTTGGATAGCTTGATCATTAATTTTGGCACCATTAGCTCTTTCTTCTTCTAATGCTAATGTAACCCCCATAACTGGAGCAGATACATATGGGTGAGTATTATAGAATTCCATATGTCTTTTTAAAGCTGCAATTTGATCATCTTTATTAGAATATAATTTTTTGATAGCTGGAATAATTGAATAACACCAACCACCATTTTGCATACGTTCATAGTTCCAAGAACCTTGAAGGAACTGATGACGCCAAGCGACTGATAAACGATCTTTTTTTGATAATTTAATTTTTTCTGCCATTGTTTTTTTCCTCCTTCAAGATTTTAATAATCATTTAATATATCACCTAATGGATCGCCAGAACCAGTTCCACCGCTTCCAGAACCACCATTTTCTTTTAATCCTAAATAGATTAATGCTAATGCAACACCGATAGCACCTAATGCAATTAATGTTAATTCACCAATAGCTGCTAATACGAAACCTAAAGCAAAGAATGGCCAAGTTTCTTTAGTTGACATCATATTGATAACCATTGCATAACCAACTGCGGCAACCATTCCACCACCAACAGTCATTCCGCCAGATAACCAGGCAGGCATTTGATTTAAAGCATCAGTTACTACTGAAGCCGGTACGATACAAAGTGCAGCAGCAGGAATAGCAATACGAACCCCTTGTAATAAAATTGCTAAAACATGCCACATTTCCATTGTTCTAAAATTCCCTTTTTCAGCTGCATTATCCATAAAATGCACCATTGGAATTGCAATAGTACGACAAATCATTGTTAAGAATAAACCAGCTACTGAAAGTGGGATAGCAACAGCAATTGATGTAGAGATTGCTGTTTGAACATCAGTAGTCCCACCTTGTAATCCTAACACCATGATAATAGCAGAAGCAACAGATGCTAAAGCTGCATCAGGAGCAACTGCTGCTCCAACGTTTGCCCATCCTAAGGCAATCATTTGTAATGAACCACCTAAAATAATTCCTTCAGTTAGATGTCCACTTACTAAACCAATTAATGTACATGCCACTAGCGGTTGATGAAATTGGAATTCATCTAAGATTCCTTCCATACCAGCTAATAAGGCAACTATAACGATTAAAATTATTGTAATTAAAGACATTATAATTCCTCCTGTTTAATTATTTTGATGCGTTAGCTAATTCAGCTTTCGCTTTTTTCAATAAAGTATCCATGTTTTCATTAGAATCACTAGGTACTTTACGTACATCAAATTTAATTCCTTTTTCTTTTAATTTTTCAATTGTTTTAACATCATCTTCACCCATAGCGATTGCTTTATTAACAACAACTTTTCCAAGTGAATGAGCCATAGATCCAATATTTAATTCTTTAATATCGACCCCACCTTCAATGGCTTTTAAAGCATCTTGAGGTGTTTCGAATAATAACATTGCTTTAGTGTTACCAAAACGTGGATCTTTAGCA
Organism: Erysipelatoclostridium sp. An173; assembly: GCF_002160495.1. Lineage (GTDB taxonomy): Bacteria > Bacillota_I > Bacilli_A > Erysipelotrichales > Coprobacillaceae > Thomasclavelia > Thomasclavelia merdavium. The sequence goes on along the minus strand of NZ_NFKR01000008.1, from coordinate 5,720 downwards.
ACTTCAATCATTTTGTGAATTGGAACAACGTTAGCTCTTACTCCTGGTGGCGCAGCTTGTTCAATCATTTGTTTACGCAAATTATCATGGGCCACAGAATCAGAAACAACGATGATACGATTTGGTTGTGTAGTTTTTGTCCATGTAGTAGCAACTTGTCCATGTAATAATCTTGTATCAACACGTGCTAATACATATTTTATTTTACCATCACCAATAACTGTTCCTTCTGGGATTGCTCCTTGAGGTGTAGCAACAGGTGCTGCTTTTGCTGATGGTTTTTCTGGTTCTAAAGTTTCTGGTTTAACTTTAACCCCTTCACGAGCAACTTCTGTAATGTGTGTTGCAATTTCATGAGCTGTTTCCATTGACATTCTTGAAGCATAAGCTTCAATTAACATTGGTAAATTAAGTCCGGTAACAATAGCCCATGTGTCTTCATGGCCAGCAATTAAACCATTAGCTTGGTTAAATGGTGTTCCACCCCATAAATCAACTAAAAACAATACTTGTTCTTGATTTTCGAAGGTAGCAATTGCTGCTTCCATTTTTGCTTTTAAATCATCAGGTCCTTCGCTTGGTTGCAATGTTACAGCTTTAACATCTTTTTGCTCACCAAAAATCATTGACCCAGATTGCAAAATACCGTTTGCAAATTCTCCATGACTAGCAAGGATAATTCCTACCATAATATAAATTCCTCCCTTTCTTTTAAATACTCAACAACGCAAAAAAGCAGACATAACTATTAAAAGATATAATAATCCCATGGATATTAAATCTTAAAAATAGTTAATGCCTGCCTCACCAGTTACACACTATTAAGTATTCTTTTATGCAACAATCATAGCATTAAAGGGCTAAATTTGTCAAGCAACGTTTTAAAATTAAACGATACTAGATAAAATTCGCTCTAGATGTAGTGCTAAATAACCAACTTCAGTTTCTGGTAATTCTTTATTTAAAGCTTTAGATAATGCATTACACATATTAACCGCTTGTAAATAAGCAAATGGAAATTTTTCTTTAGTAAACTCACTGATATCCATCTGTAACTTTTCATTAGTATTTAATCTTAAAATCAAAAACTTGATATGATTCATTAACCGAGCATAAGATATTGAATTAACATCAATAACGATATTTAAGTCTTTTTGTAATTTATCAATACTTTCATGAATAACCCGCGTTGCTTCCATTGATTCCACAACTTGATTTGATGAAATTGCTGAATGGATATGTAACGTAATGAATCCAACTTCATCATCATTGATTTTAACTGCTACAAATTTATCGATTACTTCTTTTCCTTGTAAAGCTACTTCATATTCATCAGGAAATAATAATTTAATGTCATCTAAAAATGGATTTGAAGGCATGATATTTTCAGCCATTCTTTTAATTGCAAAATAAATATGATCAGCTAATGGTAAAAGTATATCGTTATCAACACGACCAAATTTTTCAACTGCTAATTTAATGATTTCAAAAGCAATTTCAAGATAAACTGGATCAATGTAATTAATAATATTATTAGATTTCATTTTTGAATTATAGTTTTTCTGCATCAAAAATTTTTTGGCATTTTTAGGTATTTCGATTTCTTGATTAACTTTTTTACCAAAACCAATCCCTTTATACATAATAATTACTTCATCATTTTCAAAAGCAGCTAAAACGGTATTATTATTTAATACTTTTATTATTTTATACATACTCTATCCCTTTTCAATTACATAACCTTAATATTGTTGTACCACTATCTTTTTTGCCATATTCTTTTTCAATTTGACAATTATCATCTATCTTTGTAACTACTAATAATATATTTTCACTAACTGCATTTTCCTTGATATACTCCAAATCCGCGTTCCATAATAAATCACCTTTTTTTACTCTTTGATTTGCATTTACCAATAATTCAAAACCATTTCCTTGTAAATTAACGGTATTAATTCCAAAATGAATCAATAACTCATAGCCATTATCAAGCTGAATACCAAGAGCGTGTTTAGTTGGATAAACCATCGTAATAATTCCATTGCATGGTGCTACAACTAAACCATGATAAGGTTTAATCATTACACCATCACCTAATAACTTATGGGCAAAAAGATCATCACATGAATCCTCAATTGGTAATACTTCTCCATCAACAACATTTCCTATTTCAATTACTGAAGTTTCTTTATTTTCTTTAACTGGTAATTCATCATATTCAGGGGGAATATTTTGTAAATATTCCTCTAATCTTACTTTAACTGAAGATGCTTTAGGACCATAAATAATTTGGATATTATTTCCTTGTAACACTATTGCTGCTGCCCCAGCTTGTTTCAATAAACTCTCACTTACTAAATCAGTATTTACAATTGCTGCTCGTAATCGGGTAATACAACAATCTAAATCACTAAAATTATCTCGGCCCCCTAATCCACGAACAATCATTTGGATTTGTTTATCTACTTCTATTTCATCAAATATTTTTTTATCACCAATTTTAGGCTTTTTAAAAACAACTAAACGATCATCATCTTCTCTACCAATTGTTTTCAAATTCAATTTTTTAATCAAAAATCTAAAACTAAAATAATATAATCCAAAATATACAATTCCTATTGGAATCATTAAAAGCCAGCTTGTTTTACTATTCCCTTGTAAAACCCCAAATACAATAAGATCAATCAAACTGCCAGAAAATGTTAAACCAACTGCGATATTACAAATATGAGCAATCATATAAGCACTTCCAGCTAAAATAACTTCGATTCCAAATAACAATGGCGCTGAAAACAAAAAAGTAAACTCTAATGGTTCCGTAATTCCTGTTAACATACTTGTAAGCGAAGCTGTTAATAATAAACTACCAATTGCTTTTCTTTTTTCCGGTTTAGCACATTGATACATCGCTAAAGCTGCTCCTGGTAAACCAAAAATCATAAAAATAAATTTACCAGTAAAATATTTAGTTGCTTCACTGCTAAAATGAACTACACTAGGATCAGCTAGCTGAGCAAAGAAAATATTTTGAGCCCCATAAACCATTGTGCCATTAACTAACATTGAACCACCAATTGCAGTTTGCCAAAATGGTAAATAAAAGACATGATGTAAACCAAAAGGCACTAGTAATCTTTCAATCATTCCATAGACAAAGGTACCAAAATAACCAGTAGATGAAATTAGGTGTCCTAATTCAAAAATCAAATTTTGAACAAATGGCCAAAAATAAAACATCACAATTCCAACGAAAACATAAACAATTGCCGAAATGATTGGAATAAAACGTTCTCCTTCAAAAAACGATAAAACACTAGGCAGTTCAATTTGATAAAAACGATTATGCAAAAAGCCAACCCCTAAACCAACAATTATGCCACCAAAAACCCCCATTTCTAAAGAATTAATTCCACAAACCGAAGTAATCGTCCCTTGTAAAACATGACCAGCAATCTGATCATTTATAAGCATTCCATCTAACGTTAACATACTATTGATAGTTGTATGCATAACAAAAAATGCTATGATCGACGATAAAACCGCTACTTCTTTAGCTTTTTTAGCCATTCCTAAAGCAACTGATGCTGCAAAAATTAATGGTAGATTATTAAACAGCACTGTTCCAACTTTTGTTAAAATCGTTAAAAAGCTATTAACAAATGTTCCTTGTCCTAAAAATGCGTCTAAATGAAGGGTTTGAATAGTAGTTTCATTAGTTAAAGATCTACCTATCCCTAAAAAGAATCCTGCAATTGGTAACAAAGCAATTGGTAACATAAAGCTACGTCCAATCCTTTGCAATACTCCTAAAATTTTTGATTTCATACTTCCCTCTTTCATTTTACAACCATTAAACTGTACCATCCCTCTTTTGGAACAGTCTTTTCAATCATTTAAAAGGTTTATATAAAAAAAGCCATAAAACTATCTACATAATAGACATTAGTTGGTTTTATAACTATATAAGCATATGGACTTTTTTTATCTATTAAAATACTAACTTATCTCTATAAATTATTCTTATCATTATTAAAAATTTGTCAAGTTCTTTTTTGTTTTTTACAAATAAAACTAGCTAATATTATTCTTTTACCGCTAATTTTTTTAAGATACCATTATTTTTTAACCGTGGTTGGATATTTATATACAAAATCGATGAAATAACAATTGCAAGAATTGCATTTACAGCTGTTGTTATTGCATTCCAAGAAGCCAAAGCAGCAGCGGCATTATGTGGTGAACCTAAAACAAAAGCAGTATAAAAATATGAGAAAACTGGTTCTCCTACTATATTAAATAACATTCCCGCACTAGTTGATAAAACAACTGCCTTCAATAATTTTTTCCCTTCTAATTTTTGAACATGAAAAATCTTGTGTGCAACAAAACCAGTTACTAGACCAATCCCTAATTTCAAAATCATTGTTTTAGGAGCTACGATTGCATATGTTGGATCTAGTAAATCGGCAATTCCCATTCCTATTGCTCCTGCCAAGCCACCTTCTAAACCACCTAATAAAAGTGCCGCTAAAACACAAAAAGTATTTCCTAAATGAAATGAAGTAAAACCACCTGGTGTTGGTATTTTAATTTGAAAAAACATGAAAGATATATAACATAATCCTGCCATTAACCCAATCATTACAATTTTTAATATTTTATTAGTATGCATAATTCCATCTCCTTTAACCAACAACAGTATAAACCAATCTACACTAGAAGAAAATAGCTATTATTATAAATCTTTTTTAATCCAAATACTAATATTAAAAAATCGGCAAAAAAGATACAGAAAATAAATTCTGTATCTAGAAGATAAAATAATGATATTTTAATAACTAAGTACCTATTATTTAGCGAATAAAATTAGTATGAACTGATTCTTCTTTTTCAGGTAAACCATATTTTTCTTTACCTAAATGAATACTCTTGATTAAAAATGCCATATTTCTTCCTAATGTTCTCATTGTTTGTAACCCTTCAAGATCTTGTTTAACCTCTTCGGCATTATTTCCATGTACCATATTCCAATATTGACTAGAAACTACTGGCATTTGTGAAATTGTAAAGTATTTGTTGATTTCATCAAATGTTGCCGTATTTCCTGCCCGACGAGCTGAAACAACTGCAGCTCCAACTTTCATTGTTTTGTCTTCAGTCATACTATAGAATAAACGATCAACAAAAGAAATCAATGTTCCATTTGCAGATGCAAAATATACTGGTGAACCAATTACGATTCCATCACATTCTTTAAATTTAGGAGCAACTTCATTTACGATATCATTAAAAATACATTTTCCTAAAGTTTTACATTTACGACAACCAATACATCCACGAATATCTTTATGACCGACATGGATAATTTCGGTTTCAATTCCTTCGTCTTCTAAAGTTTGAGCTACTTCGCTTAAGGCTGTATATGTACAGCCTCTAGCGTTAGGACTTCCATTAATTAAAATAACTTTCATTTTATCAAACACTTCTCCTATCTTATCTGTTCAATCCAGCAATCATTTCTACTGTTGAAGCATCATAATGATCAAAGAATGAACTTTCTTTTTTATCCATTTTAGCAATTACTGCCATATCTTCATCACTTAATTCAAAGTCAAAGATATTAATATTTTCTTGCATTCTTTCTTTTTTAACTGATTTTGCTAGTGGTACAATTCCTCTTTGTACTAACCATCTTAAAATTACTTGCGCAATAGATTTAC
>NZ_NFKR01000079.1 GCF_002160495.1 Erysipelatoclostridium sp. An173 | reverse complement strand
AGCTTATATAACCACACATATTATAACACTTACTTTGATAAAAAGAAATGCTTGATTTTCATGACTATGTGTGCCTTGGAGCTTCAGGCGGAAAGGAATGTATGGTTATAATGATCTTTTGCTAATGTATCACCTAATAGTGATAAATCATAATATTTATTTATTAAAGCAATGTCTAAGCCACAAGGACAAGGATGACAATGTTTGCAATAAACACATTTTCCCATATATTCAATTTCATCGAACTGAGCAATTATTGAATAATCCTTTTCTTCATCAGTAGCCTGATTATATTTTAAAATATCTTTTAAATCTTCACGATTTCTAATTCCAGGCAATACTGTTACAACTGCTGGTTTATCTAAAGCATATTGAATACATTGACTATGTATTAAAGCGTGCTTAAATGGTGATTTATCTTTATCCAGCAATTGACCAGCACTGAAGGCTTTCATTACTGAAATAGCAACTCCTTCTTTTTCACAACGTTGATAAAGCGCCATTCGTTCATCATTTTTACCAATCGCATAACTACCATGATTATTATCATAAGCAGGATTAATACTAAACATTACCATGTCAAGGATATTCATATCTAATACTTGATTAACTAGAGCTGGTGTATGTGATGATAAACCGATATGACGAATAACTCCTTTTTCTTTTAAATCAAATAAGTAATCAATAACCCCAGCTTCTTTTACTGCCTTTAAATCAGCTGGTTCATCTAGACAATGAATAAATCCAAAATCAATATAATCTGTTTGTAATTTTTCTAATTGCCACTTAATAGACTCTTTAATTTTATTTAGATTAGTAGTCCAGCCATATGCTCCTGTTTCATAATTAGCACCAAAATGAATTTGTAAATAAACTTGATCTCGTTTACCTTTAATTGCTTTTCCAAATGCTTCAAAAGTATTAGCATGACCAGAGGCTAAATCAAAATAATTAATGCCATTTTCAATTGCCATTTGAACAGTAGCAATAATTTCTTCTTCACTAGCTTCACCAATTGCACTTGTTCCAAAACCCAATACACTTATTTCTTCATTTCCATGCGGTAATTTTCTATATTCCATAATTCCCTCCACTTATAATAGTATATTTAATTCAAAATTTAATTTTTACCATATAAATATATTTCAAAATCATCTTGTTTTCTTGGTTTCAATGAACCCATTTTTTTCATTCCTAAATGATCATAGTAGCAATAATTACAACTAGTATCTGTATATAAATAATAACTACTATGTGCTTCTTTTTCAAAAATACTACCAGCAAGTTTAAATAATTCAGTGCCTATTCCCTTTCTCTGATAACGTCGATCAACTGCAAATAAAACTATTTCATTAGCAAATTTAATAGCACTGTTTTTGTATAAAAATAAACAATTTTGCTTATAATCAATAATCATTTTTTGATAATCTTTAACCTTTGTTTCATTTTCATCAATTTTCAACAAATATTGTTGATACTTTTTAGGTATTGTAATTTTATTTTTTAAATAAAGTGACAATACTAATAGTCCAATAATCTTATCATGATCAATAGCTACATATATATCACTAGCATCCTTTAAAACCTGATATAAATATTGCTTTGAAAATATAATTCCTTGTTTATAATCTTTACACATCTTATCTAATTGCCATGTATCACAAATAATTGATACTATTTCATCAATATCATCCCATTGAAATAAACGATAACTAATTTCCATTTTTCACCTCGATAATAAATCCTACATAATATATTTTATATCGCTAACTTGCTTTAAACAAATGCTTATCTTAAAGACTAAATCATGCCTTATAAGCATGATTAATAAAAAACAATCCCGTTATGAAATAATATGCTATTTAAACATCTAAATAACAGCATTATTTCACTATTTGGATTGTTTTTAAATATATTATAATAAGGCCATTGCTATAGTACCAAGCATCAAAAGCAATAAACCAACAATTTGTTTTTTACTTAACCTTTCTTTAAATACAATATAAGAAAATAAAACAGTTACTAAAACACTTAATTTATCTATCGGTGCTACAACACTAGCTGGTCCTAGTTGCAAAACACGATAATAACATAGCCATGAAGCTCCTGTTGCTAGTCCAGATAGACATATAAATATCAATTCTTTTTTTGAAATAGTATGAATTTCTTTTTGTTTGCCAGTTACATATTGACCATCAGTTTCTACCTTAACAAGAACTACACTAGTTCTTATTGCCGTTCCAAGATTAGACTCTACATTTGCAATACTTATTTTTCCTAAAATAGCAGTCATACTCGCAAAAAAAGCCGAACCAATTGCAAATAATAACCAGCTTTGATTATTTTTGGAATTTGTCTTTACTAAATTGAATATTTCACTTTAAAAATCGAATAGTGTTACTTGTTTGATGTCGTCATCACACCAGTGTGATGACGATTTTTCTTTTATTTTTGTTTTTCCTTTCTACAATAGAATTGTAAGGAGTCCCACCTTACATCTATATTGCATGAAAGGAGGTCATTTTTATCATGGCAAAGGAAAAAGAAATTTTAAGACTTCGATCGTTAGGAATG
>NZ_NFKR01000078.1 GCF_002160495.1 Erysipelatoclostridium sp. An173 | reverse complement strand
ATAGATTGATTTCATGGGGAAATTAATCAAAATATATAAAAACCAAGGTAGAATGAGGTTTTAAGTTAATTTATATATAAAATAAACTAACTATTTTTGACACTACCATTATCAGAGAGGGAGAATTTTATGAGAAATCAGATTGTAAAAGTGACAGAAGTTGTAGTCAGAAGCGCTTTTTACATCATCTCAAACTATGTATTTGTTAGCATGGGCCTATCGTTTCATACTCAATGGATTTCAATTCTATTTTTGCTTTCAATGGTATGGTCTACTATTGATTACGGAAAGTCCATAAATGAAATAACCGAAAAAAAGGTAATTGCTGAAATACTATGTATATGTTGCATTGCACTGAGTATAGCGATTGCATATTTTGTGGGATATATTCAAGGAACATTCGTTTCCATCTGAAAATACAGAGCCACAACTTTCCGCTTAATATATCAGCATGGAGCAAGTTATCAAAAAGTCATGAATGCTCGTAGCTCACCGGCCCGGCCAGCAAAAAAGCAGTAAATCTGAAATTGATTTACTGCTTTTTTGCTCAATAGGCTCTTAAATCATCTGAAAATATTTCAACGCATCCCTGATCGCCGCTTCCTTCTCCGGCGGACACTGTGGAACTTTTGCATCTTCCTTTTTTGACAGGTTATAATTTTGCCCCACATCCAGCCCGCACTTGCGCTTTATCTGTGAGATGTACAGGGAAGATACCTTCAAACCGGTATGCTCCAACACATACGCCTTGATCTGCTCATAAGTCGCGCCCTTCTGGAAGCCGGACATATCCATATCTTCCAGCGAGAACTCCACCCGCACCTTCTTCGAGTCGATTTCTCCCTTGGAAAGTAGGACAACCGTCTCCACATGTGCAGTATGGGGAAACATATCAACTGGTATCATAGTATTACCTTGATATCCTAACTTAGAAAAATATTTTAAATCTCTAACTTGAGTAGTTGGATCGCAAGAAATATAAACTACTTTTTTTGGTTTTAAAATCTTTATGGCATCCATAAACTCTTTAGTACTACCACTTCTAGGTGGATCCATAATTACACAATCGATTGGATATTTTTCACTAGCTAATTTTTTCATAAAATCAGTTGCATCATCATTATAAAATCTAATATTATTTATTTTATTAGCTTTTGCATTATTAATAGCATCTTTAATAGCATCTTTATTTAACTCAACACCAATAACTTCTTTAGCCTGTTTAGAAACTGCCATCCCAATTGTACCAATACCACAATAAGCATCTATAACTGTTTCATTACCTTTTAGTTCTAATAAATCAATTGCTGTTTGATATAATTTTTCACACTGTACATGATTTATCTGATAAAAAGATTTAGGTGAAATCTTGAATTTCAATCCACATAATTCATCTACTATAAATCCTTTACCATATAAAACCTTTTCTTCATTACCTAAAACAACACTAGTCTTTCTTTTATTAACATTTAAAACTACTGTTTTAATACTAGGAAACGTTTTTACTAGTTCATTACAAAAATTCTTAGAACCTTTAAAAACATTATCATTACATACTAAAACAACCATAGTTTGATCACTAACTACTGCTCGGCGAATTAAAACATGTCGCAATAAGCCACGACCACGATCTTCATCATAAATACTAACACGATATCGTTTCAATAAAGATTGAATCTTTTTAATAATAGCATCACTAACTTCTTCATGAAGCAAACAGCGATCATAAGGAATTATTCGATGACTATCTTCTTGATAAAAACCAAACTCATATTTTTGATTAAAAGCTACAATGATCTTATTACGATATTGATATGGATTTTCCATTTTAATGATGTCGTCAACCCGATAATTATTTAACTGATTCTTTTTTAATAACTCTTTACAATAATCAGTTTTTATTTTTAACTGCGATGTATAATCATTATTAATATATTTACAACTACCACATTTTTTTACTATTGAACATTTCATCTTATCACCGCCCTAAGTATAACATAACATTAATAAATTGCACTAAAAAAAGATGCCTAAGCATCATCTTTTTGATTACGTTTTTTTCTTCGATAATTATAATAATTAACTATTGCATAATAAACTGGTATTGTTAAGAAAATTATCCAGGTTGGTGACCAGACATATTCAAAGAAACCTTCATATAAAAAGTATAATAGCGCTAATACTGGATATGGAAACTGATTGAGATCACGATGTTTAATAGCGGCAATAGCCCCATCAATCAAAGGAATAATTAATAACATTATCCATAAAGGATGCCATAAAGATGTATAAGCACTGCAGGCAATATAAATTACAATAATAATTAACGCAAACGGAAATTTAGTTGGTTTTTCATACTGTAATTTTTCCCAATCATAATCAATATTATTATCTTTATCCTTAGCATTATCAATATGGATACCATCCCAGCCGACATGAACTTCACTGCCATCTTTATCAATTACATGAACTCCATGTCTTAAACTAACATGAACTTTTTCAGCTTTTTCTTCTTTAACTGTATCATCTTGATTTAATTTAGCACTTTCAAATTCATCTTGATCTGTTTTTAATAAATCATCTAATGACATATGATAAATCTTAGCAAGCATGATTAAATTATCAGTATCTGGTGAAGCTTCAGCCCGCTCCCATTTACTAACAGCTTGACGACTAATTCCTAATTTATTAGCCAATGCTTCTTGTGATAAATTGTTTTCTTTTCTTAGTTTAACAAGACGATTTGCTATTTCTATATTCATATTTTCCTCCATTTCCGTCCGTCTTCGTCGGTCGGACACAAACATTTTATTAAAAATAATTTCTCTCCAATCGTTTTTGTAGTATCCTATAAGAGAGGTGGTATACTACAGAGC
>NZ_NFKR01000077.1 GCF_002160495.1 Erysipelatoclostridium sp. An173 | reverse complement strand
TATACAAAATGACATTAACTAAATCAGCGAAATAACGAGGATTTTTAAAGAAATCCTTTAAAACAATGTCGTTTTTAAAAATACTAGCCATAAAATAAACTCCTTTGATAATATAAAGAATAGAAAATATTTTATAGTTAGAAAAAACAAAAGATAGTCAGTTTATATAATCAAAATAGGCTGAATTTATACAGTTAGTATAATTAATCGACAAAGTAATTATATCATAAAACAAGGAGTAAATAATCTCAAAATTATCTCGTTTTTATATAATAGATATTTACATGTTTATTTTTATATCAGATGTTACTTTTTCTTTAATAGATTGTTTTAAAGTATCAATGGAAATAGTGATATTATTATAACCGTTTAATCCATGTTGGCTAGCGAGATCTTGAGTGTAATCTTTTAAGCGGTAAACAGTAAAGCTATAGCGATTTTCTATAATATTTTGTTTATTATTGCTACAGTAATGATTTATTAATGGGGTTAAGACAACGTTTTCGATAGAAACCACACCACCTTTTTTTACAAAATCAAATGAAAGCATACCACCTATTTGACAGTTTTCTTCTAACATGCCACTAATGAAATTTCCTAAACTGTATGCGACTAATGTTCTATGATTATTACTTCCTGTAAGCCATTCAATATTTTGAAGGGTATGAGTGTGAGTTCCAATAATAACATCGACACCTAAATCAGCTAAATATTGAGCATATTCTTTTTGGAAATCACTAGGGGTATTTTCATTTTCTTGTCCCCAATGGCATGATACTACAATTGCATCACTAATACTTTTTGCTTTTTCAACATCGTTTTTTATTTGTTCTTTATCGAAAGGATTATAGCGATATGAAGATGGTATATAATCATAATTGATGTATTGGTTATATGATAAAAAAGCAATTCTAATACCATTTTTTTCTATAACTGGAATTTGGTTTTTTTCTTCTTGGTTTTGATATAAACCGATATATTTTATATTATTATATTGTTTAAAAACTTGAATAGAGTGATCAACAGCACTTTCACCCATATCAAATGAATGGTTTGTTGAACCATTTACAACATCAAAACCAATTTCATTTAGAGTATTAGCCATTTCATCAGGAGTATTAAATTGAGGATATCCTGAATATCCATGTTCACTGCCGCCTAATATTGTTTCTTGATTTATAAAAGATATATCTGGCGACTCTATGTATTTACGGATGTTTTGATAATAAGTTGTAAAATTATATCCGTTATTAGTTTGAGCATTTTGAATCATAGGGTCATGCATGATATTATCGCCAACAGCTAAAAATGATGCTTTATATTCTATGTTATCAAGTTCTTTTGTAGGTTTAGGGATAGTAGGTGTTGCGAAATTAGATGGCTGGCTTTGACAGCCAACTAATAATAAAATTATTAATAGCTTAAATATTTTCATTATAGATTCACCTCGATATTTTTATGATAGATAATATTGTAAGATAATTAATTTTTATAGTCAGTATTACCGGTAATTTTTTTATGGATTACTATTATAAATATATTTTATATCATATAATTAGTATTTTTTGCATAAAAAAATATTAATATGTAGAATATAGTCTAAAATAATTAGAAATAATTCATGGTTTTAATTTTTAATGAAAATATTTAGTATCTTAATTATTTGTCAATCGAAAGCAAACTGTATTTACTGTTTATTATTTAAATAAAAACACAAGCATAAAAATCTAAGCTTGTGATTATTAATTAATGACAATTCTTTGTAATGTATTTAATTTTATCAAGTGGTTCTTGATCTAAAAGCATTGTGAAAATCGTATCTAATTGTTTTTTAGTTAAGTTATTTAAAATATTACTATCTTCGTGAGGATAAAAATGTTTAAATATTTGTTGCGTTTTTTGCAGGGTTTCTTTATTAACAGCCTGATTATAGAAATTCATTAATGATTCACACATATCCACTTTCTCTCCTTGTTCTAAGATAATATTTTTTAAAACATCATTTTCTTCGTTAACTATACTAGCTACTATGATTGCGATATCTATTATCATGGCTTTTGATTTTTATGAATAAATGAATATTTTAACTGATAATTTCTTTATTTATAATACCTTTAATTTTATCAAACGGCTCTTGATCTAAAAGCATTGTGAAAATTATATCTAATTGTTTTTTAGTTAAGTTATTTAAAATATTACTATCTTCATGAGGATAAAAATGTTTAAATATTTGTTTCGTTTTTTGTAAGGTTTCTTTATTAACACCCAAATTAATACCTTTATCAATGCCTTGATTTATTCCTTCGTTGATACCTTGATTATAGAAATTCATTAATGATTCACACATATCCACTTTCTCTCCTTGTTTTAAGATAATTTTTTTTAAAACTTCATTTTCTTCATTAACTATGCTAGCTACTATGATTGCAATATCTTTGTCTATTACTAGACCTCTTAATCTCTCTAGATTCCCTTTAAATTTATAGATTAATTGAATAGTCTTGATCAAATCATAGTTTTTCTTTTCTTTAAATAAATGATAATCAATATCCAGTACATTTACTACTAGTATTGAAAAGTTACTGGTAGATATTTTTTTCTATGTCTTGAACTTTAAAAAAATCATAAAGATTGTCATAGTTTTGCCAGCGATGTTCACCCCAGTTTATAACTGCAGAGCTAACTTTCATCAATTCATTATCATTAGATAAATTGTTGATCTGTCTTTGATAAAGAATTGAATCATAAGACATACATCTAAAAAGCATAAATCTGTCATTTTGCTTCTGGTTTTCAATACCGATTAATTTAGATTCATTACCATTAGTGTATTTGAAAACAATATCTCTTCTAAGTTCGATTTCTTTAATGAAACTGTGATCTTTAATTACGGTAGATATTTCACTGTCATAAATATTCAGATATTCAGGATCGATAACCGGAAGACCGCTATACAAAATGACATTAACTAAATCAGCGAAATAACGAGGATTTT
>NZ_NFKR01000076.1 GCF_002160495.1 Erysipelatoclostridium sp. An173 | reverse complement strand
TTCACTCCTTTACAGGAAAGAATTATATCAAAAAAGATTACCCTGATTAATGCAAAGTGTAACCACTTATCTGCAACAATTTGGGTAATCTTATTTTAACTTTTATATTTCATATCTGACATGAGGCTTGACAGTTTTTTGTGGCTTCATATCACGTTTCCAAGTGTAATATTTAAAATTATTGTAAGTTCCGATATTGTCCTCACCATACCTGTCTAGAAGATACTCATATGCAGCACGTTTATGAACACCAGGCTTCTCAAACAATCTAGTGATTTCATCGCTATATTTATCCAGAATACTTTTTCTAGGTTTACGTTCCACTTTTTTTATTCCTCCTTCACGCCAGTATTTAGCTACTGTATGTCTATCCATATCGTAGATTCTGGCAAGTTCGCTAAAGTTTGGTTTAATATTCATTTGTTTCAAAATTAATAAATCTCCTATAATATTTCTTTCCATAATAATCTCCTGTATTTGAATACAGAAGATTCTATCAAAAAAGATAACCTTAGGATAGTTTTTCATTGCCGAAACTGGTAATTATTATACCAACCTTTTTGGTTATCTTTATTTTACTATTAACACTGTTTCCAGTTCATGATATCATCACTGTGTTATAACTTCTATCATCTATTTAGGATTCTTGTATTAGAAGGCAAAGATCAGAAGATACGAATGAATACATTTAGAAACAAGTATCAAAAGATAGCAGTAAAGGTCATACGACATGCAAGAAGAATCATATTGTCATTTAGCAGTGCATATAGATATAAGAAGAAATTCTTAAAATACTATCAAAAACTGCAGAATTAAAACATAAAATCCATAGTTTATTGAAAGTAGTTGAAAAACTACACTTTTTTAGCTACGGTTATTCACAATTTTACGGTGGATAACATTTTTTAAGCTAGAAAATAGACATGATTTATAAGTTTTTCATCACAAATTTGCTTTCATGAATAATTTGGGTATAATATAAATTTTACGGCAAGGCAACATTACTCTTATATGAAAAAAATAATTCGTGTATTATAATAAATTCAAAAATACATCCAAGATGGGATATTATGAATAATATTGAATTAAAAGACTGATTAGCTTGATTTAAAAAAGAAATTGTTAATGAAATAAAAATGATGTCTTTAACAAATCTATCATTAAAAATAAATCTAAATATAGTAAAGAAATTACTGAATATACAAGATTATCAAAATTTGCGATAAGAAGTTCCATCAAAGATAGTAAGGCGGGGTTGTTTCGAAGTAGCAAAAAAATCTTTTCTTCATTATAGAAATATATATCAAAATGAGATCATCAATAATTAGATTTGTGTAATAGCATGCTATCACATATTGTGTACTTGAAATATCATTATTGCGAGAATAATACTAATTTAACTTTTTATTTACGAAAAAATCCACCAATAATATTGACATTTTTAATAAGTTGAGATATTCTTAAACCATACATACCGGTATACCGGTATGTATGGTTTAAATAAAATTCATTATTGTTTGGGTATGCACTAAAATAGCAGAAAACCATGAGTAAACATTTATATTTAATGTACATCGTAAAATGTAAAGAAGTTGTGATTTTCTATTAACACAACTTAGAATTGAATAAGTAAAAAAGCAAAGGATTTATTAAGTAGAATTAATTTTGATTGCAATCATTTTATTCAAGAGAGAATGGGTGATACATTAGAAATCATTATTGGTGAAGATAGCCTTATTCTTGGTTAAAAGGAATCAAGAAAAGAAATTCTAATACTGTTGTAGTGGAATAAAGAATTAATTCTACCTGTTTATCAATTTGATGAGTTATTTTCTTCTTATAATGGAGAAACAAGTGCTCAAGGGGTATTGTGTAGAAATTGAGTCTTACTAAAAGTTATGATTCAAGAAAATTATCATTCTATTTTAGTTGTTCCTTTACGGGAACATGTAGATGTTTCTTTTCTAGAACAGGAGATATTGAAGTAATTAAGAAAGCACCAAGCAGTGATTTTTTCAAATTTAAATTTGATGATGAAAAGTTTCTAGATATTTATTTAACAGGTCTTGATGTTTAGAACTGATTTAGAGGTATAAACAAAATTTATTTTTTGTTCATATAAAATAAAACTAAATAATTTTATTATTTGAAAAGGAGAACAGCTTATGAAAACAAGAATGTTAGGAAACATTAAAGTTGGAGAAATTGGAATGGGATGTATGGGTTTTTCTCACGCACATGGTGATCCAATTCCAAGAAACGAAATTATTACTTTGATGAGAAAGGCTCATGAAATGGGAGTAACTTTATATGATACAGCAGATGTTTATGCTGCAGGTCATAATGAAATTTTAGTTGGGGAAGCTCTAAAACCTATTAGAAACGAGGTAGTTATTTTAACTAAGTTAAATCCTGAAGTCAATCCAATTGATATTCCAGGTAAAGGAACAGTCGCTGAACAAATTGAAGCAAGATTAGATGAGTCATTAAAAAGATTAGATACAGATTATGTTGATATTTATATGTTTCATAGAGTTCCTGAAACAGTTTCACTTGCTGAATGTGCTGAAGCAATGAAAGGTTTAATTGAAAAAGGAAAAATCCGTGGATGGGCTATGTCTAGAGCAACTGAAGCGCAAATTCGTGAAGCACATGCTATTTGTCCGCTTTCAGTTATTCAAAATGAATATTCAATGATGGTAAGAACTCCTGAAACTGATGGGGTGTTAAGAGCGTGTGAAGAATTAGGTATTGGTTTTACCCCATATATGCCATTGGCTGTAGGATTTTTAACAGGTACTATTAAACCAGGACAAACTTATAAACATGACGATGCGAAAAGAACAATTACATGGTTTACTGATGAAAATATTAAAAAGAATCAGCCTATCTTAGAAATGCTGGAAAAATATTCTCAAAAGAAAAATGCAACTTATGCACAAATTGCTTTAGCCTGGTTAATGCATAAATTTGATCGTTTAGTGCCTATTCCAGGTATGTATCAGGAAAAATTTTTGGATGAAAATTTAAAAACGGCAAATATTGTTCTAACTGATGAAGAGATGAAAGAAATTGATGATATTTTAGATAGTATTACAATTTATGGTGATTCAGATGAATCTCATATTGATGAACTTCGTGAAAAACTTAAAGAAGAAGGATATGAAGTAGAAAAATCTTGGGATACATATAAATAATATTTAAGAAAGGGGCTGTAACGAAAGGAGGTTTTTTTAACCTTTAATGAAGCGTTACAGCTTCTTTTTTTGTTTTGAAGATTATTTTTTGGAAAATTTAATTTTTTTGCTATTTTT
>NZ_NFKR01000075.1 GCF_002160495.1 Erysipelatoclostridium sp. An173 | reverse complement strand
GACTATGCCGAAGAAAAAACTATACCGAAGTTTTGGATACGTAAGATGAAAATAGCCTAATTCTTCGGTATAGTATTCCTGTTAATCCAGACTATATGGATCCTTAACTTTTATAGATTTTTTCCATAATTTTTCATCTTTTGTTTTACCAAAAGTCTTATTCAATGCTTCTGACATCATTTCTAATGTTGCGAATGCATAGAATCCAGTTGTTGTTGACATGCTTTCGTGTCCTAACAGCTGCATAATAAAAGGTAATGGTACACCATTTTTATATAAATCCATTGCTTTTGTTTTACGTATCATATGACAATGGACCTTTTTTGGTACCGATTCGTTTTTTTCTCTTGCTATTTCTACTGCTTTTTTTAAAATCGATGCGATGCTATCAGTTGACAACTGATGAGGTTTATTGTCCAGGTTTGAATAAAATAAATATTCATCTACCGATTCATCATGAAATTCATCAAGATATTTTTTTAAATGATTTACAGTTCTTGTTGTAAGTGGTACATTTCTCAACTTTTTTCCTTTACCAATAACTGTTATATATGGATTAGAAACATCCAAATGTAGTGAAGATACTTTGAGATCAGAAAGTTCCTGAACACGGCAACCAGAATCGTACATCAAGATAAGCAATACCTGATTGCGCCTATGTTTTTTATTATCATTTCCATAAGCGGACAAAATAGCTTTAGTTGCCTCCGGTTTAAGATATTCTATAGGTTTTTTTATTGTTTTTTGACCTCTGATGGATTTGGCGTTGTTGTAAAATACTGTCAATTCGAAATCTTCTTCAGAAGCAAATTTCAAAAACGATTTCAATGCTGTCATTCTTAAATTGATGGTTTTTGGAGAAGATTGATTATTTTTTAACCAGATAATATAATCTATCATATTTTCCCTTGAAAATATTTCAAAAGTAATTTTATCATTGCTTATATTTTTTTCTTTATTGATAAAACGAAGATAAAGTTTTATCGACGTTTTATATGATTCAATTGTTTTATCAGATAAATTTCTTACCAGAGGCATGTATTCATGCAGGAAACTTCGAGCCAGTTTCCAGAATGAGTAATCTTTTTTTCGATTATATTTCATCCTCAACCACCTCTGGAATCAGTTCGCTACTTAATAAAGAAAGATCATTATATTTTGGGAAAAAATCAGGAATCAGATGAATATAATAATATGTACTTTCTATATTTGAATGACCCATAATTGTCATAAGATATGGTAGTTTAGCCATGACATTTTCATTATTCGATGACCATTTAAGGATATTTTTACATGCAAAGTAATGTCTTAAATCATATGCCCTTGGTCTGACTTCTGTATCTTTTCTCAAACCGGCTTGATCCCAGATTTTGTTAAAATATGACGAAACAGCATTTGATGGATAATAGCGATCAGCTATATCTGAAAAGAAGTATTTTCTGTTTGGGGTTATGCGACTCATTGTACTATGATACCTTCTAAAGAATTCAATAGATTCATCATTCATGAAAATTCTTCTATCACAATGCGTTTTGGTTGCAACTATATCTATATACCCTAGATCCAGATGAACGTTTTTAGTTTCAAGTACGCGAGCTTCTTTACACCTTGTACCAAAATAATATAAAAATCTAAATAATGCCGGCAGAACAATAGACAGTCTAATCGTATTGGCTGTTTTGGAATAAATATCAATCTGATTAAAAAATCTTTGAAGTTCTACATCAGAAAAAAGATATACGTTGCTTTTGTATCTGACGGCCTTATATTTATCGCTTAATATATATGATATATTATCCTGGCTGTTCATATATTTACCCAGTTCTCTAATATATGACATATAACCCATATATTGTGATTTGCTGCGTTCTTTTTTGTGATGGATCCATCCTTCAACTGTTTCTTTTTCCAGATAATCATAATTTCCATGTTCCAGATTATACCTGTCAAAATCACATAAAGTCCATTCACCTGTTTTGTATATAATACCTATAGAATGTTTGAATTCAAGAAATAATATAATCTTTTCAGCTAGTCGGCTTTGAAATTTAGTCATCAATTTCACCACCAATTCCGATATCCCTCATTAAAAGAACGCATTCTTTTAATCTTTCTGAATCAGTAGATATATAGATGTTTGTTGAATTAGGATCTGAATGCCCCAGTATCGATGAAATGGTTTCTAAGGAAACTCCTTTTTGTACAAGTGCAGAAGCAGTATTATGCCTTAAAAAGTGGATACCGAAAAATCTATCATCTTTGGTTATGTTAGCTTTATTCATAATTTTATTAACTATTATGTAACACGCTGAATGATCAGCTAAAGGTTTAAATGGTGGATGGTGACTTACGAAGATGTTTTCATAATCACTTTTTTCACGTTCCTGAGTTATATATAGATACAAAGAATTTCCAATTTCTGTGTATAATGGAACGATAACTTGATTCCCGGTTTTTGACTGTACAAAATGAATACACTCATTATGCCAGTCGATATCTGATAGTTTTAATGCTACTATATCACAGGCTCTTATACCTAAGATATAACCTAGTAGAAAAATAGATTTATCTCTATAGGTTACCTGGTCAGAGGTTAATACTGCTTGAATTCTATTGCATTCATCCGTACTCAGGATCGGTATGATTTTTTTTGTTTTTGGTAAACGAAGACCACTAATCTGCTGTAGAAGATCGTTTCTTTTGATAAATTTAAGGTATGAGCGAACGCCACTTATGACATATCTTTGTCTTTTTGGCTTGAAGGTCATGAGAAAATTGTAAATTAGCTCAATAGATAAATTATCTATTGCATGCAGTTTATTATCAGATAAAAATCGTAAGAAAAGATAAGCGTAATAACTATAATTATGTTTGGTCGTTTCTTTGATATTTCGGTCATATATATAATTTTTATATGCCTCATATTCGCCTTGAAATCTTATTATATCATCGTCATATTTTTTACCCTTTTTAATAGACAAATCGAAATAACCATGTTCCAAATAAAAGTTTAGAAATCTTGTTAAACGACCTCTATCAAAATATCTATGGGCACTAAAATGACCATTAATATAAATGTCAGCAGCGTATGCATTTCCCAGTTCAAGAGTATATTCCTCGCTGCCATGACTTTCACAAAAACGCCTTAAAACATTCAACTCTCTCCTGTACTTAGCTAACGTTGATTGTTTGTAGTGATTCTTTTTCAAGAACATTAAAAGTTCTTCTGATAAATAGATTAAATTATTCATAATGTTATCCTCCTTATAAATAGGATAACATTAGTTGTTTGGTATTAGAATACTATACCGAAGAATTAGGCTATTTTCATCTTACGTATCCAAAACTTCGGTATAGTTTTTTCTTCGGCATAGTCG
>NZ_NFKR01000074.1 GCF_002160495.1 Erysipelatoclostridium sp. An173 | reverse complement strand
TTAAGCTTGATAACCGAAAAGTAGATCAGCAGTATTTAGATGAATTATTACAATTATTGCAGTTAAATAATAAAAAGGATGCCTATCCATCTGAACTTTCAGGAGGACAACAGCAGCGAGTAGCAATAGCCCGGTCACTAATAACAAGACCAAAACTATTATTGGCAGATGAACCGACAGGAAATTTAGATAGTGAGAATTCTAAGATCATAGTGGATTATTTAAAAAAGATTCACCATCAAAATGATATAACGATAATCATGGTAACACATGATTTAGAACTTGTTAAAAACTGTGATCGAATTTATGTCTTAGAGCAGGGAAAGCTAAGAGAATATGAAACTTGAGAAATTAAGATTTTTAATAAAAATAAGCATACAGTTTATAAAAAAAGACAAGATTCGATCATTGCTTACATTATGTACTGTTATAATATGTGTATTTTTAATTTATGCAACAGCTAATAACATGGTAACCGATGCCTATATGGATTATTATAGTAATAGGTGCGGGTTAGGCGACTGGTTATTTTCATATACATCTAAATCAGATGAGATTACTGCAAAAATTGATGATATTGTTGATGTAAAAGAAACAACTATTACAAGCATTATTGGTATTGGGGATGTTGATAGTCGATATAAGGTTGAATTGACAACATACTCAAATTTTAATTTGATACCAGAATATCTTTATAAGGGTGATTATCCAAAAAATCAAGATGAAATTTTGATTACCAGGGAATATGAAAAAAAGGCTTCTGTAGATGTTGGTGATACGATAACTATGGAATTTACTGATCCTGATAATCCTCAAAAAACTTTTTTTAAAACAATGAGAGTTAGTGGTATTATTCAATTTACTGGATCGATAAATGCTCAAGATGGAACTGTTAATGATAAGTTTATCTTACATTCTTCAAAAAAATCTGAAAATTATAATATATATGTAAAAACTGATATTATTTCCAATGAACAACTGGATAAAATTAAAATGCTGGTTATGAATGATGAAACTGGTGCTAGTATGAATAGTGAAAGGATTATTGATGTTTATACTGGAGGAAAAATGTATTCATTAAACAGTATCAATAAAAATAATATTGTTATTTTTATAGTACTGCTTGTTTTAATGTATTTTACATTAAAAAACATTTTTGCTATCAGCTTTAAAAAAAGGTGTCGCTATTTTGGTATATTGTCGAGCGTAGGTGCTTCAAAAAATGATCTGAAGTTATTAGCAATTATAGAAGTACTGATATATTCTTTTATTGCAATTACAGTAGGAATGATTACAAGTAATTTTGTAATGAAATGGTTACATGATACAGCAATTAATAATGCTTTGAAAACAGAGTTTAATATGCGCCCTAATCCATTTATGTCAGTACCGTCTATTAATATTTTGATTGCTTTAGTAATTGTTATTGTTTTATTATTTGCTAGTTTAACCGCTTTAAAAGAAATTAAAAGAATTAATATTATTGATTTATTTAAATCTTTGAAATGGCAAATGGATGGATATAAAAAGAAATCCAGATCTATTTTATTAGATTGTAGATATGTTTTTGTGACACTTGCGATCAGGTACATGAAAATGAATAAGAAAAAATATTTTTCGATTTTGATGACTTTAATTTTTTGTATTGTATTTTTAAATATTAATAGTTATCGAGCTAGTATAAATGATCAATATATTGAAGAAACAGTGGAAAAAGATAGTTTATATTTAAGATGTGAAATATATGATTTATATCAGGAAAAAAATAATTTCAATAAGCTAATAAAAACACTTAAAGAAAAAGAACCGCAAAAAGAAACTGCTTTTGTAGCTGATTTTAATTTTGGAAATATTGGCTCTATTTCTTTAAATCAGTTTACAGATGAATATCTTTCAATATATGGTACACCAGAAATTAGTACTATCAATATATACTTTTTTGGAGTTGAACAAGAGGTTATGAAAGAAGTTACTGGACAGATACAACCAGTTATACTAAATAAAAAAGTCCAATCAACAGGTGTTAGGAAAAATCAAAATATTCAAATTTTTAAAAATGGTAAAATTCCAATAACTATGGTTAATACATATACAATTAAAGAGCCAGAAATGACTTGGGAAAAAGAAGAAATAGAATTTATGGCAACAGCTGATGGAATCTATGAACTTGATAGTTTTAATATTTCAAATAATTATGAAAATTTACTTTCAGACATTGAAGGTGATGAAAGATTAAATTTAATGATGGTAGCACCATATGATTATTATTTATCACGATATGATGAAATGCAGCATATAAGTAATAATAACAGTACTATTAACTTTAAAATTAAAACAGATGATCATGCAGGTTTAAAAGAAGAAATAATTAATGATAA
The DNA here is from genome assembly GCF_002160495.1 of Erysipelatoclostridium sp. An173. GTDB lineage: Bacteria > Bacillota_I > Bacilli_A > Erysipelotrichales > Coprobacillaceae > Thomasclavelia > Thomasclavelia merdavium. The sequence continues at coordinate 1,123 of NZ_NFKR01000074.1, read as the reverse complement.
ATTCGTTAATAACTATTTAAAAACAATAGAAAATAATGAACAAGACGAATATAGTCTTTTAAACAATGCCTATACTAAAATAATTACTTATTTATCTTTTACTGTTTGTATCATTAATCTAGCAATCATTATTGTTTTCAATGCTTATGAAAGACAAAATGATTATGCTATTTTACAATCATTAGGTATCAAAAATCATGATTTAAAGAAGATGATATTTTTTGAAAATCTATGCTTAGTAATAATTGCTTTAGTTATATCGATACCAATGATAATATTTATTGAAGGAATACTATTCTATTATCAATATACATATTTAAATATTTTTAAACCTTCATATTATACAATGTTATTTATGGCAGTTTTAGTAGTAATAATTGCATTATTAGCAACATTACTTTTATATCAAATGATTAAAAAGAAAAGTATAATAGAAAAAATCAAGGGTAATGATATTTAGGTATTTTATCAGTTGAGAAATCTAAACTTAATTAGGTTTCTCTTTTGTTTTGATATGAAAATTTTTAAAAATTAAGAAAAGATGATATCAATACTATATATTTTTTTGTATACTAATTAAAGAAAAAAGAGGTGGTAATATGTGGCTTTTATATGCGACTGGTTCAGCATTTTTTGCTGGAATTACTTCAATTTTAGCCAAGTGCGGCATTAAAAAGACAGATTCAACCGTTGCACAGCTATAAGAACGATTGTAGTATTATTATTTTCATGGTTGATTGTATTTTTAATTGGTTCTCAAAACCAGATAACATCAATTGATGGGCCAACTTTATTATTTTTAGTTTTATCAGGACTGGCAACCGGAGCGTCGTGGTTATGTTATTTTCATGCCTTACAAATAGGAGATATTAATAAAGTTGTACCAATTGATAAATCAAGTACTGTCTTGACGATTATTTTGGCTCTGATTTTTTTACACGAGGGTATTAATATCTATAAAGTAATTGCAATTATAATTACGGCTGGTATTTTGTTAATGATTGAAAAGAAAGATTTAGTGAGTATTTCACTAAAAAGATGACAGCGTTTCACTCATTTGATGACGTCATCACACTAGTGTGATGATAAAAATAGTCACTATAGATTTGACCATAGTGACATT
>NZ_NFKR01000073.1 GCF_002160495.1 Erysipelatoclostridium sp. An173 | reverse complement strand
CTAAATCAAATCTCCCTTCTCCACTTTCTCGATTTGATTTAACCTCATAGCCATCGGCATTTAAAAATCCTACCATAAATCCATGATAAAAACTTTCATAATTATCATAATAACTGATACTTTGTAATAATACATCCTGTAATATACTATTTGCCTTTGTAACATCTTCTTGTATTAAGGCATCGATAAAATTAGAATCACGTTCATTTTGATATTCTCTGAACCATTTTATAAAAATATTTTCATAAATCTTTTTTACTTCTTTATTGGGAATGACCAGTTTATAGGTATCTTCTACTAGTTCATTATTTTCATATACTTTCTCTTTGATTTTTAAATATCCGGTAAACAGCAGAAAGCTATAAACATTATCATTCATATCTTTACTGCTTTTAAAATTCATTTCTCGATACGTTAACTCTGGTGCTATCTTTTTTATGATGCTTTTTCCATTGATCAGTTCTTCAAATTCTTCTTTCATCTTCATTGTTGCATTTTCAATATACTGTCTTACTAAATCATTGCTGCTGGTATTAGCCCAGAAGGATATTGCATGAAATTCTTTATCTCCTAATAGTTCCTTTATATAATTTAGAACGCTCCAGGGATTATAAATTTCTGTTTTATCAAATAAATAACCATCATACCAGTCTTTTATCTCATCGCGTTTATTTATCAGATCATAATAATCTAATAAATCATCAATTTCTTCTTGGGTAAAACCAAAACAATCACAGGCATACTGGCTCGTTATTGATCTTACTGTAAAGTTATTTAATCCCGTGAAGATGCTTTCCTTGGCGATTCGTAAACAGCCAGTAAGTACCCCTCTTTCCAATGCATCATTGGTTTTAAGAGCTGATGAAAAAACACTTCTTAAAAAATCAACCATTTCATCATAATAACCATTATTATAGGCACTTTGTAATGGTACATCATATTCATCAATTAATATAATAACTTTTTGTTGATAGTGTTTATATAAACAATGCGATAAAATTTTTAAAGATATCTTTAAATCATCTATATCGGCTTCTGCATTTTGATATATATCTAATAATTTTCTTTCTCTTTGACTAATCGTATCGCTATTTTTGATTTCTGCATATATGTCAATTATATTTGCTATTAAACTAGTAAATATATAAATCTGAGATTGAAAATTATTATTATTCATATCTTTTAAAGTCAAAAAGATAACCGGATACTGGTTTTGATGTTTTAGGATTTCTTTATCTTTTGATATATTCAATCGTTCAAATAAATAACTATTTTCTTTTTCTTTGTTTGAAAAGAAATAATAAAGCATACTTAGATTCAATGTCTTTCCAAATCTTCTCGCTCTGGTATACAGCATTACTTTATCTGATAATACATCTTCAATAAGTCTTGTTTTATCAACATAATAATAATTATTATCCAGTAATTCTTTGAAATTTTCAATTCCAGTACTTATTCGCTTCATTATTATCTTTCCTTTCTTCTAGTAATTTTTACTACCAATATTATAACATGCTCATTTATAAAAGTCATTTTGTTGATTACGACATAAAAACTAAAAATAATTAACATTAATCTTTAAATAATAACACAATGAAATCATATTTATTATCTTAATATAATTACTAGATTAATTAGCAAAATCATCATTTATATATTTACGAATGATTCGTTTTGTCTTTTCAATAGGTCGTGGAGCATTTTCTTTACTAAAATATTCAATATTATCTACCTCTACGACTACTTCATGATCATCATCACCTGCCGGTACTAATACTAAATCACCAATTTCTATACTATCATCATCTGTCAAATAATAATAACTCTTATATCCGCCTTTAAAAATAACACTACAAAAAATATATTCTGATTTACGTCGTTTCACTTTACCAAAAACAAACGGGTTAAACATTTCTTGCATATTATAGTATTTAATAAAATTAGTTATTGTTTCTACAAAATATAAAAAATCTTCTGGTAAACCATTTTTATCATAACTACCTGTAATAATCCGGCTGGGACTTTTTGTATAATCAATAGTTATAATATAATCTCTGGTCTCATTTGGGTTTTCAATAACATCCTCAAAATTACCTTTAATATGTTTAAATAGTTTTCTTGCATCGAACCTTTCAAGCAGATTCACAATCCCATCATTAATCTTATATTTAAAAGTAATATTGCTATCAGTGCCAATATTTTGAATATATTCCAATGTTCCGCTTTCCCTATCGATAATCAGACATTCACTATAATCCCATGTAATAAAATATTTCTTAACTTCTTTTGGTTTTTGATCAAGTTTTATTTTAGTAACTCGATGATAGTTTATCGTGATTTTATTAATTACATCGGGTTTAGCATTACCATCAAATACATACAAATCATTCATACCGACAATTTCACGAATAAGATTAGACAAATCAGTACCTTCATAATCAAATTCAGCACAAAGCGAGCCATAAAACTTATAAGTAATTCCTTCAGTATTAGTCAATTCCATTACCCAATTTCCAATGTCTGTAGCAAAAACTTCTGTATATTCTCTATTAAAATATGTTTCAATTGCCCTAAATAATCTTTTGACATCTTCCTTTTCAATTTTAAAACTCTTGCTTCGTATTTTCTTATGTTTTATACCATTATGACCAAAATTATATCCTAAAAACAAGACTTGCCCATCATTATTGATTGTAAGGTGCTGTTCCACTTCATCATCAGGTTCTGGCATACAAGAAAAACAAACATTATTTGATACAATCCGGATCTTTTTTAATGTACCTTTAAATACAAATTGATTTTCTTGGCAAAGCAAAGCCAATCGACTTAGCGCAAGAATAAACCATGCCCGATTTTGAGGATTTAAAATTTCAGCTGAATCGTATGCCCAATGATTAAAATATCTCCATCGTAAATAAATTGCTGATCCCAATAAAGGAATATCTGTAATATCATCAATGATTTTATTTAACGTTTCAGGATCATATATTGCCAACCCATATTTTTCTTTAAAAGCTTTACCACAATCTATATTAAAACCTAGAGCAATGCACTCGTCAGCCATCCAATGATCAAACAATTCTATGTAATTAATATCACAATCACGAAATTTATCACACCATTTAATAGCAAAATCATATATTTGTTTCACTGTTGCCATTAGCATCCCTCCAAGCATTTAACTTTTTCTTTTATAATCATATCATAAACTTGTATAAAAAATAAAAAAGACTAGTAAAACGCAACGATCCAAATTAGTTTATTTAATGATATCTTATAATTATTACAATAAATCCAACTAATTTACGAATGCAAAACATTGAACGTACAAGAAACAGAATTTTATATTCACAAAATAGATGTGAAAATTACGATTTAGACAAGGAATACACAGATTCAATAAAAATGAAAAAATCAGTTTTATTATTTGGCTATGATGAAACAGATAAATTTGAAAAATAAAAGGGAGGAAAATGCAGCCAGACGCTATTTCTCCTCACAAAATTTTAAAAAGGATTCGAACTTTTAATATCGAACCCTCAGTACATTTTAAAACGATTTTGTTAAATCCTCACCAGATTTTATAATACCAAAAAGATTACCTATTGTTACAAATTAGGAGACTTTTATTTACAACAATTTTGGTAATCTTATTTTAACTTTTATATTATATTTTTATGCAAGCTAAAAAAGTGTAGTCTTGAAACTACATTTTTCAAGGTATATAATAAACTATGTTAGTTATAACGATAGTTAAAGAATACGACAGTCTTTGGCTTGACATGTCGC
>NZ_NFKR01000072.1 GCF_002160495.1 Erysipelatoclostridium sp. An173 | reverse complement strand
TAGAAGCTTTACCATATATGGCCTAGCTCGCCAAGCCACTCGTCCTAAAAGGACTAATCCTGGCTTTACCGACATGCTATGGTCCCCGTTGGGTTATCCCCGCGAGGTAAGTCGGTTGCTTTACATCGCAATGTAGGAGCGATGATTTCAAAAGAAATATAAATTAAGCGCAAGAACGTGCGCACTGAAAGGAGAAAAATAAAATGAATGGTGGGAAATGGTATGTAAAATATCCTAAATATGGTGAAATAATGAAATGTTATTATAATTATCGCGCAGAAGTTCATCAATGGTATAGAGTAATAAAAGCAAAAGATATTCATATTGGCAGAAGAATTTCAAAAAGCAATTTAAACCGAAATGCTCTATTTTTTAATTATCCGTATTGTAAAGGTGAGTTTCGTTTAAAAGAAGATATGATAATAAAAATGGAAAAATAAATCCTTTTTATTTTAAATAAGGTATGGTGTAGCAAATAGTAGCTTAATATAGTCTACTTAACTGTATGTAGTTTCAAAGTTGCAGGAGATAATATATTTATTCTTATTTTTTGATATGTTTATAATAGAAAAGTTCAATCTCTTCTAAGTTTTTTGTTTTTAGACAAATGGCATCATATTTTATTTCGAACAATAATATCTTCTTTCCTTTAGTGTGTTTTCGTGATAGTGTCGCTTTATGTCGAAAAATGTGGTATAATTTGTAATCATATATATGGGGAGATAGAGCATGGAAACTAAACAAACAAGAAAAAGAATTAATTTTTATCAAATTCAAGCAGAAAAAAGCATTAATAAAAATGAAGAAAAGTTAAATTATAAAGAAATTAAGGATTTTTTTGATGACGTGTATTCTAATTTAAAAACAAATAAAAACGGGTACAAATACGAACATTTTGAAACATTTGAAAAATATATGATTGAATACATTGCAATGGAAGAAAAAGAGATGTTTGTACGAATAGGAAAAGAAACACCTGAAAATGTCATAGGAAAAAGAAATCATGATACTGGTAATTTATCAAACATAGAATTAGATAATGGGGAAACAATTGAAACGTATACTTATTTATTTGTGGATTTTGAAAATTGTATAATGTCCTTTTTAATGTTATCCGGAGCTCCAAGTAGAGTTGTTTTTGAAAAATATTTAAATTCAATTGATCAAACAATAACATTTGATTGTACGCCAATAACTACGGATAATATTTTAGAAAAAATTATTAATAAATCAATATTGGGGACTATACAATATAGCTATTGTAATCCTAAAGAAAATGTTTTAAGGGATATTCCTGGAGTAACAGATACTGTTTTAGATTCGCTAAATATAAATAAAAGTACAATAACAGTAAGTTTAGCTCCCCCTAGGAATAAATCACTTACAAGACGTGCAGCTGAGTTATTGAAATTAAAAGATGATTTAGAGCAACTACATAATAATGATTTAAAGAAGATTTCTATTAATGCAAGAGATGAAGATGAAACAATGGTAACATATAATTTATTAGATTATAAATTTAATAGTTATGTTTCAATTCAAATGATTAATACTTTAAATGAAAATGATTTTAAAAAAATTATTATACAGGCATATAATAAACAAAAAAATGATTTGCGTAATCATATAAGAGATTAATAAATATAAAAATAGACAAACTATAAAAAAGGAGATGATATTGTGGACAAAATTAAATTTTTAATATGCATTTTGCTTTTGATAATAGGATTTGTCTTATTTATCATTTCTAAAAAAAAGAAGTATAAACAAATATATATGTATAGAACTATAGCATATGTTTTATTTTTATCAGCATTGTTTTATATGTTCAATGAATATATTAATATTAAAAAAATTAGTAATTCATTAGAGACACTTACTACAATATCTGCCACAATTGCTGGTTTTGTATTTTCAGGAATATCAATTATTTTTGCTCTTTTAAATGTAGAGTATGTTAATTCATTGTTTAAAAATAACTTTCTTGACAAGGTATTCTATAAGGCGTATACAGTAGTTATATTGTCATTGATAGATATTGCTTTGTATGTATTAATAAATCAATTTAGTATGGCTAGTTATAATATACTGATTTTATTTTATTTGTATATTTTTTGGTTATCTATACTGCTATATTCGCTTATGATTTTTGACTTTATAAAAGTAATAAAAAGAGTCAAAGGGAAAATCAAATGACAATACCATTTTTAATTTTATAATTATAAACTATGTAAATTGCTGTTTTTTGTAAAATATCTTTTTTATATATTTTACGTAAAAAAATAACATCTTACAAATTGAATATTTGATTATTTTTCAAATTGTGGTATTAGTTTAAAAAAGACGGTGTGTTATGGTGAACTTTAGTCTTGTATTAGGTTATATTGTTCTTCTAATTATATTGACTTTATATTACATTTCTTCAGAAGATAGAAAAAATGATATAGGTAATTTTGAATAGATTTTTTTAGTTTTTATGATATATCTCATAATTGCTACATTGTATAATTATTTTACAGGCAAGGGATTGAAATATGTAATAGGGTTAACTATTGTAATGTCTATAAAGGATAGTATAATTATTTTTTCAATAGGAATAAAGAAAAATATGGATTTTCATAGAAATAGATATAATATTAAATAAGTTATTGAAATCTAAAATAATTGCTAGATAAAAAAACGAGTATCATTGATACTCGGAATTTTCGTATGTGGGATTCGAACCCACAACCTATTCTTTGGTAAAGAATTGCTCTATCCATTGAGCTAATACGGCATATTATAAAAAATATAACATTGTCATTATAATGCAAATTTGCAAAAAAATCAATAAAGACAAGGTGAGATAGAACAAGTAGCAGCTTATTAGGTTCCTTTCCTGGAGTTGGTGGTGCAATTTCATCTCCTGCAACCATTTTAAAATTAAATATTTGAAGTGGCTGATGTGGCCACTTTTTTTGTTGGTGTGTAAAAGGTTGTTTATGTGCTTTAGAAATTGGTCTGACAGCCTTGATTCTTACATCATTTTTAAAAGAATGCAGGAATATCTGAAAAGGAAAATAAAACAGGTAGTGTAAAGAATTTATGAAAAATTAATATCGAACTGAAAATTTTTGTACTTTTTTACACGAATCTGCAAAAATAAAAAGAGTAAAATCCAGTTTTGAAAAATCGTAAATCGTAAGACTGGAAAAATGATAAAAAAAGCTCTGAAAAAGGGCGCAATGAGGGTATCGGGTCTCACAGTAATTTTTAAACAATGCTAATTAATGTGATATTGTGAACTTAATTCAATCAGTTTTAACCATCGTTCCGGCATAAGCATCGAATCATCAAAAAGCTCATCATCTACAGGTGTTTTAAAGTCTAATGATGAATGCTGTCTTAGAAAATTAAAGAAGCATACAAACAGAACCATATAACTGTTGGCGCATTCGAGTCTGTCATAACCATTTGTACCGTAGTAATTCTGTTTGTATGTTCTATTAAGACGTTCTTCGATCTGTTTGAAAGGACGATATTTCTTGGACTCTTCATCTTTGTTTTTAACACCAATTACCTGATGCAGATCAAAATAAATATCGTTTATTTCAAAGAAAATCTGAGCTGCATTATAAATAGGATTGCCATCTGTAATCAAAGTCAGGTCATCGGGTATTTTCTGATATTTGCTGAGACAGTCGTTTATTGACCGACATGCACATAGCGTATCTCTAACCGGATATATCTTATAGGAAGTGATGATCTTATTTACAGGGGCGGACCAGAAGAAAACATAGTTATCTTTGCCTCTGACCTTGATATATGTTTCATCACCGGAAAGGGTATTACCGATTTTATAAGGATATTTATCGATAAGCGGTTTTATGACAGCAGAAACAGAACTGGCATAATTAATGACAGTCTGATGGGAAATACGCAAACCATGGACCTGTTTAAGGATCAAAGCAGTTTT
>NZ_NFKR01000071.1 GCF_002160495.1 Erysipelatoclostridium sp. An173 | reverse complement strand
TAACCTGTTTGCGACGATAACTAGCCATTTTTTTATAATCATAACTGCTTATTTCATTATCATCTAAAAATATTCTTCCAGAATCTGCTTTATCAACGCCACCAATAATGTGCAGCAATGTTGATTTACCACAACCAGAAGTCCCAACAATTCCAATAAATTCATTTTGTTCAACTGTCAAATTTAAATTATCAAGGACAGTTAAATCATTAGCATCATGATATGTTTTTTTCAAATTTTCAATTTTTAATCGTGTCATATCCTTTCCCACCTTTTGATTAGATACAATAAAATAACAAATTTTTAAGATTTAAAGACTTCAATTTCATCGGTGTAATACTTTTCAGCAAATGGCTTGAAATGCCAAAAAGCATCTTGATTTTCAGGACGGATAATTAAATCTGCATAATTGTTTTTATAATACTGGTCAGCTAATACTTCTAAGATAACTTGTTCATCAATGGTATCATCGGATAACAAATCATTAATGGTTTGATTTACAGTAGTGTAATATAAACCGTTTTTGGATGCAATCTGTATATGATTCTTTTTACATTCATCTTTTGAAAGAACATATATCTGTGGTTCTGTTGTCCAATTACATAAACCTAAATATTCTGCAGCCGATATCAAACAAAGAACGTATTCTGTACCTGTTAAAACTTTCCGAAAGTATTGAGATTTGTACTGGCTGGCGTTCCATGCAGGAATATCTTCTATAATGTGTGGTGTCATATGGCATTACCTCTATTTGATTAAAAACAATAAAATAACATATTTTAAAATTATTAAGATTCAAAAGCTTCACTAACCATTTTAATCAATTTCCTTTTATATTATATAATATTATTAAAATTATTTATATTATTACCTCTACTTATAGTATATCATAATGTTTTTAGATATCAATATACATTCAAAAAAGTATTGATAAAATCGCTATTTTTCAATGCATAAGTCTTTTTTTGCTCTACATTTATATAAAATTACAAACTTTTATAATAATAATTAAGGGGATTAATTAATTTTAATCAATCCTCTTTCATTATGACCAGTTCTTTTGGTGATTTGATCTTGCTATATTCAGTTTCATCAAATTTCTGTTTACACGCTTAAAAAGTCGCTACAGTTCTTTTCTATCACTATCAACTACTTGTAGCTGGTTTATACTTAAATCATGTCATATCTAAGATACAAAAAAGCTATTTGCTTTAATAAACAAATAGCTATTTACGCCATAATGACGGTGAAAATAATAATAATAGTGGGAAAATTTCTAATCTTCCAGCAAGCATATCAAATGATAGAACAATCTTTGATAAATCACTTAAAGATGAAAAGTTTCCAACTGCCCCAACGACTTCTAATCCTGGTCCAACATTATTAAAACATGTTGTTACTGCTGAAAAAGTTGTTTTAAAATCAAAATTATTTAAGGCTACTATTAATAAAGATACTGCAAACAATGCCAAATATACTGCCAAATAAGCATGAATGTTACGATTTACATTTTCATCTACTGGTTGTCCTTCAAATTCAACAGTTTTAATACTATGGGGATGGACTAGTCTTCTAATTTCATTACGTGCATTTTTGAAATAAATAACTATACGTGAAATTTTTATTCCACCACCTGTTGATCCTGAACAAGCACCAATAAACATCAAAGCCAACAATATCATTTGTGAAAATAGTGGCCAAGTATCATAATTATAGCTAACATATCCGGTAGTAGTAATGATAGATCCAACTTGGAAGCTTGAATATCTAATTGCCTGTAAAATTGAATCATACATTGGTAAAGTATTAATTGTAATTAATACGATTGCTCCAAAGATAATTAATAAATACCAGCGTAATTCTTCACTTCGCATTACTTCTTTAATACGACCTAGAATTGCAAAATAAATTAGATTGAAGTTAATTCCAAATAAAATCATAAAGACTGTTAAAACGCCTTCAATATAAGCACTATCCCAATACATAGCACTATTATTTTTAACCCCAAAACCACCTGTACCAGCGGTTCCAAACGCCATCAATATACTATCGAATAATGACATTCCACCAAATACTAATAAAATGATTAAAATAATAGTTAAAACTGCATAAATGACATAAAGAATTCGAGCTGTTAATTTAACTTTAGAAACTAATTTACCTACTACTGGCCCAGGTACTTCAGCTTTTAAAATATGTAAAGATCTACCTGAAGCAATTGGAACAAACGCAATTACAAAAACTAATATTCCCATTCCACCTACCCAATGAGTGAAACTACGCCAAAATAAACCAGTATGGCTCATAGCTTCAACATTAGTTAAAATTGAAGATCCGGTTGTAGTAAAACCAGAAACTGTTTCAAAAACAGCATCTACATAAGAAGGAATTTCACCACTTAAGCAAAAGGGAATTGCTCCAACTAAAGAAACAAGTATCCACCCTAAAGCAACAATAACGAATCCTTCACGAGCATAAATATTTTTTTTCTTTGGTTCTTTTTTAGAAATCAAAAAGCCAATAACAATAATTGCAATTCCAACACCGGCATAGTATACGCCTGTCTTTTCTTGATAAATTAAAGATACAATTACCGGAATAAACATCAATATTCCAGTAATCATCAATAATTTTCCAAGTGCATAAACAATCATCTTTTTATTCATCTTAACTAGCTCCTTAAGATATCATTAAGACTTTTCATTGTTATTCCTTTTGAAATAACAATCACATGATCGTCTTTTTCAATAGTAGTATTTCCTTTAGGAACAATTATTTCATCACCACGAGAAATTGTAGCAACTAAAACATTGTTATTTAAAGATAATTCATTTAATGTTTTACCTAAGAATTTGATCTTTTCAGTAGCTACAAACTCACTTGCTTCAACTTCACCATCAACAAGTTTATATAATGTTTTAACACTTGAATCGTCATCTTTATTCATCTTAGCACGCACATAACGAATAATCTGTCCCGCAATTATTTGTTTTGGTGCAACAATACTATCAACTTTTAAGCTATCAGTTAATCCAGTAAAGTTCATTCTAGTTACTTTAGCAACCGTTTTACGACGATATAAGTTTTTAGCATATAATGAAAGAATCAAGTTTTCTTCATCCAATCCCGTCAACGCTAAAAAAGCATCAGTATTTTCGATTCCTTCTTCAAGCAAGATTTCTTCATCACTACCATCAGCATAAATAATAGTAGCAAATGGTAATTTTTTTGATAACTCTTTACAACGTTCTAAATCCTTTTCAATTATTTTAACTTTAATTCCAGCAATCGCTAAAAACTTAGTTAAATAATAAGCAATTTTTCCACCGCCAACAATTAAAACATTTTTAACACGATGGGTATTGATTCCAACATCTAAACAAAAATGAACTAAATCACGATGTGCTCCCGTAATATGTAAATGATCACCAGCTTTAATCATATAATTACCATCTGGAATTATAACTTCTTCATTATGGCTTACAGCACAAACTAAAATATTAGTTTTAGAAACATTATGTAGTTCACTTAACGAAACACCTACTAGTTTACTTTCTTGATCTACATAAAATTCAGCTAATTCAACTTTACCACGAGCAAAAGTTTCTACTTTTACTGCTGATGGGAAAGCTAAAGCTCTTCGAATTTCACTTGCTGCCTCTAATTCTGGATTAATAATCATTGAAAATCCTAATTGATCACGCATAAAATCACGTTGTCTTAAATAATCTGGATTTCTAACTCTAGCAATCGTATGACGAGTTCCCATCTTTTTAGCCATTAATCCAGCTAAGATATTTAATTCATCAGAAGCTGTAACACAAATAATTAAGTCAGCATCTTCAACACCAGCCTCCATTAAAATGTCATATGAGCCTCCATTTCCAACAACACCAATAACATCATATTGATTTACAACATCATCAATTTTTTGCCCATTTGTATCAATGACAACAATATCATGATCTTCATTGGACATGTGCTTGATCAAAGTCTTACCAACTTTCCCAGCACCCAAAATGATAATATTCATAATAAAAAAACATCCCCCTTGATCAATGTCATTAAGTTAAGATGACAAATTTTTAGCCAGGAGCTATATAGAAAATATATTTTCTCCTGGTTATATTTTTATTCAAGCTAAAAAAGTGTAGTCTTGAAACTA
>NZ_NFKR01000070.1 GCF_002160495.1 Erysipelatoclostridium sp. An173 | reverse complement strand
GTTTATAGTTATTCATGTTCAAGTACCTCCAACATATACCTATAAACAATTGGCCTATTATCAATTCTATGATTGATAATAGGCCGCACACTATCGTTGCAATGTCAATGCTTTTCTTTGAAAAATGATAAAAAAGAGAGGGCATATTTGCAATATAACCCTCGATTGCCATTAAAATCTTAACTTAATGACATTGATCCATCCCAGAATACTTTTTGACACCGTAGTTACATCCCCGCTCAAACGATTCAGCAAATCTCCACTATGAAATTCTGCAATTTCTTCCCATTTGGCCTCCATCACCTTTAGATAAACGTCCTCATAAATATCTTGGTATACTTTCAAACTAATACGTGCCAGCATACGGCTCATTACAGCATGAAATCCAATTCCCAGAAGACCCGAAATTACAAAGATACAGGCTGTTGTCACCAACTGCTGGGGCTGATACTTGGTCACAGCGTCAATCATGTATTTAGACGCAAGGCTTCCTGACAATCCCATTAAAGTTCCTAATATTCCTACAAAAACATAAAACATCACTGCTGCCCGATATTTTATAATATAATTGCTCATCCAGCGGATCTCAGTAACTATTTCCCGTAGCATAGCATAGTTCAAACTTGGTGACTTGGACTTTTTTCTACACATCTGCTTCTTCCTTCTTTTCCAGCCCCTGAAGCATTTTGATCGCTTCTGCATATGCCGCCTTTGCTGACTCGGACATCTGACAAAGATAATCTGGCCGCTGGTCAAAACGTCCAGTCTCCGACTGACAGATGGCTGCACAAATTTTACAAAACTGACTATGTCTACAAGTTTTACATTCATAAGGAAGACGGATTTTAGAAACTTCGTCTTTTATCTGTTTCCAGGCCTTATCAAATCCCAATTTCCGTACATCTGCCTCCGGATATGTCATTAACCCACAAGGCCGCATTTTCCCATTCCAGGTAATCCAGAAAGAATGACGGCCTGCACCGCATCGGCTTTCGTCTCCCTGGGCATTCCCCAGATGCTGTATTTCGTAGGGACAACCTGTTCCAGTTTTTAGAAATCTTCGTCCCTTTTCTATAAATTCTTCTCGGCTATCAGACAGAAGATAATCTCTCTTTACCATATATTTCCCGGCCTCTTCTGCTGAAAGTCTCGCTACGTTCTCACCGCTGTGCCCTTGTTTCAAGCGAATAGGTGGAAATAGATATGGAGTCATCTCAATCAGAGAGGTCTGACTTTTATCAAACTCATAAATTTTTTCTATATCATGGCAATTATAGGTTGTCAATACAGTTGTTGTACGCACAGAAATCCCCATTGAAATAAGTTTCCGCACTGTATCTGTCACTTTCCTCCATGCTCGTCTTCCGCATAAATTCTCGTAAGTTTCTTCTGAAGCTCCATAAATAGATACATTGACTCTGGCCGGCGGATATTTTTTGAAACAGTGCTCAATTTCTGAAGTCAACATAGAACCATTAGTATTAATCACCAAGCGAAACCCCATCTGACTCAACGCTTCATATAATTTCACAAAGTCCTCACGCATCATTGCCTCTCCTCCAGTTAAAAGCAGATAGAGAAGTCCGGCCTGTTTTGCCTCCTTTGCGATATCCAGCCAATCTGATACTGATAATTCTTTTTCTTTCCACTCGTCACTGTTTTCTTGTTCATGCACATAGCACATTTTGCAGCTAAAATTGCACCGGCCAGTCAGTTCAAATGTTCCGTTTACCGGGCTGCCTGCCCTTGCCGCTTTCTGTGACAAGTACCAGCTGATGGCAGCTTCATGATTAATATCGTCTCTTTTTTTCATCTTGAAGTACTCCTTCTTTTTCCAAAAATAACTTTAAAAACTCTGCTGCTGAAGCATCTGGTAGACATTCATAGATATATACTGGTACAGTCCTAAGTATTTCCGCCAGAAGTCTTATCACTATTTCCATTCCCTTAGTATCCCAAATATCCACTGCACACTCGGACAACAGTGCTTTTATCGCTTCCAGCGGTACTGGAGTCCAAACTCTGTTTTCCTTGGCTTGCCGAAGGATTATCACTGCTGTAAGAGGAATAGTACAATTCAAAGCAATCCCGGAAGTACCGCAAAATGGAAGTCCATGGGCCATTCCTCTTCCATTTTCACAACTTAAAATCACGCGGTCTCCATTTATAATTTCTACAATAGGATACCTCCTCTTCCACAGGTCAGCCTGAGTTGACTTTCCTGTCCCCGACGGAGCTGAAAAGACAATTCCCTGATTCTGAAAATTAATTAGGGATGCATGAAGAATCACTCTTTTTCGGTGAATCATTAAATATTCGAACCCAGCCATGGTCAATAGTTGCTTTTCCGTCAGATATTTCTCCTCTTTTCTCCCACTTTGAGCATGTATAAATACGGGAAATACATTCTGGCTTTCCTGTTTCAGCGTGATTCGACTCCGCCATAAAAAATCCCCACCTGTGTCTAGTACTCCCTGATAGCGATATATCTGTCCCTGCACCTCTAAAATAATACATCTTTCATCCCGATAGCAAATCTTACCATCTTTTGGAAACGAATCCTCTGTTACGTGGAACAAAAGATCCACTCCCTGCTTCGGCTCGGTTTCAAAAGGTACAGATACTTTTTCCTTCTTCAAAAAGATTGGAGGTTCTAAAAAAAAATTGATTCCAATACCGCCGATACAATATGCATACTGATTCATTTAAGATAACCCGATATATGCCTCATTGCCGTTTTCCATCATGATTGGTACATGATAGCAGTAGAAATAACTATCACAAACGCTAGAATCACCAATTAAAACACAATCAAAATCTTCATTGTATGCCGGCTCACCCTTGCCACCTTGCCAGTCGTCACCATCTACCATTTCACAAGGAAATCTATCATCCGAAATTCTTGTCGTTGAAATAAACCCACACGTTGCCAGTGCTGACTTAAATGCTAATTTTTCAAAAACAATTTCAGGTTTCTTATACTTTTTTTTCATATTTTTCTTCACCTTCCGTTTCTCATTTTTTCTTTTCTTCCACAAGCAGAACCCCTTGTCTGTGAACAGATTCTATAAAATCTTCTATATCTTTTCTAGCTGTACCACTGTCAATCTCAAAATCTCTGCAAAGGGCTTGAGTCAGCTCTTCTTCATCTGCATCATGTTCCTGTAGGTACCGAACCAGAAATGCGCCTGTCTCATTCACAGCAATAATCCCTTGAAAACGTATTGCTTCCTGGCCGGTAGGCACAATAATATGCTCCCCCAGAATTTCTCTTATAACATACTGCTTTGATATCTTCATCTATGCTTTCCTCTAATTCTCTGTTTCTATCAGTTTTCGCTACATCTTCTCTAACTCTTTCAATACGTCTTCCAAATTTGTTTTAAGAAGCCCGGCCTGAGCTTTATCAATTCTTTTCACAGGTACGGCTTGAACTTTGATATATTTTTCTTTTTGCATATCTGTCAATCTCCTCTCTTTTTAAAAACCACATAATTCCCATTATGTAGTAACGCAGTATAAAAACCACTGTTTAACGAAATTATAAGCAAAATAAGGAACTATGTCAAGGGTTTCAGAAGGCTGAAACAAGGCTTAAAAATCTTTCTTGTAATCTGGTTGCCGAACCTGGATTTCCAGGGTGTGGATTGGTCCAGATTTCTTGTTCCAAGGACCAGTGTTCCGGGATTTCTTCCTGCCCTCATCAGCGGCTTTTCCATATCTTCGGGCAGATGCTGGCCGTCTGCGTCCATAATTCCCACCGCGCTATATTCCCACAATTCTGCCCGTATATACTGAAGGGCAGTTTTAATAGCCTCACCTTTCCCTTGGTTTTCTTTACTCTCTTCCAAAAGCAACTGGAAGCGCATGGAATACGGCATAAGGTCATCCGTCCTTTTACTCCCCGTCATAATGGGAAGGTAGAACGCAGCCACAGGAAAGACAATGAACGCTTTTACGCAACACATCTCTTTTATTCCTTTGAGGATTTTGCGAAACAGCTAAAACTCTATAATCGCAGGGATTATAATAACTTTCCTATGCGGCCTCTGGGATGGAAAACACCCAGTGAGGTCCTCAGAGATTATTTACAGTCTGTGTAACACATGATTGACAAACCTACAGAAATTACCCATAGAAGCATTTCAGAGGATAAGGTACAATAAGTTTCGCAAATTGAAAAGTAGTTAAAAAGAGACATGGTTTGCAGCCCTCTGGTAGAATGAAGTCACGACACACCATTCTGAAAGGAGACAGCAAACCATGTCCGAAAAGATTGTACAGCTTAACGAGGAAGTAATCAAGGGTCAAATCAAAGAACTGGTACGAGGCAGCGTAGAGGAAACCCTCAACGAACTGCTGGAGGCCGAGGCGGAGAAGCTGACCCAGGCGGCCCGGTACGAGCGCAATGAGCAGCGTCAGAGCTATCGCAGCGGCCACTACAACCGAAATCTCACCACCACCTCCGGGGATGTCACCCTCAAGGTACCCAAGCTCAAGGGAATTTCCTTTGAAACTGCCATCATTGAGCGGTACCGCCGCCGGGAGAGCAGCGTGGAAGAGGCGCTCATTGAGATGTACCTGGCAGGCGTATCCGTTCGGCGTGTGGAGGATATTACCGAGGCCCTCTGGGGCAGCAAAGTCTCTCCCTCCACCATAAGTGAGTTGAACAAGAAAGCATATGTCCACATCGAGGATTGGCGGAACCGTCCTCTGCAAGGCGGACGATATCCGTATGTCTATGTGGATGGGATCTATCTGCGCCGTAACTGGGGCGGCGAATTTGAAAACGTATATAAATGTCAATATAATTTTGTACAAAAATGATCATTTATGATGTACAATTGTGTTCCTTCTCAATATAATCAAGAGCATTTTTAAGTATTAGGATTCCTCTTCAT
>NZ_NFKR01000007.1 GCF_002160495.1 Erysipelatoclostridium sp. An173 | reverse complement strand
TTTACTTTTTTCGCTCGGCCCTTCCTTTGAACCTCGCTCCTTCTCTCGAGTGCCCTATTAATCTACCACATCCTCTCTCCTTTGTAAATACCTTTTTTTACTTTTTTTAAAAAATTTCTTTACTATCTAAAATAATTGTTACTGGACCATCATTTACTAGTGATACTTCCATCATTGCTCCAAACACTCCAGTCTCTACCATTACACCTTTTTCTTTTAACTGTTGATTAAAGTATTCATATAAAGGTTTAGAAATATCTGGTTTTGCCGCTTCAATAAAACTTGGTCTCCGTCCCTTTTTACAATTAGCATATAGTGTAAATTGTGAAATTGATAAAATACTTCCCTTTACATCTAATAATGACAAATTCAACTTATCATTTTCATCTTCAAAAATACGTAAATTAATTAATTTATCAACCATCTTATCTACAATCATTTTATTATCACTATCAGTAATACCAACTAAAACCATAAAACCTTTGTCAATACTACCAACTACTTCATTATTTATTTTTACATTACTTGAACTTACCTTTTGAATAACTAATCTCATTTAATACACCTATCTTTCAATATCTAAAAATGCTATAATTATTATAACTGATTTTTAAAGTGAAAGGAAGATACTAATGTCTACTACTCTTGCAAATAAAATGAGACCAAAAAAATTATCTGATATCATTGGACAACAACACTTAGTAGGACCAAAATCAATCCTTACTAAATTTGTTGAAAAAAAACATCCTTTTTCAATTATCCTTTATGGTTCACCAGGATGTGGTAAAACTACTATCGCAATGTGTCTAGCCAATGATTTAAATATCCCATACCGTTTATTTAATGCTTCAACTGGCAATAAAAAAGAAATGGATGCGATAATTGCCGAAGCAAAACTTTCAAATGGTTTATTTGTAATTATTGATGAGGTCCACCGTTTAAATAAAGCTAGACAAGACGACTTGCTTTCCCATGTTGAAAGCGGCTTAATTACTATTGCTGGCTGTACAACAAGTAATCCATATCATTCAATCAATCCAGCAATTAGATCTCGCTGTCATATTCTTGAAGTCAAACCATTAACAACAAATGACATTATTGATGGATTAAAGCAAGCACTATCATCATCTGAAGGCTTTAATAATGAATATACCATCGAAGACTCTGTTTTAACTAAAATTGCTAAAGCAAGCAGTGGTGATATTCGTTTTGCATATAACTGTTTAGAAATCTGTTCTATCATTTGTGATAATAATCATATTGATGAAAATGTTTTAGAAGCAGCCATGATCAAAACTAATGTAATTTATGACCATGATGAAGATAACTATTATGATACTTTAAGTGGTTTACAAAAATCAATTCGTGGTAGTGATCCTAACGGTGCTATGTTTTATCTAGCTAAATTAATTGAAACTGGTGATTTTGAATCATTACAAAGACGATTAATGACAATCGCCTATGAAGATATTGGCTTAGCTAATCCTAATGCTTGTATGAGAACCGTAATCGCCTTACAAGCAGCTAAAACAATCGGTTTTCCAGAAGCACGAATTCCATTAGCTAGTGTTATTATTGATCTATGCTTATCACCAAAATCTAAATCAAGCGAAGCTGCAATTGATAGTGCAATCAGCGCTACTAGAGTACAATCATATCGAACTCCAGAATATTTAAGAATGACTCCTGTTGGTTTACAAGAAGATGAAAAATATGATTATAATCGACCTGAATTATGGGAATATATCCAATATCTTCCAAATGAACTAGCAAATCAACAATTCTATGTTCCTTGGATGACTAGTAAATATGAAAAAGCGTTAGCTGAAAATTATCGTCGTATTTTAAAACATGGTCGTACTAATAATATTAAAAAACTCAATCAAAGCAAAAAAGCTGGCTAAATTCCAGCTTTTTCTATTCAATTTCCATACCACTATGAATCAATACTAACTGTTCACCCATAATTTCTTTCATTATTGCAAACGCTTCTTTTCCGGTACAATGTCCGGTATAAAATACTGCGGGTACTTTAGTTAAGATATTAGCAGTTTCTTTAATCATCGTAATTTCATCTTGATCATATGGTATTTTTTTGATCATATGAAAACCACTAATAATTTTATCTGGATACTTTTTAAAAATCTGATCATACCGTTTTAATATATTAACAATACCATTATGAGCACAACCGGAAAATAAATACGAACAATTATTTTCATTTACAACTAAACACTGTTCATGATCAAAATCATCTTGAATCAAAACACCATTTTCTATTTTTTTCAATCTTTGATTAGTCTGTGGCCAAAATTTACGATCAGTAATATTTGAAAATATAGTTAATTCATCATCAATATTAAGCAAATCATCAATGTAAACTATATTTGACAACAATAAAATCTTTTTATCAATTCCAATATAAGCCGGCCCATTTTCACGAATACTATAATAATCATTCACAGCATTTTTTTGGATATAAATAGTCGCATTAGGATTAATTTTAACAAATGATAAAATACCACCACTATGATCGTAATGACCATGACTTAAAACTACAATATCCACTTGTTTTAAATCAATCCCCAATTGTGTCGCATTTTTTATAAAAGCATCACTAGCTCCAGTGTCCATTAATATCTTATGCTTTTTAGTTTCAATATAAAAACTTAAGCCATGTTCATATAAACAATTGCTACTTCCAGGAGTATCTTCAATTAAATTAATTATTTTCATTTTTAATACCCTGTTTTTTTAAATACCCTTTAACTTCATCAACAGTACTATCAAAATCATCAAGATTAACAGTAAACCAGTTCACTGGCACCTGATTATTAAACCAGGTATATTGTCTTTTAGCATAATTACGCGAATGTTTCTTTATTAATTCGATAGTTTCTTGTAAAGTTTGCTTTTTATCATAATAAGCAAACCATTCTTTATACCCTATTGCTTTCATGCTCTGTAAATCACTTGAATAATTTTTTTCCATCAATGATTCAATTTCTTTTAATAAACCTTGTTCCATCATTAAATCAACACGTTCATTGATTCTTTGATACAACAATTCACGATCTAATGTTAGCCCAATAAATTTAGCATCATAGATCATTTCGTGTTTTTGTTTAGCTAAAGTTTCACTCTTTTTAACTCCAGTACTTTCATAAATAGCAATTGCTCGCAATACTCTTTGACGGTTATTTGGATGCAATTCTTTAGCACTCAGTTCATCAATTTCTAATAAGTATTGATATAATTGTTCATTTGTATAATCTTGATATTTTTTTACATATTCTTGATGTTCAATTTGGCTATCACTAAACTGATAATCATAAAGAGCTGCTTTAATATATAGTCCTGTTCCTCCAACTATAATTGGCAGTTTATTACGCATAGTTATTTCTTTGATTTTCTTTCTAACTTCATCTTGAAAATCTTTAACACTATAACTTTCATCAGGATTTTTAATATCGATCAAATGATGAACTACCCCATCCATTTCCTGCTTTGTTACCTTAGCTGTACCAATATCCATTGTTTTATAGATTTGCATTGAATCGCCACTAATTACTTCGCCATTAAAATACTTAGCCAAAGCTACACCCATTTTAGTTTTTCCTACTCCCGTTGGTCCAACAACAACTATTACTTTATCCATTACGCTACCCGTTTAAACAATTTTTCAATTTCATAACTAGAATAATAAACTAAAGTAGGGCGACCATGAGGACAAACATAAGGGTTATCACAACGCATTAAATTATCAATAATATTTTGCATTCCTTCATTTGATAAATGGGTATTACCTTTTAATGACGCTTTACAACTCAATGTGGCAATCGCATGATCTTGTAATTTAACAACATCGACTTTATTATCTTTTAAAACCTGATCAACCATGTCTTCAATAAAAACCTGTTCATCAATATTTTGCATCCATAGTGGTAGTTGTTTAATTACATATCCACAATTACCAAAAACTTCTAGATTAATTCCAACCTGGCTCAACAATTGTTTTCGCTCTTCAATAATCAAAAATTCACTTAATGGATATTCTAATGTAATCGGTACTAATAAATCACGCATTGATAAATTTAAATGCTGATACTTATCTAAAAAATATTCGTAATTAATTCGTTCTTGTGCTGCATGTTGATCAACTAAATACATACCAGTTTCATCTTCACAAATAATATATGTACCATGTACCTGTCCTTTTACAAGTAGTTTCTTTTTCATTAATTTTTCACGAGATTCAACCTTAGTTTCAACTACTTGCTTATCAGGTACAATATATTCGATATTTTGTTCTTGAACTAAATTATAATTATTTTCTTTATCCACAACTTCATTTTCAATATTATCAAAAGTTTCGTTATTTTTATCATCTACATGATTAATATTTTCATTGTCTGTACTTTTTAAAATCGGGTCGATTTCATCTTCTACATCATAGTTAAATTCAAAAGCTGGCTGTTCAATATTTACTTTTGGTTTTTTATAATCAGCTACTGCATTATAAGTTAAATTAACATTTGCAAGCGCCTCGCTTATTCCTTGATATATTAATTCTTTTAATTTCATTTCTTTTGAAAACCGTACTTCTAATTTAGAAGGATGAACATTTACATCTACTAAATAAGGATCGATTTCAATATTAAGAATTGTAATCGGATAGCGTTTTTCAGCCAAATAACGTGAATAAGCATTTTTAATACTATCAATACTAACCTTATTTCTAACTACTCGTGAATTAACCATTGTAATCATATGATTCCTACTAGCACGATTTACATCAATTTTAGAAATAAATCCAGTTATATGAAATTCATCATCACCAAAATCAACCGGAATCATCGCTTTAGCAACATTCAATCCATAAATATTGGAAATTACTTCTAATAAATTACCATTACCATTAGTCTTATAGATTGTTCGTCCATTATGAACTAATAAAAAAGCAATATCTGGATGTGATAAAGATAACCGCTCTAAATAAGTTTGAATATTAGCAAATTCTGAATTCGTAGAACGTACATATTTTAAACGAGCTGGAACATTTTGAAATAATTTTTCAACTTTGATATTAGTTCCTTTTTTACTATCACTTTCTTTATTTTCAATATATTTACCATATTCATAAACCACACTAGTCCCTATTTGACCAGTACTAGTCTTTAATTCAAAATGACTAATAGAGGCAATTGATGGAATAGCCTCGCCACGAAATCCTAATGTTTGGATACAAAACAAATCCTGATCATCTTTGATTTTACTAGTTGCATGACGACTAAAACAAAGCAAAGCATCTTCTTTGTCCATTCCATCACCATTATCAATAACTTGAATTAATTTTAAGCCACCTTCTTCAATAATTACATCGATCTTGCTGCTATTGGCATCGATACTATTTTCAACTAATTCCTTAACAACATTCGCAGGTCGTTCGATTACTTCACCCGCTGCTATTTTATTAGCTAAAATATCATCAAGTTGTCTTATTTTTTGCATTTAATCACCTGCTTTCATTCAATTTCTTTAACTCGATTAAAGTCGATAAAGCATCAATCGGTGATAATGTCATTGGATCAATTCCATCAAGATATTTTTCTACCACACTAGGTGAATTTACTGGAACTTCTTTTAATGAATCATCACTCAAATGATTTTCAATATTGTTCTCTTCTAACGCTTCTAATAATACATTTGCCCGGTTTAAAACTTCATCTGGCAATTTTGCTAGCTTAGCAACATTTACACCATATGATTTATTAGAACGTCCTGGTTTAATACGATATAAAAAGACTAAATCATCATTTTCAATCGAAGCACTAGCATGGACATTTTTTATTCCTAAATTCTTATCTTCTAAGAATGTTAATTCATGATAATGCGTTGAAAATAATGTAATGCATTTAATTTTAGTTGCAATATATTCAATCATTGCTTGAGCGATAGCCATTCCATCAAATGTAGCAGTTCCTCGTCCAATTTCATCAAAAATAATCAATGAATTTTCAGTAGCAAAACGTAAAGCATTATTCGCTTCTAACATTTCAACCATAAAAGTTGATTGTCCAGATACTAAATCATCACTAGCACCAATTCTAGTAAAAATCTGATCAAAAATTGGTAAATTAGCCTGACTACAAGGAACAAAACATCCAATTTGGGCCATTAAAGCAATCAAAGCAATTGAACGCATATATGTTGATTTACCACCCATATTTGGTCCAGTAATCATTAAAACAGGATTTTTACTATCAATGTCGACATCATTTGCAACATAACTACCTTCACTCATAACCCGTTCAATAACCCCATGACGTCCATCAGTAACATTAAATATCTTTTCATGATTAAAAATAGGTCTTACATAACTATTTTCACTAGAAATCATTGCAAGTGATTGGAAAACATCAATTCGAGCAATTACTTTTGCAACATCCTGGATTAGATGAACATCTTTTTTTATTGTATTTCTAATTTGTGTAAAGATTGCATATTCTAGTTTAACCATTTTATCCTGAGCGTTTAATAACTTTGATTCCATCTCTTTTAATTCCGGTGTAACAAAACGTTCTGCGTTGGCTAAACTTTGTTTACGAGTATAGTTAAATTCATCTTTTACTAATGATAAATTTGCTTTAGTCACTTCTATGTAATAACCAAAAACACGATTATATCCTACTTTTAACCCTTTAATTCCAGTACGATCACGCTCTTTTTGTTCAAATTCAACAAGCCATTGTTTACCATGATTACGAATGTAACGAAGTTCATCTAACTCCTCATTAAATCCTTCTTTAATGATATTACCTTCTTTTACAGTTAATGGCGGATTATCAATGATTGCCTGGTCAATCAAATTAATAATATGATTTAAATCTATTAAATGATTAGCTAAATCATTTGTAAGCGGCTCATCTAATGATAATAGTTGATTTTTTAACTCCGGAATTACTTTTAAAGAAGCACTGATCCATTTCAAATCACGAGCATTTATATTACCAAAAGCAATTCGAGAAGATAAGCGCTCTAAATCATAAATATCTTTTAAAATCTCTTTGATACTTTCTCTTTGAATAAAATAATTAGTAAAAATTTCAACTACATCTAAACGTTGTTCAATTTGCTGTTGATTTAAAAGTGGTCTTTCAATCCATTGTTTAAGCATTCTTGAACCCATGGCTGTCTTAGTATGGTCTAATAACCAGTATAAACTACCATATTTATCATTACTTTTAGAGCCTGTTGTTAATTCTAATGCTTTTTTGGTATATTGATCCATTACTACATAGTCTTCATTTTTTATTTCTTCAATGATTTGTAAATGCTCTAATTCTCTTTTTTGAGTATCTAATAAATAGTTCAATAATAAAGATGCTGTTTTAATTTGTTTTAAATCATTTATCTTAGAAAAAATCTTATCATATTTTTCATTATATTTATCATGAGGAAATGGGGAATTTAAAATATTGTCAAAATTACGAATTTGATCAGGTAAAGTCACTAGCTCTTTAACTGCCATTGTTTCTAATTGATTCATCAATAACTTTTCTTTCTTTTCAATATTTACAACACTAAATTCTCCAGTTGTAATATCACAAAAAGCTAAAGTATAATTAAAATCAAATTCTTCTAAAGCGGCAATATAATTATTTCGATTATTTGTTAATGATTCATCAAAAATTGTACCAGGTGTAATTATTTGAACAACACCACGTTCAACGATCCCTCTTTTACCTGGTTCTGTTAATTGTTCAACGATAGCGACACGATGTCCATTATCTACTAATTTTTGAATATATCCACTTGCGGAATGAAAAGGT
Organism: Erysipelatoclostridium sp. An173; assembly: GCF_002160495.1. Classification (GTDB taxonomy): domain Bacteria; phylum Bacillota_I; class Bacilli_A; order Erysipelotrichales; family Coprobacillaceae; genus Thomasclavelia; species Thomasclavelia merdavium. The sequence goes on along the minus strand of NZ_NFKR01000007.1, from coordinate 94,006 downwards.
ACCCCACACATTGGTACTCTTTCTTTAGCACCCGCATTTTTACCAGTTAATGCTATTTGTAATTCTTTGGAAACTAAAATAGCGTCATCAAAAAACATTTCATAAAAATCCCCCAATCGAAACATAACGATTGAATCTTGATTTTCTTCTTTAATAGATAAATACTGCATCATCATTGGACTATATTTTTGTTTCATAAATCAACCTCATTTCTAAAAAAATCATTTTCTATTATAACACAAGAATTATTAAAAGAAAAAAGGCTTACGCCTTTATTTAATAAAATTTTCATCAATCGTTATATTATCAAATTCATCCCACGATTCCATTTCATTTTTTGTTTCAACCCTAATAGTAGTTTTACCAACTACACTTAATGAAATCTCTTTTTCAACTTCAATGACGACTTTATCTTCTAAACAATTAACACCTATACATTTAGGTTCTTGATTACATGTAGCAATCAATTCATCTTGATCATTAAAACTGCGCTGTTCTTTTTTTACTAGATCAAGTTCATTTAAATAACTTACTGTTTGTTTTAAAATATTACTATCATCACGATAGTTATACCACAAGTGAACATCAAAGGTTCCTAAGACTACTGGTTTATCATCTCTAAAAGTTGCATTATAGCGATGATTAGTAATCCAGCAGCCTAAAACCTTATCAAAATTACTAATTTCAAAAGGATATTTATTAATAGTCCTTTTCTTTCCCTTAGCAATTACTGCTTGGGTAATAATCTCACGAATATTATTTGCCATGTTCTCACCTAATTTAATATATGTAAGGTAAGTGAAAAAATGTACTAAAAAGTGGAATATTTATTAGATTTGTCTAATTTAAAAGGTACTTCTAAGAAGTACCTTTAATTTTGATGACCATTTGAAGATGTTGAATCTTTTAAGACAACATCATGTGCTCCACCTTCAACGATACTTGTTGAAGATACAAGAGTAATTTTAGCTTTTTTCTGTAATTCAGGAATTGTTAAAGCACCACAATTACACATTGTTGATTTGATTTTACTTAAAGTTAAACCAACATTATCTTTTAAGCTACCTGCATATGGTACATATGAATCAACACCTTCTTCAAAAGAAAGTTTAGCATCTCCACCCAAGTCATAACGTTGCCAGTTACGAGCACGAGCAGAACCTTCTCCCCAGTATTCTTTCATATATTGACCATTAATACTTACTTTATTAGTTGGAGATTCATCGAATCTAGAGAAATAACGACCTAACATGATAAAATCAGAACCCATAGCCAAAGCTAAAGTCATATGATAATCGTGAACAATACCTCCATCAGAACAGATTGGTACATAAATACCAGTTTCTTTAAAGTATTCATCACGAGCTTTAGCAACTTCAATTGTCGCTGTTGCTTGGCCACGACCAATTCCTTTTTGTTCACGAGTGATACAAATTGATCCACCACCGATACCAACTTTGACAAAATCTGCACCAGCTTCAGCTAAAAATCTAAATCCTTCAGCATCAACAACATTTCCAGCTCCAACTTTTACACTGTCACCATAATGTTCTCTAATCCAATCAATAGTAATTTTTTGCCATTCAGTAAATCCTTCCGATGAATCGATACATAAAACATCTGCACCAGCTTCAATTAAAGCCGGAACACGCTTAGCAAAGTCACGAGTATTAATACCAGCACCAACTACATAACGTTTAGATGCATCTAATAATTCATTAGGATTTGATTTTTTAGTTTCATAATCTTTTCTAAAAACAAAATATGCTAATTTTTGATCATCATCAATAATTGGCAAAGCATTTAACTTATTGTCCCAAATTAAATCATTAGCTTCTTTTAAACTAATGCCTGTATGACCACAAATTAGTTTATCAAACGGAGTCATAAATTCAGACACTTTTGTATCTAAAGACATTCTAGATACTCGATAATCACGACCTGTAACAATACCTAATAATTTACCATTAGCACTGGCATCATCAGTTACTGCCATTGTTGAATGTCCTGTTTTTTCCTTTAAAGCGATAACATCAGCTAACGTATCGTTAACACTTAAGTTAGAATCACTTGGTACAAAACCAGCTTTATATGTTTTTGCACGTTTAACCATTGCTGCTTGACTTTCGATTGTTTGCGATCCATAGATAAATGAAACGCCTCCTTCGCGTGCTAAAGCAACAGCCATATTATCATCAGAAACAGCTTGCATAATTGCTGAAACTAATGGAATATTAAGTGATAATGCAGGTTCTTCACCTTTTTTAAATTTAACTAATGGTGTCTTTAAACTAACATTTTTAGGTTGACACTCTGTAGAAGAATATCCTGGTACTAATAGATATTCGTTAAATGTACGTGATGGTTCATCAAAAAAATATGCCATTTTCTATCTCCTTTTCTTTGTTTTTATTTAATATTTCATAAATTATAATTAGAAATAATTATGAAGTCAAGACCTATTTCAACAATTCTCTATTAATATATGCATTTATCGTTTGTAATAAATTATTTACTTCATCTTTTAAATATAAGTAATTAACTACTAAGGGATGATTTTCAAATTCATCTTTGAGCTGTTGATATTTTTTTATCGTATCAACAACATTACTATCCTGCTTTGCTTTTTGATTAACTATTTTTTTTTGATATGCTTTCATCTTATTTTCCAAAGCTTTTATTTCTTCATTATTACTTATTAAATCTTCATATTTTTGATATTCTTTAATAACATCCAAATTCAATAAATAATCATTTAGTTCTTTTGCATATTCAAAACTATGATTCAACAGCCTCACCCTTTAAAGCCCATGTTTTAGCTTCGGTAATTTTAACTTTAATTATCTTACCAATATCATCAGGGTTTCCTTTAAAATTAACTAATTTTTGATGACTTGTATAACCTGTCAACATTGTTTCATCACGTTTTGAAGTTCCATCAACTAAAACATCGACTACTTTATTTAAGAAACGTTGATTTTGTTTATACGCTTTTTCAGTAACAATTTCATTTAAGCGATATAAACGTTGATCTTTTTCTTCACTTGGAATATTATCAGCCATCTTAGCCGCTGGAGTTCCTTCACGAGGTGAATATACAAAAGTATAAGCTAAATCATATTCACACTCTTGATATAAAGATAATGTATCTAAAAACTGTTCATGAGTTTCATTAGGGAAACCAACAATAATATCAGTTGTGATGGTACAATCAGGAATATATTTTTTAATTTTGTAAAATAAATCTAAATACTGTTCACGAGTATACCGACGTCCCATTTGTTTTAAAACCTGGTTGTTACCAGATTGTACTGGTAAATGAATAGCAGGCATAATATTATCATACTTAGCAATGATTTTGATCATATCTTCACTAAAATCCCATGGATGACTAGTTGTAAATCTAATTCGATCAATTCCAGTTTTAGCAACATCTTCTAAAAGATTCGCAAAACTATAATCATCACCAAGATCTTTACCATAACTATTAACATTTTGACCTAATAAAGTTATTTCTTTATAACCTTGTTTGATCAAATCTTTTACTTCTTCAATAATATCACTAGCTAATCTTGAACGTTCTTTACCTCTAGTATATGGTACAATACAGTATGTACAAAACTTATTGCAGCCATACATAATATTTACCCATGCTTTATATTTATTAGCTCTTTTAACAGGAGTATTTTCTATTACATCGCCTTCTTTAGACCAAACTTCAACGACCATTTCTTTACTATACATAGCCTCTTTTAATAGTTCAGGTAAACGATGAATATTATGAGTTCCAAAAATCAAATCAACGTGCGGATGTTTCTCTAAAATTCTTTTAATAACAACTTCTTCTTGAGCCATGCAGCCACACATTCCAAAAATTAAATCAGGATTAGTCTTTTTTAAATTTTTTACATATCCAACTTTACCAAAAACCTTTTCTTCAGCATTTTCACGAATTGCACATGTATTTAAAATAATAACATCAGCTTCTTTAATATCTTCAGCTGGTTTATATGACATACTCTCTAAAATTCCCGATAAAGTCTCGCTATCACGCTCGTTTGCTTGACATCCATATGTTTGAATATAATATTTTTTCCCTACTCCGGCTTTAATCATATCAGCAGGAATATGATAAGCATCATCATATCTATTTACTCGATCATGACTCCTTTTTTTAGCTTCATTAAGTGAAGGTCCTTTAAAATAACTACTATAATCTTTCATTTGTTCACCACTTTTCCTAATTATTATATACATAATTATAACATTCCAACACTAATATCTGTATACATTTGACTATTCTAGTTGGTTTTTATTAATTTGTCTAGAAAAAAATAAGGACTTGCGTCCTTATTTGCTTAATTAACCAAAGAATCCATCTGGTTGAATAGAGAAATATAAAACTGCTCCTTCTTTAGTTTTCTTAAAAACACTTTTACAATGTCCAGCAGCTTCTTCAGGTGAAAGTTCAGTTTCACATTCTACTTCTGCTTTAATACCTGTTTTTTTAATGAATTTACATTTTACTTTATCATCTTCATATCCATCAAAAAAATCAATTAATTTTTGTGTTTGTGCTGTTTGCATTAATAATTTACATTTTGCCATACAAATTTCCTCCTATATCACTTCTTACATTATAACTCATGCACCAAAAAAAATAAAGCCCTTTCAACTAAGTACATTTAATTTTTATACTACCTTAATTCTAAGGTCAATCTTAATGCTGTTATCTCTTTATCATCGACAATTAAATCATGAAAAGAAGGGATACAGATAATCTCATTACCTGTAGGAATAATATAACCCCTAGCAATAGCAATTGCTTTTACAGCTTGATTTAACGCTGCGGCACCAATTACTTGAATTTGTAATTTTGAACTATTTCTTATCATACTTGCAATAGCGCCAGCAACATTATTCGGACATGATGATGATGATACTTTTATTGTTTCCATATTTTTCCTCCTAAAAGAATATATGAAAACAATTTTTAATTATGACAAATATGGATGATCTTGATTGATTAAAATTCGTTCTATTTTAATAGGACTATTATTTTCAAAAGTCATCACAACACCAGATAACTGGCCACTGCTTTTAGCAACAATAAACGGTGCCGATGACCCTTTTAATCTTTTTACAATAGAATCCAAATCACAACCAATAGCACTCATATACGGTCCTGTCATTCCAGCATCACTAATAAATGCTAGTTTACCATCAATTATTTTTTCATCAGCTGTTTGAACATGAGTATGGGTCCCAAGTACTGCACTAGCTTTATCTTTTACATAATGGGCAAAAGCAATTTTTTCACTTGTAGCCTCTCCATGAAAATCAATAATATGAATATCTTGTTTTAAATCTAAATATTCATCGATTGCTTCAAAAGGATTACTATAACGACTATCCATAAAAGCTACTCCTAAAACATTAGTAACTCGGATTTTTTTACCTTTTACATCAAAAACTCTTGTTTTAACACCTGGTAAAACTTTAGGCTGATTAATCGGAACGACTAGTTTATCAGCTTCATCAATATAATCATATAACTCTTTTTTATCAAAAGTATGATTTCCCATAGTCATTGCCTGAATACCACAAAATGATAATTCATCATAATGACGTTTTAATAGTCCTTTACCATGACTAGTATTTTCTACATTTGCAATTACAAAATCAATTTTTAAATCATTAACTAAGCGATGTAAATAATCATTAATCATATCTCGGCCAATTGAACCAAAAATATCGCCAATAAATAATATCTTCATTTTTCTTCCTTTCATAAAAAAGATAGGCAATGCCTATCCTTATTTTGCAATTTCACTTGCCCTAACTTCCCTAATGACTGTAACTTTAATATGTCCAGGATAAGTAAGTTCTTCTTCAATTTTATTTTTAATATCACGAGCAATTTTATGTGACATTAAATCATCTACTTTATCTGGCTTAACCACGATTCGTACTTCACGTCCAGCCTGGATAGCAAAGACACGATCAACACCTTCAAAACTTTTAGCCATTTCTTCTAATTTTTCAAGACGTTGAATATAATTTTCAATTGTTTCACTTCTACTTCCTGGTCTAGCAGCACTTAAAGTATCAGCTGCAGCAACCAAAACTGAAATAACACTAGTAGCTGGTACATCACCATGATGTGATTCAATAGCATTAACAACAGTAGCATTTTCACCATGCTTTTTAGCAAATTTAGCTCCTAATTCTACGTGGCTACCTTCCATTTCATGATCCATTGCTTTTCCTAAATCATGAAGTAACCCTGCTCTACGAGCCAATTGTTGGTTTAAACCTAATTCAGCTGCCATGATTCCTGCTAAGTGAGCAACCTCTAGCGAATGCTGCAAAGCGTTTTGACCATAGCTTGTACGATATTTAAGTTTACCAATCATCTTGACAATGTCTTTATCAATTCTTGAAATTCCTAACTCAAATATAGCATCTTCACCAGTTTTTCTAATTACTTCGTCTAATTCATTCTTAGTTTTTTGAACAACTTCTTCAATTCGTCCTGGTTGAATTCGTCCATCTCTAATCAAAGTTTCTAATGATAAACGAGCAATCTCTCGTCTTACTGGATCAAAACAAGAAATTGTAATTGCTTCTGGAGTATCATCAATTATTAAATCAACTCCAGTACATTGTTCAATCGCTTTAATATTTCGTCCCTCGCGACCAATAATTCGCCCTTTCATTTCCTCACTTGGTAAAGCTACTACCGAAACAGTTCTTTCTACTGTTTCTTCTTGAGCATAACGGTTTATCGCATTAGCAATAATATCTCGAGCAAGCAAACTTGCTTTTGATTTAGCTTCCTCTTCACGATCTTTTATGTAAGCCGTCATTTCTGTAGCTGTCTGCTGTTCAACCTGCTTAAATAATTCCTGCTTAGCTTCTTTAGCTGACATGGCAGCAATCTTTTCAAGTTCAACAACTTTGGCATCAATTTTTTCTTTCAATTGGTCTTCTAGTTTACCTAGTCTTGCTTCCCGTTCATCTAATTGTACTACTCTTTGCGCTAAAACATCTTCTTTTCCTTGAATAGCAATATCACGTCGATCAATTGTTTTTTCACGTTGTAAAAGTTTATTTTCATATTCATTAATCTCTTCTCTTTGCTCTTTAGCTTCTTTTTCTGCCTGAAGCTTTAATTCATAAACTTCGGTTTTGGCATCTAAAATAGCCTCTTTAACAAGGGTATCTGCCTTAGCAGTTGCATCATCTATAATTTTCGCAGCACTTACGTTAGCTTTAGAAATTTTTAGTTTATTAATTAAATAACTAACAAAAAAACCTATAGCTACAGCTAGAACATAGGTAAAGATAGAAACGACAATATTTCCTGACATATTTCGTCCTCCTCTTTTTACTATGTAATATATTATTATGAATCTATTTAAATTCATTGTGCGACAAGCACAATAACATTGTATAATATTTTGACATCTTTTACAATGAAAAGTGTTTGTCATAAATTTATTTTATCAATATATTATTTAGTTTATAACAACTGTAAATAGTATTTTTCTATCAAATATAATACTGAAATAGATTATAATTAGTTTTGCTATTAAAAAAGGATAATGCTAAAATAAACAAGAAATGAGGGATATAAAAATGACAAAAACACTTGTATTAGCTGAAAAACCATCGGTAGGAAAAGACATTGCTCGTGTATTACAATGTCACAAAAATATCAATGGCGGTTTAGAAGGAAATAAATATATCGTTACCTGGGCTCTTGGTCATCTTGTAACCTTAGCTGATCCAGAAATGTACGACCATAAATATCAAAAATGGAACTTAGATGATCTGCCAATTATGCCTGAAAGAATGAAATTAGTTGTTATCAAAAACACCGCCAAACAATTTAATGCAATAAAAAATCTTCTTAATCGAAATGACATCAAAGACATTATCATTGCAACTGATGCAGGACGTGAAGGAGAGTTGGTTGCTCGCTGGATTATTAATAAAGCCCATGTAAAAAAACCAATGAAACGTCTTTGGATATCATCAGTTACTGATAAAGCAATTAAAGATGGTTTTAAAAATTTAAAAAATGCTCGTGATTATGAGCCGTTATATCAAAGCGGCTACAGTCGTAGCGTAGCTGACTGGCTAGTCGGTATTAATGCTACCAGAGCTTTGACATGCAAATACAATGCCCAATTAGCTTGTGGTCGAGTTCAAACACCTACTTTAGCGATTATTGATAAAAGAGAAACAGAAATCAAAAATTTTCAACCCAAAAATTATTATGGCATTGAAATTTTAAGTAATAACATCTACTGGTCATGGCTTTCAAACAAAAATGAAAAACATATATTCAATCAAAATAAAATAGATAATATTATTGAACAATTACAAAATAGTAAATTGAAAATTACAAATATTACTACTAATAATCAAAAATCATATGCCCCTTTGCTTTATGATTTAACAGAATTACAACGTGACGCTAATAAAATATATGGATTTTCAGCCAAAGAAACATTATCAATCATGCAAAGCTTATATGAATATCATAAAGTGCTAACATATCCACGAACTGATTCTCGTTATTTGACTGAAGATATTGTACCTACTTTAAAAGAACGACTTATTGCAAGTAAAGGTGGCTATTTTGATGATGTTATCGATCAAATATTAGCCAATCCGATTAAAAAACAAAATCATTTTGTCAACAACAAAAAAGTAAGTGACCATCATGCAATTATTCCAACCGAACAGCCCGTCATGTTAGGAGCATTTAGTGATAGCGAATTTAAAATTTATGATTTAGTATTAAAACGATTTTTAGCAGTACTATTGCCACCATATATATACAAAAAAACAACGATCAAAGCTAAAGTCAACCAGGAAACATTTACTACTTCTGGAAAAATTGAAATCCAAAGCGGTTGGCAACAAATTTACAATCATGATAACACTGAACAGTTTGAACAAGTACTTCCACTGATGAAAGAAAACGATCAATATGTTGTTAGTGAAATTAAAAAAACCTGTGGTCAAACTACGCCGCCAGCATATTTTAACGAAGCTACACTTTTATCAGCAATGGAAAATCCGGTTCACTATACCAATAATAAATCTAAACAGCTAAATAGTACTTTAATTAACACTGGTGGGCTAGGTACTGTTGCTACTAGAGCTGACATTATTGATAAATTATTTAATACTTTTTTGATTGAAAAAAGAAATAATGAAATTCACGTTACCAATAAAGGAAAACAACTATTACAGTTAGTTCCACAAGATTTAAAAGAACCAGAATTAACAGCTAAATGGGAACTCCAACTCGCTAAAATTGCTAAAAAACAACAAAAGCCCGACCAATTCATTAATGAAATACGACAATACACAAAAAAAATAATTAATGAAATCAATAGCAGTCAGGCAACATTTAAACATGACAACCTAACAACTAAAAAATGTCCTGAATGTAATCATTTTATGTTAGAAGTTAATGGTAAAAAAGGTAAATTATTAGTTTGTTCCAATCCTGATTGCAAGCACAAAGAAACTGTATCAATCATTACCAATGCTCGCTGTCCTAACTGTCATAAAAAATTAGAGTTAGTTGGTAAAAAAGAAAAACAATTATTTGTTTGTAAAACTTGCGGTTATCGCCAATCAATGAATGCTTTTAAAAAAGAAAGAGCAACAAAAGGTAATGAAGCTCGTAAAAGTGATATCAAAAAATACTTGCAACAACAAAAAAAGCAGCAGACTAACATTGAAGATTCGCCTTTTGCTGCCTTATTAAATATTAAAGATGAGTTAAAATAGTACTACTATTTTAACTTATCTTGCAAGTGAAATAACATCCTTTTCACTTCCCCAAACTCCTGTTTGCACTTGTAATTCAGTTTTCATATCATTAGCAATAGTTTCTGGAACATCAAAAATTAATCTTCCTTGCAAAGTCACTTCAGGATTTATTTCCTGATATATAATTGAGCTATCTCCCAGATAAATTGCCCCATTATCATCAGTAGAATATTCATTACCGTTATTTAATAGTTTAAAGAAACTATCAGAGACTGTCAAAGCTTCTGTTTCATGATTAGTTATTGAAATATCAATAATTAAATATGTATCATTAGCTTCACTTTTTAAATATTCATCACCGACACTCTTAGTAATTTCAACACCGTTAATTAAATAATCAACTTTGCCCACTGTTACAGTTTCACCAATGCTATGATTTTCTTTTTCTTGAGTGCTTTCATTTGTTGTAGATTTATTTTCTGTTTTATTACTACTAGAATCCTCACTACTAGAACCAGCCGCTATAGCAACAATTCCAACAATCAAAACAATACATAAAATCTTTTTTATTAATGAAAGTTCTTTAAATTTAGTAAATATTTTCATCTATAATCCTCCCTCATTAAGGATTATAGCTTATTTAGATAATTTATCGGTATGCTAGTAGCAGACATTAATTAAATACTATTGATACATCCAACAATAAAGGCTTCTAAAAATATCCAGGCTGTCGCTGTAACAACAATCCCAATAACTCGTACAAGTTTCGATTTAGATTTTGCTAAAAAGCAACGATTCCAGATTTCTAAATAATTACCAGCAAATAAAATTATAGTCATTAAAACAATAAAAACTAATATTCGATTAAGCCATAAATCAAAACCAGTTAAAACTTTATTATCAACCGTCATTTCACTAATCATAGAAACTAAAAAAATTAATATATAACCAGCTAATGCTAGTATTTTTTTAATCAATGAATTAGTTTTAAATCCTGGTAAATTTATTAAATAATACTTTAATTTAAAACTTTTATCTTCTAAATTCAAATCCACTAACATCATCGAAACACTTTCATAACGCTGTTTGGGATCAATATTGATAGCTTTATTTATCACCTTACTTTCAAAGCCATCATATATTTTTTCATTTGGCAGCTTTTTAGTTAAAATAAAATTTAATAAAACTCCTAAAGCATAAATATCACTTTGCTGATTAGTTTGTCTAAAACCAAACTGTTCAGGAGCAGCGTAACCTACACTACCTAATATATAAGTATCTTTATTTTTATCACCTTGGTAATTTCGAGAGATATCAAAATCAAATAAATGTACTTTTGAACCATCGTAAAAAATATTACTTGGCTTGATATCACGATGAATTACTGGTGGTTTTAAATTATGAAGCTCTTTAACAATATTACATATTTGTTTAAATATTAATAAGGATTCTTGCTTATTTATTTTATTATTAAGTACATATTCTTCTAAGGTACTAGCATTAATATATTCTTCTATTACTACTATTTTATTACCAATTTCTTGAAGCTGGTAAATTTTAGGAATTTGTTTAATTTGATTTTTTGCTAATTGATAATAAACTTCCTTATTATATGCAGGTATTTCTCGTTTTAGATATAGTAAATGATCTATTTTATTTCTAACCAATACCAATCGTTTATTTTCATTTTCTTTTATTATTTCTAATTCATGATAGAGATTTCTTATATCCATTTTTTTCTCCTTGCATTATTAAATAGACCAAGCTAAGATATATTATAGGTGATTATGATGATTTCAACAACTCAATTATTAGATATAATCAAAAGTGATGAAAATCTGACTTTAGAACAATTACTTCTACAAGTTCCAGAAATAGATTTTGTTACTTATTTAGAAACATTGTTATTAAAAAAAGATGTTTCTAAAAGTGAATTAATAAAAATGACTAATTTACATCGAACATATTCTTATCAAATTTTTAATGGACAAAAAAAGCCTAGTCGTAGTAAAATAATTCAAATTGCTTTAGCATTGCAACTAGATATTCGTGAAACTAATAACTTATTATCGTTGTCTGATAATGGTTATTTATATCCCAAGGTTAGATATGATGCAATTATTTTATATGCATTAGAGCATAAAAAATCAATTATCGATACTAATCTTATTTTGGATATGTATAAATTACCAATTTTAGAGTAGTTTACGAATTTAATATTTTAGGAGGATATATATGACTAATAAAGAAAAATTATGGAACGTTATAAATCAAGAAGATACTTTAAATTCATTAAAAACAGCATTTGAAAATCGAATCAAACCTGTTTCTGACGAATTTAAAAAAGTTATTGATAAATGTTTAAATACTAAATTACAGCAAGATACTAGACTGATTATATGTGGTGAACCAATATATTCAAAATGGGGAGATTTTGTTGGCTATGACATTCAACTACAAGAAATGGATTTTGCTACTCAGATAGCTCAAGCTAATTTAATTTTAAGCGATACTTCTGATTATAAAAAATATTTTACTTTATCTCCAGAAAAATTTATTACTGATTTTCTAAAAAAATACATCTTACAACACACAAGTGATGCAATTGAGTTTGATGAAGAATTACCTGAAATATGTTCATGGGCTAAAGATTGTAAATATTGGGATGAACTCGCTTATACTTTGATTTGTGAAAGAATCCAGCAGAATATTGAATTTAAACTTGCTAGCAAATTTGAACCCTGCGAAGAAATGAACACTATAACTTTAAAACAAAACAATGAAGAATTAATTAGTTTTGGAGTATATTTTGATATATGCTAAAAATGGAAAGAGAGTTAATTACAACTTCTCTTTCCATTTTTTATAACTATTTTTTTGTTTTCTTATCAGTTTCTTCAACGTCATTTTCTAAAGTAGCAACAATTGCCTGAGTAATTTCTTCCATAATATCAGGATGTGTATTTAAAAAGTTTTTAGCATTTTCACGACCCTGACCAATTTTTTCGCCCTTATAGGCGTACCAGGCACCACTTTTTTCGACAATATCATGTTCTACTGCTAAATCTAACACTTCACCATCACGAGAGATACCTTTTCCATAAATAATATCAACTTGCGTAGATTTAAATGGTGGAGCAACTTTGTTTTTAACTACTTTAATATTAACTTTATTACCAACTATATCACTACCAGACTTTATAGCTTCACTACGACGAATTTCTACTCTAACTGATGAATAGAATTTCAATGCACGACCACCAGTAGTTGTTTCTGGATTTCCAAACATAACTCCAATTTTTTCTCTCAATTGGTTAATAAAAATAATTGTACATTCAGATTTATTTAACTCTGCAGCAATTTTACGTAATGCTTTAGACATTAAACGTGCCTGCAATCCCATTTGAGCATCACCCATTTCCCCATCTAATTCAACTTGAGGAACTAATGCAGCAACTGAGTCAACTACAACTAAATCAATCGCTCCAGAACGTACTAATGTTTCCGCAATTTCTAATCCTTGTTCACCAGAATCTGGCTGTGATAAAATCAATTCATCAATATTTACCCCTAAATTTTGAGCATATACAGGATCAATGGCATGTTCTGCATCAATAAAAGCAGCACGACCACCTTGTTTTTGACATTCAGCAATAGCATGAAGTGTCAATGTTGTCTTACCACTAGATTCCGGTCCGTATATTTCAATAATTCTCCCTTTAGGATATCCACCAATACCCAAAGCTAAATCTAAAGTTAATGAACCAGTAGGAATGACATCAACACTAACAGCAGCACGATCACCTAACTTCATTACTGATCCTTTTCCATATTTCTTTTCAATTGCTTTAATTGCATCTTCTAAAGCTTGGGCTTTTTTAGCTTCTTCTTTACTAGCTTTAGTTTCTTTTGTCTTTGCTTCTGCCATCTTTTTTCCCTCCTACTATATATATACTCCCAAAAATCTTAATTTACTTTTATCTTCTTTGTTAATTTTCTAATAACAAAATCAATTGCCTGCTTTTGAATTTCCTGGCGACTACCTTTTAAATTCAATTCATAAACATTAATACCATGATAATAGATACCAATATAGACTAAACCAACCGGTTTACCTTCCATGGCATCAGGTCCAGCATTGCCAGTAAACGAAATGCAAATATCGCTATCTAAAATCTGTTTTCCATTAATACACATTAAAGAAGCGATTTCTTTACTTACAACGCCATATTTTTGAATTATATCATGAGAAATTCCTAACAGTCTTTCCTTTGTAACACTTTGATATGTTACTAAACTACCCTTATAAACCTTAGAAATGCCAGGAATACTTCCTAGCATTGCGGCAAAGTTACCTACTGTAAAACTTTCTACACTAGATATACTTATATTATTGTCAATTAAAAATTTTGCTAATTCTTTCATCACATAGTCTCCATAAGCATTTCACGATTTTTCATAAAATAATCAATTCCACTAATTACAGATACTACCGTTGCTATCCAAGCAAAAATAGTTGCTACATCAATATTTAAAGCACTAAATGGAAAATTATTTAATAATAACATACAAATTGCAATTATTTGCGTTACAGTCTTAAGCTTTCCTAATTTACTAGCAGCAACTACTACTTGTTTACTAGCTGCAGACATCTTAATTGCATCAACAATAGTATCCCGAGATATCATAATAATCGGGATAATAATATTTATTACCTGGTTACTTGCTAATAATAGAAAGATAGTATTTATTAATAACTTATCAGCAATTGGGTCAACAAACTTACCAAATGTCGTAACCAGATCTTCTCGACGAGCAATTTGCCCATCTAAATAATCTGTAAACGAAGCGACAATAAAAATCACTAAAATAACTAAATTAACTAATGAAATATCTGTATTTAAAACATGAAAATTTGCTACTTCAATGCCAAAATCGGCATATGGAAACATATAAATGATAATTAATACCGGTACCAGTAAAATTCTGGTAATCGTGAGTCGATTTGGCAAATTCATTATTGCACCTTCGTTAAGACAAGAGTTTTCTTACCCCCATCGTATTCACTTGGATCAATTTCAATTTGCGTATCATTTATATAGAAACGATGCCCATAAAATGCCCCCATTGTCAATTCAAGAGTTTGGAATTCATCTTTATTAAATTCTAACTCTACTACTTCTGGCGTAGCATCTAATGAATTACTTGTATTTGCATCATTATAAATTCCAGTTCTAAAACCATCATATTCACTACCATTATAATCTAATTGACACCATGAACGCCCAACAAATTCAACTCTGAATTTAACAGTTGGTTGACTTTCATCTACACTAAAACTGTAATTTAATTCACCATTTTTAGTAATAGTAACTGCTGGTGTCTGCTCAGCTGGTTCTTGGTCAGCTGGATTATTATTGTTTTCTGTATCATTTTGTTCATCAGTATTTTGATTAGCTGCTTCGTTATTTCCTTCTACTGTAGGTGTATTATTGTTATTAAAATCACTACTATCATCTGATTTACTTGCAATAATTGTATACCAGACAACAAATACTAATGCTATGCAAATAACTCCTACTAACGCATATTTAAGATATCGTAATAAATAACGATCTTCGTAAACTCGTTTATTAGAAATCGGTTTCTTTGGTTTTATTTTTTTCAAATCTTTGAACGAATCACTAACCTTTTCAGAAATAGTAATGTTCTTTTTATTTTCATCAGCTAAACGTTTAGCCAAATCCTCTTGTCGTATTTCTTCTAATTGTATTTCTTGAGTTAATGCTTCAAAATCTGCATCAAGCTCTTTTTCTTCTAAACCTAAATATTTAGCGATTTTTCTTAAATACATTTTAAGATATAATTCATCACCTTTAAATGTATCAAAATTTCCAGATTCTATATCTTTCAAGACAGCCACTGAAATAAATGTTCCTTTAGCTAGTTCTTCAAGGGTAATCCCTCTAGCCTCACGTTCTTTTTTAACACGTTCGCTAATGTTTTCCATGAGCTATCCTCCTTTTTATTTTAAAAAAACGTCTTTAATAAACAAATAAATTATATCATAATTCTTACTTATGACAATAACCTAATCACATTTATTTTATGAAAGATTTATTTTAATATACATCTTTATTACTATTTTATTTTACCTTATAAATATAAACTTTTGATGTACTAATAACAAGTTTTTTTAGAAAAATTTTTTTATTATCTAAAAATAATATTTTTAACTATTTTCTTAAAAAAATATATAAACCACAAAAATTTGTTAAAAACATAAGTCATTAACAAATTTAAGTATTTAGTTAAATGTTACAAACGCTTACATTTGTAACTTGTTTTTATTTTCACAAGAATGATAAAATATAGACAGTTAAAACAAAGGAGGAGACTTAAAAATATGGCAAACAGATTTGTATTAAACGAAACAAGTTATCATGGAAAAGGAGCAATTAATGAAATTCCTAACGAAGCAAAAGCAAGAGGATTTAAAAAAGCATTAGTTTGTTCAGATCCTGATTTAATTAAATTTGGTGTTACCAAAAAAGTTACTGATTTATTAGATGAAGCTGGATTAGCTTATGAAGTTTATTCAGATATTAAAGCAAATCCAACAATCGAAAATGTACAACACGGAGTAGAAGCATTACACAACGCTAAAGCTGATTACATTATTGCAATCGGTGGAGGATCTTCAATGGATACTGCAAAAGCTGTTGGTATTATTGATAGAAACCCAGAATTTAGTGATGTTAGAAGCTTAGAAGGTGTTGCAGATACTAAAAACCCATGTACTCCTATCTTCGCAGTACCTACTACTGCAGGAACAGCTGCTGAAGTTACTATCAACTACGTAATCACAGATGCTCAAAAAGATAGAAAAATGGTTTGTGTAGATGTTCATGATATTCCAGTAGTTGCTTTTGTTGATCCAGATATGATGTCAACTATGCCAAAAGGTTTAACAGCAGCAACAGGTATGGATGCTTTAACTCATGCTATTGAAGGTTATATTACTAAAGGTGCTTGGGAATTATCTGATATGTTCCATTTAAAAGCAATTGAAATTATTTCTAGATCATTAAGAGGTGCTGTAGATAATACTCCTGAAGGTAGAGAAGGTATGGCTTTAGGACAATATGTTGCAGGTATGGGATTCTCTAATGTAGGTTTAGGTTTAGTTCACTCAATGGCTCACCCACTTGGAGCTTTATATGATACTCCTCATGGTGTAGCAAACGCAATTATCTTACCAACAGTTATGGAATATAATGCTGAATATACTGGTGAAAAATATAAAGATATCGCAGAAGCTATGGGTGTTGATACAACTGGTATGTCACAAGAAGAATACCGAAAAGCCGCTGTTGATGCAGTTAAAAAATTATCTCAAGATGTTGGTATCCCAACTGACTTAAAAGATATCGTAAAAGTTGAAGACTTAGATTTCTTAAGTGAATCTGCTCTAGCTGATGCTTGTTGTCCAGGTAACCCAAGAGACACTAGTGTTGAAGAAATCAAAGAATTATATAAATCATTATTATAACAATAAAACAGAATTTAATAAAAATCCCACCTCCGTAGATTGGTGGGGTTTTTATTATAACAAAGCTGGTCTAAATGCAAAAAATAAGTGATAGCTTTTTTAACTATCACTTTATTTATAAAATCAGTTATTTACTTTCATTCATCTTTTTCATCATATTTTTAAATTCAAAATAGAACATTATTGTAGTAGTTAACACCGCAATAGTATCTGCAATTGGTTCAGCTAAAAATACTGCGAAAACTTGATCTTCAATAAATAATGGTAAAATATAAATAAGTGGAATTAAAACAATAATTTTTCTAAATATTGCCAAAAATGCACTTTTTTTAGAATTACCAAAAGCAATGAATGATTGTTGACAAGAAACTTGAATTCCCATCAATAATACTCCTGCCATATAAATTCTTAATGCCCATTTTGTAATTTCCATTAATTGTGGATCACTTGTAAAAATAGAAACAAATAATGATGGTACTAACATTACTAAAGCCCATAATATAGATGAATAAGTAAAACAAGAAATAGTTTGCAATTTGAAAGCTTCTTTAACTCTACTAGCATTATTAGCACCATAGTTATAACTAATAATTGGTTGACCACCTTGAGTTAATCCTTGTAATGGTAACATCGCAAATTGCATAATACTTGATAAAATAGTCATCGCACCAACAGCTAAGTCGCCACCATATTTTAATAATGATGAGTTAAAGCATAACACTAAAATACTTTCTGTTGCTTGCATTACAAACGGAGCGATTCCTAATGCAATACATGGTGCTAAAATATGCATATCTATTTTTAAGTTTTCTTTTTTCAATTTTAAAATTGTATTTTTACCTGATAAAAACCAGATTGCCCAAACAGCACTTAAAGCTTGAGATAATACGGTAGCAACAGCTGCACCTTTTACTCCCATATCAAAACCAAAAATCAAAATTGGATCTAAGATAATATTAGTTACCGCACCAATAATAACTGTAAGCATACTAATTTTTGAAAAACCTTGTGCCGAAATAAATGAATTTAAACCTAATGTTAATTGAACAAATATTGTTCCTATTGCATAAATAGTAATATATTCAAGAGCATAAGGAATAGTATTCTTACTAGCTCCAAAAAGATATAACAACGGTTCTTTAAAAACTAATACAATTGCTGTTAATAAAATTGCAACAATAACTAACGCTGTAAAACAATTTCCTAATATTTTTTCTGCTGTTGAATTATCTTTTTTTCCCATATAGATACTAGCTCTAGGAGCACCACCCATACCTAATAAATAAGCAAAAGCAGAAACAATCATAATAATCGGAAAACAAACCCCAACACCTGTTAAAGCAGCAGAACCAATGTTTGGTATATGACCAATATACATACGATCAACCATATTATATAAAGCATTTACTACTTGTGAGGTAATTGCTGGAACTGCTAAAATAAATAATAAATGTTTAACTGGCTCTTTTCCAAGATCGACCTCTTTAGACATTTTTAATTTCATAAAACATACCCACCTTTCAACAATAAATCCTAATTATTTAAATTCAGATTCATCATTTTTACTTTTAAACGCATTTGCAATATCAATCATCGTTTCTTCCATAATTTTTATTCTTTCTTCTGGAATATCATCTAAAATTTCTGTATTAATTTTCTCTATTTCTAATTGTAATACTTTACTTACCTCATCTGCTTTATCAGTTAAATAAAGATGCACTACTCTTTTATCTTCACTATCTCTTTTACATTCAATTAGCTCTTTTTTTACTAGTGCATCAATGCTTCTACTTATTAATCCTTTAGAAACGCCAAGCAATACAACCAGCTGGCTACTAGTAGTAATAAAGTGATTATTTGATAGTAAAATTAAAATAGAAATTTCATTGGGCGATAAATTAATATCTTTCAAGCGTTTATTTAGCTCATTAGCATAATATCTTCTTATTTGAGTAAAATAGTTCAACATTGTTTCTAAATTTGTTGTCATATGTCACCACCTAATTTAGTTTACTTGTATATAATTTACTTGTAAACCTTTTCATAGTATAGTCTTGATTAAATAAAAAGTCAATCCATAATTAAAAATAAAAAGCAACAGTTTTCTGTTGCTCAAATATTATGAATTTACTATTAAAATAAATGGTTCTAATCGTTTTGGCAAAGCTTCAATTAATAAACTAACAATTTTTTCAATACTAATTGGCATATCATTTAATACCCAATCAACAGTCATATCAATCGATCCCTTGCAATACATTTTTAATAAAAAGTCTAAATCATCATCAACACTATGATTAAGATTCTTTTCAATTATCCCTTTATAAAACTCATAAATACAGTTAAAATCATAATTTACTAAATTATTATAATCATTAGACTTAAATGCTTCTTTAAAAAAAGAATGTTCGCTGTTAATAAAAGCAAACTTTAATTGTAAAGCTTCTTGTAAAGAACATCCGTTACCCATTTGACGAAATGATTGTAACACTAGTTTTTCAAAATACCAGTTAACTAGATCATATTTATCTTTAAAATAGCGATAAAAAGTTTGTCTAGTCATTCCACTTCTAGTTACAATATCAGTAACAGCAATTTTATCTAAAGGAACAACTTTAATTAAGTCTTTGATTGCTTGTGCAAAAATATATTTTGTTTCATCATGTCTGTCCATTTTACATACCTCTTTATTCTATTATAAACTAGTAGTAAAATTTAGACAAATAAAAAAAAGCTGAAAAATCAGCTAATTAAGACTCACTTTGTAAGCCAAGTTCTGTTTTTCAAACGATTATTTATCTATGCTTTAAGCATCCGTCTTTTAGTTCATTTCCCTCAAGACGATTCCCCTACCAAATTTGGGTTTCTTCCTTGCAGAGTTTACCTCTTTTCAGCTAGTTTTTCAACTAGAATTGTTTCTGTGGCACTTTATAGCTTATCAACCATGCAATAAAATTGTTTAGGTCTTAGGCTTGTCGTTAGCTCACGCTACCGTAACTTATTTATTCGTTACGTACAAACACTACAAGCATCGCAGCTTGTGGAAGCCTGGACTTTCCTCTGTATTACAGCAATCGTTTTCTATGAGTCACTACTATTTTACATATTTTTTTTAATAAAACAAGTTTTAAAATGATAAATATTAAAAAAGCTAAATAAATCATGATGATCATTTAGCCTTCTATTTCTTCTATTTTTTTCCAAAAACAGCTTTTTCTAATAAAGATAATCTTTTTAAAATATCAACATTAGTAGATAAATTTTCTTCCATTGCATGGATATTATCATCTTGTAATGTTTTTTCGCGTTCAAGTTTTGCAATTTTTACTTTTTGTTCACTTATTCTTCTTTCTAATTGATCAATTCGATCATAAGAAGCATTTAACATTGCTGCAAAAGCCTCATAGTCTTTTACAACTAAATCTAGAAAATGATCAACCTCTTCAGCATTATATCCTTTAAAATCCACTTTAAATTCTTTATCAACAATTTTTTTAGGACTTAGTACTACTTTTCTTTCCAAGTCTATCAACTCCTTTATCATATTATATATTATATTGAAACAAAAAAATCTTTTAAATGCAAGTAGGTAATCGATTATTAACATATTCTTTGATATTTCTCATAAATTAACAATGTTTTATAATCTTAGAAGATATTATGATATTTTTACAGATATATGGTATAATAGCCTAGTAAAGTAATAGAAGGAGAAACTATGGTTAATTATCCAAATTTGAAAAAAACAACTGTTCATCAAACTAAATTAATTGATGGTAAGCTAAATACCCGCCATCGGGGTATGAATTTAGAAGAAGATTTGAATATGACTAATAAATATTATTTAGCTAATGGAATTGCAAATATTCATAAAAAGCCAACTCCTATTCAAATTGTTAAGGTAGATTATCCTAAAAGATCAGCAGCACGAATAGTTGAAGCTTATTTTAAAACCCCTTCAACAACTGATTATAATGGAATCTATAAAGGAAGGTATCTTGATTTTGAAGCAAAAGAAACGAAACGAATGAATTTTCCTTTTACAAATATTAGTGTCCATCAAATTGAACATTTGAAAAGTATAATTAAACATCAAGGAATTGCTTTTGTTATTATTGCTTTTACACATCTAAATGAGGTATACTTAATTGATGCTTCTTATGTAATTGAAGCATATTATCGCGCTGATCAAAAATCAATGTCCTATCAGACAATTAAAGAAAAAGGACATTTAATTGAAAGTGGCTATAATCCACGATTAAATTATTTAAAGATTATTGATCAATACTATTTAGGAGGTCTCGAAAATGACAGATAGCCTTACAAGAACTAAGAAAAAAAACAAAAAGAAAAGCCAACTTAACTGGAAAAAAGTTCTCGTATCACTAATAATTGTCTTTATAATTATTTGTTTAGGTATGGGGTGTTTCTTTGCCTGGTCAGTTTATAAAGAAACTGAAGACTTTTCAGCTGAACGTTTACTTTCGGGAGAAGCAAGTAAAATTTATGATGCCAACGGTGAATTAATGTATACTTATGGTAGTGATGAAAATGGTAAACGTGAAAACGTCACATATGAAGAATTACCACAAGTATTAATTGATGCGGTTGTATCAGCTGAAGACTCTAGATTTTTTGAACACGATGGTTTTGATTTACCACGTATTGCAAAAACATTTATTACAAACTTAGCCTCATTAAGAATTACAGGTGGTGGTTCTACTATCACTCAACAAGTAATTAAGCAATCATATTTTCCTGATGCTGAAAGAACTTATACCCGTAAGTTAAGCGAAGTAATTCTTGCTATTCAGGCTACTAAAGAAATAAGTAAAGAAGAAATTATCACTTTATATTTAAACAAGATTTATTTTGGTCGTAGTACTAGTTCAATTGGAGTAGCAGCAGCTAGTAAATATTATTTCAATAAAGATGTTTCTCAACTAACTTTACCAGAAGCTGCTTTATTAGCTGGAACATTAAACTCACCTTCTCGCTATGATCCATACTACAACCTTGAAGCTGCAACTTCTCGTCGTAATGTAGTTTTAAATTTAATGGTTCAACATGGCTATATTACTCAAGAAGAATGCGATCTTGCAAAACAAGTTAAAGTTGAAAATATGTTATCTCAAAGCAGTACAACTTCTGATAGTTCACTAGCAGCTTATGTTGATTTAGTAACCGAAGAAGTAATTGAAAAAACAGGTATGAATCCTGCAGAAACACAAATGAATATTTATACATATTGTAATCAGGATTTACAAAGAATGGCTACACAAATGGCTAATGGTGAAACTTATGATTACACTGATGAAGATTTACAAATGGCCGGTAGTGTTCAATCAACTCAAGATGGTCGTATTGTTGCTGTAATTGGTGGTCGTAACTATAAATCTGGTGACTTAAATAAAGCAACTGTAAAACAACAGCCTGGTTCATCAATGAAACCAATTTTAGATTATGGTTTAGCTTATAAATATTTAGATTGGTGTACTGGTCATACTGTCGAAGATAAAGAAACTACTTTTAATTCTCATGGCAGCAATTCATGGACACCTAAAAACTGGGATGGAAGCTTCCATGGTTCAATGACTATTTCTGAGGCATTAGTAAATTCATGGAATATTCCAGCCATTTCAACATTTGAACAAGTTTTAGATAGTGCTAGTGAAGATGCCGTTATTGAAGATATGAAATCATTAGGAATTGATATGTCATATGAAGAAGAAAATGGTATTCAATTGCCATATGCAATTGGTGGATGGGCCAAAGGTGTTAGTCCAGTAGAATTAGCAGGTGCCTATGCTACAGTTGCTAATAATGGTATATATATTGAATCACATACTATTAATTATGTAGAAATCGTTGATAAAAATGAAACTGTTAATGTTGATCAAGACATTCAAGATAATGCTACTCAAAGCCTTGGTGAAGATGTATCATTTATGATTAGAGAGACAATGCTAAGTTATTCAAGCAGTGGTTCTGGAAGCTATGCTTATTTATCTGGTATTGATAATGTCGGAGCTAAAACTGGTACTTCAAATACTGAAAGTGGTGCTAGTAAAGACTTATGGATGACAGCTTATACTCCTGATTATACATGCTCAGTTTGGATGGGATTTGAATCTCAAGCATTAAAAGAGGGTAAAAACACTAGTAGATATCGTGCTTATCCTGGTAAAGTTGTTGGAGATTTATTAGAATATTTAGAAGATAACACTACTGAAAAGAAATCATATCCAGATCAACCTGACAGTGTTGAACAAATTCAAATTGTCGCTGGAGTATATCCTTATCAAAGTCCAAGCTCTAGTACTCCTGCAAGCAGTGTAATTACATGCTGGGCAAAAAAAGGAAAAGGTCCTACATCAACCGCCGCTGAAGCAACAATTAATAATTTAAATTCATTTGAAGCCACACTTAATAGCAGTGGAACAATAAATGTATCTTTTGGAGCTTATGATACTTCATCAGGTACTACTTATGGAACTGTGGTCTATGTTGTAGAAGTATATGATGAATCAAATCAATTAGTTCATACTGAAACATTATCAAATAATACGGGAACTATTAATTATAAACCTACTGGTAATGTTCGAGTTGTCGGTTATTATAAATATGCTGAATTAGAAGTAACTTCTAATAAAGTAGAAAGAACTATCAACGTTAATACTTCACAACTAGATGATGTTAGTTATACAATAACAAGTAATGGTAGCACCGTTTCTAATGGATCTACTATTTCTGGTACATCAATTGCTATAAATGTACACGCTCAAAATGAAAGTAATACTATTACAATTCAATTTTTGAGTTCTACAGGAGAATCTATTCTTGATCCAATTACTTTTACAGGTAGTGCTACTAGAGAATTTACTTTAGATTCTGGTTTCACTTATACAGTAAGAGTAACTGAAAGTAATGGTACAAATAGTGTTAATCGATCTACTACATTTACAGTAAGTGGATAATATAAAACCTCTAAAGAATATTCTTTAGAGGTTTTTAAGTAAGAAATAATTGTTTTGTTACAATTATTTTTTTATATTATCAAGATATTTCTTTTTTATTGGATCTTTACACATATCCGATAGTTTACATTCATTGCAATTAGGATTAGTAGCTTTACAAAAATAACGACCAAAGAAAATAAATTGGTGGTGAGCTTTATTCCAGTAATTTCGAGGAATAGAACGACACAATTTCTTTTCAACTGTTAATACACTATCATCTTTTTTAGCAAAACCTAACCGTTTCGAAATTCTTTCAACATGTGTATCGACTGCAAAAGCTGGAATATCAAAAGCAACTGAACGAACTACATTTGCTGTCTTTCGTCCAACTCCAGGTAGACTTTCCAACTGCTTTTGATCACTTGGTACCTTTCCATCAAACTTTTCAATTAATGTCTTTGCCATCGCTAAAAGATTTTTAGCCTTATTGCGGTATAAACCAATTGTTTTTATATCTTCTTGTAATACACTCAAATTGGCATTTGCCATTGTATAAACATCTGGATATTTCTTAAATAAAGATTCCGTTAGCTGATTGACTTTTTTATCAGTAGTTTGTGCCGAAAGCATTACGGCAACTAATAATTGAAAATCTGTTTCATGATTCAATTCACAATAAGCATCAGGAAACAATTCATTAAAATATTCTAATACTCTATTTGTCTTTTCTTTATTCATCTTCCCACCACTTATATTCACTTATTGGTACACTTCGTTGTGGTTCTTCACTTTCAACATAACGGGGTTTAACCCCATTTTTAGCCCAATTATGAAGTATCCCTTCTATATATCTAAAATTTAATACTTGGCTTTTAACAGCCTCTTTTAAAGCTTTAACGATCATTTCATCATCATAATTACTCTCTTTCCATTCTCTTAAAATATTCAATTCAATAGGTGATAATGCCCGTCCGAACTGTTCTTCGAAAATAGAAACTAAACTGATTGGTTCTTCTGGTTCCTCTTCATTTTTTTCCAGTAACAATCTTTCTTCTAAATG
This sequence comes from Erysipelatoclostridium sp. An173, assembly GCF_002160495.1. Lineage (GTDB taxonomy): Bacteria > Bacillota_I > Bacilli_A > Erysipelotrichales > Coprobacillaceae > Thomasclavelia > Thomasclavelia merdavium. The sequence goes on along the minus strand of NZ_NFKR01000007.1, from coordinate 68,637 downwards.
ATTTAAACTAATTGCTCCAGAACGATTATAAATAAACTTTTTACTTAATAAACTTTGTAAAACCTTATTTAAATCATGAGTTGATAATAAAGAGTAATTCTGTAACATCGCCGGTGTTATCAAGCGAACACTAGCTTCTTTTAAAGCATATATTAATAACAAAATATGACACTCATTTCCATCAAGCCCTAATTCCTTTGCTTTTAAAACAAGCAATCGTTCAAAATTAATACATTTACTTGAAACCAAACTCTTTAACATACTACTAACCATTATCAATACGATATGCTTTTACAAAATCGCCAGTATCAATTCCATAAAAAGCATAAATCAATGAATCCTTTCCTTGATACATCAAACTATAAACAAAAATTTCATTTTCATAGCCAATGGTAACTTTATCAGGTTCAACATTATATCTATTGATAAAATCGTCAATACATACTTGCTGATCCACTACATCTTCACTATAAGATTTAATAAATTTAGCTTTATCATCAAAAACTGCATATTGTTTTTTATCATCTTTTGTTGCATGAATAATATAATAGCTTTTATCACTATCATAACGATCAAAATATTCAACATCACTATACTCATTAGCTTGAACAATTTGATTTTCAACCCGCTTAATAGCATTTTGATTTTGCGAATATGGTAAGTGCACCCATAACATAAAATAACTAACAAAAATAAATAGTAAAATTAAAAAAACAATAAATATATTAAAACGATTTTTTCGTAAAAATTTCAAAATCACACCAACTTTCTTCGTTTATCATTATACTATCAATTTACTCAAGATAAAAGAAAAAATCTCAAATGAATTTTGAGATTTTAATCACGATCATTTCCAGCTACAATCAATACAATTCTAAGTAATGATAATACAGTTGAAAGCATTGCCGCTACATAAGTAAATGCTGCTGCCGACAGCATTGATCTAGCACCGCTATATTCATCAGTAGTTAAGTAATTTGCTTTTAGAATTCCTAAAGCTCTTGATGAAGCATCAAATTCTACCGGCAAAGTAATTATCTGAAATAATAAGATACCAGACATTAAAATAACTCCCAGCCAAGCAATATTACTATTTCCAAAAATTAAACCAACAATTACTGCAATCCATCCTAGATATTGTCCCACATTACATAGTGGTAAAATCCCATTTCTAATAACTAATGGTTTATATCCCACTAAATGTTGAATCGCATGACCACATTCATGACTTGCAACAGCTAATGCAGCTATTGAAGTACCATCATAAATGCCTCGTGATAAATTAATTGTTCGATTACGAGGATTATAATGATCTGATAGCTTTCCACCAACAGCATTGATTCTAACATCTTGCAAACCATTACGATCCAAAATTTCTCTAGCTACCATCGCCCCAGTCATATGGCGACTGTTAGGAATTTTAGAATATTTACTGTAAGCACTATTAACTTTTATTTGAGCATAAATCATTATCAAAGAGCCAATGATTACTAATAAATAACCTATTAAGTAAGCTCTGCTCATTGGGAAATAATAAAATGGCATATTCTCACTCTCCTTTTAGTATTATTATACACTATATTGTTAACTGATTATGAAGAAAATAAAATGCAATGAATTAATTCATTGCATCTTTCAAACGGCTGCTAGGTTTAAATGTAACTGTTTTACTAGCAGGAATTACCATTTCTTCTTGAGTTTTTGGCGAGATTCCTTTACGAGCCTTACGATCATTAACTTTAAATGTACCAAATCCAGAGATTAATACTTTATCTCCTTCGATGACACTACGTGAAATTGTATTAAAAACAGTGTCGACTAAAAGTTCTGCATCTTTTTTAGTTAAGTTTCTTTCTTTAGATACTGTTTCAACTAATTCTCTTTTATTCATAACTACCTCCAAAAATCTAATACCACGAAAGTATAACATTAAAAAGTGCCGATTTCAAGCTATTTTAGAAGCAATATTTACCTTTTTGAACATTACCATAATTTACCATTTTTACGGCTTAATTTCACGGTTTTTTATTAATCCTTATAAAACAATAGCAATAACATTACTTTTACCCTTGTTTACAATTTTTGATAAAATATCATGGATTCTCATACTTGCATTTTCAGGAATAGCATTTAATTTAAAATACATACCTTCTTCGATCAAATCACCTAACTTTCTACCAAACACATCACAATTGAAAATTGCCTGTTTATCATCACCATTAGAATTTAAATAATCAATGAAGGCTTCTGCCTGTTCTTTCGATCCAATAATTGGTTCAAAAGTACTTTCAATATCAACTTTGATCATATAAGTTGTTCCCGCTTTAGAAACCAACTTAATTCCAAATCGTGGTCCTTGTTTAATTAACTCTGGTTCACTGAGTTCAATTTCATCCAATTTTGGAATCGCATAACCATAACCAGTCTGTTTAACCATCCTAATAGCACTCGAAAAACCTTCATATTCATTTTTAATATCAACTAGTTCTTGAATAAAAGTTAAAAACGTTGCTTGATCAAATCCTTTATCACCAATTATTTCTTCTAATATTTCATTATAGAGCCCACTTCTTTCTTCAATTTTCAAAGTTGCACTCGATGTTGTAGTATCAATTCCCGTTAAATAAGCTTTATCAACAAAATCATATTCACTTATAGTATCGCCAATTCGTTCAACATCTTTAAATTTCTTAATTGACTGTAATGATTCTTTTAAAGAATTATCTAACGTTTGTTTTAACCAGTGATTATTTGATAACATTGCTAACCATTTTGGTACTTCTATCCGTACTTCACTAATTTTAAATTCATATAATGCTTCTTTTAATAAAGATACAATCTGTGGTTCTTCCATTCTAGTAACATCCATAGTTAAGATTGGAACATCATATTTTGCCGTTAAACGATTATATTCTTGTCGACACGCTACACTATTAATATCTCGACTATTAATAATGACAATAAATGGTTTATCTATTTCTAATAATTCTTCAATAATATCATCGGTTGCCTCATTATAATTAGCACCTGGAATATCACATATACTACCATCACTAGTTATAACTATTCCAATAGTAGAATGATCTTGAATTACCTTTTTAGTTCCTATTTTAGCCGCTTGATCAAAAGGAATTGATTCTAAATACCAAGGGGTTTTTACATACCTGATTCCCTGTTCATCCTGATATCCTTTAGCACCATCAATAACATAACCGACACAATCAACAAGCCTTACCTTCACTTTAAAGTTTTCATCCATAACCATTTCAATAGCCTGATTTGGAATAAACTTCGGCTCTACAGTCATTATCATTTTTCCTTTGCCTGATTGGGGCAGTTCATCAATAGCTCTTAACTTAGCATCTTTATCTTCGATATATGGAATGACCGCCATTTCCATAAACCGCTTGATAAAAGAAGATTTCCCGCTTCGTACCGGTCCCACCACCCCTAGATATATGTCGCCATCGCATCTTTTAGCGATATCATGTAAAATATTTTTTGTTTCCATGTTAAACTCCTCTCTTCGTATTATTTATATGAGTTATTTATTCATTTAGAACTTATTGCTTGCTTTTTAAAATATTAGGTATATAATTAAATAGTAATCATTACTATTTAAGAAATTTGGAGGATAAAAATGAAATACGTATGTAAAATTTGTGGCTTTATTTATGATGAAGCAACACAAGAAAAAAAATGGAATGAATTAGATGAAAACTGGGTTTGCCCTGTTTGTAAAGCACCTAAAAGTAAATTTGAAGCTGTTAATGAAAACAGTGGTAATAAATATGCTGGGACTAAAACAGAAAAAAATCTAATGGAAGCATTTGCTGGTGAATCAATGGCACGTAACAAATACACTTATTTTGCTAAAGCTGCTCGTGAAGAAGGATACGAACAAATCGCAGCTATTTTTGAAGAAACTGCTAACCAGGAAAAACAACATGCAAAGATGTGGTTCAATGAATTCCATGGTATTGGAAGTACTGACGAAAATTTAGAAACTGCTGCTCAAGGTGAAAATGATGAGTGGACAGATATGTATGTAAGAATGGCTAAAGAAGCTCGTGAAGAAGGATTTGAAGAATTAGCAGTTAAATTTGAATATGTTGCTAAAGTTGAAAAATCTCATGAAAGACGTTATTTAAAATTATTAGAAGCATTTAAAAATGGTACTACTTTTAAAGGTGATGCTCCTAAAGGATGGAAATGTCGTCAATGTGGTTTTATTTATGAAGGTCAAGAAGCACCTGAAAATTGTCCAGTATGTGGATATCCAAAAGCATATTTTGAAAGAATGTGTGAAAATTATTAATAATAAAATACGAAGAGTAGATGATAGTTATCTATTCTTCTTTTTTGTACCTGAAAATATTTTTGATAATTTAATTTTTATTAAATAAAGCATCCTGGTATGTTAAAATTATAAATAGGTGATATCATGGAACTTATTAAAAAATTACAGCAAAAAGTAAATTTTACCGAAAGGGAAGTAGTAATTGCCGATTACATTTTAAATCACTGTGAAGAAGTTCTTAAAATGACAACAAGACAATTAGCTAATGGAACATATACAAGTGCAACTATTATTGTACGTTTTGTTCGTAAATTAGGTTATCAGGGATTTAATGATTTTAAAATTCATTTATTAACTGATTTAAAAGAAAATAGTTATCAGGAAATTGAAGTAGAGAAAAAAGAAAGTCTGATATCTATTGTTAATAAGGTTTCTTCATTACATGAAAAAGTACTACTAGAAACAAAAAATAGATTATCTATTGATGATTTAGAAAAAATTCAGCAAGCTATAAAAAATGTTGATCAAATAAATATTTTTGCACTAGATGCAAATGCATCAATTGGTGAATATGTTTCTCATAATATTATGCAAGCTGGTAAATTATCAAATGTTTATCAATCAATAGATAAAATATTATTATATGAGTTTTTAATTGAAAAATCAGTAATCATTGTTATTTCTAGAATGGGCAAAAATAAAAATATGTTAAAAGCGATTCAAAACTTACGAAAAAAAGGACACTTTGTTATTTTAATTACATCTAATAAAGATTCTCCGTTTGTAAAAAATGTGGATGTATGTCTATTATGCACCTATAAAGAAAATATTATTGAATTACGTGATTCTCTTTTCCACACTTCAGTTTCATATATTTTTGATATTCTTATTTCAATAATCATCAAAAACAACTATGATACTGCCATTAATTTATATCAGCTCCATGATCAATTATATGAATATTAGTTTACAGTGTTTCATCTTTTAAAGTAATTTTCTTTAAAAGTATGTAGCACTGTTTTTTTTGTATTCTAATTTCCTTTTTTTAACTTAATTTTTATCTATAATACTCTTGTAAGAAGATTTATAAATAAAAAGGAGGCATGAATATGATTCAATTTATTGGTCCAATAGGAGCACTACTTACAACAATTTCATTTATCCCACAAGTCTTGCAAGTTTTAAAAACAAAAGATGTTTCTGGAATATCTTTAGGAATGTATATTATTTTTGTCCTTGGCGTTATATTATGGACTGCATATGGTCTTATCCTTCATGATATAACAATTATTTTATCAAATGGAATAACAACTTTGCTGGCAGGAATTATTTTATATTATAAATATAAAGAATCATATTCTTCAAAAAAATAAAATAAAAATATAACTTAAAAAAGCATATCTAACTTAAATTTTTTTCTTAACATAGTGGTATTCTTTATATACATGTATAGATAATCTATATATGAGTTGATATAAACAGATTGCAAATATATAATGTAATTAGAAAATGTTTTCAAAACATCAAAAATTATATTACTGTTAATAGGTATTTATTTCATTGACATAAAGTTAGTCCATTAGATAAAAAATTACTTTACTAATAATAAAAAAGCCCTACTACAGTTTTTAAAATACTCCGACATAATATCAAAATATGAAAAAAGTAAATTACATGTAAGGATAAGATTTTTATGGAAAAATTTATTAATTTATTAAAGAATAGATATTTTAAGTGTATTTTGATAGTTATTATTGCAATCCTATGTTTAAAGTTATATACAAATTATTTATTTGAAAGCTTAAATAATGAAACACCTAGAGAAGCTATTGTTGAATTTATATATGATGAAACACATAGTTGGAAATCTTTCTTTATAGAAATAGAAGAGTCTAAAAATATTGATAAAACAGATGAAAATAGTTTTTACTATAATATAAAATATAATGGCTGGTATTCTATACCTGGAGACTTAGGTGGAACAATAGAAGTGAAGAAAATAAATAATCAGTATTACGTTATTAAATACATAGGATATTGTTAGACTATTTAGTAAACTAGATAAAAGTAGTTTTTAAAATCTAATGGCAACTTAATGTATCCTATCAAATAGACACCTTAAATATCTAAATACAGACACAAGATATTAATATCATGTTTGTATAATAATCTGTACTTTTAAACAAAAATCACTATTAGGCCAGAATTTATCTGGCCTAATAGCTTTATTTAGCTTTTAAAAGATAGATTTTAGAATAATAATCACCATTAGTACCATCATATACTTCATGATTTTCACCACAAGAATGGTCACTATTAATTAAACCGACATTCATTAGTTCATCACCAAAATGATCACTTTCTAATCTAGATACATGATAACAATAATCAGGATTTAACCCTTGTAATCGTAAACGACGATAACCTTGATTAACCTCTAATAAGATTCGATAATAGCCAACAATAGCAGTTTTTTGATCTTTAGAAACAACCATCCAGGCTGTTTCATTTCCGTTACCATCAAACGGACTTAATAAGCGATAAAAAGTTCCAAACTGAATGATCTCACGATATTCTTTCATAAAAGTAATTTGTTCAACGATTTTCTTTTTTTCATCATCATTTAATTTATTTAAATCCAACTCATAACCAAAAGTTCCAAAATAGGCCACATTAGCCCGAGTTTCAAGTGAAGTATTTCTAAATACTTGATGATTAGGTATTGCTGATACATGAGCTCCCATACTTGAAACAGGATATACTAATGATGTTCCATATTGAATTTTTAAACGTTCAATTGCATCGGTATCGTCACTAGTCCATGTTTGTGGTGCATAATATAACATTCCCGGATCAAACCTTGCCCCACCGCTAGCACATGATTCAAATAAAATATCTGGAAAACGTTTAGTTAAATGTTCATATAATGAATAAACACCTAAAATATATTCATGCATTACTTGCCCTTGCTGATAGCTTTGATGACTAGACGAATATACTTCAGACATACAGCGATTCATATCCCATTTTATATAGCTGACGTTCCCTTGTTCTATCATTTTAACCATCATTTGATAAATGTATTCAATAACATCAGGATTAGAAAAATCTAAAACATATTGATTACGACCATGGCTCATATTGCGCTTAGGAGTTGCTAAGACCCACTCCGGATGGCTTCGATATAAATCTGAATCTTTATTGACCATCTCTGGTTCAAACCATAGACCAAACTTTAATCCTAAATCATTAATTTTTTTACTAAGATTAGCTATTCCATTTGGTAATTTATCTAAATTAACATACCAATCCCCTAAACCTGTATGATCATTATTTCTTTTACCAAACCAGCCATCATCTAATACAAATAATTCAATTCCTAATTCACTAGCAGTTTTTGCGATAGCTAATATTTTTTCTTCATCAAAATCAAAATACGTTCCTTCCCAATTATTTACTAATATCGGCCTTGCCAAGTTACGATATTTACCGCGAACTAATCGATTCTGGTATAAATAATGGTATGTCTGTGACATTTTATTTAGCCCTTGATCACTATATACCATTACTACCTCTGGGGTTTGGAAATGCATATTAGGATCTAGATTCCATTTAAAACAATGTGGATGAATTCCCATCATTACTCTAGAACAATTATAAGTATCCACTTCTACCTGGGCTAGAAAATTGCCACTATAAACAAAACTAAACCCTAAAACTTCCCCACTAAATTCATCAGCATTCTTTCTTTTTAAAGCAATGAAAGGATTAAAATTACTACTTGAACATCCTCTCAATGAATAAATCGATTGAATTCCATGTTCTAATTTTCTTTCTTTTACATATCGTTCACGTGACCAGGCCCCTGTGAGTTCTAACATTATATAATCACTATCTGGTAAGTCTAATGATAAACTCATAGCTCTATTTAACACTAATTTTTGTTGTCCGTTATTTTCAATATATGCATTACGAGTAATAACTGGCATATTTTCATAGATAGTATAATTTAAAACAATTTTTGTATTAATTACTTGATCAACTAAGGTAATTGACAACGTAGTCACTTCATTTTCTTCTTCACTGTAAGTTGCCGGTAAATTTTCTAACTTAGGTTTTTGATTAAAAATTAAATGACTGTGATAAGTAAAATTTAAAATCCGACTACCATTTTCTTGAATAATATCAATTGCCATTTGACGCATATCCCCACTACCATATACTGGATATTCTTGCTTTATATGTTCTAATGAAAATGTTGAATCATTTTCAAAACTGCAAACTGCCATCGGCCGATGATACATTTCTAACAAATGATCAAAATTTTCACGATCTTTTATCGCTTTACCATAATACAATTGACCTAATTGATTATTTTTTAAAATTTTAATAATATAACTTACTTCTTGATTATAAAGATGAAAAGTTTTACTTTTTTCATGAAATACTATTGGCATAAATTACCTCCGATTATTTAATAAAAGACTAGTAAAACTAGTCTTTAAAAGTATTAATATGTTGATAAAAAGCTCCTATCAAATTAGCATCATTTAAATATTTACATGCTACAACTACCGGTCTAGAAATTGGTGAATTAAATTCTAATCCAGTTTGATACATTTCTTCAATGTGTTTTTCAGTTAATTCTAATAATAATGGTTGTGCTGAAATACCACCACCAATTGCAATTTTTTCTGGATCAAATAAAGCTTGTAAATTATAAATTTGTACCGCTAAACGATTACAAAATTTGTCTAATCCCGCTAACACATCAGGATTACCATTATTAGCCATTTCGAAAATTTCTTTTCCATTAAAAACCTGATCAGTATGCGTTGCTTCTTGAACAGTTTGTAAAAGTCCTGCGATACCATTTAAAGAACACCAGGTATTAGCAAAATTATTACCATCATCTCCATTAGTTCTCATCCATGAAAATTCCCCAGAAGAAAAATGTTTACCAATGTGCACTTTACCATTTTGAACAATACAACCACCAATACCAGTTCCAAGAATAATTACAGCAGCATCATCTACATCTTTTAAACAACCAAATCCTACTTCAGCATTAGCAGCACATTTAGCATCATTACCAATTGTAATTGGAAGCGGACAACGTTTTTGTAATATTTCGACAATATTCATATCTTTGATATATTCATAGGCACCACCAGTATAAGCAAAACCTTTATCAGGATCAATTGCTCCAGGCATTGAAATTGCCATTCCAACAATATTATCTTTATATTTATCATATAAATCACCAATTATAGAAACAAATTGATCAATTCCATCTTTTGGTGCTGGAGCATTACCTTTTTCTAAAAATTCCCCTTCTTTATTAACGATAGCGTACTTAATTGAACTACCACCAATATCTAATGTTAAATAATTCATAAAATCTCCTTTCATAACCACTACTATTATAAGTATATCGTATCAATTAAGAAAATAAAAGCATTGACTTTTAACAAACCACAAAAAAAAGACTGTAATTTGATTCTTAAATCAAATCCAGTCTTTAATAATTATTATTTTACCCTAATCAATTCTAAATAACTAGTATCACCACTAATACCTGGTTTTCCTCCAGTAACTAGAATTAATTCACCAGATTGAACCCCATTTTCTTTAGCTAAAATTTCAGCATAGTCCATCATAGTTGCACGAGTTTGCATATATTTACATTTTACTGGTAATACCCCCCAGTTAATCGCAAGTGATCTAGTTGTTTTCTCTTCAGGAGTTGCTGCAATAATTAAAGCTTCGGGACGATAACGTGACATCTTACGAGCAGTAAAACCACTTTCTGTAAATGCAATAATAGCAGCTACGTTAAATTTTGAAGCAATTTCAGCTACCGACATACAAATTGCTTCCGATGTATCTTGTGGTGCAGTTCTAACTGCTTGACGATGTAATGAATCATAATCTAAACTTTTTTCAGTTGTTAAAGCAATTTTATTCATAGTCATTACAGCTTCTTGAGGATATAAACCTGAAGCTGATTCCCCAGATAACATGATTGCATCAGTTCCATCAAAAATAGCATTAGCAACGTCACTTACTTCAGCACGAGTTGGACGTGGATTTTGTTGCATGCTTTCTAACATTTGAGTAGCAGTAATAACTAATTTACCACTGTCTTTACATTTTTTAATAATTTCTTTTTGAATTAATGGTACATCTTCAGCAGGTACTTCAACCCCTAAGTCCCCACGTGCTACCATGATTCCATCAGCAACCTTTAAAATCTCATCCATATTTTCGACACCTTCCTGGTTTTCGATTTTAGCGATTACTTGAATATCAGGACGTCCGTTTTCAATTAATAATTTTTTTACATCAATTACATCTTGAGCACGTCTAACAAATGATGCAGCAATAAAGTTAAATGGTTGAGTGCATCCAAATGTAATATCTGCAATATCTTTTTCAGATAAATATTCAAAACCTAATTTGATTCCAGGAACGTTAATTCCTCGTTTATCTTTTACAACTCCATTATTAGCACATACACAAACAATATCTTTACCTTCAACATGGTCAACTAATAATTCAACTTGACCATCATTAACTAAAATGAAACCACCAGGTTTAACATCTTTATATAATTCTTTGTATGTGATTGTAAAACGATCACTTGTTCCTTCAATATCTTCAGGTGTAATGACAGAAACTTGTCCCTTTTTAAATTCTGTTTGTCCCCCAACAAAGTTACCAGTTCTAATTTCTGGTCCTTTTGTATCTAACAAGATAGCAACTTTACTTCCTAATTCATTATTAATTTCTGTAATCAATTCAATTTTCTTTAAATGTTCTTCATGACTACCATGAGAAAAATTTAATCTCATTACATTCATCCCAGCTTTTACTAATTTAGATAACATTTTTTTATTATCCGAAGCTGGTCCAATAGTACAGATTATCTTTGTTTTGCTTACTTCATTATTTTTCAACATACTTATATTACCGTCCTTCTTCTCAATTTCGTACATTTCTATTATATCCCATTACCGCCTTTGTTGCGATATTTTTTGTTAACTTTTTATGGAAAAAATCAAATATTTTTCCCATATCAAGCTATAAAATTAAATTTAAATCAATTTTAAATTAAAATATAGTTAACAAATAATTCTATTTACCAATTTATCAATAAATTCAATTTCATTAATAAATTTATCTAAACAATCAAAACATCTTCTTTCTTTATATTTTCGCCATTTTTTCCAATTATAACCATTAACATATATAATCTAATTCATTAGTTCTAGATTTAACGAATCTTATCACAAAAACAAATGAATTCTAAAAATTATTTTTTCCTTTATAAAACATATTTAAAAAGGTAATGAAAATTCATTACCTTAAAGACTATTAATAAATAACTTTTTTACCACCATATTTACGTACTTTTAAAATATGGCAAGAATCTTTACCAAAAACTTTTTCAATTTCTGTTTTATACGTATCAACATAACTGTCTTTTACAAATGCTTGAATTGTTCCAGCAAAACCACCACCATGAACACGACAAACACCATTATCACCTAAGATTTTTTCAGACATTGCTAAACCAATAGAAACGCTTTGATTGAAAACATCACTATTTGCATAAACATTTTGTAAGAATTTATATGAACTATCACCAGAAGCTTTAATTAAACGTTTAAATTCATCAAAATCGCCAGCATTTAATGCTGCTACTTGTAAGTCAACTCGTTTATTTTCTGTAAATAAATGAATTGCTCTCAATACAGCACGGTCATTACCGATTTCACGAACTTTAGCGATATTATCAAAAAATTCTTGTTCATCAACTTCTCGTAAAAATTCTTTATTAAAGTAATTAGCGATTTTTTTCATTTCTGCTGGAATAGCTGCATACTCATCAGTTAAATCAGCATGCGATCCTTTAGTATCAACGATACATAAACTATGTTCAAACTTAGAAAAATCAACATCAACTTTTCTTACAACTGGTTTATCAATATCTTTAAAATCAATATTGATTAAGCTACCTACTGAACTAGCACATTGATCCATCAAACCACATGGTTTACCAAAATAAACATTTTCAGCATATTGTCCAATTTGCGCAATTAAAACTGGATCTACTGTCATATCATTATATAATCCTGATAAAATTGTTCCAATAATTGTTTCAAAGGCAGCTGAAGAAGAAAGACCAGCTCCCATGATAACATCACTTGTAATAAAAGCATTAAATCCACCAATTTGATAATTTAATTCTTTTAATTTAGCTAAAACACCACGAACTAAAGCTTCAGAAGATCCAGCTTCTTCTTGTTTAACTGCTAGATCATTTACATCAATAGCTTTAATATCAAAATCATCAGATAAAATTTTAATTTCTCGTTCAGTTTTACCAACAACTGCAATAGCATCTAAATTTATTGCTGCAGCTAATACACAACCATGTTGATGGTCAGTATGATTACCGCCAACTTCACTTCTACCTGGAGCACTATAAATTTCAACTTCATTATCACCATATAATGAAATATATTTTTCAACAGCAGCTACATAGCGATTACGTTGATATTCTAATAAACTTTCATCGACATATAAATCATTTAATAATTCATCATATTTATTATTTTTTAAATCATTGATTAATTCTGTTGCTTTTTTCATTATTTTATTACTTCAAATGTATATGATGTACTTTCATCATATACTTCTCCTTTCTTTAAAATTGTAGTTGGGTTTTCTTCAATATTAATTGCATCAGGAAGATTTTGAGTTTCAATACACATTGCATATCTTCTAGGATAAGCAATACCATATTTACCAACTCTACCGTCTAAATAGTTAGCACTATAAATTTGTGCTCCTGGTAAAGTTGTACTAACTGTCAATTTTCTTCCGGTTTTTTCATGATATAGTACCACTTGATCATGATCTTGATTAAAAATAAATGGATGATCATAACCAGCACCTAATTTTAATTGTTCATCATCACTATCAATTTGATCACCAATTCTTCTTAGTGTACTAAAATCAAAAGCACTATCTTTAGTAGCGTTGAATTTTCCTGTTGGTAAACCATCACCATCAACACAAGCATATTTATCACTATGAACTAGTAATAAATGATCATAAATATCTTCTTTAGCGCCAGATAAATTGAAATATGAATGATTTGTAATATTAATAATTGTATCTTGATCACTAGTTGCATGATAACGAACTGTTAACGTTTTATCTTCTAAAGTATAATATGCTTTAAAAGATAAATTACCAGGATAACCTTCTTCGCCATCTTTAGATAAATAACTAAATTCAATAGTTTTATCATCAATTATATTGTAATCAAATACTTGATAAGAAAATCCTTTAATACCACCATGTAAGCAGTTAGGACCATTATTTATTGGTAAATGATATGTTGTACCATTTAAAGTAAAAACTCCTTTACCAATTCGATTAGCTGTCCGACCAACTAAAGCTCCTAAATAAGCATCTTTGGTTTGATAATCAGAAAAGTTATCATATCCTAATACTACATCGTCAATATTTCCAGATTTATCATTCATCATAACTTTAACAATTGTACAACCATAGTTAGATACAACGATCTCTAAATTATCATTTTTCATTTGAATTAAATCTATTTGATCATCTATTTTTTCAATTACTTTTATCATTTTATTCTCCTTTCAAAACCATTTCTACAAAGCTGGTTAAAGCATCAATTCCTTGCTGGTCCATTTTAAACACTCCAGCATCTTCTAATACGGTAACAAATTTAATTGCTACTGCTTCTTTTAAAATATCTGTAACATTATCTTCAGTAATAGTAAATTCATCTAATAATTTTAAATACCAGTCATAATGTTTTTCTAATTGTGGATAATCCTTAATATTGATCTTATTTAATAAACAATCACTTAATAGTTGTAATTCATCTTTTAAACGGGCTGGTAAGATTGCTAATCCCATAACTTCAATTAAACCAATATTTTCTTTTTTAATATGATGAGATTCTTGATGTGGATGGAAGATACCATCTGGATACTGATCACTTGTTCTATTATTTCTTAATACTAAATCAATTTGATATTTATCACCTTTTTTACGAGCAATTGGTGTAATGGTATTATGAGGAGTATCACCAGTATGACTAATAATATCAAGTACTGGAGCATTATAATTGCGCCATGCTTCTAATATTTTATTTGAAAGAGCTATTAACTCATCTTTACTTTCTGATGTTAATCTAATTGTTGAAAGCGGCCATTTAATTACTTCAATTATTGTATTTTCATAATCATCTGAAGTTAATGTTTTTAAGACTTCAGCTCTTTGTATTGGGAACTCATAGTTACCACCTTGATAATGATCATGACTTAAAATAGAACCACCAACAATTGGTAAATCAGCATTTGAGCCAATCATATAATGTGGGAAAATATCTAAAAAAGAAAATAAGTTTTCAAAAGTTTCCTGATTGATTACCATTGGTTTATGTTCTTTATTTAAAACAATACAATGTTCATTGTAATAAACATAAGGTGAATATTGTAAATAGTAATTACCATTTTTTAAAGTTAATGGAATAATTCGGTGATTTTGACGAGCTGCTCGATTTAAATCACCACTAAAACCTACGTTTTCTTTACATAATAAACATTTTGGATACCCGGTAGATTTCACTGTTTTAGCTTTAGCGATTTCTTTAGGATCTTTCTCTGGTTTAGATAAATTTATAGAAATTTCTATATCACCATATTTTACATATTTTTTCCAAATAATATTTTTATCTGTTCTGCTTTTACGAATATAATTTGAAGCAATTGATAATTTATAATAATAATCAGTTGCATGTTTTGGACTTAAAGCATATTTTTCTTTAAATGTTTCAA
The DNA here is from genome assembly GCF_002160495.1 of Erysipelatoclostridium sp. An173. GTDB lineage: Bacteria > Bacillota_I > Bacilli_A > Erysipelotrichales > Coprobacillaceae > Thomasclavelia > Thomasclavelia merdavium. The sequence continues at coordinate 53,448 of NZ_NFKR01000007.1, read as the reverse complement.
TAACCGTATGTGGTCTTGGCATAATACAATTCATGATTCTTGTATCAAACAAATCACGAACAGTAACTGTATCTTCAATTAATTCTTTTGCTACTGCATAATCAAGCATATTTTCTAAAATTGGAGTTGCTAGAGGTAAAGGTTCATTTACGTCTTCATATTTAAAATCACTTTCTTTAAACAAATCTAATAAAAGATTTACTGAATAATCCATCTCATCTTCAGTAATCATTTTCTTTTCAAGTGCAAATTGAATTAATCTGTTAATTTCATAGTTAATTGATATCATGTTTTTCCTCCCTTTTTCATTTATATTGTAATCCAATAATAAGATAATGTCAATTATTTTTACTAAATTATTAGTAAATATTTACTTGATATATTGACTAAACTTTACCCTTGGTTTATAATGAAATTGTGATATATTTTTAACATATTTATTTAGCTTCAAAATTTACACTCTTTCAAAAACAAATCAAATCACAATATTACATATTTTTTAATAAAATCCCTTAATTACTGAATAATTTCTTTCATCTAAACTTTCATAAATACTAAAAATAGGGTATAATAACCTTTGAATCAAGGAGGAAAATGATGGCCACTATTAAAGACGTTGCAAATTTGGCTAATGTTTCTAGTGCGACAGTTTCACGTATTTTAAACAATGATAAGACCTTATCTGTCCCAGAAGAAACTAAACAAGCTGTTTTAAATGCTGCCAAAAAGTTAAATTATACTAAAAAAAGAAAAGCAAATAAAGGTGACTTTACTCTTGGTATCGTTCAATGGTATTCTTTGCAACAAGAAATTGATGATCCTTACTATTTACAAATCCGTCAAGGAATCGAAAATTTTTGTTTGCAAAATAATATAAATGTTATCCGTACTTTTAAAACGGATTTAAATTATTTAGATGCTTTAAAAAATGTTGACGGTCTTGTCTGCATTGGAAAATTCAGTAATGATGAAATCGTCAAATTTAAGAAAATATCTAATAAAATTGTATTCTTGGATATGGTTAGTTCACATCGTAATGATACAACCATTACTTTAGATTTTGAAGCTGCTATTAAAGAAGCAATGGATTATCTTCAATTATCTAATCATCAAAAAATTGGTTTTTTAGGTGGAAAAGAACTTCTTGATGATAATACTATTTATCCTGATCCAAGAAAAGAAGTATTTATCAAATACTGTAATGATCATAACATTACTTATGAAACATATTTATATGAAGATGCTTTTACTACTGAATCTGGTTATACAATGATGGTGGAAATGATTAGTAAAAAAGATTTGCCAACAGCAATTTTCTGTGCTAGTGATCCTATTGCAATTGGCGCTTTAAGAGCTTTATTGGAACATAACATTAAAGTACCTGAAGATATTTCACTAATCGGTTTTGATGATATCAAAGCTGCAAGTTTTACTAATCCCCCACTAACAACGGTTTATGCTCCAGCGACTTTGATGGGAGAATATGGAGCTAGTATTGTTTATCATATTTTAAGCAAATACAGTTCTCCAGCACCAATGAAAATTGTTCTTCCATGTACACTAATTGAACGTGAATCATGTAAAGTTATAAAAAACAAGGCTGTAAATAAGTAGTTAATACTACTAAAATAGCCTTGTTTTATTTTTGAAAAATTTTCGTTATATAGTTCAATATTCGTTGAACTTTTTTTATTATTTAGTTTATAAAAAAATAAAAAGTGCATAATATTTGTGTTAGTTATTACCGCGTGTTAAAATTAAGGTAGTTAGAAAAGTCTAACAATTATTTAAAGAAAAGGAGAATAATTATGTCATTAATAGGAAAAGAAATAACAGATTTTGAGGCTCAAGCCTTTCATGAAAATGAATTTAAAACAGTAAAAAAAGAAGATTTATTAGGAAAATGGAATGTTTTATTTTTCTATCCAGCTGATTTTACATTTGTATGTCCAACTGAATTAGAAGATTTAGCAAATAAATACGAAGATTTCAAAAAAATCAATTGTGAAATTTATTCAGTATCATGCGATACACACTTTGTCCATAAAGCTTGGCACGATACTTCTAAAACAATCAAAAAAATTACATACCCAATGTTAGCTGATCCAACTGCTAAATTAGCTAAAGATCTAGATGTATATATTGAAGCTGATGGAATGGCTGAAAGAGGAAGTTTTATTATCAATCCTGAAGGTAAAATTGTAATGTATGAAGTAATTGCTGGTAATGTAGGTCGTAATGCCGAAGAATTATTCCGTCGCGTACAAGCTAGTCAATTTGTTTATGAACATGGTGACGAAGTTTGCCCTGCAAAATGGAAACCTGGCGAAGAAACACTTAAACCATCATTAGATTTAGTAGGACTGATTTAATGACTAATAATCTTTATGATGCAATTATAGTAGGTGGCGGTCCAGCTGGACTGTCAGCTGCTATTTATTTAGCACGAGCTAAATTTTCAGTATTAGTTATTGAAAAAGAAAAAATTGGTGGTCAAATTACAATTACTTCAGAAGTTGTTAATTATCCAGGAATTTTAAAAACAAGTGGTAAAGAATTAACTGAACAAATGTACCAACAAGCACGTAATTTTGGGGCAGAGTTTTTAATTGCTAATGTAACAAAACTAGATTTAAAACAGCCAGTAAAGGTGATAAATACTGATAAAGGCGAATTTAAAGCAGCTGGCATTGTATTAGCTACTGGTAGTCATCCACGTAAAATCGGGTTCCCTGGTGAAAAAGAATTTCAAGGTCGCGGTGTGGCTTATTGTGCTACTTGTGATGGTGAATTTTTTACAGATAAAGATATTTTTGTTATTGGCGGTGGTTTTGCAGCTGCTGAAGAAGCGGTATTTTTAACTAAATATGGACGAAAAGTTACTATCATTGTCCGTGAAGATGATTTTACATGCGCTAAACAAGTAAGCGATCAAGCTAAACAGCATCCTAAAATTGATATTCATTATAATAGTGAAATTGTTGCTGTCAATGGAACAAATCAGCTTCAACAAGCAACATTTAAAAATAATAAAACTGGAGAAACCTGGCAATATCAAGCCCCTGATAATGATACATTTGGTGTTTTCGTATTTGCCGGTTATCAACCAGCAACATCGTTATTCCAAGATCAAGTAGAACTAAACGAAACTGGAAATTTAATAGTTGATGAAAACCAAAAAACTTCTTGTCCTGGTGTATACGGAGCTGGTGACGTATGTGTCAAAGACTTAAGACAAGTAGTTACTGCTGTAAGTGATGGAGCCAAAGCAGCAACATCATTAGAAAAATATATCCCTACAATCGTTCAAGAACACAATTTAAAACCAAAAAAGATTGAACTTAAAAATGATACTTCTACTACTAATAACGATAATAGTGATGTTGACGAAAATAATTACTTTATTTCATCACAAATCAAAGCACAGTTAAAACCAATTTTTGATAAATTAGAAAGAAACTTAATTCTAAAATGCTATGATGATGGTAGTAAGTTAGCAAATGAAATGAAAGGTTTTTTAGAAGAATTTGTAACTTTAAGTGATAAATTATCATATACAGTTGTTTCATCTTCATCTATTGCTGCAATTAGTTTTTATGATCAAGATGATAATTATTTAAATATTGCTTATCATGGTATACCAGGTGGACACGAATTTAATTCTTTTGTAATAGCTGTTTATAACACTGCCGGAGCTAAACAACCGTTACAACAAGACATATTAAAGCAAATCCAAAGTATTGAAAAACCAATTGATATTAAAGTAATTGTCTCGCTTTCATGTACAATGTGTCCTGAAGTAGTAATGGCTACACAACGCATTGCAATTGAAAACAAAAACGTTGAAGCACAGATGTTTGATTTAGCACATTTTCCAAATCTAAAAGAACAATATAATATCATGTCTGTTCCATGCATGGTTATCAATGATAAAGATGTTTATTTTGGAAAAAAAGACATCAGTCAAATTGTTGAAATTTTAAAATAAAAAGAATGTGAGAGCACATTCTTTTTATTTATATAAATAACTATTTAATGGTGCTTGCATATGATCAACTACATAGCCACTACCACCACGATCTTTAACATTTTCAACCATTGTTGTAATTAAGATTGGATTATCACTATTAGTTGTCATTACTGTAAACCATCCTAATTCTGTTCCAGTAGTATCATCTTGAGAAGCTTTAATTTCAGCAGTTCCTGTTTTACCTGCTAATTCAATATCATTATGATAAATAGCATGTCCAGTTCCATTACTATCACTAATTACCCCAATTAAATCATCTTTAATTGTATTAGCTGTATCCTTTGTAAACGCATTTTCAACCCACATTTGATCTGGTTTTTCATTCATAATTAAATATGGTTGAATGATATCACCTTCATTTACAAAAGCACTATAAATAGCAGCTAATTGAACTGGGTTCATTAACAATTCTCCTTGACCATAACCACTATCAGCTAATTGCTGGTCATCAAAATCACTATCTTTATTTTGATATTGTGAAGCATTTAATGATAATTCAAATGGTATTTTAGAACCAATTTCTAAACGATCATAACCACTAATTAAATCATCTTTGCCAATATTAGTTGCTGCTTTAGCAAAATAAACATTATCAGAATAAATTAAAGCATTTCTTAAATTATTAGGTGTTGGCGCATGTAAAGTTGTAACATAATAATTACCCCAGCTAGAATCTTTTTGCCATCTATCTTCTGCCTTTAAATCTTTATCAGGATCGATTGCTCCAGAATCAAGACCAATTGCTGCTGTAATTGGTTTCATACTTGAACCCGGTACAAAAGTTGAACGATAACGATTAGTTAAAGGTTTACTAGCATTATCATTTAATGCTTGCCATTGCTCGTTGTCAAATCCTAAAATAAAATCATTACTAGAAAATGATGGTGTCGATACTAATGCCAGGATTTCGCCTGTTTTAGGATTCATAGCAACTGAAGCACTTTGATCATTTTGATACTCATTATATAATGATTGTTGCAATGTAACATCGATGGTTAAAGTAATATCTTTACCATCTTCAACATCTTTACTAGCAACAGTTTTTACTAACTCGTTATCCTCATCTACAATTCTTATTTCATGACCATTACTGCCTTTTAAATCAGCTTCATAAGCTGCTTCAATGCCACTTCGTCCAATTAATGAACTTTCATCATAGCCTTCACCCTTATGTTTTTCTAAATCTTCAGCATTTACTTGTTGCAAGTATCCCGTTAAATGTGAAGTAGCTTCGCCATAAGGATAATAACGAACTGTAGTAGTATTTACTTTCACTCCTGGTATTGCAATTAATTGATTAACTAGTGCTTGTCCTGAACTGTCTTTTGCAAACTCTTTTAAAGGAACAAAAGAATCATCTTTGATCCATGAAGCACTCATTTCATCTTTTATTTCAGCGCTTGACATATTTAATAAAGAACCAATTCTTTCATAATCAGCCTCACCATTTAATTTTCCTGGAACCAATCCAGCTTCATAAGCTTCACCTTGTGTAGCTAATTCATTGCCATTTCGATCAAGAATTCGTCCACGGGTAGCACTTTCACTGCTTACTCGAACACGATAATCAGATTCAAGTCCTTCTAAAATCAATGCCTCATTATATGCTAGCTTTCCATCAGTTACTTTAACTTGATTATTAGAAGTTACTTTTCCAGCAACAGTATTCATAGTTAAGCTATAATCAACAACATCATCTTCAACACTATTGATTTTTAATGAAAAATCCTGTGCTTCAATACCCTCATAAATGTTTGTATATCTTTCTTCAAAGACATCTTTATCAACTTTAGGATCATCGCTTAACATATCATACATTTTTGAATAATCTTTATCTTCAAGTAATGCAAAATAATCCTCTACATAATCATCAGCATTTTTACCGCCAGTGAAAATAAAAAATACAGTCACAATGATTAAGCATATTACTACAACCCCTGCGATTATTAAATTTCTTTTATTTCTTAAAAGCATACCTTATCCCCTTTCTATCGAAAATATTATAACATAGCATGTGATAATAACCTACCTATTCCACTATATTTTATAAATTTATAAGCTATCAAATTGTAGTTGTCTTTCTTGATTAGAGCAAACTTTCCGTTTTACTACTTTATCTTCATCAGTTAAATGACCAATTAATAAGGGACTATTTTCATCATGAAGTCCAATGTTTTTATAAATCTGATTACTAGTACAAGCATAACAATACTTACAACCATGTATACAGCTATTATAAGCTCCTATATCAATACTAGCTAAACAGTGACAATGTTTACGATTAGTATTTGTTTTTATATTTAAAGTAGTTTTTAATAATGATTCAAGATATTCTTTATCAATACAGCTGCCATGATTAATTCCAAACTGTTCCAAATGATATTTTTCACTACAAGTTTGGATTTTTATTTGATATTTTTTAGCAATCTTTCCAAATTGTTGAGCGATTTTTAAAACATCATCTTCATCAATTTCATCAAATTTGCCAGCTATATTTTTATAAATATCAATAAAACTAATAATTACAATATCAGTATATTTTGCTAAAATCCGACACATTTTTTCAAACATTTGATAATGAAATTCTGTGGTATAGCGCTTATTTAATAAGATTGGATCATAACGCCAGATTACCCGCTTTTTACCAATCATCTTACTTAACGAAACAAATGTTTTCATAATTTCTAATTTAGCTCTTAAATTAGGTTCAATATCCTGATCATACGGTGTTATTGTAACCATAAAATAATATTGATATCCCATTTGTTTTATTGTTTTTAAATATGGCATGATTGGTTTAGGATCTTTGGTTAAAAAACAAATACAGTCAACTACATCAGGACTAATATCAACATGACTAACTAATTGATTATTATATGGATTACGAACGAGAACATAACCTTCTTTAAGCCGATTAAACAACCATTTTGGATACATAGCACAAATATCACAGCGACCTGATACTTGTAATAACATTATTGTTTCTCCAAATCTAATAACATTTGCTTCATTTCTAAACCACCATAATAACCCGTTAAACTGCCATTACTGCCGATTACACGATGACAGGGTATTACTATCATGATCCGATTTTTATTATTAGCCATCCCTACAGCTCGAGAAGCCTTTTTATTTCCGATTGCCATAGCTATATTTTGATATGTGGCAGTTTTACCATAGGGAATTTTTAATAACTGATTCCAAACTTTTAATTGAAATTCACTACCTTCCATGGCTAAAGGCAAAGTAAAACTTGTTCGCTGCTTATTAAAATATTCCTGTAATTGTTTAGCTGCTTCTTGAATCAAAGGGGTATTTTCTTCTATATATTGATATTCATCTTTAGGAGTAATTGCATAAATTTTTTGTTCTTTTTCAATTATCAGCAGATCAATTAAAAAATGATACCAGTAACCTTTCAACATATTATCACCTCAAAAAAATTATAACATAATTTAATAATATTAATCATTCTAAACTATCATTAATCAATTATTCATGATATACTTTTCAAGGTTGAGGTGACTACTTATGGAAGAACAAAAACTAATCAATGTAATTGGTGAAATTGGCAGATTATTAATTAAATATGGGGCTGAAATATACCGCGTAGAAGAATCATTAATCAGAATGTGTCAAAGTTATGGTTATGATAATGTCGAAGTTTTTGCCCTACCATCATATTTTACTTTAAGTGTTCTAATTAATGATAATCAGACTTACACTTTATCAAAAAGAAGCCGTCATAATCGAATTAATTTAGAAAAAATTTATGAATTAAATAACCTGGTTCGTTTCGCTTGTCAAAACAAACCAGCAATAGATTATCTCCAATCAGAAATAAAACGTATTAATTCAATCAAAACAAATTATTTGCTAGTATTTTTAGGCTACGGTATTGGAACTGGTTTCTTTGCTACATTTTTTGGTGGTGGTCTTAATGAAACACTAGTAGCAATAATAATCGGCTTTATTTTGTATTTTTTTATTTTGTTAATGGAATATTTAGATATCAACAATCTAGTCAGTACCTTATTATCAAGTATGCTACTTACTGCTATTGCTTTAATTGCCTATCATTTAGGAATCGTTGCTAACTCTCAGGCAATTATCATTGGCTGTTTAATGATTTTAACACCAGGGGTAGCCATTACTAACAGTTTAAGAGATATCATGGGTGGTGATTACATTTCAGGAACTGCAAGAATGCTTGAAGCATTATTAATTGCTGCTTTTATTGCTATTGGTGCTGGTTCAGTAATGATGATTTTAGGAGGTTAATATGGCAGAAATAATTCAATGTATTAGCGCTTTTTTTGCATGTATCGGATTTGCCTTCATCTTTAGAATTCATCACCATTTACGCTTTGCTTTTATTGCTTCGTTTGGTGGTGCATTAGGATGGGGTGTTTATTTGCTTAGTAAAAATTATACCGAAGATATCTTGGCTTATTTTATCGCCATGACTGTAGTAGCATTATTTTCAGAAATCATAGCTCGTATTTGTAAAGCTCCAGCAACAGTATTTTTAATCATTGGCTGTTTCCCTTTAGTGCCAGGACGCGGTATATATGAAACAATGCTTTATTGTATTCAAGGAAACAGTGAACTATTTTTAGATAGCTTTTTAAATACGATTGGTATTTCTACTAGTTTAGCTTTAGCTATTTTAATAGTTTCTACTATTTTTAAAGTAATAAAAAAATTATCTCAAAAAGCGAGCTAAATGCTCGTCTTTTATTACTTAATTAAAAGTAATAAACAATTATTATTCATTGTGTTATACTTTAACAAAGGATTAGGTGAGAAAATGAAAATACTAGGTCTTATAGTTGAATACAATCCATTCCATCAAGGACATTTATATCATTTAAATCAAGCTAAAGAGCTCGTAAAACCTGATGTAACTATTGCCATTATGTCTAGCCACTTTGTTCAACGTGGTGAGCCAGCTATTAGTGATAAATGGACCAGAGCTAATGTAGCCATTAAAAATGGTATTGATATTGTAGTGGAGTTACCATTTATTTATAGTGTTCAAAGTGCTGATTATTTTGCATATGGTGCTATTGATTTATTAAATAAAATTGGAGTCAATAATATTGTCTTTGGTAGTGAAAATGGTGATATTGATGTATTTAAAGATATTGCTATTACAATTAAAAATAATCAAGAAGAATATGATGATCTTGTAAAAAAACAAATGAAACTTGGCTTACGTTATCCAGATGCCTGTAATCAGGCCTTGTCAACATTAATGCATAAAACTATTACAACCCCTAATGATCTTTTAGGTTTATCTTATGTAAAAGAAGTTATCAATAATGATTATCCTATTAATCTTCATTGTATTAAAAGAACAAATGACTTTCATAGTTTAAAAATAGAAACTATTAGTTCGGCTAGTGCTATAAGAAATGCTTTAAGAAATAATCTTGATATTTCTAATCAGTTTTGTAATTATAATGATTACCAAGAATTCTATTTCTTTGAAGATTTTTTTCCATATTTACGTTATAAAATTCTTACTTCTTCTAAACAAGAACTAAAAAATATTCATCTAGTTGATGAAGGAATTGAAAATCTGCTTCAAGAAAAAATAGCCACTGCTAATAATATGGAACAATTCGTATCAAGCCTGACTTCAAAACGATATACTCGTTCTAGAATTCAACGAATGTTAATTCATATTCTTATGAATAATGATAAAGAAACAATTAAACAAGCCATGGATATTAACTATCTTCGAATTTTAAAAATGAATAAAACTGGTCAAAATTATCTAAATAAAATCAAAAAAAGCTGTCAATATCTATTGGTTACTAATTATTCAAACTATTTTCATCCTGGCTTAGAAATAGAGTTTAAAGCAACTAAGCTTTTATCATGTTTATCAAAACAGCCACAAACACTAATTGAAAAGGAATACAAAAGTATCCCTATTATAAAATCGGAGTAAAATTACTCCGATTTTTCAATATCTATATCCGCAATAATTTCATGATCAAATGATAATGATTTAACAATTGCTACAGCATTACCAACAGTACAGATTCCCTCTTTAATTAAATAATCAAAAACAATATCATTATTCTTCTTTAAATCATTAAAGCAATATTTATCAGCATTAGCAAAATTATAAGCTAAAGTAATATCATGCGTCGAAACAATTGTCATGGCATTTTGTTTAAATAAATATTTTAAAATAGCATTGGCAATTACTAATCGTTCTTTTTCATTAGTTCCTTTCAATATTTCATCAATCAAAATTAAAGAACATTTATTTTTAGCTAAATCTGTTATTTCATTTAATCTTCGAATTTCCTGAACATAGAAGCTATATCCATTTTGTAAATCATCTTTCATATGAATCGATGTAATTAATTCATATGGATAATAAACAAACTTCTCACTAAAAGATGTATTCAATGCTTTTGATAACAATAAATTTGCTCCTAACATCTTTAAAAAAGTTGATTTACCAGAAGCATTACTACCAGTAATTATTGTATTATTATTTAAAACAACTGAATTTTTAACTGGTTTATCAATTAAAATATGATATCCATTTACTATTTCAATCATTTTTTCATCAGTTACTTCAGGAATACAAGTATCATATAATGATCTAATCAATTTTATAGTAATACATGTATCTAATAAACCAATCCATTCATATAAAGTTATAACATTATTTTCAATAACATCAATATGCTTTTGTAAACAAGCTGTTTGAATTACATCTACTAAAAAAATTGAACGAATCAAACTAGAAATACCAATAAAATCAACACTTTCAATCATATTAAAATAGTATATGACTCTTATCATTGATTTTAAAGAATGAATAGCCTGATTAATTGATGCATGCTGTTCTTTAGGAAAAAGATCGTTTTTCATCAATTTTTCACTAGCAGATAACATTCCTTTAATACTTCCCACTTGTAATCCAAGCTGTTCATATTTACCATTAAATTGAAAAGTAAGTAAAATACAAATAATTGATAATAAAAGTGGTATATAAAAGAAATCAAGATTAAAAATTGTATAAATTATACTTAATATATTAATGATTAGTAAACTAATAAATAGATATTTGAATTTAAATGGATATTTTAAAAGTTTTGATTTAATCGATAATATTGGAATATATTCTTTGTTTAAACGATTTAAAATATATAATGCGTTTTTTAACTTCTCTTCATCATTTAAATTTTCAATGATTATTTCCTGCATTTTAAAATCATTTTTATTCTTAAAAAATCGACTATACAAATACTCATTACCTATTTCACTAATAGTATGATTGATCTTATTTAAAACCAGATTCATTTCACAATCATCAAAGGTAGCCTCATCAATCGCTTTTTCTTGATTTAGCTGCATATATTCCTTTGTAAGTTCATGATCAACCCCTACTATTTCTATTTGATATTGATTAAATAAATAATTTTTCATTAATCCATTTTTAATAATTGCAATTAAAACAATCACTGCAATAACTACTACAATTATAACAACCATAAATAACCCCATAATATTTAAGAGGTATATTAAATATACCTCTTATCCTCTAAGTACTGCATTAAATTCTTTTTCAACTGCCACTAAAATATTTTCCATAGCTTTATTAACAGTAGCTTCGTCTAAAGTTCCTTTTGGATCTTGGAAAACTAAATTAATTGCTACAGATTTTTTACCAGCTTCAATATGTTCACCTTCATAAACATCAAAAATATTAGTTTCTTTTACTAACTGTTTACTTGCCTGAATAATTTTACGACATACATCATATGAAGGCACTTCTTTATCCATAACTAAAGCAATATCTCTAGTAACTGAAGGATACATTGGAATATCTTTAAATTTAATTTTACTTGTTTTTAAATTTAATAATGCTGTTAAGTTCAATTCTACAACATATACATCTTTAACACCATATTTCTTTTCCATTAATGGATGAATATTACCAATTACCCCTACAATTTCTTTACCAATCATAATATATGCACTTCTACCTGGATGATAGCATTGATTATCAGTTTCAACAGGTGTTAGTTTATATCTTGAACCTTCAATTCCTAAATTTTTAAAGATTGTTTCTACAAATCCTTTAACTAAATAATAATCAGCTTGATAAGAAATTTGTCTAAATGCTAATCCATTATATTCACCACAGCAAGCAATTGCTAGATTTTGTAACTCAGTATCTTTTGAATATGTTGTTGATAATTCAAATAAATTTACATCTTTAATATTATGTGACTGATTATAATTAATCACTTGTAATAAAGATCCAATAATTGATTTACGAGTTACACTACGTTCTTCACCTAAAGGCATAGCTAATCTAATAGTTTCATTTTTATGGAAAATATTAAAATCATCAACATCTGCTGGTGAAGTTAATGTATAAGTTAATGTTTCATGTAATCCTTGATCTTTTAATAAATTACGTAAATAATGCTTTTTAGCTTGTTGATCAGTTCTTTTACCAACTGTCATTGACATTTCTGGTAAGGTAGCTGGAATTTTGTCATATCCATAAATACGAGCTACTTCTTCAATTAAATCAGCAGTCATTGTAATATCATTACGATATGTTGGTACTAAAACATTAAATTTATTGTCTTCAAGTGTGTACTCAAATTTTAATGAACTGAAAATATTAGCAATTTCATCAGTAGTAATATTAGTACCTAATAAACCATTTACTTGATCAGTAGTAATATCAACATAATGATCAGTAATATTTAATTCAGTTGTAACAGATTTATATACTTCTTTAGCATCAGCTAATTCAACTAATAAGTCAGCACATCTTTCTAAAACATTTAATGAATTAGCAGTGTTTAAAGCACCTTTAATATAATGTTGTGAAGCATCTGTCAATAAATTTAAACGACGTGCTGTTTCTCTTAAAGCTGCGCCATTAAATGTTGCTGCTTCAATAACAATATTTACAGTATTTTCATCGATTTTAGTGCTATTAGAACCCATAACACCAGCAATACATCCAATACCATCATCAATAGATACAATAATGTCGTTAGGTTCAATTTTATACTCTTCACCATCTAACATTACTTCTTTACAATCAAATCCTGTTTTAACAACAAATTGTTTTTTAGTTAATTTATCATAATCATACATATGGATTGGTTGTCCAGTTTCCAACATAACAAAGTTAGAAATATCAACGATGTTATTAATTGGTTTAATACCGCTAGCAATTAAAGCATTTTGTAACCAGGCGGGTGATTCTTTAGTAGTAACGCCTTTTACTAATTTAGCACCAAAGAATGGACATAAATCAGTTTCTACTTTTACTTGAATATCAGAATCTTTATTACCAATTGATTTAATTTCTGGTAAATTAACATCACGATTTAAAATAGCAGCTACTTCATAAGCTAATGAAGTGATTGCCATACAGTCTGCTCGATTAGGTGTTAATCCAATTTCTAAAATAGTATCTTTTAAACCAATATATGCTAATGGATCTTCACCAACTGGAGCATCACTATCTAATACATGGATTCCTTCTTTATCTTCTGGTTTTAATAATCTTTGATCAAGTCCTAATTCGGCAATTGAACAAATCATCCCATTTGATTCTTGTCCACGAATTTTACTTTCTTTAATTACAAAACCATCACCTAAATCACAACCAGGGTTAGCAACAATTACTTTTTGACCAGCAGCTACATTTGGTGCTCCACAAACAATTTGTTTAACTTCACCAGGACGAACTTCTACTTGGCATACTTTTAAATGATCACTATCTGGATGTAATTGACATTCTTTAACATAACCAATAGTCATGTTATTACCACGTGCTAATTGATGAAGTCCTTCAACTTCTAAACCAACAGCTGTAATTTTATCAGCTAATTCTTGAGGATCTTGATCATCAACTTTCACATATCTATTTAATAAATTTAAACTAATATCCATTATTCTACTCCTTTCTACCAAATTGATTTAAGAATCTAATATCATCATTATAGAAGTAACGAATATTATCAATACCATATTTAAGCATCGCTACTCGTTCAATTCCAATTCCAAAGGCAAAACCTTGATATTCTGTAGAATCGAAACCACACATTTCAAGTACTTTTGGATTAACCATTCCAGCACCTAAAATTTCAATCCAGCCAGTATGCTTACACATTGAACATCCCTTACCACCGCAGTTATGACATGAAATATCTACCTCAACTGATGGTTCGGTAAATGGGAAATATGATGGTCTGAATCTAATTTCTCTTTTTTCACCAAAAAGTTTACGAGCAAATACTTGTAAAGTTCCTTTTAAATCAGCCATAGTAATATTTTTGTCTACTACTAAACCTTCACATTGCATAAATTGATGAGAGTGAGTAGCATCGTCATCATCACGACGATAAGTTTTACCAGGACAAATTACCTTGATTGGTCCTTTTCCTTTAGCTGCTAATAAAGTATGCGCCTGAACTGGTGAAGTATGAGTACGCATCAAGTTATTTTCATCAATATAGAAAGTATCTTGCATATCACGAGCAGGATGATCTTTTGGTAAATTCATTAACTCAAAGTTAAAATAATCTGTTTCTACTTCAGGACCTTCGGCAATTTGATAACCCATTCCTAAAAATAGTTCTTCAAGCTCAGTTACAATCGCTGATAAAGGATGAATTGTTCCTTGGTCTAATTTGTAACCAGGTAATGTAATATCAATTTTTTCTTGATTGATCTTATCTAAGATAGCTTGATTTTCTAACGCTGCTTTCTTTTCTTCTACCGCTTTTGATAACTCTTGTTTTACTAAATTTGACGTTTGACCGAATACTTTTCTTTCTTCAGGAGCCATATTTTTCATTGATTTCATAGCTTCTTGAATCGGCCCTTTTTTACCTAAATAAAATACACGAATATCATTTAATTCTTTTAAAGATTGACATGCTTCCAATTTAGCTAATGCTTCTTCTTTAATCATCAATAATTTATTTTCCATGTTTTCCCTCCTAAAAATATAAAAAATCGTTCCTAATAGGAACGATTATCTCGCGGTACCATCCTAATTCATAGTTAAAAACTATGCTCTTAATTAGCTGTAACGTAGCCGACCCGGCGGTGATTAGCCGCACTCCAAGGTGAATTCAATAATGCCGCTGTTAGAAGATTTTCACCAGCTATCTTCCTCTCTAAAACAGTTTTCTTATTTACTAGTCCTTATCAACGTGTTATCGTTATACCTTGATATTATAACTTGTTTACAACTTTTTGACAATAATTTTCTATTAGTTTTCTATCAATTACTAAAATGATACATTAAAATGCTTCCAGCAATTGCCACATTTAAAGACTCAATTGTTTGAATAGGAATATAACCAATATAATCACATTTATCTAAAATATTTTGATTCATACCATTACCTTCATTACCAACAATAAAAGCCATTTTTTCAGTTTTTTCAATTAAACTAATATCTTGACCATTTTCTAAAGCACTACCGACAACAACAACACCATTTGCTTGTAACTTTTCAATTATTTCAGTTAAATCACCATAAATACAGCTAATATGAAAATTAGCCCCTTGCATTGCTCGTAATAATTTATCATTATATAAATCAACGCAATTTTTAGATAAAATAACCTGATCAATTCCAAATGCTAAAGCACTACGAATCAGTGTACCAATATTACCAGGATCTTGTAAATCATCAAGAATTAAATATCTTTTTTTCATCATCAACTCATTATTCGAATCAATTTTACATTTAGCCATAATATTAGTTGGTGATTTTGTAAAAGCTAATTTAGCCATTACCTCTTCACTTACTTCAATTACCTCAAGGTTACTTTTTAATGGCTTAGTAGTAATTATACATTCTACTTGATTGGCTTTTAAAGCTTCATTTACTAAATGTTCCCCTTCTATTAAATAATAACCAAATTGATTTCGATATTTTTTTTGCTTTAATTTAATAAGGGTTTTAATTGTATTATTGTTAGTAGACGTAATCATATCCCTATCTCCTTTAACTTTTTTTCACATTGTTTATAGTTAGGTAATCTTTTTTTGATTTCCTGATAAAACTGTTTTGAATGATTAGGTTGTAAAAAATGACATAACTCGTGAACAATTACATAATCTATCAATTCATAATTTAAATGCACCAAAGCCAGATTAAAACTAACTTTGTTGATTTTAGGATAACAAGCGCCCCAGCGAGATTTATATTTTTTTATTTCAACTGCTGGCATTGGTAAAATAAATGCTTGCTTTAAATATTCTTGGATCCTTTTTTCAATATACTGTTTTAAAATTGTTTTTAGCGTTATTTCAATAGTTGTTTGAATCTGACGATGATAAACATATATTTTATCATCATGAAAAACCGTCTTACGATTATTTAAATCATAACTAATAATTTGATAGCGCTGGTTAAAAATATAAACAAAACCGCCATTAGAATAATCATATTTAATTAAATAATTATCGATTTGTTTTAAAACAGCATCCTGGTTATCCTTAATTAACTGCTCAATTTCATTAATAGAAAAATACGGTCCACTATTAACAATGATTTTTCCAGCAACAACTTTTAAATAACAGCGTTTTATTTGTTTAATATTTAATTGATACTCAAATACTTGTCCGTTTAATTCAATTTTTCTAATTTCCATAATAACTCGTATAAAACCTCTTAATCACCCTATAATATTATACGAGGAGTGATTAAATGAATATTCGAAATGCTTTATTAAATAAGCTTCATAATAGTACCCCTAAGGAATTAAAAGAAATAATTGATGGTGGTATTGCTTCTAAAGAAGAAACAATTTTACCTGGCTTAGGTGTATTATTTGAAGAATATTATAATTCATTAAATAAAATGCAAAAAGATGATATGATTCAAACTCTTTGCAATTTATTAAAATAGACTCAACGAGTCTATTTTTTCCTTTCTTTAATTATTTCTTTTATTGAACGGGCAAACATAAATAGCATTAATAAAACAAAGTTAATTTTAAACAATTGATTAAAATCAATCAATAGTAAAATAATTAAAATAACTACTGGTATTATACTACCAACTGGAATTGTTGCTTTATTGCCAATAAATAAATTACCATGATGTTTACTTTTACTTTTTATAACATCAACAATTATTTTATAAATTTCAAATAACAAATAATTTAAGATCCATAACAATAAAAAATAAACAGTAGTATAAAAATTATCAACAAAAGTTTTATTAAGTGCCCCTAAAAAAGTTATTCGATAATAATCCATTAAGCTATAAATAAAACTAATACACGTAATTACAAAAGTAGCAACGGCATTACGAATCAAATAAAAAACTATAAAATCTTTTTTTATTTTATCCATAATAATCACCCGCCTCTTGAACATTTAAATCAATTGCAAAAGCATATTGATTATCATCACCATTACTCAAAATAACAACTACACTTAATTTTTCATTCTTTAAATCAATATCATCATCTTCTAAGTTATATGTACCATAATCATCATTATTTATTAATTCTTTAGTAGTTCCACTGATTTTATGGAAAACAACATAATTATCATTATCCTTAGGATCTCCTTTTTTATCCTTTAGATAACGGTATTCTAATGAAACATCTGAGTAATCTTTAAAAACATTATCATTCGATGTTTTTAAAGAACCAAGACGAATCATAGACTTTGAGATTGCCGCATTTTCAATTCGATACTCACTATTTGAACCTTCTAAACGATCTAATGGTGTAATATCTAATTTTAACTTAGTAAGCTCTTGATTATTAGCTTCTACAGTTAAAGTAGCTGTTTTGATAGTATCTAAATTAATACCATCTGTTTTACTAGAATAATTATTGAAAGAATAAATTAAATTATTTTGATCATAATTATCAAGCGTAAATTCATGATTGAATTTCTTTTCATCTGATGACAATTCTAATTTAATTGTAGGTGTCTGTTGTGAAAGAATACTGCTATCTGTAAATAAAATTCGCCCATCATTTAAATAAAAATTATCTTGATCACAGTAAACCTCAACATTTTCCATTGTTACGAAATCATTTGAACCAGATAATATATAATCATAATATACTATTTCGCCAAACGTTTGAAATTTAAAACTGTCATACATAAAAAATAAAGTTGTCGAAACAATAATTGCAAATACAATACTTACAATTAAATGTTGCATATATTTCTTTTTCATATCTATCACCGCCTACATTATAACCTATTTTATCTTAGATAGAAAGAAAAAACAAATTACCTGATTCGACACAAAAAAAGCAACTACTTTCGTAAAAACGATTTCATTGCTCTAATTTAAATTATTTTACTGTGATTAATTCTAAGTAGCTAGTAGTTCCACCAACACCTGGAGTACCAGCAGTAATTAAAATTTGTTCACCTGGTTCAACACCATTTTCTTTTGCTAAGATTTGTGCATATTCAATTTGTGCTACACGATCACGCATTTGTTTACATACAACACCTTTTACACCCCAGTTTAAAGCTAATGAACGAGTAACTGGTTCATATGGAGTAGCAGCAATAACCATTGATTCTGGACGATAACGTGATACACGTTTTGCTGTAGAACCACTTTCAGTATAAACGATGATGGCAGCAACACTGAATTTAGAAGCGATTTCAGCTACTGACATACAGATTGCTTCAGATGGGTCTTCTGGAGCTGTTCTAATTGCTTTTCTTAATAATGCATCATAATCTAAAGTTTCTTCAGTTTTTAATGCAATTTTTGTCATTGTCATTACAGCTTCTTCTGGATATTTACCTTGTGCAGATTCACCTGATAACATAATTGCATCAGTTCCATCAAAAATAGCGTTAGCAACGTCACTTACTTCAGCACGAGTTGGACGTGGGTTTTCTTGCATACTGTCTAACATTTGAGTAGCAGTAATTACTACTTTACCAACAGCACGACATTTTTTAATGATTTCTTTTTGGATTAATGGTACATCTTCAGCAGGTACTTCAACACCTAAGTCCCCACGAGCTACCATGATTCCATCAGCTACTTTTAAGATTTCATCCATGTTTTCTACACCTTCGCTGTTTTCGATTTTAGCGATGATTTGAATTTCAGGATGTCCGTTTTCAATTAATAATTTTTTAACATCTAATACGTCTTGAGCACGTCTAACAAATGATGCAGCGATAAAGTTTACACCTTGTTCGCATCCAAAAGTAATATCAGCAATATCTTTTTCAGATAAATAATCAAATCCAAGTTTAATTCCAGGAACGTTAATTCCACGTTTATTTTTAACAATACCATCGTTAGCACATACACAAACGATATCTTCACCTTCAACATGGTCAACTAATAATTCAACTTGACCATCATTTACTAAAATGAAACCACCAGGTTTAACATCTTTGTATAATTCTTTATAAGTAATTGTAAAACGATCACTTGTTCCTTCAATATCTTCTGTTGTAATCACAGAAACTTGACCTTTTTTAAATTCTGTTTGTCCCCCAACAAAATTTCCAGTTCTAATTTCTGGTCCTTTTGTATCTAATAAAATTGCAATATTTTTGCTTAATTCTTTTCCAAGTTTACGAGCAGTTTTAATTCTTCCACCATGTTCTTCAAAATCACCATGAGAAAAATTTAATCTCATAACATTCATCCCTGCTAAGATTAATTTACGTAACATTTTTTCATCTTCACTAGCAGGTCCAATCGTACATACAATTCTTGTTTTCTTTTTTCTTTCTTTCAATGCAAATACCATATCCTATTTCCTCACCTTACATTTAATTTTAAATTTATATTAACGAAGCTTCATTGCATCTTCGTAAATACCATAATCAGTTGTCCGTTTATGTGACAATACATCTTCGATTTTTAAACCTTTGATTTCACCATGAACTTCACTAACACAAAGCCCACCTTTACCAGCTTCTAATAATTCAACTGCATAAACACCCATTCTAGAAGCTAAAACGCGATCGCGTGCTGAAGGACGTCCCCCTCTTTGCATATGTCCTAAAACATTTGCTCGTGTTTCAAATCCAGTTTCGGCTTCGACTTTTTTAGCCAATTCATGAACATCAGTAATATGTTCAGTAATTACTACAATAGCATGTTTTTTATCAGATGCTTTAGAAGCTTTTAATCTTTCGATAACTTTTGCCTCATCAAATCCAATTTCACTAGTGATAACCATTTCTGCGCCTGCTGCAATACCAGCATTGATTGCAAGGTCCCCACAACGACGTCCCATTACTTCAAGAATCGTACAGCGTTGATGAGAACCAGATGTATCTCTTAAGCGGTCTAATGCATCAACAATTGTATTTAATGCTGTATCAAATCCAATTGTATAATCTGTATCCGGAATATCATTATCAATAGTTCCTGGTATTCCAATACAGTTAACTCCCATTTCAGTAAGTTTTAAAGCACCATTGTAGCTACCATCGCCACCAATAACTACTAAAGCTTCCATTCCTACTTTTTTCATTTGCTCAATAGCAGCTTTTCTTACTTCAGGATCTTTAAATTCAGGAAAACGTGCTGATTTTAACATAGTTCCTCCTAAATTAATAATATTACGAGTACTATGTCGATCAAATTTAATAAAATCTCCTTCATGTAATCCTTTATATCCTAAACGAACACCGTAGACTTCAATTCCTTTATTCAAGCATGTTCTTGCAACCGCACGAACAGCAGCGTTCATTCCAGGAGCATCTCCACCGGAAGTTAATACACCAATACATTTAACCATTATCTTTCCTCCTCTACTACATATTAATTTCCAAGACATTTTAACACAAAAATTATGATGTTTCCATATATTTTTACATTATTATCTTACCTTAAATCCCTCCCTTTTAATTCAACCGGTTTGCTAATCGCTTTCATTCTAGAAATCAATCGTTCAACATTTTCTTTATCGCCAGTTTTTAAAGAATAAATCTTTTTTAACCGTTCTAATGAATACTCACTTGTAAAAAATGTTGCCTTTTGATTTTGTAAACGATAGGCGATAACTGCCGATAATATTTCATCTCGAGACCAAGGGGTAACGTTTTCACCACCAACATCATCGATTACTAAATAATCAAGATTTTTCATTAATTCAATTGAATTATTTATTCCCTCATTTCCAAATGAGGCTTTAATATCCATAAGAAACGTTGGAAAATGAATAAAACCACATTTATACCCCTTAGTTACTAAGCAGCGAATTAAAAATCCCATCAATGTACTTTTACCACAACCACCTTGACCATATAAATAAATACCTTTATTTTCAGGATTTTTAATATAATCACTTAATATTTTAACAACTGCTTTACCATTACTTTCAGGATCTTTTATGATCGTCAAATCACTAGGTTTAGTAAGTAATATTTTATCACTAATATTTTTCAATAAAATATCACTTAATATCTTTTGATCAGCATAATATGACTGACCAAAATGACATGGCTGTAACGATAAACTAATTTCTCCATTATAATAATTAAAACAGCGTACCATTCCTTTAGAAATTTTTGGACAAGATTGCAATGATTTACAGCCAATACAGCTATCTAAATCTTCTTTATAATCTAGAAATTCAATCCAGTTTTCTTCAATGTCCCGACGAGTTAGATTGAATTCCTGTAAAACTTTAATAATATTATTATCTTTCATCAAGTCATTAATACTATTTTCTTTATTTTTCTTAAAACTTTCATCACTAGCAAATAAATTAAGATTCTGGATATTTCTCATCTTGCCCTCCTATTCAAATTGACTTAAAAATTCATCTAATTCATTTTCATCAACACTATCATTATCAATTATTGTATCTGATGATTCATTTTCTGGTTCTACATAATTACCTTTACGATATTTAATATACACTTTTGCCTCATCCATTGCTTCTTTTACTGTATTGATCTTTTTTCTTTTCCATTGAGAAGCTCTTGATTGCATAAAGGCTCTTGATAAAGCATTATCACATTGTGACAATGTTAATTCAATTAAAACATTCATCACACCAGGTTCTAAATACAAAGAAGTCATGATTGACTCAACCGTTTGTAAATCACGCTTTAATGGTTCACGACCACCTTGTTTATCTTTTAACAACTGATATGGATTAACACTTTCTAAATAATGAATATGTTGATTCAATGCGTCATTACTAGAATTACTTTTATAAGTAACAGACTGGCGATGATAAATTTCTTTAAATGTTTCTGGTACTTTTAAATCATAGTAATTACGACATTTTTGAATTAGTTCTTTTTGAATTATTTTATCATCGACAATTGACTCTTTAACAAGAGATAACATATCTAACGCATTAATTCGATACATTGTTCCTAATTGTTTAATTAATTCCTGATCATCTTTGGTAATTGATGATGTTTTTATTTGATAATCAGCTAAGCCTTGGTAAAATAATTCCATATCATAGTCACTATCAACCTTACCATATTCAATACCAAAATAATCTTTTTCAACTAATACCTTATCATTATTATCCATTAAATTAATATCAAAAACATCAGTAAATTTAGCTGTAACTTCCTGAAATCCATCTAAATGATATGCCGATGACTTAAAACATAATTTAGTTCGATTAAATTCTTCTTTACCTAAACGTTTTAATAATAATGGTCCTAAAATAGCATGGTTAAAAAATTTAGCTGGTGTTAATGGACTTTTCAGTGAATAACAATAAATCCGTTTATTATCATCATCTTTAACATATTTAGCAATTAAGCCAATTGCTTCAAGCTTTAAGCTTGCTTCTTTTATTTCAATTAATGAAAAACCAGTAAGCTTACTTAAACGCTGATGCAAACTAGCAGCTTTTGTTAATGATAACTGATCCAATTCGCTATAAAGTGTTAAATATAAACTACATGCCTGATTTCCAATCAATGGCTGATATAAAAGATTAATAGTTTTTAAATGGATTGAATCTAACGGATAAGTAGCATTGACAGTATATAAATCAGATATCATTAATTCATTCATTACTATTTCCTTCCAGCATTAAGTCAATTTGTTGATATAAATTTTCTAAACTTTTATTATTATCTAAAACAATATCAGCCAATCGTTTTTTATCTTCAATATTCATTTGATTACTAATTATAATTTTAGCATATTTTTCATCAATATTATCACGTTTCATCAATCTTTTTACTTCTTCTTGATAATTTAAATATACTACAATAATTTTATCACAAAGATACTCTAAATTACTTTCAAATAATAAAGGAATATCTAAGAAAATTATTTTTAAGTTTTGATTATTATGGATCGTTTCTTTGATTTTATTTATAACATAAGGATGAATAATATTTTCAAGATCTTTTTTAGCTATTGGATCATTAAAAACAATTCTTCCCAAAGCTTTTCGATCAATTGTATCACCATGTAAATCAAATCGTTTTTTTACACGATCAATACAATCTTCATCAATAGTCAAAGCATCATATGCTAGTTTATCACTATCAACAACTAAATAACCTTTTTCTCTAAGATAATTTGTTACAGTACTTTTACCAGTAGCAATACTACCGGTTATTCCATAAACCTTCATTTCTATCTACTCCTTTATTATCGCTAATCTCCTATAAAACATAGGTGCCTGCAATTAATCTTTTAACGTCTTCTTTTTTGACAATGAGGACAATAATAAGTACCTCGTCCTTTAATTTTAATCTTGCTGATAGGACCGTTACAAATCGGACAAATTTTTTGCATATGAGCTTTTAATTTAACTTGAAATAATCCATCTATGCCATTAGCCGAAAAAGAATGGATAGTCGTTCCGCCTTGTTTGATGGCCTCATTTAAGATTTTACATGATACATCAATTAATTCTTGAACACTCTTTTTAGTTAAATTAGATGCTGGAGTATTAGGATCTAGACCCATTGCAAAACAAATTTCATTAGCATATATATTTCCTATTCCCGCAATAATATTTTGTTCCAAAAGAACATGTTTAATTGGTAATTTACTTTTATGTATTTTTTCATATAATTCATTACAAGTTGCATCAAACGGTTCTGGCCCCAGTTTTGAAAGTGGTAATTCATTTCGATAATTTTGTAAACTTACTAATTTAATACGACCAAATTTACGAGTATCGTTATATCTTAGCTGCTTACCATTATCAAGATTAAAAATAATATGATCATGTTTATTTACAGGTTCATTTCTATCGACGTAATGATATTTTCCTTCCATACGAAGATGAGATACAAAGGCAATGTTATCAAGTTTAAAAACTAAATATTTACCAACTCGATCAATATCATTAATTGTCTGATTTATACAGCTATTAACAAATGTTTCAACATCATCTTCAATAATTTTAGGGTAAATTACATCAATTGATTCTATTTTTTTATTTAAAACAAAATTCTTTAACGTATTTCTTACAGTTTCAACTTCTGGTAATTCCGGCATATTTATCTCCTATTTAAGTTCATACCAATTAACAGCATAACTTCCTTCTGATTTTAATTCTACATTCATCTTAATAGCACTGCTCATTCCCTTAGATACTACTTCCATTACTTCTTGTAATTCATCGTGATAAACATCAAAAATCAATTCATCGTGAACTTGTAAAATCATCTTCGATTTTAAATTATGCTTTTGTAATAAATGATCCACTTTAATCATTGCTAGTTTAATAATGTCAGCAGCTGAGCCTTGAATTGGCGTATTCATCGCTAAACGTTTTCCTAATTCCTGACGCATATAATTTTTTTCATTAATTTCACGAATAAAACGTTTACGATTCAACATTGTCGTTACATAACCATGTTCTTTACAAAAAGCAATATTATTATCCATATAGGTCTTTATTTCTGGATAATTTTCAAAATAACTTTTAATAAATTCACGAGCCTGCGCTACACTTACTCCAATTTGTTCAGCTAAACCAAAATCAGACATACCATAAATAATTCCAAAGTTAACAGCTTTAGCGTTTCGACGCATTGTACTATCAACTTGATCTTCTGGTACATTAAAAACTTCACTAGCAGTGTGGCGATGGATATCTTTATCTTCATTAAATGCTTTGATCAATGATTTAACATTAGCTAAATGAGCCAATACTCTAAGTTCGATTTGTGAATAATCAAAAGATACTAAATAATCATTTTCAGGTATAAACGCTTTACGAATCAATTTTCCTTCTGGAGTTTTAACAGGAATATTTTGTAAATTAGGATCAGTTGAAGACAATCTTCCTGTTTGCGTCAACGCCTGATTATAGATAGTATGAATTTTACCATCAACAAATACTTGATCTTGCAAACCAACTATATATGTTGAATATAATTTAGTTAATGTTCGATATTTTAAAACTTTATCAACGATTGGATGGAATTCTTTGATTTTATTTAAAATTTCTACTGAAGTCGAATAACCAGTTTTAGTCTTTTTACCATTTGGCAAGCCTAAATCAACAAACAATACTTCACCTAACTGTTTTGGTGAGGCAATATTGAATTCTTTACCAGCTAACTGATGAATTTCTTGTTCTAAAATTTTAATTTCACTACCAAATTGTTGTTGTAATTGTTTTAAAACATCTAAATCAATTTTAGCTCCTTGATATTCCATCTTAGCTAAAATTTTAGCAACAGGCATTTCAACATCTTTATATAATTCATATTGATTTTCATGTTTTAGTTTTTCAATTGCTTTATCTTTTAAACAATAAATTGCTTTAGCCTGTTTAATTAAATGATCAGCAACTTTACTTGTTTCGGGAACTTTCTTTTTAGCCCCTTTTCCATATACTTCTTCATCATAATAGACATCATAATATTCATAGTATTCACAAACACTACGAATTTCATCTTTTAAACTTGGATTTAAGATATATGATGCTAACTGTAAATCAAAAACATAATTATTAATTTCTAAACCATGCCATTTAGCAGCATTGATACATTTTTTAATATCATAGCCATATTTTTCAATTTCATTAGAAGCAATAAAATCTTTAAAATTAGCACAATTCAATGCATCTTCAATACCAATATAATAAGCTTCACTATCATTATAAACTGCAAATCCAACTATCATGGAGCGATGATAATTACTATCATAAACCCCAACGACTAAAGCACTATCACGCTTGATAACTGGTAAATTTTTTACTATTTCAACTGGAACTTCTTTAATTGGATTTGCTTCTTCATTATTCATAGACATTCTTTTTAACAATGAATTCATACCATAATGACGATAAAAATCAGCTAATTCATTATAATCATGTCCATTGTAACGATAATCTTCTAGATTAATTTCTATTGGTACATCTTTGATAATTGTTGCAATTTTTTTCGATAACAACCCTTGATCAATATTATTACGGATTTTTTCACCCATCTTACCTTTTAATTCATCAAGATGATCATTTAAATTTTCAACAGTATGATATTGTTTTAATAACTTTAAAGCAGTTTTTTCACCAACACCAGGAATACCAGGAATATTATCAGATTTATCTCCCATCAAACCTTTTAAATCACGCATTTGATCAGGAATTAAACCATACATCTCTTTAAATTTAGCCGGTGTAATTTTTTCTAATTCACCAACTCCTTTTTTAGTTAAATAAACACTTATTTCATCAGTCACTAATTGCAACATATCTTTATCACTTGTAACAATGCTGACTTTAAAACGGTTTTTACTTGCAAGAGTAGCAATCGTTCCAATAACATCATCACCTTCATAGCCTTCAACTTCCTGGTATTTAATACCATGAGCAGTTAAATATTCTCTAATCATTGAAAACTGACATACAAGTTCATCTGGCGTAGCACTTCTAGTTCCCTTATAAACTTCAAACAAATCATTTCTAAATGTCTTTTTTCCATAGTCAAAAGCTACTACTAGATATTCAGGATTTCCTTTTAAAACACTTTCAAGCATATTAGCAAAACCAAAAACAGCATTAGTTGGAATTCCATCTTTATTCATCATTAAATTTCCCATTGCTGCCGTTGCATAATAAGCCCGATACAACAATGAATTACCATCTATTAATACTAATTCTTTCATCTATATATTCCTTTCTTAGCGTATATTTCTAGCTTGATTAATTACTAATGATAATTTATCACGATAATTAACTCTACCTTCGATTAAATAAATATTACCACGTACTAAAACCTTTTTTAAAGCCTGGAAATTAGAAGCAAAAACAACTCCATCAACTGTTCCGGTTTCATCACTTCCATCAACAAAACACATTTCTTGTCCTTTTTTATCAACAATTACTTTTACTCGGGTAACATTTAAGACCAATCGAACGTTTTGATTAATATATCTATTTAATTGATTTACGTCAACAATTTTAACATCTAAATTTTGTTTTATCAAAGCAATTGGATGCATCGATAAATAAACACCCAAAACCATTTTTTCTTCTTCTAAAACTTTCATTTTATTATCTTTGACAATTGTCAAAATTGGCGGTTCATCAATACCAATCGTATTTTTCAACTCGGCGTATTCCATGATTTTATGTAAATTTTCTTT
The DNA here is from genome assembly GCF_002160495.1 of Erysipelatoclostridium sp. An173. Taxonomy (GTDB): domain Bacteria; phylum Bacillota_I; class Bacilli_A; order Erysipelotrichales; family Coprobacillaceae; genus Thomasclavelia; species Thomasclavelia merdavium. The sequence goes on along the minus strand of NZ_NFKR01000007.1, from coordinate 25,833 downwards.
GATGGTCATTCGATTTAATTTAAACTCATCAAATGCTCCAGCCATAATTAGACTTTCTAACATTTTACTATTAACCTTGCTTGCTTCCATTCGGGAAATAAAATCAAAAATATCTTTAAACAAACCTTTATTTCTTTGTTCAACAATCGCTTGATATCCAGCATAACCAACATTTTTTATCGCCATTAATGAATAACGAATATTACCATCTTCTACTTTAAAACGATTAGTTGAATAATTAATTGATGGCGGCAAAATTTTAATGCCATACTTTTTAGCTTCCTGGATACAATTAATTTTATTAGAATCACTACTTTGGCCATTTGATAACAAGGCACTAAAAAATTCTAATGGATAGTTAGCTTTCAAATAAGCTAAATAATAAGCAACATAACCATAAGCAACTGAGTGGGCTTTATTAAAACCATAATCAGCAAATTTTTCAATTAAATTATATATTTCTTCAACCTCATCTTGACTAAAACCATTAGCTAAACCACCTTCAATAAATTCATTGCGCATTGAATGCATCAAACTCGCCGTTTTTTTCGACATTGCTTTACGCAAGATATCTGCTTTAGCAAGCGAAAACCCAGCAACTCTTTGGGCAACTTGCATTATCTGTTCCTGGTATATCATAATTCCATATGTAGATTGTAAAATTGGTTTTAAACAAGGTAATGGATAAGTAACTGGTTCTTTACCAGTTTTACGAGCAATATATAATGGAATATTAGCCATTGGTCCGGGACGATATAATGCTATTGCAGCAATCATATCATCTAAACAATCGCATTTCATTTTAACAAGCAAATTTTTCATTCCTGATGACTCTAATTGGAAAATCCCAAATGTTTCACCGCGACTTATCATTTGATAAGTTTTTTGATCATTAAAATCAATCTCATTAATATTTATTTTAATATTATAATTCTTTTCAATATCTTTGATTATATGATCAATCATCGTTAAATTCTTCAAACCTAAAAAGTCCATTTTCAATAAACCAGCATCTTCAATATAATCTTTAGAATACTGAGTAACAACACCATCATTTGGTCCTTTAACTAAGGGCACGATCTGATTTAACGGTTCATTTGATAAAACCACACCAGCAGCATGGGTCGAAATATTACGTGGTAATTTTTCAACAATAAAAACTGAAGGCATGATCTTAGATAAGGCCTGATCTTTATTAACCATATTTTGAAAATTATAAGATGTTTCATAAACTTCTCTTGCCGATTTTCGATTCTTAGAATCAGTCGGGATATTTTTAGCCAATAATTCTAAACGTGGCAATGGCACTTTTAATACTTTACCTAGATCTTTAATAGCCACCTTTGGTCCATAGGTTGAAAATGTAACAATTTGAGCCACATGTTGATGACCATATTTTTGAGCTACATATTCAACTACTTCATCACGACGATCATCTTGAAAATCAATATCAATATCCGGCATACTAATTCTTTCTTCATTTAAAAAACGTTCAAATAATAAATCATATTTTAAAGGATCAATATTAGTAATACCTAAAACATAAGCTACTAAACTACCAGCAGCAGAGCCCCGGCCTGGACCAACTATTATTTTATTTTTTTTAGCGTAACGCACATAATCAAAAACAATTAAAAAATAATCATCAAATCCCATTTTATTGATTACCTGTAACTCTTTGTTTAAACGTTCAAAATATTTATGTGGTACTTCACTACCTTTAAAACGTTTTTTTAAACCTACAAAGCATAATTGTTTTAAATATTCACTAGCCTTACCATTATTAGGAACTGGATATTTAGGCAAATACATGCAATCAGTAGGAATTGTTGCATTACATAAACTAATAATTCTATTAGTATTTTCAATATATTTTAAATCAAACATACTATTCATTTCATAACTAGATTTTAAATATAATTGATCTGTTAATACTTGATGATTTAATTCTAATGTTGTTTGTCTTGAAGAAGCTTGTAGTAAATCTAAAGTATAAGCTTCATCAGGTGTTAAATAACGTACTTCATTGGTTACACATATTTCAACATTTTCTATTGTCGCTAGTGCGATTAATTTTTCATTTAGTTTTTGTTGTAAAGCTAAATGATGATTTTGAATCCCAATAAAAAAGTTTTTAAAAGACTTTTTAAATAACTCTATATATTGGAGGGCTTGAGAATCTAGTTCTTTTAAAACAAGACGTTCAATAATTCCTTCTTTACAAGCTGAAATAACAAAAAGATGCTCTTGATGCATCGCTAAATATGATAATGGAATAGCTTTTTTATCACTTAGACAAATTTCACTAGTAATTCTTACCAAATCAAAGTATCCAGCAGTATCTTTAGCTAATAATAACAATGGATAAACTTCACTTTCAATTAAAACACTAGCTTCAATTCCAAATATTGGTTTAATTCCATATTTTTTAGCAGCTTTAAAAAACTCTATTGCCCCATACATATTGTCTTTATCAGTTAAAGCTAGTGCCTCAAAATGGAGATCACTAGCTTTCTTAACCAACTCATCAATCAATATAGTACTATTTTGAAAACTATATGAACTATAAACTTGTAAATGTCCTAGCATCATCTCCACATCCTTTCATACTGTTTCTATTATACCACTAAATAAGCTATTTAAAAAGATATTACAAAATTGCCCGAAACGAAAACAATATGATCATTATTGCTAAATAAAGACACAAACATAAATATAAGGTATTAAAAATATCCCAAGCCGGACAATTTAATAACCAGATTCGATAGGCATAAAGAATTAAAATATAGTAATGATATTGTACTTGTAAGACACAAAATTTCTTTTGCCAGCCAATAATAACAATTGATAATATTACTGCTAATAAATGAAAAGGAATAATCCACATTGGACATAATACTTGCATCAATAAGATTATTCCACAAATTAATTGTAATTTTTTTATTTTAATCAACATATAATCACCTATGATATTATATGTTAATTTAGCGATAAAATGAAAAGAAGTGGAAATCGCTTTCCACTATCTTGCGTTTTCTTTTAAAGCTTTAGCTAATTGATCAGGACAGCTTGTTGGTTTACTATTACAGCGAATCCCTTCTAAACGATCTATTACATCATCAACCTTCATACCTTTGGCCAATGCTGCTACACCTTGAGTATTTCCTGAACATCCCCCTACAAATTTAACACTATTTACAATGCCATCTTCAACATCAATAATAATTTGTCTTGAACATACCCCATGTGGCTGATATTTAATTTCCATTTACTTTTCCTCCTTCTATCTTGCTTTACGAACTAATTTTACAATCGTTGTCAAATAAGTATTATGACAAGATGTATCTAAACCAGCGATTCGTTCAATATCATAACTTTTATCCAACTCAGCAATATCTTTAGCTAATGATGAATGTGATTGACTAATATAAATAACTGTATTAAAACGTGCTATTTTAATTGTATTAATAATTCTTTCACTAATTTTTGTTCGATCACCATGAATAATTAAAGTATCATAAATTTTCTTTTTAGCGTGAGTTACTATTCTTTCATCTACTTTTCCAGCGATAAATTTAACATTATCACGATTTAAATACTTAACATTTAATTTAGCATCTTCAATATGATATTTCTTTTCATCAATTGCAATAATTTCTTCCTGGTCTAAATTTAACTCTAAAAATCCTGCTTTACAATTAATTGAAATTATTTTCTGGCTATCTTTAACCATTGTTTTAACAATTTGATTTTCTTTCCACATCATATCAATATTTTCAGGTAATTTAGTTTTAATACCTACTAAATATTTTTTATCATCATGATACATTTCTAAACGTGATGACCCATATAACTTTGAATAACCAGTTTCATCAAACTCTTGATACTTAGATGTATTTACTGACATAAATATTCCAGCAACATACGGTAATTGACTGATCTGTTTAACTGTTTGATCACTTAAACCATCACGACCAGTAATGAAAACTAATTGAATTTTATCTTCAACTAATTTTACTTTTAAAAATCTAAGTCCTGTTTTAAATTTATCATTATAAACTCGACAATCTTCATTTGTAAGAATTGTTTCCAAATCATTCAAACATTGATTAATCAAAGGATGGTGTTTTAAACAGCGATTCATAACTGTTAAATACTTACTTTCACGTTGATAAATACCAAATGTGATTTTATCTTTAAATCGAACAACTGGTAAATTAACACTAGTAATATAACCAGTTTGTTTATCAGCTTTGATCACATCTTTAAAAACAGTTTTTGATAAATCATATTCACTATATTTTCTAATTGATTCTCGAACTGCTTCTTTTTTTTCTTTTAACTGTGATAAATAAGTCATATGCATCATATTGCAGCCTTGACAATTATCATATAGAAAACATTGTGGTTTAACTCGGTTTTTAGCCGGTTTTAAAATTTTCACTAATTTTCCTTCACTATATCCTCTATTTCTTTTAACAATATCTACAACAACTTCTTCTCCTGGTAATGCTCCAGGTACAAATACGATCTTACGATCTAAATAACCAATTCCTTCTCCATTGATCCCAACTTTTTTTATTTCAATATTTTTATTCATCCTACACATCTCCTTTAAAAAAGGAAAGCTATCTTAGCGATGCTCTCCTTCTTCCTCTTCTTCTAAAATAGTAACTTTTAATTGAGCAATCCTATTTTTATGCATTTTTACAATTCTAAATAAGACATTATCGATTTGGACTTCTTCATCAATTTCTGGCACTCCCGAAACTTCACCAAGAACTAAGCCACCAATCGATTCAAAATCCTCAGAATCAAAATCCGTTCCTACTTTATCATTAACTTCATTTAAATTCAAGCTACCATCAATTAAAAATTCATTTTCACTTAATTTAATTATCATATCGTCGTCTTCATCATCATATTCATCATCAATTTCACCAACAATTTCTTCGACGATATCTTCAAAAGTTACAATCCCGCTCATAACTCCATATTCATCTAAAACAATCGCTAATGAAACATGTTCTTTACGCATAGCGGCAAAAACATCGCCAACTTCATTAAATTCATAAACAACAAATGTATCACGCATGTAATCTTTAACTTCAAATTCATCTGGATCAATATTAAAGAATAATAAATCCTTTACATTTAATACCCCAACAATTTCATCAAAGCTTTCACTATGTACCGGATATCTAGAAAATTGTCCACGTTTATATATTTCCATTAATTCTTGATAACTACAATCATCAGGAATACTATCAACATTGATTCTCGGTGTCATAATCTCCTTGATTTCGGTTTCACCAAATTCAAAAACATTATGAATCATCTCTTTTTCTTCTTCTTCCAATACCCCTTCTTCATGACCAACAGTTACAATTGTTTTGAGATCTTCTTCAGTCATTGTCGGTCCATTATCCTTATTACCACCTAATAGTTTAATTATAAATCCAGTAATAATATTCAATAAAAAAACTACTGGTGTAAATATAAAACAAATGAATGAAACAAATCCCGACATAAACAGAGCTATTCGATCAGCATTTTTAGTAGCAAATGTTTTAGGTGTTATTTCTCCAAATACCAAAATCAACAAAGTAACTACCCCTGATGCTGCAGCAACTAATGAAGCTGAGTTACCAAAGATTGAAATAACAATTGAAGTAGTCAATGAAGACGCTCCAATATTAACTAAGTTATTACCAACTAAAATCGAACTATACAAACGATCTGTATTTGATAAAAGTTTTTCTACTTTTTTAGCTCGACGATCCCCTTCTTCAGCCAAATTACGCATCCTGATTTTATTTGCTGATAAAAACGCTGTTTCTGTACACGAGAAAAAACTAGATAAACATATTAAAATAATAAATACAACAATATTAACTATCTGACTCGGGTCCACAATTAATCATATCTCCTTATAAATAACATTGATATTATAATATTATAAACACTATAAAATGTCAAATTGTCCCCAAATTACAAAGCAAAAAAGCAGTTTCCTGCTTTTTTACTTTCCTAACATAATAACAATAGTTGATCCTGCTTCAACAGATTCCCCAACTCGTGGTAACTGATCAATTACTTTATCACCTTCACCAATAAATTCAAATTTTAATTTAGGATTGCTGACTTCACTTTTAGATTTACCAACATAATTTTCTACCTTGATTGATTCAACATCCATATAAGTATATGTTTTTTCTTTTTGTTTACTTACTTTTTCAATTCCCATACTTGGTAAAATATCCACTAGCATTTTACGAGCAATTGGAGCCACTGTCGTTCCACCATATTGAACACAGTTTTTGGGATTATCCATTGCCACATATAAAACAATCTGAGGATCATCGATTGGCGCAATCCCAATAAAAGAAAGAATATATCCTCCATCGACATAACTACCATTAACTGCTTTTTGAGCTGTTCCTGTTTTACCACCAATACGATAACCATCAATATAGGCATTTCTACCGCCACCATCACTAACTACTGATTCTAAAGCATCGCATACTTTTTTTGATGTTTCTTCACTAATGACCTGTCTTAAAGGTTGCAGCTGTTGCTGATAGACAATATCATTTGAATAATTATTGATTACACTATCTACAATATAGGGCTGATACAAAGTTCCGCCATTTACACATGCACAAACCGCTCGAACTAATTGCATTGGCGTTACTGAAATCCCTTGGCCAAATGCAACGGTAGCTTGTTCTAATTCGTTAAAATTTTCGTAATCAAACATTATCCCCTTAGATTCTCCTGGCAAATCAACACCAGTTTTTTCTGTCAAACCAAATTTCTGGACATATTCATATAATTTATCTTTTCCTAATCTTCTACCTATTTCAACAAATCCAGGATTGGAAGAGTTTTGAAGCACTTCTCTAAAAGTCTGCAAGCCATGTCCACCTTTTTTCCATGATTTAATTCTAGCTCCACCTACTATTTCATAGCCTTGATCATAATAAGTATCCTTATCCATATCAAACAAATTTTCATTTAATGCCGATGAAAATGTAATAATCTTAAATGTAGAACCTGGTTCATAAGATTTCCAAATTGGTATATTTTGATTATAAACATCAGGATCAGCATTTTGATAATCATTTGGATCAAAATCCGGCTTACAAGCCATTGCTAAAATTTTACCAGTATTAGGATCCATTGCTAATGCCCAGATACCATCTGGATTATAAGTATCATAAGCATTATCTAACTCTCGCTCTACAATATCTTGAATATCGCCATCAATTGTAAGTTGAATATTAAAACCGCTAGTAGGAGCATTATAAACACTAGGATATAAAGAAATTGGATTACTTTTAGCATCCATGAAATAATCAATACTTCCATTACTGCCATCTAAATAAGAGTCATATTTCAACTCCAAACCAAGCAATCCCTGATTATCAATTCCAACAAATCCTAGCGTTTGTGCTAAATAACTTCCATTTGGATAATAACGTTTAGAATCTTTAATTAAATATACTCCTGGTAATTTTAAGCGATCGATTCTAGCAGCAGTTTCATCATCTAGCTGGCGTCCTTCAGGCTGGATTCTTTGAATTGAAACATTTTTACTTATCTTCTCTTCAATTACTTTAACATCAACATTTAAAATATCTGCTAATTTATTAGCCGTTGCCACGACATCTTTAATTTGACTAGGGACAACAACTAATGAAGCTGTCGTTAAATTAGTAGCTAAAACATTATTATCCCCATCTAATATTAATCCCCTATTAGCCTCAACAGGAAAACTTCTTTGCCACAAATCAACTGCTCGATTATAGATATTTACCCGATCAACAATTTGAATATAACCAATTTTTATAATAATTGCTACAACAATAATTATTGTAATGATCTTAACAATTTTTATTTTCTTTTTTGTTAGTTCATAAATCATTTAACCACCTAGTTAAATATATGAAAAAAGTAAGGCCCATAGACCTTACTGTAAAGCAATAGTTATTGTATCACCAGCATGAACCAATGTTCCTTCTGGTAAACTTTGAGCAGCCACCTGGCCACTATCTCCTTGAATAGTAATATTCAAACCAGATAATGAAGCATAAGTGGAAATATCTTTTCGTGACCAGCCAACAAAATTAGGTAATGTAATATCCGTTGACTCAGTCTTTAAAAAGACACGATCATTTTTGGTTACTTTAGTTTTAGCTTCAGGATATTGTTCTAAAACTGTACTACCATTACCAATCAATTGAACATTGATTGATTTAGATTCTAATTTAGATTTAACAAAACTTGCACTTTGATTAATAAATGAATCTAACTTATAATCTCCATCACTACTACTAGTAGTTTCTGGGGCATTATATGATGATACAATTGATAACGCTGTTGGCATAACGTTTTGAATAACGTTAGCTTGATGTTGAGTTGTATCATTATCAGGCCCTTGGAAAACAATATTTACAATAATTTGTGGATCTTCATATGGAGCCATTCCCATAAATGATTTTGTATAACTAGTAGTTGAATAAGCTCCATTTTCTACTAATTGACCAGTACCAGTTTTACCAATCATTTGAACACCATTTGTTAATGCAAATTTTTTACCAGTTCCTGTTTCATCACTAACTACCCCTTTTAATAAATCTCTAATTTGTTGTACTGTTTGTGATGAAAAGATTTGTTTTGAATAATTAGTTTTTGTGGCATATGTAACTTCATTAGTTTCTGTATCAACGATTCTTTCTACTAAATATGGATCAACTGTTTTTCCATCATTTGCAAAAGCACTATATGCTTTTAAAAGCTGTAATGATGTAACTGTTGAACCTTGTCCAAACCCTGTAGTTAAATAGGCAGCACGACTGCTATCAGTTTTATATAACGCAACTCCAGCAGCTGCATCGAAACCATCAACTGTACTTGATTGGAAAAATCCTAAATCTTCATACACCTGTTCGACATCTTCACGATTTGTATAACCTCTTTCTAATAAGTTACAAATAGCAACATTACTAGAACGATAAAATCCTTCATTATAAGTAATAGTTCCCCAACCGGCACCATTATTATGGTCACGAATTGGTCGACTTGCCCCATAATCATATTGCCCTGATTCATATGTTGCTTCACCACTATACAAACCACTTTCTATTGAACTAGCATAAACAAATGTTTTAAATACTGATCCACATTCATAAGCAGTATCGAATAAAAAGTTTTTATAATCACTAATATTACGTTCATTAGGATTAAATGATGGATAAGTAGAAGTAGCTAAAATTTTTCCAGTTTTAGCTTCCATAATTGTACATGAAGCCTTGCTGGCACCAGCTGCCGCTGCTTCGTTAGCAAGCTGATAATCTAATTCTCTTTGTAAAGAACTATTAATAGTTAAATAAATATCTTGGCCATTAACAGCATCTTTTTCTTCTAAGATGCCATCTGGTAAAACATATCCTTTAGAATCCATCTGATAAACTTTATAGCCATTTTCACCAGCTAAAGTATCATCATAAATAGCTTCTAAACCCATTTCACCAACTAATTGTTTAACACTATCTTTTTCAGATGATTTAGCATAACCAATAATATAACTACAAAAATCACCATAAGGATAGTTACGAGTATTACTATCTTCAAATTCTAAACCTGGCAGCCCAGTATCTTCAATTTGTTTTTTGACACTAGCACTTAAGTTATTGCCATAATTTCCAAATTCAACTTGGTATGCTCCAGCGGCTGCCTTTTCTTGCATTTGCTGTGCCATTGTTGTTGGATCCATTCCGATAATAGGACCAATAGCATTTGCAGTAGCTACAATATCTTCAACATAAGCTGCTTTATCGCTAAAATTGATTCGACTGCTTGAAAGTACTGCAATTAATTTATATTTTTTTACATTAGTTGCTACTATTTCGTTATCACTAGTGAAAATTTCACCACGATCAGCATATTCTACCGTCTCTGCTTTGCCTCTTGATTGTGCAAAAGCGGCAATATCATTATCACTAATTAAATGTTTACCTGTTAATCCTAGATAAACAATATTAGCGACTAAAGAAAAAATAACTAATGCAAAGATAACATAAGCAATCTTTGCACTCTTAAACTGATTCATTATTCATTTACCGATGCTGCATTAGAGGCGGCTACAGCATCATTACTATATGTATACCCTTTTTGGCTAGCAACTGCATTTAATCTAGAAAAAGATGCTAACTCTTGTTTTTGCATTTCTAAACTATCAATGTCATTTTGTGCTTTTTGAATATCGCTTTGTAAAACCTGAATATCACGATTATATTTTGATTCCATTGATTTAACACCAATAATTCCAAAAACAAAAATAACCATTGTTATTATTAAAAATCTTTGTGAAAAAGCTTCAAATTTAGTTCTTCTTTTTTTATGCTTCATTTTCGACCACCCTTTCAATTATTCTAAGTTTCGCTGAATGAGCCCGATGATTAACAGCCAGTTCAGCTTTACTTGCGACGATTGGTTTTTTATTTACCAATTTAAACTTTGGCTGTAAATAATCCGGGATTACCGGTAACCCCGCCGGCACATCTTTTAATTTAGTCACGTCGTTAAATGTATATTTACAAATCTTATCTTCTAAACTATGGAAAGTAATTACTGCAATTCTTCCATTAACGTTTAAGATATCTAACGCATCTTTTAATGCTTTATCAAATACATTTAACTCATCATTTACTGCAATTCTCAGTGCCTGAAAAGTTTTTTTAGCTGGATGTCCTTTTTTACGTAACACTGAAGCTGGTAAAGCGTCTTTAATAACCTCAACAAGTTCAAATGTTGTTTCAATCGGTTTAATCTTTCGCTTTTGTTCAATCTTACGTGCTATTTGTTTAGCAAACTTTTCATCAGCATATTTGTATAAAATTTCTACTATTTGTTCATAGGACCACGTATTAACTATTTTATATGCATCTAAATCATTAGATTTATCCATACGCATATCCAAACGAGCATCATGATTATAACTAAAACCTCGTTCTCCAGTGTCAAATTGTGGTGATGATACACCCAAATCAAAAATTATTCCATCAACTTTAGTGACATTTTCACTAGCTAGCATCTCTTTTAAATTCACAAAATTAGAATAAAAAATCGTAAAATTATCACCAATTGCTTCTAATCGCGATTTAGCTGCATCAATAGCCATTTGATCTTGATCAAAACAATATAGATGTCCCGAAGTAAGCTGTTTTAAAATTGCCATACTGTGTCCGGCTCCACCTAAAGTGCAATCAACGTAAATCCCATCTTCTTTTATATTTAAGCCTTCTACTGCTTCGTTCAATAATACTGTTACATGATCAAACATTTTTCTCTCCTATAAATCAAAATCAAAATCATCTAAAGATTCACAAATATCATCAAAACTATCTTTTTTACTATCATAATAACTATCCCACCGATCTTTGTTCCAGATTTCCACATGATCACCAGCTCCGATAATCATACATTCTTTTTCTAAATTAGCTTCTTTACGCAAAAATGATGAGATATTAACTCTACCAAGTTTATCAAAAACAAGTTCGTCAGCCATTGAAGTTACAATCCTGACATAATCACGAGCTTGTCTTTTAGTAGTGGGCAATTTATGAAGTTTTTCATAATATTCATTCCATCCATCAATTGTGTATAACGCTAGACAGCCATCAAGTCCACGGGTAATAACAACACTATCCCCACATTGTTCTCTTAATTTTGAGGGAATAATAAGACGCCCTTTGGCGTCGATGTTATGCTTAAATTGCCCCATAAACATTATTTATCACCCACTTCTTAACACTCTCTAACACGATTTAACACTTCTTACCACTTATTATATACTGTATTTAATCTTTTGTATAGCATTTTTGTGATTTTTGTTATTAATGAAAAAAACGGCTAATCATCAAAAATAGCCGTTTTTTTCACATAAATTTCTATTATAAACAAAAAACACTATCAATAAATGATAGTGTCCGCTAAAAACAAATTTTATAAAACTTTTTGACCTTTATAAGTACCGCAGTGTTTACAAACACGATGTGATAATTTGTATTCACCGCACTCAGGACATACAACTACAGCTGGTGCTGAAAGTTTGTCATGAGTTCTTCTCTTATTTCTTCTTGTACTTGAAACTCTTCTAAATGGTACTGCCATCAGTATAACCTCCTATTTATCTTTAAAATAATCTTTCAACTTAGCTAACCTAGGATCAATGTAATCTTCATCATTGGTATCACTAGCACTGTTATCTAATATTCTCCAACCTTTTCCTTCAGATTTAATATTAGCGTCGTCTTTAACTACACGCATTGGTACTTCTAACATAATGTTTTCAAATACCACCGGTGTAAGATCGACAATATCTTTTTTTACCTCATGAACATCCTCTAAGGGATCAGGTTTTTCAAAAGCAAACACCTCGGTTGAATTAATTTCAAAAGGATACTCAACATCTTCTAATGTAAGTGCACAAGGAAGAATCATCGTTCCTTTAATATTAAGATCAACATAAAGGCGTCTATCATTTGAATCAAGATTTCCGGTTCCTGAAACAATAATGTCCTTCAAGTCATTAATTTGAGTATACTGGTCAAACACCTCTGAAGGAAAAGTAATTCCTTCTTCAAAATCAAATTTTCCGTGATGCTTAACAATCCATTGTAAATTGTATTTCAAAATAATCACCTTTCCATAACCGCAATGACAATTATATATAAAATAATACCATAAGTCAACACAAAAAATATTTGTTTTTATCGTTTATTTTAATACATTGTCTAAACCATTCGATCAATATCTCGAGGAACTTTATTATTCTTGATCATTGATACTAATTTATCAACTTTACTTGGACTAATCGACTTATTTGTCACTTTAGCAACACTTAAAATAAATTCACGAATATCATTTTCATTATTTAAATCTTTAGTTTGCAAATCATTAGCCAGTTTTAAAATTTCCCCTTTATTGACGTTAGTCTTTTTTACTACTTTATCTAAAAAAATATCTTCATCTTTCATATTATCACCACTATATAATATGAAAATAATTAAATAACGTTACCCTTCGATTTTTAATTCCCGACGCATTAATTGTTGTATTTCCCGTTTAGGTTCATGATTGTTGTATAAAACATTATAAATCGCATTAATTATCGGTAATTCAATATCAGGATATTTCTTAGCATCTTCATAAATAACACGACAAGTTCTAATTCCTTCACAAGTCTTTTTATTATTTTTCATAAAAGAACGAGCATCATTATTTTTGCCAATTTCCAAACCAGCTTGAAAATTTCGAGAATGAATTGATGAACATGTGACGATCAAATCTCCTACACCTGTTAATCCCATGTATGTTTCTAAACGACCGCCTTTTTTAGTTCCATAACGAACCATTTCAGCCAAACCACGAGTAATTAATGCTGCTTTAGTATTATCACCATATCCTAAACCACTTAAAACGCCAGCAGCTACAGCAATAACATTTTTTATTGCTACCCCATATTCAGCTCCTACTTCATCGTTTAAACGATAAACTCTAAAATAATCATTAGAGAATAACATTTGCACATCACGGGCCATTTCATCATCTAGCGAAACAGCACATACAGTTGTTAACATTCTAATTACAACTTCTTCAGCGTGGCTAGGCCCAATCAAAGAAACTACTGGATTAATTAAGCTTTCATCTAAAACACTACGAATTGTATCAGACATCCGCATGTTTGTTCCTAAGTCAAACCCCTTAGCTGCATTTATAACTGTTATTTTCTTTTTAATATATGGTTTAACTTTTTCTAATGTTTCTTTTACATATTGAGTAGGAATAGTTATTAATAAATAATCCATGTCCTTTAATGCTTCTTCTAAATTATTTGTAGCCTGAATTTCATTTTCTAAATATACATCTTTAAAAAACGCTTGATTTTGATGATTAAGATTTATGTCATCGATTTGGCTTTGTTCGATTCCATACATCATAATTTCATTTTGATTATCAACTAAAACTCTACTTAAGGCAGTTGCCCAGCTACCTGTCCCTAATACTGCAATTTTACTCATTTTCTCACTTCCTTACTTAATCCCGTTTACGACAAATAATATGTATTGGTGTTCCTTCAAAACCAAATGATTCTCTTAAGCGATTTTCTAAATATCGTTTATAACTAAAATGCATATATTGAGGATCATTTACAAACAATACAAATGTTGGCGGACAAATACTTACTTGATTAGCATAAAATATTTTTAAACGTCCCCCATTAAAAGTAGTAGTTGGATTAATTGCTTGAGCATCTACTAAAACATCGTTTAAAACACTTGTTTGAACACGTTTATGTGAATTTAAATAAGCTTCTTGTATTAATGGGAATAACTGATTTACACGCTGATGAGTTTTAGCAGAGATAAAAATAATTCTTGCATAATCTAGATATTTAAATTGACTGCGCAATTCTTTTTCCATCTTATTCATTGTTTTATCATCTTTGGTAACTAAATCCCATTTATTAACAACCAAGATGACACCTTTACCAGCTTCATGAGCATATCCAGCAACATGTTTATCCTGGTCAATGATACCAACATCAGCATCAACAACTACAATAATAACGTCACTTTTTTCAATTGCTGACATTGCTCTAATAATTGAATATTTTTCAATATTTTCATAAACTTTTCCTTTTTTTCTCATTCCCGCAGTATCGACAACTCGATATTTTTGACCATCTTTTTCAAAAACCGTATCGATTGCATCACGAGTAGTTCCAGCAACATCAGAAACAATTACTCTTTCTTCACCTAAAATAGCATTAGTAAGTGAAGATTTCCCAACATTAGGACGACCAATAATTGAAAAACGAATTTCATCATCATCAAATTCATCTTCTGTAAAATCCAGCTGTTTAATAATTTCATCTAATAAATCACCGATTCCAATTCCATGACTTCCAGAAACTGGTATTGGATCACCAATTCCTAAATTATAAAATTCATAAATATTATCTTTATAAGATTCATCATCTATTTTATTAACAGCTAATAAAACTGGCTTTCTTGATTTCTGTAATAATCGAGCAACATATTCATCTTCACGAGTAATACCTTCACGACCATTGACAACAAAAACAATCAAATCAGCTTCTTCAATAGCAATTTCTGCCTGCATTTTAATTTGGGCAGTAAAAGAAGCATTTTCTAATTCGATTCCACCGGTATCAATAACTCGAAATTCTTTAGTTAACCATGATGCCGTAGCATAAATACGATCTCGAGTTACCCCAGCAACATCTTCAACTATGGAAATTCTTTCACCAACAATTCGATTAAAAATCGTTGATTTTCCAACATTAGCTCTTCCGACAATAGCAACAATTCCAGCCATTTTATCCCTCCTTTTGTTTTTGAATAACTAATTCCATCACTTTATCTACGACTTCTTCTAAACTTAAATCAGAAGTATCGATTTCAATTGCATCATCTGCTTTTTTTAATGGTGATATTTTACGATGCATATCTTGATAATCGCGCTGTTCAATTTCTTTTTGGATAGTATCTAAATCAGCTTCTAAGCCACGTTGTAAATTTTCTAAATAACGTCTTTTAGCTCTAGTTTTACTACTAGCAACTTGATATATTTTCAACTGTGCATCTGGTAAAACAACTGTCCCAATATCACGACCATCTAAAATCACACCGCCTTGACTAGCCATTTGTCTTTGTTGTAAAACCAAAAAGTTTCTAACTTCCTGATAAGCGGAAACAACACTTGCAGCCATTGAGATACGATCATGGCGAATTTTAGCACTAACATCTTCCTGGTTTAAAAAAACCTGATTAGCACTATTCATTTCTATTTTTATGTTATCAAGTGCTTGAGTCACAGCATTTTCATCATGTAAATCAACATTATTTTCTAAACAATAATATCCTACACATCGATACATCGCACCGGTATCAATATACACATAATCAAGTTTTTTAGCAACAATTTTCGCAATTGTACTTTTTCCAGCTGCACTTGGTCCATCAATTGCAATTGAAATCTTTTTCATATAATAAAAACCTCCATTTCTTTAAAAAAACTAAGGTGGTCCTTAGTTTAAAAGAATATCTGGTACCCTATCATACCACATAAACCAACAAATACAATAACTAAAAAGATAATAATATAGTTTAAAATTGTCGCTACTCGATCACCTTTATCATTATTATTTTCTTCTATTTCTTCGCTTTCTTCATCTAAATCTGTTTCAACAGTTTCCTCTTTAATTATTCGCTGGCTTGTTGTCATTTCTTTTTGTTTTAAAACTTTTTCCACTTCACGTTGATCTTTTTCTTTTATTTGTTTTAACATTTCTTCTAAAGATTTAGTCTGTTCTAAAACCGGTTCTGTTACTTCATCTAGTTCTTCGTTTTCTTCCTCATCTTCAAAAACGTTTTCTTCTTCCATGATCAACTTTGCTTTTTTAGCATCTTCTTCTGGTGACATACTAGCTAAACGTTCCATCAAAGTCATCTTCTTCTTTTCTGATTTATCACTAATTTCATCAATTAGCTCCTCATCATCACCATTTACAAAAAATCCCTTTGAAAATTGTGAAGTACTAACATTATCGAATTTATTTAAACGTACTACTTGTTTTTCTGGTTCTCGAATTTTATTTAAAATATCCATTCTGGTATTATAATGCGCTGCTTTTCCTACACTAACTTTGGCACTGCGCAAAGCACGATCAATTTCTTCACTACTTTCTCGTTGCATTTGTTCAAAAGTTTTAGCTTCTGTTAAAGTATCTTCAATATCAGGTTCTTTTCTTTCACTACGAAAAGCCCGATTAACTGATAATAAAAAATCATCATCTTCATCTACTGAATTACTATTATTAACATTATCGTCGGTACCTTCGCGGTTTATTCCAACTTCTTCTTTTATTCCTTCTCTTAATTCGCGATATTTATTTACACGTGAATTATTCACTTAAAATCACCCTTTCGTCGTACATTATAACATACTTTTTTAGTAATTTATTTATAAATATTGGAAATTACACTATTTTGAGTTATAATAGATAAAGAAGGAGGAATTATAATGGCTAAAATTACAGTAAGTGATGCTTGCATCGGTTGTGGTGCTTGCACTGGTATCGCACCTGATATTTTTGAAATCAATGACGAAGGATTAGCTCATGTTGTTGGTGAAGGAGATATCGATAGCGCTAAAGAAGCTGCAGAATGCTGCCCTGTAGAAGCAATTTCTGTAGAAGAATAATTTAGTTTTAAGATCCATAGGTTGTGCTTATGGATTTTTTTATTGTTAGTTATGTAATAAGTTAAAAAATAATTTTAATAACACCGGTAAAACAACTAAGCCTAAAAAGTAATCTAATTTGGTAATTTGATCTAATTTTTCTTTACATAATATCTGTCCTATAAAGATACTTAACATTGAAAATGAATAATTTATCTTCAATGTCATATCCATTGCAAAACCAATAAAAACAAAAATATAATATAAAAACTTTTAAATCTCCTTTTTCAACATCCCCCATAATCCTTCACCCCAACAATTCAAATAAAAATCTATCTATATATATTGTATCATAGTTATTTACATATTAAAAAAAATCACAGCAAACGCTGTGACTTACTTTATAAACTTTTTAATAAAATCAATGCCGTTGCTTTATTAGATGCTAGTGGAATATAATGAACATCACATAGACGCATTAAAGCACTGATATCCGGTTCGTGAGGTTGAGCAGTAAGTGGATCACGGAAAAAGAAAACCATATCCATCTTACCAGTAGCAATCATACTACCAATTTGCTGATCTCCTCCATATGGACCTGATAAAAACCGGTGAACAGTTAAGTTAGTATTTTCCATTATTTTTTTACCTGTTGTACCAGTTCCATATAAATTATGTTTAGCAAATAATTCTTCATTATCCTTAACAAATTCTATCATTTCTTCCTTTTTCTTATCATGAGCAATCAACGCTATATTCATCTTATGCCTCCTTAAACTTATCCTCAATCGGTCTTACTATATAATAAACAATAGCAGAAATAATTCCTTTAATAAAGTTAAATGGGAAATAAATGATAAAAATAGCTTGACCATATGGTGATAAGAAATTCAATATTCCAGGAACAGCAATACTTGTGCCATATTGTTGATTAAAGGCTTCGATATCTACAGCAAATGGTAATTCTGTAAACCAGGTTGGTTTTTGCATTAAATATGTTGGTGTAACAAAAAGATAATTTAAAATAAACATCACCATTGCAAAAGCAAACATTGTTATTACCATATTAATTACATATGTTGTTAAATTATTTTTAAGCTTGATATGTTTTGATAAAAAATAATAAACACAACAAATTGTCAATGATGCAATTAATGCCGTAATTTGACCTATTGCAATTGGTCCAACAGGACCTTTAAACAAAATAGAAATAAAGAATTTACACACACATACAAATAAAGCCGTTTTAAACCCTAACATTGAAATAGCCATTAATACAACCACTTCAGATAAATCAAGATTTAACCACGGCGCAAAAGGATAGGGAATCTCTAATAAACCTAAAATCATCCCTAATGCAGCTAATACAGCTGCCAATACAATTTTTCTTGTCTTAGTTCTTTCCATAGTAATTTCTCCTTAAAATAAAAAATATCATGAAATTACTAATCTCCATGACAAAAAGGCATATTAAATGTCGTTCTTTCATCCAGACTTTACTGTCGGTATAGGAATTGCACCTATTCAGCTTGCGCTCGCGGACTTTACCGCCGGTCGGGAATTGCACCCTGCCCTGAAGACTTTCTTTTCTAAAAAACTATATCATAACTTAAAAGCCAATGCAAATAATATGCACTAAAAAACTAGCATCGACATGCTAGTTATGTTTTTTATTATTAATATAAACAAGCAAAGTTCCAATTATCAACCCTGCAACGGCAACGATCATCAAATAAGCACCGATACCTAAATTAGCCATACCGCTTAAAGCACTATTTATATCTGACAATTCAACAATTAAATATACTAATGTAACGATTGCCGCACATAAAGCCGCAAGATCTTGAGCCACGTATGCTAAAACACTAGTTGCTCCAGCTAAAATAATAAATATAATAGCATCTTTCCCAGCGTCCATTAAACTAACACTATAATATCCCATTGAAATAAATGGTAAGAAACAAGCTATTACTGTTAAAATTGTTGATCCAAAAGTAATAATTTCTAACATATTGAATTTTTTACCAGATACTTCAATTTCTTTTTTCTTCATATTTTCTGCTATATCATCTAATTTGTTTTGCGCATTTTCTAAATGCTGATTCATTGCTTGACCAGTACTATTACCATTTTCGATTGGTTGTCCACAATCTGGACAAAATTTTGTCCCATCTGCTACTTCTTTCCCACAGTTTTTACAATACATAATAAACCCTCCATTTATCAAATAAAATTTTATCTTATTATATGATAAAAAATAACAAAAGAAAAGAGCTTTGTTTTTCACAAAGCCCATTACTATTGTTCTGCTAAAGTAACTTTTACGGTCATTTCATCACCATTACGATTAATTACTAATGTAACTGTATCTCCTGGCTGCTTAGAATATAATTCTGATAAGAAGCTTCGATAAGTTGTAATTTCAACATCATCTAATTTTACAATGACATCACCTTGTTGGACTCCAGCTTTACTTGCAGGTCCACCTGAAGTAACTTGAGAAACATAGATACCATCAGATAAATTAGTATCAATACGATAATAACGTAATTGATAGCTTGAATAATCTGATAACGAGAAACCAGAAATTCCAATAAATGGACGAGTTACTTTTCCGTTACTTATAATTTGTTCTACTGATGTAATTACATCATTAATTGGTAAAGCAAATCCCATTCCTTCTACTGAAGTATCTGCTAATTTCATTGAAGTAATACCTACTAATTCGCCAGCTGCATTAACTAATGCACCACCACTATTACCCGGATTGATTGCTGCATCAGTTTGAATAACATTCATATCCCAGTCATCTTGACCATCATCATTTAAATCGACTGAAACTGTTCGATCAGTTCCACTAACAATACCTTGAGTTACTGTTCCAGCGTATTCAATTCCAAGAGGACTACCGATTGCTAAAACAGTTTCGCCAGTTTCTAGTTTACTAGAATCACCACAATCAATAGCAGTCATTTCAAAATCAGCTGTTAATTGCAATACAGCAATATCACTATAAGTATCACCACCAACAACATTAGCTGTAACTGATTCACCGTTTGCAAAAACTACTTGAACTTCACTAGCATCACTAACAACGTGTTCATTAGTAATTATATAAGCACTATTACCATTTACACGATAGACAACGCCACTTCCACTGCCGCTAGCAGCACCATTTGAATAGACAACTACTCCTACAACACTGTCAGCAACATTATTGATTACATTAGTAAGGGAACTTTTAACATCATAATTTACTGTTTCTACCTTAGTATTGGAATTTGATGAACCTCCACTACCATTAGAATCATCCATCACTACTGTAAACAAAAAGATATTCATTCCTAAAGAAGCAGTTACTAAAACAATAATTACCGCTCTAAATAAACCTGTTGCATTAGGTCTTTCTTTTTTTCCTTTATCACTTTTGTTTCTTCTAAAACTAAATTTACCTTTTTTCTTTTCATCATTTTGAGCTGTTTCTTCAAATTCATTCATTGGATTATTTTCTTCCATTTTTACCACTCCTTCATTCGACACAATTATAATATAAAAGTAATTTGTTCAAATTATTTTTATATTGTGTGAAAATTTGGACTATCTGTAAAATATTTACATCTACTTCAATATTGGCAAAGTAACTGTAAAAGTAGTTCCAATTCCTGGGGTGCTGTCAACATCAATCATCCCTTCGCATAATTCAACCATCTTTTTTACAATACTTAAACCTAATCCTGTACCATACTTATTATTTCGTGACTGTTCTACTTGATAAAAGCGATCAAAAATAAAAGGAATATTTTCTTTAGCTATTCCAATTCCTTCATCTTGAACAATAATTACAAAATTCTTTTCATCATTAGTACATTTAATCGAAATAACACCTGAATTTGAATATTTAATAGCGTTAGAAACTAAATTATTTAAAATTGTTTTTATTGCTGTATAATCGAGCATTAATTCTTTAGTTGCTTTTTTGGTTTGATAGACTAATGATAAATGCTTATCTTTAGCTAACGGTTCAAACAACTCTACAGTTTCTTTAACTAAATAATCAATATTAACCATCGAAGGATTTAAAGTAGCTTCTAGCCTTTCTAAACGCGATAATTCTAATATATCATCTAAAATATTTTTCATCCGATAGCTTTCTTTTAATAGTATACCCATAAACTCATTAAAAGTATCCTTATTTTTTATCCCTTCTTTTTGTAATATTTCGACACTTCCAATAATAGCACTCATCGGTGTTTTTAATTCATGAGAAACATCAGAAAGAAACTGTTTTTGCATTTTTTCTAATTCTTTTACTTGAGAAACATCGGTAAATAAAATAATCGTTCCATCAAAGACAACCTCATCTCGAAATATTGGCGTCGCTTCAACGTGATAATAACGATCATCGATAGCAATCGCTGCTGTAAATTTTCTTTCAAAAACATAACTTTGATCAACAACATTTAATAGTTGTCCTTTAAAAATATCTTTATAATATTTACCTCGTAAATGCTTAATATTAAAAGCACTACGAAATCTTTGATTAGTAAAAATTATAGTACCTTCCTTATTAACAAAAATCATCGGCAAGTTCATTGTTTTGATCAATGAATTTAAAATCTTATAGTTAAAATCCTTTTCTCCTTCAACCTCATGAATTTCATTTTCTTTTTCACGACGGTAAAATTTAATTTGCCGCTTATAATCCCGGTCGATACTATAAATAATTATTAATACTAACACTGTATAACATATTAAATAAATAACACTATGTTCAATATCAACTGCTATTAAAACTAAAACTACTAAAAATCCTAATAGCAAATTCAGATAATTTTTATTCATCTTTTTTCACCAGTTTATAACCAACTCCCCGAACCGATTTGAATCGAGCTTGACTTTCTTTTAGTTTAGTCTTTAATTTAAAGACATGAATATCCACTAATCTAGTATCACCATCATAATTGAAATTCCATATTTTCATTAACAATTCTTGTCTTGATAATACTTCTTCTTTATTATCAATAAACATTTGTAATAAATCATATTCAACTTTAGTTAGATTAATTAAATCATCGCCTACATAAACTTCATGTTTAGCTAAATCCATCTTAATATCTAAATACTTAATGATACCTTTAAAATGCTTATGATAGCGTCGTAAATGAGCTTCAATTCGAGCAATTAGAATATTTGCCTGGAAAGGCTTCATTAAATAATCATCAGCACCAGACTCTAATCCTTTGATAATATCATCTTGATCACTACGTGCTGTTAATATGATCATCGGTTTAATATAACCATTATCACGACATTCTTTAATTATTTCCACCCCATCTTTATAAGGCAGCATCCAATCTACTAAAATTAAATCATAATCATTATTTAATATTTGATCACAAGCATCTTTACCATCATATAAACTATCTACTTGATATCCTTTATTATTTAATTCATGACAAAGAATCTTATTAATTGAAATATCATCTTCAATAATTAATAACTTATTCATATTTTCCTTCATACCTTTCAATAATTCTTTGAACAACTGGATGTCTAACTACATCTAATGCTGTTAATTCAACAAATGATATTCCTTTAACACCCTTTAAAATTCTTAACGCTTTGATTAATCCAGATTCTACCCCTCTAGGTAAATCAATTTGCGTAACATCACCAGTAATAATCATTTTAGAATTAAATCCAAGTCGAGTTAAAAACATCTTCATTTGATTATCGGTAGTATTTTGAGCTTCATCTAAAATAACATAAGCATCTTCTAAAGTTCTTCCACGCATATAGGCTAATGGTGCAATTTCAATTACCCCTTTTTCAATTAATCTTTCTGTTTGTTCAACCCCTAACATATCATGCAAAGCATCATATAATGGTCGTAAATATGGATCAACTTTTTCTTTTAAATCACCTGGTAAAAAACCAAGATTCTCACCTGCTTCTACAGCTGGACGAGTTAACACAATCTTTTTAACAACATTGTTTTTTAATGCATCTACTGCAAAAACTACAGCTAAATAAGTTTTACCAGTCCCGGCTGGTCCAATTCCAAAGACCACATCATTATTTTTTAAAGCAAAATAATAATCTTTTTGACCAAGTGTCTTTGGATAAATCATTTTTCCACTAGCCGTTTTAGTTATTCTAATATTATATAATTCATTTATATGTTTTAAATTATCCTGCTCTACTAATTTAAGAGCATAAACAACATCACGACGACTGATAGTTATTTTTTTACTTACCAATTCAATTAATGTTTGAATAACTTTTTTTGCTTTATCAAAATTAGTAGCATTATCGCCTGTTAATAAAAGTTCATCACCACGTAAAGTAATGCTTATACCAAATGTATCTT
Organism: Erysipelatoclostridium sp. An173; assembly: GCF_002160495.1. Classification (GTDB taxonomy): domain Bacteria; phylum Bacillota_I; class Bacilli_A; order Erysipelotrichales; family Coprobacillaceae; genus Thomasclavelia; species Thomasclavelia merdavium. Next base: position 2,189 of record NZ_NFKR01000007.1, on the reverse strand, counting down.
CTATTAATTTTAGATTTTCATCATGATTACCGCTTATATTATTAAGCTGTGAAATACTAAATTCTTCTAATTTGATTTGTTCAGTCATTTAACTCTCCTCTTTAATAGCAATATCTTCGATTAAAACATATTGCATTTTTAACACTCTTTTGTTATCAATTATATCATAAGATAAAACTTTTTCTCTATCTATTTTATCAATCGAACCAAGTTTAGCACGAATTGTATATAAAAGATAGCTAAAAGCCTCTCCTTCATCCATTTTTTTAGCATCAATTTCCCCTTGATAAGTTACATACGTATATGCCATTACTTTTCCTTTAGTAGCAATGATTTTATTTTCTCCATTTGTAGAAGTAATCGTATTAGACACTAAAAGATCGCCTTTTTTTACAAACTGATTAACCTGTACTACAATATTACCACTACTAACATCAATACTTTGAATTACCCCATCCTTGCTTGCATAAATATTTTGAAAGTTATTTTCGACTTCTTTAGCTCCAACACTATTTGTATATTTTACAAATAACACTCCGCCTTCTTGATAAATATTCAAATAGTCTATTTTTCCTTTAAAACTAGCTTTTAAATCATCATATATCTCATTTAATTCCTGATATGATTTTTTTAAATCACCAGCATTAATATTATTTTCTTTTAAAACTTCTTCAACTAACTTAGTGTTACTAGGACTATTCCCGGTTATTTCTACTTTAAAAATAAAACGATTACAAATTAGTAATGTCAAAGCAAAACTAATTACACCTATAATATTTATTTTTTTACAAAACAATACGACTAAATAATATAAAATACCAATGCTTTTAATAATTTGCATATTATATTTTCGAGCTAAAAAGCGTTGATAGATGGGTAGATAAAATCGATATGTATTATCATCGATTTTAGTTAACTGAAAGACTATTAAATGATCTTTTTTAAAAGAGTTAAGTAAAGAAATAATATCATCACTGGCTACTTCGTATAAATCATATCCAAATTTCATATAAACTTAACAGATTCGATCTTTCCGCAAACTACAATTTCCTGTTCGCTATAATATCTAATTTCTAAATTCTTACCAGTGATGGATACCATGCTTTGAGGCATTTTAATTTCTATTTTATCATTTTGTAAATAAAGGATATTTTCATAATATTTGATATTTAGATAGTCATTTTCAAGATAAATCATCTAATCACCATAATAAGTATATGAAAAACTTTGTAGTAAATGTCTTTAAGATAAATTAAAGTACAAATTTGTTTAAAAAAATCTTTATAGAGCAAACAAAAAAGGGCTTTAATAAGCCCCTGATATTTTTATCTTCTACCTTTTTTGTTGTTTTTTCTTGCTGCTTCAGATTTTAATTTTCTTTTTAAACCTGGTTTTACATAAAACTCTCTTTTTCGAGCTTCTGCAAGGGTTCCTGTTCTAGAAACTTGTCTTTTAAAACGACGTAAAGCATCATCTAAAGATTCATTTTCTCTTACTACAGTTTTTGCCATCGAACTATTCCCCCCTTTAACTCTAAACTACGTTCCTATTATATATACATTTTCAAATAATTGCAAGAAAAATAAAGAAAAATATCATCATTTTAATCTATAATCTTTTATAAAACCGACGATAGTAACTAAATCTGCTAAAATAATAACCTTATTTGATTATTTATTTAAATTTTTTACCTACGATAGTTGCAATTTGTGATACCTGTTTTAATAAATTTTCATATTTTTCTGGTCTTAATGATTGTGGTCCATCACATAATGCTTTTTCTGGATTGTTATGCACTTCTACCATTAATCCATCGGCTCCCGCTGCTATCGCTGCTTTTGCCATTGGTTCTACTAACCACCATTTTCCTCCAGCATGACTTGGATCGATTACTATTGGTAAATGAGTTAATTTCTTTACTACTGGGATTGCCTGTAAATCCAATGTGTTTCTAGTATAGCTTTCGAATGTTCTGATCCCTCTTTCACATAAGATGACATTTGGATTTCCACTTGCCATTATATATTCTGCTGACATGATCCATTCTTCAAATGTTGCACTCAAACCTCTTTTTAATAAGATTGGCTTTTTAGTCCCAGCTCCGACTTTTTTCAATAAATCGAAGTTTTGCATATTTCTTGCCCCTATCTGGATCAAATCAACTTTTTCATTGAATTCATCTAAATATG
>NZ_NFKR01000069.1 GCF_002160495.1 Erysipelatoclostridium sp. An173 | reverse complement strand
TTTCTGTCTTTTTTTCCTGTTCTTTATAATATCCCGAATATTTCATATATAAATCTATCTCATGTTTTTTACAGAACATGTAATTATCATAACTTCCATATCCGGCATCTGCTGGTGTTTTTTCCGGGTATTCTCCATATGCCTGATAATATTTCTCCATAAATGGTATATATGTTGGTAAATCATTACAGTCACTGCTTACATACACATTTCTAATAAATCCATCACTTATTCCAAATTGTACTGTGAGGTAAGATCGCCGTCTTCCTCGTCGCTGGCACTGACATCCTGCAGCAGCGTCGATTCTTCGCTGGTCACACTTACGGTCAGCGGTGTCTGAGGTACCGTAATCTGCGGATCATGTCCGACCTTGTCATCACGTCCCTGGATAAATATAAATCCTCCGTAACCGATAATTAAAAGGATTCCTAAAATAAAATATTTACAGTTTTTCTTCACTCTTTTGTCCCCCTTATATCAACGTTCCTTAACATCTTAGCAGCATTGTCATTGAAGATCGCTTCACTGTAATCTCTGCCGTAAAGCTCCTTTACAAACTGATAGTCACGGTACATCCGGGCACTGCGATGGATTGGATGATGACCGTCGCTTCCGGCAAAGGATATTAAATGTGCTTCAAGCAGATCCATGACCGTATCTCTGGCCATCATACCGTATTTTCCAAAGACACTGCCCTTGTTCATCTGCAGCAGTGCTCCTGAAGATACCAGATCCCTAGCCAGATGATCAGATACCTGGATGCTTTCATAGCGCTCCGGATGAGCAATGACCGGTATCAGATCGTTTTCTACAGCACATCTGACTGCTTCGATCATTTTTTTACCGTCGGCATCAAAGAAAAATTCCATTAATAAATATCTGGTATCATTGCATGTCGTGATCTCATCCAGGTGTTCATAAAAGCTTTCGACCGAATCAAACAGGAACTCACAGCCAGGATACAGCTTAACAGGAATTCCGGCATCTTTGACGATCCTTTGAAAATCACTGAACAGACCTTTTTTCTTGACAGAAGGATTTTCAAAATGATAAGGATAGGCCAGATGAGGTGTCAGAACAATTTCATCGGTCCCGTCACGGTAAGCCTGATCAAGCATCTGCAGAGCCTGATCGATGCTTTGACACCCGTCATCGACCATCGGTAAGATATGACTGTGTATATCGATCATATATGTTCCTCCTAAAAATCCATTGCCATCTTGGCAGATTCTTCTTCACTTAATACCGTTAATTTAGTATCCATGACCCGATAGACCCTCTGACACATGTTTAAGACGCTTGGACGATGGGTCGTTACTATACATGTCTTGTTGGGATGATTGATCATGATATTATTTAATACTTTTCTTTCGGTTGAAACATCCAAGGCACTTGTTGCTTCATCCAGTAACAGTATCGGTGCCTCACGCAGCAGGGCTCTGGCAATGGCAATTCTCTGGCACTGCCCTTCCGATAAGCCCCGTCCCCGGGCTCCAATCCTGGCATTGATGCCTCCTTCTAACCGGGATACAAATTCATAGGCACATGCTGATTTCAAAGCTTCTATGATTTCTTCATCACTGGCATCTTCCTTGACCATTCTCAGGTTTTCAGCTATCGTTCCTGAAAAGATGGTATTTCCCTGCGGTACATAGGCAAACAGCGATCTCGTCGATGCATCAAGATGGTATTTCTTTCCCTGATAATCGATCAGATAGGCATTCCCCTGATTCGGTGTTATCAGTCCTAAAAACAGACGGATCATCGTTGTCTTCCCTTCTCCGCTCGGTCCTACCAGTGCAACTATTTCTCCCGGATTAGCCTTTAGATCAGATGAAACTAATACATTTTTATCCTGTATATATGAAAAATAGACATCCTCCAGCTCTAAGGAAAATCCTTTATCCTGGATTCTGTCTAAATATTCGCTCGTTTTGATATCAAGCGGTTCCTTCGGCAAAAAGGTGATCTCCATCAGACGTTTGGCTGATATCGTAGCACTGATCGTTGACGGGATGATCGATACCAGCGCACTGAACGTCGATGAAAGGCGTCCTGACTGCTGTAAAAACAGCGTCATCTCTCCATAATTGATCGCTCCGCTCCATAGCCGGTATACTGCCCAGCCATAAAAGCTGAAGCTGACCACCATTCCCAGTAATGATATGATCGTATTGTATTTGATGCTGAACCAGTTGTATTCCAGGCTTACATCCTTGAATCTTTTCTGGAACCCTTTTAAACGGTCACTGAACAGATGCACCAGACTGAATGATTTGATGGAATCGATATTGCTGAAGGTCTCTGTTTCAAATGCCATCATCTCGCTGTTCATTTCCTTGACCTTCATATCGTATTTTCTCAGTCTTGACATCATTACTTTTGATGACAGCAGCATGATCGGCATATTGGCAAGTGTCAAAAACAGCATCGTTGGATCATAGTACAGGATCAGACACAGTGTCGCTATGAAACTGAAAAAATTGATGATCAGATTCGGTACCCATCCGATGGCACTGCTGGCTACTGTTCCTACATCGCTGCTGAATCGGTTAAGAAGGTCTCCGCCATGATATCTTGACAGATCAAGCCAGTTGACCTCGATTATCTTATCGAAGATATCGGCCTGGATCTCGTTCTTGATCCGGATATTGATCTTCAGTGTGATCCTTGACATTGCCTGATTGAAAAGCAGACTGAAAAGCGACATCGATACCATCAGTACTGCCATTTCAAGAGCCCGGTTGGTCTGGATCCCTGTTACGATATTAATCAGCTCCTTGCTGGCAACCGAACTGATCAGCGACATCACGGTAGAAAATACTCCTAAGATCGTATAGAATACTATTTCCTTTTTATAGTTCTTTCCGTAGGAAAACATCCATTTGATCTCTTCCCACATCTCCTTGATACTGCCGTCCTTAATTTTCTCTATCAGCATTTTTATTGATTCCATATCTATCTTCCTTTATTAAAAATTCCATATAATCTTGCTAAAAAGGCCCGGACAGGTATGATCCTTATCCATACCCGGGCAAAAAACTCCCACCAGAAATCTCCTGGTCCGATCATCTTCCCTTTCCTTTTTACTCTGGTTACCGTTGCAAATATCTGTCCTTCATCTATAGGCCCTTCTATAACTGTCTGATTGTCACCGACAAAATAGTACTGATTTCCCTTTATCTTATAAATACGGTGGACCACATACTGTCCGTTCTTCCTTTGAAAAAAAGCAATATCACCCTTGCGAAGCTTTCTTTCCAGTCTTTTAAAGTAGATCACATCACGTTCATGAACTACAAAAGGTGCCATCGAGCTTCCAAGGACATGCATATTGACCTCTCTTCCTTCATCTACTAAACCTTTCAGTATCGTTACATACTCTCTGGTCCCCATCCTGCTGTTATTCATCGACGATCTTTTCCAGCTCCTTTTTCATATATTCAACTGACCGCTTTGTATATCTGCAAAGATACCGGGGCACTGCATCATATCTTCCTTCTTCAAGCAGGGCATATGCAGGACAGGTATTGCAGTATTTACGAAGATGACACTTACTGCACTCAGAGCTTCCCATGATCTGTTTTGTCTTCTCGGTTATATTCTCCCAGGCCTTTTTAAAGCCGGTCTTAAACACATCTTCGCTCGGTTCGCTCATGACCACACACGGTCTCATCAGTCCCTGCCAGCTGATCGTAAACGAGCATCTTCCGGCCTTGCATCTCATACCGTATGGTTTATCCTCACCTTCAGGAGTATTTTTTATCTTTTCAAATTCATGATGGCATGATGCCTTGAATATTTCATCGCCCATCTCGCGGCGCAGTACATGGATCCTTGTCTTTGCAGCCATGTCCGGATCCATCCTGGTCTGAAATGCAAACGGTCGGCTTCTTTCACGTACCCCTGGACACATGTATGTATCGATCCTTACCGGTACATCAAGTCTTTCTCCGATATCCAGGATCCCGTCGCTGCATGATACATTGGCTCTGGTCATGCTGCCGTTGATTTTGACATGGACCCCTGCTTTCCTTAGTCCTTCGATCGCTTTGACTGCTTTATCGAAGCCCTGTCCATAATGACACAGTCTTTCATAGCCGCTTTCGCTGTCACCGTATAATGTGATATTGATCCGCCGTGGTTTGTGATGGCTAAAAAAACCAGTCCACTCTTCATCTATCAGAGTACCGTTGGTATTGACCGTCAGGACCATTCCCATCTCTAATAAACTGATATACAGTTCTTTGAACCAGGGATAAAGCAGCGGTTCTCCTCCAGTCAGTAAGATAAACAGTACTCCTGCTTCCTTCATTTCCTTAGCCAGCATAAGCCATTCATCCAGGGTCTTCATCCTTCCCTGAGCTTCCATTTCACTTCTGCTCAAACGGACATAGCACATATCACAGTTCATATTGCATAGCGGTGTCAGTTCCAGTACCCCGTATACCGTACTGATCTTTCATATGCCATGGCAAACAGTCTTCGTTCGACCGTATTTTCATATTCGATATCATGTTCCATAAGCATCCTCCTTATCTCAAAAAGGCTGGAGGCTCTTCTCCTCCAGACCTTTATTTGAACATTTCACTGTTATGATTTGGCAGTTTCCCATTTATCCATGTTAAGATTTGTAGTACAGTGAGTATCATGGCCATATTCTGTCCAAACAATTACCTCTATCCTATCATTCCCATATGTTCTTGTATCATCCATATATCCCTTATAAAATCCACTGTCAGATTCTGCTTCATGTGTAATTCCACATGCATGATAGTTAGAACGATATTGGTAATCTCCATTCCCATAATAATCCACATAATGGTACTATGTCAAGATTTCGGACTACATAAATATGAGAAATTTAATTAATTGTTACTGATTAGATAGTTGTATTCATATTCATTTGGTGATTTGAAATCACAATGTGA
>NZ_NFKR01000068.1 GCF_002160495.1 Erysipelatoclostridium sp. An173 | reverse complement strand
TGTGTAAATATGGCGGATATATGGAGTGAAAGAGATATGACCTTATCCCGGGAGGTCTTGTGATGGAAGAAATTCCTAGTAACAACGAATCACAAGAAGTCAGCAGAGGTCGTAGTAGCGGAGAAGTTTCTGTAATGGAAATGGAGCAAAGGACCGAATAAATCTATCAGTTATTGAGATTGCTATTGATTCTATCATGCGAAAGCGTCAGAGGAAGCACGAATACACTAGGGGCCCGAAAGAAGAATGTAGGGGAAGTGAGCATAATGGATAGCGAGAGAAATGGAGGTAACAGAAATCATGAAAACTGATAACACACTACTTGAAAAGATGCTCAGTGATGAAAATCTAGGACTGGCATTAGCTCAGGTAAGAAGAAACAAAGGAGCAAGTGGAATAGATGGTATGGAAGTATCGGAACTAAAAGGATATTTAGATGAACATCTTGAGGAAATCAAAGAATCGATACGCAACAGAACATACAAGCCACAACCGGTAAAAAGAGTAGAAATACCAAAACCTGATGGCGGTGTTAGAAAGCTGGGGATACCAGCAGTACTGGACAGATTTGTACAGCAGGCCATAGCACAAGTACTTGTGCCAATCTATGAACCAAAGTTCAGTGACAACAGCTTTGGATTCAGACCAAACAGATGCTGTGAAATGGCCATCATCAGAGCACTGGAATACATGAATGACGGATTCCATTGGGTAGTCGATATTGACCTGGAAAAGTTCTTTGATACAGTTGATCATGATAAACTTATCAGCCTGGTTATGAGAGATGTCAAGAGCGGAGAGATAGTATCGCTTATCAGGAAGTTTCTTGTTAGCGGAATCATGATGGATAACGAATATAAAGAATCTGTCATCGGCGTAGTTCAGGGCGGAAATATAAGTCCGCTTCTTAGTAATGTTGTACTGAATGAACTTGACAAGGAGCTTGAGGCAAGAGGACTGCGTTTTACCCGTTATGCAGATGACTGTGCGCCACGAACACTTGATATAAGTGGTGCTATATAAATGATGGCGGCGGGCCCGCCGGAGTCGCCATACAGGTGGAGATTCCAAACCACTCTAAGGTGCTTTAGTCAAAAGCTAAGGTATTGAGCGTTAGAGAAAAGGCAATCTAAATTGTCAGGTGAGTGTGAAAGAGATGAATGAACAACTAAATCACTTACGAAAGTGTCGTTAGCGTAAAAGTTCCATCAAAACCAAGGGGTAGTCGTTAACTTGGGATAAACTTAGTGGACACCTGTTTACTGACTAAGTGGTGGACGGCACAAAGGTGGCATGAATTTCACACAGGCATTTATATGGAACGTGGGAACCCACGGACTGATGATAAGGGAGTATATCAAGTGGCAGAACCACAAGATAAGAGTACCAATGCGGTCATGGGGGCAGATCGAACTGTAGTAGTGAAGAAGTTACTGTAATGGTAATGGAGCGAAGAGTTCGAATTATCCGGTTTAAGTATAAGTCAACTTTGAAAAGGAGGAGGAACTTATGCAGACAACAAAACCATACAATATATCTAAAAAGGCAGTGGTAATGGCCTATAGGAGAGTGAAAGCTAATAAGGGAACTTATGGGATTGATGAACAGTCCATTGAAGATTTTGAAAAGAATCTTCAAGATAACTTATATAAATTATGGAATCGAATGTCATCGGGGACATATTTTCCTAAACCTGTTAAGGCAGTCGCTATTCCCAAGAAAAATGGTGGTAAGCGTATCCTAGGAATACCTACAGTAGAAGACAGAATTGCACAAATGGTGGCAAAGCTTTACTTTGAACCAAACGTGGAAAGAATTTTCTACGAGGATTCATATGGTTACAGACCTAACAAATCAGCTATACAAGCGCTAGAGGTCACTAGAAAAAGGTGTTGGCGAAAAGATTGGGTGTTGGAATTCGACATCAAAGGTCTATTCGATAATATCAATCACGATATCTTACTCAAAATGGTTGAAAAGCACACAAATGAAAAATGGGTATTACTTTATATCAGAAGATGGTTAATAACCCCATTTCAGATGAATGACGGAGATATAGTAGAGAGACCTTCAGGTACACCGCAAGGAGGATTATGCTGATATCCACATAATCCTCCTTATGTGGAGTTAGTTATTATGCCGAGTTAAGTTTGAAAAGTATTTATTTTATAGGCTTTTCTATTTATTTTCTCGGCATAATATTTTATTTGAACTTGTTTAAAAAATCCAATAAATTCTGGTCATTCGTCCAGTCATGTTTGAATTCTTCATCTTTTATGATTTTTGGAGCTAATTTATTTATTGCTTTTTCTTTTAAGCGTGTATCAGCTTTTGCGTAGATCATCGTAGTCGAAATGCTTTCATGTCCAAGAAAATCTCTAATATAAACAATTGGAATTTCTGCCGCCACCATATGCATACTTTTACTATGTCTAAACATATGTGGCGTAATCTTTTTTGGAAATGATGGATCTCTTTTCACAATAGAATTTGTATATTTATCTATGATGTATTTTATGCCATCACGAGATAACTGATTGTTGTCTTTATTAAGGAACAGATAACGATCAGTTCTTCTTGTATTTATTTTAAATTTATCTATATACTGATTTAAAAGAGCCTTCATAGCGTTTGAGATCGGCACTATTCTTGTTTTATTTCCTTTACCCCTTAATTTAACTGTTGGATGATTTTCGAGAAGTATATCTCTTACCTTTAAATCACATATTTCCTGAACACGTGCACCTGTATCATATAATAGACATAATAAAGTTTTATGCTTTAATCCGCTTAATCTGTTGATATCAGGTTCATTTATCAATGTCCTCATTTGATTTTCATCTAAATAGCCTATTTCTTTTGCTCCTGTTTTTTTTGATTTTATATGCATGACTTCCTGCAAGTTAGACATATTTTCAATAGAATCAGTCTGACAATAATTAGCGAAACTCTTCAGAACTGCCAGCCTTTGATTCGCAGTTGAACAGCTGCATCCAGTTGCTCTTAAATGTTCTAAAAATTCAATGATAATATCTTTAGTGAAATCTTTCATTGTAAACTGATTAATATTAACATGTCTTTCATTAATTAGAAACCTTACAAAGAGTTTTAACGTATCCTTATAACTGAGAATGGTATTTTTTGAGTAATTGCGATGATGCGGTAGAAATTCCGTTAAAAAGGAACCAACATATTGAGAAAAATCAGTAGAATTCTTTTTCATCTGGAATCACCACCTCAATCATTTCTGAATATGCTTCCTCTAGTTTTCCTGTGAGAACTGGATAAAGCGATTGAGTAAGCTTTAGATAATATGCAGTTTCTTCAAATGTTTCATGTCCGAGCATCGTTTTCATATATGGCAGATAGTTAAGCAGATTTTTTCCTTCTTCCAGCCACATTTTTAATAAATTGACACAATAAGTGTGTCTGAAATCATGGACCCTTGGACCTTTTCCGGTATGTGAAATACCTGCTTTTTCTAGATATCGTCTAAAATTACGATAAACCGTATGCAGTTTCATTGGTACGCCAGGAGTTATCATGAAAAAGTATTCATCTTCTTCTGATTCCTGGTGTATTGTTTCCTTTAATTCTATACATTTTTGAACCAGTACCGGGTGAACCGGTACTATTCTGTCTTTCCTGTTTTTTCCGCTTCGAACTATAAGATAGCCTTTATCTAAATGAAAATCTTTGATTTTTAGAAGCCTTAACTCAGATACTCTTAAACCGCTGGTATAGAGGATTCTGAAAAAAACAGGCATGACCAGATGTCTATAAGGTGATACAGGAACACTTTTGCTTTGATCCACGGCTTTAAAGAATTGCTTTAATTCTTTGTCAGTATAGATATGGGCATCATACCTGAGTGTTTTCCTTACCAGTCCTTTAGGCGGAATATAAGTTTCAATTCCAATATCGTTCAAATATGTACAAAAAACTCTTAGGATTGATATTCTTCCTGCCTGATTACTAACAGTTTCATAAGAAGTTTTTCTGCACCATTTTTTCACTATGTCACGTGTTATGACTTTTTCTGTAATCTTATTTTCATAGAAAAACTTATCCAGTCTAAGAAAAGCTGAACATTCCGATGTATATTTGAATCCCTGTGCCTGTTTTAAGTTTATTAAATCCTGAAATTCTTTTTTGAATACACTATTGAATATTAAACGTTTCATCATCAAAGCTCAGAGGCAATACACACTCTTTTAATTTATTGATATCAGTTTTTAAATATATTGAAGTAATATCAGGATTTGAATGACCAAGGATTTCGGTAATTATTGGAAGCGGTGTCCCGGCCTCCAATAATAAAGAAGCTGCTGCATGCCGCATGGAATGAAAACCAGAATGTCTGTTTTTCGTAGCAGGTATTTTAGCTTTGTTCATATATCGTCTGATTATATCATTCAGATGATTTCCTTCAGAAAAAGGATCGAATGGTGGCATATGTTTAATGAAAATATAATGTGTATCATAAAATGTCGGTCTGCCATTCCTGATATAATCTATGACTGCCCATCCTACTTCGTTAGGTAAAGGTAGAGATAATGGCTTTTTTGTTTTGTGCTGAATGAAGGATATTCTTTTATTTTCCCAATCAAAATTATCAAATTTTAAATTTTTAATATCACTGCTTCTTATTCCCAGTATACAGGCTAAAAGAATCATTGCATAATCACGTTTACCCAGCGGACTGTTTCGGTCAATCGCCTTTAACAGTTGAGTAAGTTCCTCAGCAGTCCAAACAGATGGTATCGATCTTGTTTTTGAAATCGCTGGCATGTGAATTTTTGAAGCCAGATCAACAGTAAGCTTATTTTTGAAATGAAGATATCTCAGGAAATACCTTAACCCGCAAATGTTCTGTTCGATTGTTTTGAAACTGAAATTTGAAAAAGTTTTAATAAAGCTATTACAGATAGCCAAATCAATAGTGAATATATCTGTTACCTGTTTTTGTGATAGATAGTCCAGGAATACTTTAGATATGTGAGAGTAATGTTTTATTGTACTGTATGACAGTTCATTCTCTTTCAAGTAATTTAGAAATTCATTAAAAATGACTGCATATTCATCTGATAAATGAATCTGATTCCTGGAAGCTGTATATCGGCGTGTCAGAACTCCATGAAGCTGATAATCCGATAATAAATGAATGACTCTAAGAAGCTGTATTCTCTGCTGAGAAATAGTTCCGTCAATGTATTTCGAAACTATACCGTACTGCTTTTCTAAATAAGCCAGTCCTTTATCAAAGCTAAATTCGGTACTGGAATAGTTATCAATCAAGAACAACTCTAATTTCTTCCATTCTCTCTTATAAAATTTAATAGTTTGAGGAGAATAGTTGTTTTTAATAAGAAGTTTTTCCAATCCCTGAATAATTTGATCTAATTTCATATGTATCACCGTCCTTTATTAGTAGAAATAGATCTATTATTTCTACTATAACTGTGATACATTATGCCGAGAAAATAAATAGAAAAGCCTATAAAATAAATACTTTTCAAACTTTACTCGGCATAATAACTAACTCCACATAAGG
>NZ_NFKR01000067.1 GCF_002160495.1 Erysipelatoclostridium sp. An173 | reverse complement strand
GTTTATAGTTATTCATGTTCAAGTACCTCCAACATATACCTATAAACAATTGGCCTATTATCAATTCTATGATTGATAATAGGCCGCACACTATCGTTGCAATGTCAATATTTTTCTTTGAAAAATGATAAAAAAGAGAGGGCATATTTGCAATATAACCCTCGATTGCCATTAAAATCTTAACTTAATGACATTGGTGTTTTCTATGTAAATATATTATTACGATTTATTAAAGTAATAGAATTGGAAGTTGAATTGGTTTTTGTTATTATAGATGGAACTATAATTGTAATGTTTTATTTAAAAATCAGATGTTTATATTTGAATATTTTTATATTTAAGATTAATAAGTAAAATAGATAATTTATTGGATATTTGTTTTTGTAAAAATCAGACTTAGTAACAAAGGAGATGATGATTATGCCAGAATTAGAAGCATTAATAGAACAAAAATTGATAGATCAACTGGTTTACGGAGAATCTCAGTGGACATACAGGAAGGATTTAAAAACAGAAGAAGATCTTTGGAAAAATTTTAAATATATTCTGGAACAAAACAATAAAGATAGATTGAATGGTGAAGGTCTTTCTGATGCTGAATTTGATCAGGTGAAAAACCAGTTACAGTTTTCTTCTTTTTATAAAGCTGGAGAATGGCTGGTTGGTGAAAATGGTAAAGTGATGGTTCATGTACAAAGGAATACAGAAAAGTTACATCTTGTGGTTATGAATCATGAGCATATTGCTGGAGGCAGCAGTGTGTATGAAGTTATCAATCAATATCGTGCTTTAGATACTGATGAAAGTAATATACCTGAACGAGATCGTCGTTTTGATGTTACCCTTATGATTAATGGTTTACCAATGATTCATATTGAACTTAAAAATAAACAACATTCTTATATGGATGGTTTCTGGCAAATTAAGAAATATATTGGTGAGGGAAAATTTACAGGAATCTTTTCTGCTGTTCAAATGTTTGTCATCAGTAATGGTGTTGATACAAAGTATTTTTCTGCAGCTAGTGATACCGAATTAAATCCTAAATTTATCAGCGGCTGGCTTGATCGTGATAATAATCCAGTATGTGATTATCTTGATTTTGCAAGATGTGTTCTTCGTATCCCGGAAGCTCATGAGATGATTGCTAGATATACTGTTCTTGATGAAGATTCTAAGAGATTGATTTTATTAAGACCATATCAAATACATGCAATAGAGGCCATCCGAGATGCATCTAAAGCAGGAAATTCAGGTTTTGTATGGCATACGACAGGTTCGGGTAAAACATTAACCTCATATAAAGCTACAAGAAATCTTTTGATGGATATTCCGTCGCTTGATAAAACAATTTTCTTGATTGATAGAAAAGATCTTGATACACAAACTACCCAGGCATTTCAGGCATATGCAAATAATGATTTAATTGACGTTGACGAAACAGGCAATGTAAATGATCTGAAAAATAAGTTAAAATCTAGTGATAGACAGGTGATTGTAACAACAATACAAAAGCTTCAAAGATTGATAACAAAACGTTTACGAGAAGATACACCCGAATATAAAAAAATAAAAAATTTAAAAATTGCATTTGTAGTGGATGAATGTCATAGAGCAGTTACTCCAGCTACTAAAAGAGAATTAGAAAGATTCTTTAGTAATTCTATGTGGTATGGATTTACTGGGACACCAAGATTTGCTGAAAATCCTTATCCGCTGTTGGGAGATTTACCTAGAACAACAGAAGAATTATATGGAAAACGTCTGCATAAATATACTATTCAAAATGCTATCCATGATAATGCTGTGCTTGGATTTCAAGTAGAACATAATGGACCAAAAAATATAGTAGATGAAAAAAATGTAGCTATATATGATAACGAAGCACATATGTTGAAAGTTTTGGATGTTATATTAAACAAGTCATATCATAAGCTTGGTTTTCAAAATGGAAAAGGAATGACGTATGAAGGAATTCTAACTACAAGTTCTATTCAGATGGCTCAAAAGTATTATGAACTGTTGAAAAAAGTAAAAAACGGAGAAACAGATCTTATTATTGATGAAAAAATTAAACAGGTCCTTCCAGATTTTCCTAAATTTGCTATTACTTATTCTGTATCAGAAAATGAAGCAGGCTCTACTGTAAATCAGGATAAGATGAAAGAATCACTGAATGACTATAATAAAATGTTTGGAACAAAATATGATATATCACAGATTCAAGGATATAACGCTAATTTAAATAAGCGTTTAGCTAGAAAAGATGCTAAATATAAAAGCAGAAGTGAACAGCTTGATTTAGTTATTGTAGTGGATAGGTTATTGACAGGATTTGATGCGCCTTGTATGTCTACAATATTCATCGATAGACAGCCAATGGGACCTCATGATCTGATTCAAGCATTTTCAAGAACTAATCGTATCTTTGATAAAAATAAAACTTATGGACAGATTGTAACGTTCCAGGCACCAGTACTTTTTAAAGAAACTGTTGATAATGCGGTAAAATTATATTCTGCTGGTGGAACAAAAGATGCACTAATGGCAGAATGGGATGAAATTGAACAGGCATTTAAAAAAGCACTAGCAGCTTTAAGAGTATCTGCAAGTAAACCTGAAGAGGTTGTGAATATGTCTATAAAAGAAAAAGAAGTGTTTGCCAAGATGTTCCAAAACTTTGATAGATTATTTGCTCAATTAAAGTCATTTACTTGCTACGATGATTCTATGTTGGAAGAATACGGAATAACTCAGGAGGAATATGATGATTATGCAGGACATTATTATAATGTAATGGCTGAGTTAAAAGAGTATGGACAAGACCCTGGTAAAGGAGATGATCCTACAAGTATTGTTATTGATTCAGATTATGAACTTATGGCATATAGTCATACTAAAATCGATTATGAATATATTATTAACTTAATTCAAAATATTGTTAATCAAGAAGATACTGGTGAAAAAATTACATTTGAAGTAAGACAAAAGAAAATTGATGAAGTAAAACAGTATATTGAAGAATTAAGAAATGATAATCCCAAAGTTGCAGATATCATGTCAAATGTAGTTTATGAAATTGAATTAGATGAAAATAAATATCGTGGACAGTCTATTTTGAATATTATTGAAAATACAAAACAGGAGTGTATTGAACAAGTAGTTGCTGATTTTTGTGATACTTGGTATGCATCAGAAGAAGAAGTGAAATATGCAGCTAGTCATTATAGAAATGGAGAGATTCCAAACGAAAGTGCAATTAAGGAAACAGCAAATTTTGCAAGCTACAAACAAGCTCAGGAAAAAGCTCTCCCAAAATTTAAATATTATTCTAAAATGATGGCAGAACTTAGAAAATTGATGGAAGAAGAAATAAAGCCGCTTATAATACGTTAAAAAATTAGTATAAGTTTCTTTGTCTATATCAGTGTGAGCAATTGAAAGATGGAGGTCGCTTATGTTAAACGATATAAACAAGGAAACTTTATTTTGTGAATACTATAAACAATGGATAGAAGTATATAAAAGAGGTGCCATTAGAGATGCTACGATGGCAAAATATTTAATGACATATAAATGGGTTGAAAAGCTGGTTCCAAAATTGAAGATAATGGATCTTAACAGGACTGCTTATCAACAACTTTTAAATGAATATGCAAAAGAACATGAAAGACAGACAACACTAGATTTTCATCATCAGCTAAAAGGAGCAATTCTAGATGCCATTGATGAGGGTTTGCTTAGTAGAGATCCTACAAGAAAAGCAATTATTAAAGGGAAAACGCCAAAGACAAAGAAGATTAAATTCTTAAATCAATTTGAGTTACATACATTGCTTGCAAATCTTGATTTAAAAGAAACTGTAAACTGGGATTGGTTTATTTTACTTGTAGCTAAAACGGGAATGCGTTTTTCAGAAGCATTGGCAATTACGCCTGATGATTTTGATTTTTCAAGGCAAATGTTATCTATCAGTAAAACATGGGATTATAAAGGAGCGGGTGGCTTTTTACCAACAAAGAATAAATCATCAGTAAGGAAAATACAGATTGACTGGCAAATTGTAGTTAAGTTTTCTGAACTCATTAAGACGTTGCCAAAAGATAAACCTATTTTTGTTGGTGAAAATAAAATATATAATTCGACAGTTAATGATGTTTTAACAAGGCATTGTAAAGAATGTGGCATTTCAATAATATCTATACACGGTTTAAGACATACACATGCTTCATTATTATTATTTGCAGGTGTATCGATTGCAAGTGTAGCAAGAAGATTAGGTCATGCTAGTATGACAACAACACAAAAAACATATTTACATATCATACAAGAACTTGAAAATAAAGATGTTGATCTCGTAATGAGAACATTATCTGGATTATAATTAATAAAATAGAAGATTGCTTGCACTGATATTATATAAGTAAAGATTAATTTTAGAGATATTAAAAATAAGTTATTTGATTGTAAATAATATAATTATATATTGATTTGAAAATATAAGCGAATGTTTGATTAAGCATTTATATATTAAGATAGCATAGCCTTGTAATAAAATGTTATTTTATAAGAATATGTTATAAATAGAGTTATAAAATTTGTAATATTAATAGCGGGATATCCAAGTGCTGATATTCCAATGGAATGGTTGAAAAAGGGGTTAAAAGATAATGACTGAAAAAGAAAAAATGAAACTGGCAATGTGGTATGATCCTAATAATGATACCCAACTAGTCAATGAGCGTCTTGAAGCACAGGATTTATGTTTTCAATTAAATCAGATTCGTCCTAAAGAGATTGAAAAACGTCTAGAAATTATTGAAAAAATTTTAGGAGAAAAACCAGAAGGATTAGAGTTATTAAGTCCGTTTACTTGCGATTATGGCATTAATATTAAGTTAGGCAAAAATGTTTTTATTAATGTTAATTGCTACTTCATGGATGGTGCTACAATAACGGTAGGTAATAATGTTTTTATTGGACCATCATGTGGTTTTTATACAGCTAATCATGCTATGGATTATTATAGTAGAAATCAGGGATTAGAACGAGCTTTACCAATAACAATTGGTGATAATTGCTGGTTTGGGGCTAACGTTACAGTTATGCCTGGTGTAAAGATTGGTAGCGGCTGTGTAATTGGAGCTGGAAGTGTTGTTACTAAAGATATTCCTGATAATTCTTTAGCCATCGGTGTACCAGCGCGTGTTATTAAAGAAATTGATCAAAGTAAAAGAATTTAGCTAGCTGCTAAATTCTTTTTATGTGTGCCGGGCATGGCATGAATTCAGTTGGGGACAAACCAACCACAGGTAGTTACCGCCAAGTGTAGTGAACCACAAGCCGTTGACAGTGATGTCATGGGTGGAGGAAGTGGTGTAGCGATTCTTTCGAGCGTACGAATAGAAACCTGATGAGGCTAAATGGTGGATAAGGTTGCATAACAAACCGAAGTCCGAAAGGTAAACGTAAAACCAAGACAGTAGATCAGGACGTTGTGAAAGAAATAGGATTCGTGAATTACCCCGGGAGGTCTTGTGGACGATGAATCCCAATATCTTTAAAATCAGTGATGGTAACATCGTATAAAAGTCAAGATAATTTGACCAATTTGTTGCAATTAAGTGTTCTCAGTTTTTTTAGGATTTAATTTATCTTTGATTCGATAAGATGGACCTGTGATATTAAATA
>NZ_NFKR01000066.1 GCF_002160495.1 Erysipelatoclostridium sp. An173 | reverse complement strand
ATTTTGCTAGTGGTACAATTCCTCTTTGTACTAACCATCTTAAAATTACTTGCGCAATAGATTTACCATATTTATCACCAATTGCTTTTAATTCTGGATTTGTAAACATATTGTTTCTTCCTTCAGCAAATGGCGCCCATGCTTCCATTTGAACTTCATATTTTTCATTATATGTTTGAGCTTCAATCTGTTGATGGAATACATTTACTTCTACTTGGTTTACAGCTGGTTTAACATCACTGAAGATAGCTAAATCAACTAAACGATCAGGATAGAAATTTGATACACCGATTGCTTTGATTTTTCCTTCTTTATATAAATCTACTAATGCTTTATATGCTCCATAGTAATCATTGAATGGTTGATGCAATAATACTAAATCAATATAATCTAATTGCATTTTCTTTAAAGATTCTTCTACCGAAGCTTTTGTTTTTTCATATCCATAATTAGCGACCCATACTTTAGTTGTAATAAACAATTCATTTCTTGGAACTGATGTTTCTTGAATTGCTTTGCCTACGGCTTCTTCGTTTCCATAAGATTGTGCAGTATCAATCAAACGATAACCAGCATCAATTGCATCTAATAATGCTTGTTTACATTGCTTGTGATCTTTAATCTGGTATACTCCAAATCCAACTTTAGGCATTTTTACACCATTATTTAATGTTACAAACTCCATATTTTTATCCTCCTTTTCTAGCTTTGTTGATTAGCTTTGATTATTTCTTGCAAACTAATATGTTCATTGCGATATCTTGCATTAGGATTTTTATCAGAGATACTTGTAATAATTGCTTTTTGTGGACAGTTATGAGCACATGCTAAACAAAATTCACAAACTTCACTATGTTTTTTAGCTTTTCCATTTTCAACATAAAAATTAGCAATTGGACAAACCCGCACACAAATTCCACAACCAACGCATTTGTCAGTTACTTTAATTTGTTCTCCATTAATCAAACTTGGATTTTCAGCAAAAATTTTAGCTGCTCTTTGATGGAAATCACGACTTTCTTGACTGGCAACTGGAATTTCTTTCTTTCTAGCTTTTAAGTCTGCTAATACTTTTTTAATTTGTTTATCTACTTGTTTGTCCATTGCCATTTGATCATTCATATCAAATGAAGGTAGATAATTATCAACCATTAAAATTGAGTTAATATAATCAATATGTAAACCAAATTCTTTACATAAATTATTTATATACTCTGGAGCATCGCTATCATCTTTACCATAAGTTAAGATCATATAAAAATAATCTGTTTTAAATAGTGCTTTTTTCAAAAAGTTTAAAACCATTTTTGGTGGTTCTCCAGCATAAACTGGCCAAACGACACCTATTGTCTCATCTTCAAATACTAAATTGTCTTGATTAATTACCTGGGGGATACTAATTGGCTCTTGATCAAATTGTTTAGCAACATATAAACTATTTCCCGTCGCTGTAAAATAAAATAACATTCTTTTTCCTCCTAATTATTAAATATTTAACCTAATAGATTAATATCACTTTTGTTACTTTAATTTTATAAAAGCCAATAAAAAAAGTACAATATCGATTTGACATTGTACTATTAATTAGACGCATAGTAAAAGCTGTTTACTTCCCAATTACATCATTAAATAAATGACTGAAGTCATGTTTAATAATATCAACACAAGTAAAAACGTCATCTTCAAATTCATACTTATAGATAGCGCAATTACCGATTCCAGCTTTATATTCAACTTTGCTAGTTGCTAACCACTTACGCATAAAGCTTCCACATACTGCTCCATGACTTGCAACTAAGACAACATGATGATCTTCTTTTTGCATTATTTCTAATAACGCTTGAGAAATTCGATCTTGGAATTCTTGTTCACCTTCGCCACCAAATTGAACAAAGAAATCACCGTATGGGAATTTAGGATTCAAAAACTCGTCTTTTCCTTCAAATGAACCAAAATTCCATTCTTTTAATTTTTTTGATCTAGTATAAGGCATTTTACCATCAGTAACAATTTCTAAAGTATCACTTGCCCTTTCTGAAGTTGAAGAATAAGCATGATCAAAAGTGATATTATTATCTTTAAAATATTTACCAGCAATTTTTGCTTGTTCAATACCTAATTGTGTTAGCGGTGCATCACACCATCCTTGAATCTTATGTTGCAAATTAAACAAAGTCTGTCCATGTCGCATTAAATATAAAGTTTTTTTCATTATTTTACACTCCTATTAAATTAATAAGCCATCATGTATCCAAAATTGACCGCATCCTACTATATCATAGCACAAATTAAATATTTTTTTAATTTGATAGCTAATTTTATTACTTAAAAGTACTAACAAACAAATATCCACTATCACTAAGTCTTGACTAAATAAATTGATAATTTTATACTACTTTTATTAAAGAAATCGAAAAATAACATTTAATATAGTCATTATATTAAGGAGGTTAATATGAAAACATTAAAAGATTTACCAATTGGTAAAACAGCAACAATTGTTTCCGTTGATGGTAATCAAGATTTACGTCAACATTTATTAGATATGGGGTTAATTCCTGGTAGTGAAATAACAATGATTAAACATGCTCCAATGGGTGATCCAATCGAAGTTAGAATCCATAGTTATGAATTAACATTACGAAACGACGATGCTAATAAAATTACTATTGAAAATATCCATGATAAACAATCAAGGCCTAAACAGCCTAAAAATATAAAACAAATCTTTCATCCTGGACTTGGAGAAGATGGCAAATATCATCTTAAAAGTGAAGAAAATCCTTTAGATGAAAATGAATTATTAACTTTTGCATTAGCTGGAAATCAAAACTGTGGGAAAACTACTCTTTTTAATCAATTAACTGGTTCTTCACAACATGTTGGTAACTTTCCTGGAGTAACAGTTGATCGTAAAGATGGTAAAATAAAAGGTTATAAAAATACTTTAGTAACTGATTTGCCAGGTATTTATTCTCTATCACCTTATTCAAGTGAAGAAATTGTTACTAGACGTTTTATTTTAGAAGAACATCCTAAATGTATCATTAATATTGTAGATGCTACTAATATTGAGCGAAATCTTTATCTTACAATGCAATTAATGGAATTAGATATTCCTATGGTTTTAGCATTAAATATGATGGATGAAGTTCATGAAAACGGTGGTTCCATTCTTGTTAATGAAATGGAAGAGATGCTTGGAATACCTGTAGTTCCAATTTCGGCGGCAAAAAATGAAGGGATTCAAGAATTAATCGATCATGCAATTCATATTGCAAAATATCAAGAACGTCCTTGTCGTCAAGATTTTTGTGATGTTGATGACCACGGTGGTGCCGTTCACCGTTGTTTACATGCAATCATGCATTTAATTGAAGACCATGCAAAAAAAGCAAATATTCCTGTTCGTTTTGCTGCTAGTAAATTAGCTGAAGGAGATCCACTAGTTTTAGAACAATTAAAACTAGACCAAAATGAAAAAGAAATGCTTGAACATATCGTTACCCAAATGGAATCTGAACGTGGTTTAGATCGTTTAGCAGCTATTGCCGATATGCGTTTCCATTATATTTTTAATGTTTGCGATAATACAGTTATCAAGCCAAAAGAAAGCAAAGAACATCTACGCAGTATGAAAATCGATCAAATTCTAACTGGTAAATATACTGCAATTCCAGCTTTTATTGTCATAATGGCTTTAGTTTTCTGGTTAACTTTTAACGTTATTGGAGCTGGTCTATCAACCTTGTTAGAAATGGGAATTGGTTATTTAACAGAGCTAACTAGCACTGCTTTAATCAATGCCAATGTAAATGAAGTTTTACATTCACTAATTATCGACGGTATCTTTAATGGTGTCGGTAGTGTTCTTAGCTTTTTACCAACAATTGTTACCCTATTCTTTTTCTTATCATTACTAGAAGATAGTGGCTATATGGCTAGAATTGCCTTTGTCATGGATAAATTGTTAAGAAAGTTAGGATTATCTGGACGAAGTATCGTTCCTATGTTGATTGGTTTTGGCTGTACTGTTCCTGGGGTTATGGCAAGTAGAACTCTTCCTTCTAAAAGAGATCGTAAAATGACAGTTTTATTAACACCATTTATGAGCTGTTCTGCAAAACTGCCAATATATGCTTTTTTCACGGCGGCATTTTTCCCAAAACATGGAGCTATATTTATGATTGGTCTTTATTTTATCGGAATACTGGTTGGTATTTTAGTAGCTCTTTTAATGCGAGAAACTTTATTTAAAGGTGAAGCGGTCCCATTTGTAATGGAATTACCAAACTATCGCTTACCTAGTGCTAAAAACGTAGCACAGTTATTATGGGAAAAAGCTAAAGATTTTTTACAAAGGGCTTTTACAATTATCTTTATCGCTACAATTGTAATCTGGTTCTTACAAACATTTGACACTAAATTAAATCTTGTCACTAATTCACAAGATAGTATCTTAGCAATGGTTGCTAGCTGGATTACCCCTATCTTTGCCCCACTTGGATTTGGTGACTGGCGTATTTCTACAGCTTTAATTACTGGTTTTATGGCTAAAGAAAGTGTTGTTTCAACTATTTCTATTTTATTTAAATCTACAGCTAATTTAGTAAGTGCACTATCACCGCTTGCAGCACTAAGTTTATTAATTTTCTGTCTGCTTTATACACCATGTGTAGCTGCTATTGCTTCAATTAAAAGAGAGCTTGGCGGTAAATGGGCTATATTAGTTGTCTTTGGTCAGTGTTTAATTGCCTGGGTTGCTGCATTTTTAGTATATACTATTGGTATAATAATATTATAAAACAAAGAATTGGAGTGTTTTCAACTTTTGAAGTTCACTTCAATTTTTTTCTATTCAATTTATTATCAACTGATTTTTGTGATACAATTAAACCAATAAATAAAGGAGATATGATAAATATGAAAATTGTATTATTAGAAGACTTAGGTGTTTCAAAACAAATTATTGATCAACATAGTGAAAAACTAAAATCAATGGGTCACACCTTTATAGCTTATCAAAAAAGTAATGATATAAATATTTTAATTGAGCGCTGTCAAGACGCTGATATATTAATGCTTGCAAATATGCCATTAGATAAACAAGTAATTGAAAGTGCTCCTAAATTAAAATATATTGATGTTGCCTTTACCGGCGTTGATCATTTACCAATGGATGTTATAAAAAATAAAAATATTGCTGTAAGCAATGCTTCCGGGTATGCTACTCAAGCTGTCAGTGAATTATGTATTAGTTTTATGATTCAACTATTAAGACATGTTCGTGAAGTTGAACAAAGATGTCGTCAAGCTGGTACTAAAGACGGTCTTATTGGTAATCTTTTAAACAATAAAACTGTAGGTATTATTGGTGCTGGTGCGATTGGTAAAAAAACAGCCCAGCTTTGTAAAGCTTTTGGCTGTCATGTAATAGCTTATAGTCGCAGTCAAGTTAACGATCCATACATTGATAAACAAGTATCTTTACAAACCTTGTTACAACAATCAGATATTGTTTCTTTACACTGCCCTTTAACACCAGAAACTACAGGAATGATTGGTGAAAATGAATTAAAATTAATGAAAAAACAAGCTATTTTAATCAATACAGCTCGTGGTGGTGTAATCGATAGTCTTGCGCTAGCTGAAGCTTTAAAAAATAAAACTATCGCTGGAGCAGCTTGTGATGTTTTTGAAAATGAACCACCATTAACTAAAGAACATCCTTTACTAAACTGTCCTAATATTATTGTTACTCCTCATATTGCTTTTGCTTCAGAAGAATCAATGATTCAAAGAGCTGATATAGTTTTTGATAATCTTTATGCCTGGTTAAAAGGACAACATATAAATAAAGTCTAAAAATCGATCTAAAAAATCGATTTTTTATTTTAAAATCTATTTTAATAAAAATTATCACAAAATAACTATGACAATATAAATATCTTACTTTTTCATTAAAAATTTTCCTTAAATGTGGTACATTAAAATCAAGACAAACTATTAAATGTCAATAAATAAATTAAATTTTTAAAATTTATTGCTTTAGCAGGCATTTGTCTTGACTAAGAGGTGAATCCTCTATAAAAATCCTCTTTCTT
>NZ_NFKR01000065.1 GCF_002160495.1 Erysipelatoclostridium sp. An173 | reverse complement strand
CAATCATAATTGTTTTCTTTTTATCATGTTTTTCTAACGGTTCACCACAATTACTGCAATAAACTGCCTTAGCCTTATTTTTTGTTTTACATTTCTTGCATCTCATATTAATTATGACTATTTTCCTTATAATATTTTTCTATTAAAGTTTCTATATCTAAATTTTCTAAAATTAAGTTTTCATCAATACCATATTTATATTTTATAGCCGATATATATTTATTAATTGTTTCTTGAAATGTTTCATTATGAGAAAATTTTATTTTAGATTGTAATTTACTAATCAAATTTAAACTATTATAATTTATCATTTCAGATAATTCCTTTTTTGACGTTCCACATTGTTCACAGTACATACTATCTTCATAATTATAGCAACCACAACTACAAAACCAATCTTTACCAAACGCAGGAATCATATTAACAGTCTTTTTAGAAAAAGCAGACTTTAACACATTAAGTTTTTGATAATTTTCTTCTATAGCAATATGTTCTATGGGAGTTTGATTAGAAAATATAATTTTATAATCATTATTTTTATAGCCTACAATCGAAACATCTTTAATTACATCTTCTAAACTAATTTCAATTGCTAAACCCATAATATTTTTGTCATTATATTTTTTTGTTAAAGTAAATTCTGTTACTAATTCTTTCCTTCCTTTTACATCTAAATAAAGTTCTTTTAAATCATTATTTTCATTAAAATAGCGATTATAGAATCGTACAATTAGATATTTTTTAATTTTATCATCTCTTTTTAGTACTTTATTTTCAACAGAATATATCCAATAGTTTGATTCTTTATAATTTGTATATTTACAAGCTTTTTCAAACAGTTCTTCAATCATCTTTATTTCAACCCTTTCTATACTAAGGCAGATATATATATGGAGGAGTATATTCATCAAACTTAGTGTAATCAGAATAATAGATATAATGCACATGTGAACCATTTTTACCAGAAGCTATTATATAATCACTATCGTATTCACTATCTATTGAATCATTTTGAATTCGATTTATAATGCCATCTCTTGCAGTTCCATATGTAGTACAGCAATATTCGCCATCCTCATATATATCACTTTTAAAATTCCCATCGATTTTTCCATCGGAAAAATTATATGTATCAATATGTTCTACCATTATTTCCTCAGTTGATTCATCATAAGTGTAATTTTCACATATAATCTCTCCATCAATTGAATCGTTTTCAAAATTAGCAACATAATAATATTCCATTGATAATACTGATGTTTTCAAAATTATAAATTCCCCCTCTCTCAGAGTTTTATTAAAATTACCAAAATATATAAATACATTTATATACTCATCTATGCTATGAAGGTCTTTATAATATTCACTATTTTTTAAAAAATCATAGTCTATGTAAATTCCTATTCCTTTTCCTGATGTATTACCATCAGGGATATATATAATATTATCATCTTGTTTTAATCTGTTTATGAAATAATCAGCATGTTCGTTTATTAATTTCTGTGTATTGTAAAGTTGATCTAAATTCCCACTTTCAAACACCTCAAAAGCATCAATAACAATATCTAAATTATCAACATCTGTTGTAACCTCATCATATTTATATTTAATATCTCTTTCATGTTCTTCTGATACATTATCAATAGCTAAATCCATTATCTCTAACGCTTCTTTAGTTTTAAATTGATCTAAATATACATCAACAAGTTCTTCATAGGCATCAGGAAGTTTAGGATCAATATCAATTGCTTCTAAATAAGTATCCTCAGCCATTTTATAATTTAAATCTGCAACGTATTGTTGTGCTTTTTCTAATGTTTCATCATAATTTCTTACATAAGTCTTATAAAAAATTAACAAACAAGATGCAATAATAGCAATAAATACTAATGTAATTAAAACTAATAAACCTTTTTTAGAAAGCGCTTTTTTTATTTTATTTTGTTTATCTAATTTCTCTCCACAATTACCACAATACATAGCAAAAGAATCATTTATATAGCCACATTTTGCACACTTCAAACAAAATTACCCCTTTCTTATTTATAAAACATCAAATAATATTAATAAAGCGATTATTTCCTAATAACTTATATTTAAAATTATTATATTTATTTTCTTGATTGACCACTTCATACAGGTATGTTATTTTTTCTTAGAAAAATCGAAAAATTATGGATATTGGTTTCAAACAATTTTTATCAATTTTAGATTTATCTAAATTTGAACACTCACCTATGTCTAATGGTTAATCATGTTTATTTTTTACATTTCAACTTTTCTCTATTTCCAATTATATTGATTTATTGTAAATTATCTGCAAATTATAATTTTACTAATTCACTAAAAGCATATACTAAAAAACTATTATTCAGTATCGTGACTTATTCCTATATTTTCGTTAAATTCAGATTGCGAATGTTCCCCAAAATCATATTGATAACATGCAAATTTTATATCATTTGCATAAGTTGATAATACTAAATTACCATTTTCCCATGTTAATTGACCTGTTCCACCGCCTCCATCTGAATCAAAACTAAATGTTTCTGTTTCACCTGTAATGTCATCAAACTCTGCAGAAATCATACTAGTTATAGAATCATTTTGAATATTATTTTTATCAAAATATTTAATGACAAATTCAACATGGTCATAATCAATTTTATAAAATTTAATCAATAATCCATTTTCATATAATTCTTCTGAATCATACTGATAATAGTACAAATCTTTATCAAAATTAAAAATGACTTCATCTGTTATCTCTCCCTGCTTTGAATAAGAAATAGAATTAAGTACATCCTTAGATAAAAAACTGTAATGATATACGTTATCACCTGTATCATGACTATAATATTCTGTTCCATAGCTATAACTAGTTCCATCAATCCTACTGAGTACAGGTATCTTTAAAAAATCATTAGTACAACCAAATGATGTTAAATTAACAGGGTTTATTGCGAAGCTTATTTCATTTTTTTCAACAATAGGCATACCAGCAAAGTTTGAGAATCTATACAGTATTCCGTTTTCAAAATCATAAATATATGACATTTCCACCTTATTTCCCTCGGAGTCTTCAGAAAAATAATACACTAATAAACCATTTTTATCATATTTATATTGTGTATCAGTACCTTCAGCAGACATCAACAAATCATTTTTTATTTCGACCTTATCACTATTTCTCGTTTTATCTATATTGTTATTGCTTTCTATAGAGTCCTTTCTTAATCTTTCATATGTTCCATCTTTAAAATCAACTTTATAATAGTCTTTGTTAATATGATCTAATTCTACAGATTTCGCGTATGAATCGTCATTAAATTTATAAACAACATCATCGCCACTATATTCTAATTTATACAATTGATCCCCTTTTTGAGAAATTTCTGTAATTCTGTTTTGAGAATCAAGTTTAACATCATAAACACCACTATTCATAGCACTATCAATTTTTTTTAAATCATCATAGGCTAAATAATACTCTATTGTACCCGAATCATTATCAATATTAGACTCTTCAACCATATAGTAACCTTCGCCTAGGTAACGTGCTCTTTTATTTTCTTCTTCAATAATTTCAATTATTGGAGATTCTTCTAAATATAAATCATTTATGCACAAATAATTATTTTTGACCATTTCATTAAGTTCACTATTCAATGATTCTTTAAGTAATTTTTTTGAAAATTCATCACTTTCAAAAATTTCCGCTCTAGCCTCTTTTGTATTTAAAATTTCTTCATTATTTCCTATAAGATTTCCAAATAAATTAAATTTCACAATACCAAATATACCCACAATCACAACTGATAAAGTAATTAATCCAATAATTAAAGATTTATACTTTATTGACTTTTTTGCATTTTTTAAATTAATTTTAGATTCTTTCTTTTCTAGTTTATTTCCACACTTGTAACAAAATAAAGCATCTTTTTCATTTTTTGCTCCACATTTTTTACATTTTTTCATTATATAATACCCCTTTTTGTTTTGCTGTTCTAAAAGATTTTTAATTGAACGCACTATATAAAATCATAAAATTATATTTATTCGATTTAGAACACTATTACTAAAATTTTAAACTTATCTATTTTAGATATCATTGTATTCGATAAATTTCTGTATCATTATGAAATTCAGTAAGAAAATCTTCACTAGATAAATTGGAAGTCACTTTTAATGTATCATCATCAATGAATTTAAATGTTAATATTTCAGAATAATTTTGTGTTTTTGTCCAACCACACAAATCACGTTCTATACATGGATAATCAAAATAATGTTCAGTCATAGTAGCTGTAATAGTTTTACCATCTTGTGATATTTTATATGTACCGATTTCTTTTTCACGATGAATGGTTCTTGTAATTGTTCCATCTTCACTAAATATTGTATTTCCATTAAAATTTTCAAGATATCCGTCTTCTTTAGTATCTTCCCATGTACCAATTATTAAAGTGTTTTCATTTAAAGTATTCACTTTTTCTAATTCATCATTTAATACAATGCTATCCAATATTATTTTAATAAGTAAACTATTTTCTTTAAATTCTATTGTTGCTCCAATAAAACTATCCTGAGCACTAGTTATCGTTATTTCATTATTTATGCTATCCCAACTAAAAGAAAAACTATCTAATACATCAACCTCATAATCATACTCTACAGTAAAATAGTAAATTTCTTGATCATCTTTTAAAATAGAAATATTTATATCATGATCATCATTATTTGACGTATAATTATCTTCTTCTATATTCTCTGTATTTTTTAGATGTATTCCTTCATTTTCATTAATTATTTGCTCTATTTCTTCCTTTTTCTTTTCTACTTCACCTAAATCTTTTTCAGCAACATTTTCAATTGCTTTTTCAATTATTTCTAGTGCATGATCATATTCATCTTGTTCTACGTATACATCTGCTAATTCTACATAAGCTTGTGGTTTTTTAGGTTCAATATCTATTGCTTCTAGATATGTTTCTTCAGCTTTTTCATATTCTTTTTTTTCTACATACCTTTGTGCAGTTGCTATTTTATCTTGATACTCTTTTTCTTTTATTTTCGTTTTTGCTAAAAAGATTCCACCGATTACTGCTGTTAATATGACAATAATGATGCTAACAATCATAATTGTTTTCTTTTTATCATATTTTTCTAACGGTTCACCACAATTACTGCAGTAAACTGCTTTTGAATCATTTTTTTACATTTTTTGCACTTCATTATAATTACCTTCTTATCTTTTTTTGTTCAAAACTTTTTACTATATAAATGCCATTACGTTACAAATTATAATTATTCATACAAAATTGGTTCAATCTTTTCGTAATTACCATCTTCATCATCTGCTTCTTTTAATATACCATCTACAATCTGATAAGTTTGTTCACCAGTTCCCCACCTACTAGGCCTAGTAGTCATCACTGAAATTTTATTTAAATCTTTAGAATAAAATATATTTGCATAACAATATACACAACCTACATATTCAATTGATCTATTTTCTACATTATATGTATATATTTCATTATAACTAAATGGTTTGTCAGTATAATCAGTTAAGATTAACTCATTAATACCGTCGTTACTAATATCATAGATAGAATAATAAAGCTGATTAAATTGTACCAAGCCATTACTTGTAAAATCATTTTCTGGTGGTGTATAATCACCGTTTTTAACCTGCTCTAAAAATTTCATATATTCATTTTCTACATTAACTGATACCTTTGTTTTGCATAATTCTATCCAGTCAATTTTCATCGTTTTCTTAGATACTGAATCTTTATTTACTTTTTCCAATTCTTTATTGTCATTTAATTTCCAATAAAATTCTGTTTTAGCACCTGAAATTTCTGTTTCTTCACAACTCAATGTTTTATCTTCTTTTAAAATAATTACACTTTCTTTTTCACCATCATAAAACCCATAATTATTAATAATATTTTTTAATTTATCATTTTCATATGTCCAAATAGCATAAATAACAATATCTTCACTTTTATTAGCACCTATAAATAATTCTTTAATATCATCATTATTTATATCTCCATAATAATAGTAAAGAGTCATAAAATTATCATTATTTAGTGCTTCAGTTATTAAAGCACTATTTAATGCTAATTGATCATTATTATCTGTAAATCCATTTTGTGCAGAATTAATATACCAAGATAATAATTCATCATATGATTTTTTAGCATTTTCAACTATTTCAATTTCATCTTTCTTCTTTGTTATTTCTACTTGATATTGCTTATCTACATTTTTCAAAGCTGTATCTAAAATGTCATTTGCCTGATCAAACTCATCTTGTTCTACATATACGTCTGCCAATTCTACATAAGCTTGCGGTTCTTTAGGTTCAATATCTATTGCTTCTAGATATGTTTCTTCTGCTTTTTCATATTCTTTTTCTTCTACATACCTTTGTGCAGTTGTAATTTTATTTTGGTACTCTTTTTCTTTTATTTTCGTTTTTGCTAAAAAGATTCCACC
>NZ_NFKR01000064.1 GCF_002160495.1 Erysipelatoclostridium sp. An173 | reverse complement strand
TACATTCACATTGTGATTTCAAATCACCAAATGAATATGAATACAACTATCTAATCAGTAACAATTAATTAAATTTCTCATATTTATGTAGTCCGAAATCTTGACATAGCACCACCCCTTTCTGGATATGGAAAAAACGGTCAATCATAAAGACCAACCGCTTTGTGTAATACTGAATATGAGATTGTTAAATTAGGATTTACTTATATCTATTCCTATAAAAGTGTCAATATATATCCGTCTATCAGAGCAATTAGCAGATACATAATAAAGGCTCTGATAAACGCTTCTATATGCTTTTTCGGATTTTGATACAATTCCTTTTCTGGTATTTTTCTTAAACGAACACGCTTTGTATTCCGCCACCATAAAAGGTCTACAATAAATAAGTCAAAGATATTCAATCCCTGTCCTATAATACATAAACAAAGAAAATTATGTGTGAAGCCATTTTCTTTGATAAACAACCCTAATATAAATAGTACGAACAGAAATAACAGAAAATTGGATATAAATGTAACCACTTTATTGCTTTCCTTAAATTTTCCTTGATATTCTGCAATACTCTTTATTCGATTTTGCACTTCATCTGGATAAGATGAATAGCTTTTTAAATTTTTGTTATCTGTACCTGTTCCCCAAAAACATATTAGAAAAAACGCGATACATAAAATTACGGTTTCGATTATTATAATCATTCTGTTTCACTCCAAATTGTAATTTGCTATTATCTTATATATCTTTTATTTATATTTAAAATTAGTATTGATACTATTATTGTTACAATTAAAGTTATACAACAACTTAACAAACTATAATTAAATACAAATATTGCAGATAACCCATTTATTAAACAATGAGTTAATATACAAGGAAATACACCTTTCGATACCTTTCTTATTGTTGCCAAAGCATAGCATAAGGTTAAACACATTATTCCAAAAAGAAAATAGTTCATATTTGCATTTGCTGTTCCTATTATAAAAAATATTGGTAAATGCCATAACCACCAAATAATAGAAGTAAAGATTGTTGCTATATGAAATCCAAATTTCTTTTCCAATTCAGGTTGTAAAATCATTCTCCATCCAACTTCTTCATTTCCACCACCAAATAACATCATTGGTAAAATTACTATAAGCATAAATATAGGAGCACCAAATTTAAATCCATTTATTGCACACCCCAAAACATAATAAATCAATACAAATAAAATTACTAAAATATAAGTCCAAATATTATGTTTTATATCAAATATCTTTTTTAACCATTCTTTTAAATTCTTAACTTTGTTATTTCTCTTTAGTGATATATAAGAGGCAATAGTTGGAGAGAATCCCCCGATAATGTGCATAATCCTTAAAAATATATTATTTATTGTCAAGTTAAATATTTGACTAATTAAAGCACAACCACCCCAAAATATTAGCATTATAACAAATGTTATTATTAAAAATTCTTTCACTAACTTTTTATTCATAAATACTCCTATCATCTCTACAAATTAGGATTTGCCTGCTTAACAAACAGGTGTTTATCGCTTAATACATTCAAGTATTGGTTCAATGTATTTCTTGTCAGTCCAGTCGCAGCTGCTGTCTCCGGCTGCCATTAATGCCTTTTCCCATATTTCGTAATCAGATGGATCTTTTTTTGCAACAGCCTTTCTAAGTAAGTTGCATAATATTCTATCTTTGAAAGACATTGCGTCCATATCCCATGCGCCGCGACAGTAAAAGACTGGAATATCAGATAAATTATCTTTCATGTTATGCGCTTTGATTTGCTGAAATGTATTTTCTTCATATGGAGATGCACCGCAACAAAATACAATGATCTTTTTGTCCGTTAATTTATTGATATTCTTTTTTAGAAAAGACAAGCCGGCAATACCGGAAGCATATATTCCTCCGCCTAAAATAATAGGATCATATGTAATAATTTCATTAATATCAGCTTTTTTTGTTTCTATACACTGAAACCCGATTTCCTCGGACAGCCATTCAGCGTATCTTTTTGTAGCGCCGTATTTTGATTGATATAGGATTACTCCGTTCATAAATTGATCTCCTTAAATTGTAATTTATATAATAGCATTTTCCATTGATTTTTCTTTTGTAACTTTTTCACCTAAATAATTAGCAAACTTTTCTGTAAAAAAGCTAAAGTAAGATACTCCGTTGTTTCTTTTATTTTGAAAATATGGCAAAAATCCCCATAGTGTTGATGGAATCCCTATTACTATTAAATATAATGGTCCAAAAATAAGGGATTGAATTGTATGACCATATTCGTGAACTAAAAGCCTTTTACTTAATTCTTCATCTGGTATTTTATTTTTTGTTCTTTTATCTTTCATCGGATTAGTTGTTGTAAAGACGAACATTCCCAAAGATACACTTGAAGGAACATTTCTTTCAGTAATAATTGCACCGTGATAAAAATAATGTTTATTTTTTATATTAATTAAAAGTACTATAAATCCTAACAATGTTTGTGGCAATCCCCAAGTGCATTGAATTAATATATATATTACATTTTTCATAACTAACTCCAATCTACAACTTAGGATTTATTTGTTTAACTAACTGGAACTTATTCCTCTTTAGAGTCGTCGATTGCTTTTCCAATTCGGTCACCAATCATAAAACCTAAAAATCCTATAATTGAACACCAAACGCTTCCAGTAAAGTAAATAGCTACTCCGGTTCCTATTGCACCTACAAGGCTCCCTATCACAGAACAGATTCCTTCTGCTTTTTTCATATACAATCTCCTCTACAAATTCCAATTTATAGAATTATTATACCTCTATCCAGTATCACCTACAATGAAAATATGCTTTGCTGATTATTTTTTCTGTTGTCCCTGTGGAGCATGGTTCTGTGGATTGCCTGTGGGCTGACTGCCTTTATTTTTCAACACAATGTCGTCTGCCTTGATGTACCACTCCACATCTGCCCCTCGGTAGTTGGCATTAGCCACCGTATCGGCAACGGGATTGATAAGCTCCACCTCGGCATTGTACGGATAGTCCTTGACAGGGATTTCCGCTGGGATAGATACCTGTATCGTGCGTTCCTGCTGACTGCACTTCAAATCATAGGTTCTACGCTTGATTTCCTCGGTGGTCGTCCCGTCCTCATTCTCTACACGCACCTCATGTCTAAGGGCAGAGAATTTCAAAACACCGAAAGTCTTTTCCTTATCTAATACAATTCCATTCGCTAATCTCATAATCTGTTATCCCCCTTTACTTGCTTTCCTCGACTGGAAGCATATCGTCAGCGTTTAAAATATAGTTGGTGTAGCCACGACCTCGCACGTTCTTTCCCTCGGCGGTAATCTTAGGATTGACGAGCTTTACTTTTTGCTCATACTTGAAACGCTTCTCCCCAGCTTTTGCGGAAGCACCACGATAATGTCGTCGGCTCTCTGAATGTCGGAATACAGGTTATAGCTTCTTGTCACGGGAACAAAGCGACCATTGACACGCTGTTGCTCCACGTCATTTTCTCCTGCAAACTCCAAATTTCCAAATGTCTGTGCCATGTCAGGCACGATATATTTTAATTTCATGTGTTCATACCTCATTTCTATAAAATCTGTTGATTGTCAATGCTCTTATTCTGGCAGGTGGTGTGATACCCGTAAGCCCCCAGACCGTCAAGGGCAGGTAAATGCTTAAAAGCACCCTTGACCGTCCGTGTGCTTACAGGTGGGTGGCGGACAAGCCAGAATAAAGGGAAGCTCCGCCGTTTCCATGTGTCGGCGGGGAGCGTGATTTCTTCATCATCATAAGCAGACCACCCGATTAAGAGCGTCTACGCTTGATGAAGTATGTTCCTGCCACGCCTGCACCAGAAAGAACAAGAAGCCCTAAGAATAAGGCAATGTTTGTGTTGTCGCCTGTCTTTGGAGTGTCCGTTGTCTTGCTCGGTGTATCTGGTGTGGTCGGCTGTTCTGGCTCTGTTGGTTCTTCTGGCGTTTCTGGTACTTCTGTGATTGTCACCGTCTGCCCGTCGTCCTCAATGTCCTTATGCTCTGTAACCTTTGTCGGTTCGTTTGGATTGCTCAAATCGTATAATTCCTCAAAGGTCACAAGCTCTTTCCCGTCCAGCTCGGAAGCGTCGAAAGTAAAGGCAATCTGGACTTCCATGCTTTCACTGTCGGCAGTAAAGGTATAGTCATTCTCGACACGCTCTCCGTTGATGATAAGCTCGGCGTTTTCGTCCTTAATCATCTGCCAGCCTTTGAGCTGATACTTTGTGCCGACTTCCAATCCGTCAAGGGTAACGGTATCAATGATTGTCACGTCTTTTCCTGCTTCAATCTCTTTCTTTCCGTCCTCGCTGGTCGCTGTGGTATGGATAGAGATGATACGCTCCGTGATAAGCACCGTCTGTCCCTCGTCGTCAATGTCCTTATGTTCCGCCACCTTTACAGGCTCGTCCTCATTGGAAAGGTCGTAAAGTTCCTCAAAGGTTACAAGGTTCTGACCGCCCAGAGAAGAAGCGTTGAACGTATATTCCATTTCAATCTTCATTTCTTCGCTGTCGGCTGTGAATGTGTAATCACTTTCCACACGCTGTCCGTCGATAAGAAGCTCGGTGTTTTCCTCTTTCAACATCTGCCAGCCTTTGAGCTGATATTTTGTGCCTTTTTCCAGCCCGTCAAGCGTAACTGTGTCAACGATTGTTACCTCTTTGCCAGCCACGATAGACTTCTCGCCGTCCTTGCCTGTGGCTGTGGTATGGATAGAGATTTCTTTATCGTATTCATCAGTAAGTGTCCCTAAGTCAACGGTCACATTGTTTCTGGACACCACGATTTCAAACGGTGGGATAAGCTCAAAGCCTTTGTTGCTCTCACAACGTAATTCCTCAATGATATAGGTATCGTAAATCAAAGCACCTTTGCTGTCGTCCGGCTCGCTCGTTCCAAACCAGATACCGTCCTCACTGGTCTTTCCTACGTTGGTGTTGTTCTTATGGGAAGCCCAGTCAGAAGAAGTGGAGAACTGTCCGTTATCATCAGTTACGATAATGTGGCTCTCACCTGTGGTCTTGCTGGTGATCCTAAACGGAACTCCCGCAAGACGCTGGTGTGTACCAGCCCCAATCTTGACACCCTCAAGGTCGCCACGCTTTACTTGATTGTAAATGGAAGTGTCCGTACCTGTAAGGTCAACGATTTTTCCGTCCTCTGTGATTTCAAATTCAATCGGTTTCGCACCGTCAGTCAGATAGCCCTCTGGAGCTTTGCTTTCCTCGATACGGTATTTCCCGTAAGGGAGTAAATCAGCAGAAGTAGAAGCCACGCCCTCAATGTCGGTAAGGATTGTCTTTACCACTTCGCCTTTATTGTAGAGCTTGCCCTCGACAAGTACGGCATTGTCATTAAGGGAAATGATTTCAAATTCAGCGTCTTTCAAGGTCGCACTACCTTGACCTTTGGTATCGCTGGTTTCCAAATCTCGTTTCTGGATTTTCACACCGCCACGGATAACCTTGTCTGATACATGGTACTGATTGCTTCCAGACAATACGGCAATGTCGCCGTCCTCGGTAATCTATGTAAGGTACATTCCCTTAATCTGTTCTTCGCTACCGTCAGCCTGCATATATGCACCGTCAAGAAGATAGCCATTAGGAGCTTTCGTTTCCTCAACGGTCAGCGTTCCTAAAGGAAGCACGTTCTTTCCGTCCTGTGTATAGAAGCTGTCCCCAGATACCTTGTATTCATCAGAAAGGCGGGAAACATAATGGATAGTGCCGTCGCTGTCCTTTTCAGCGATTGTCTTTGTCACCCATGTTTTGGTAGGCTCACTAGGGAGATTGTCAGCGGTATAGTGTCCCGCATAGAATTTCCATGTGAACTCCGCACCCTCTAGGGAAGCGTCGCCCTGTGGAGCGTCTTTCTGTGTTTCCATGTCAATCTTGAAAAGCTCGATAAGGGTATCTGTGACCTTTGGCGTATCGGATACGTTCAAGGTCGCTGTCTTGCCAGCTTCTACATTTAAGGAATACACTGTATTGTCCACCTTGTAGCCAGCAGGAGCGGAAAGCTCTTTGATGTAGACTGTACCAGCCTTTACTTCCACGGTATCAGTGTTCCCGCTGTTATCAGTCGTAAGTGTGGCAAGCTGTTTTGTGCAGTCCTTATCAGAATAGACACCATAAGTCGCACCAGCGATAGAGTAAAGCCCGTTCCCGTCGGTAATGCTGGCATTACTGGAAGTCTTTTTAAGGGTGGCATTTCCTACGGCAAGTTTCGCCCAGAACTGTCCAATGTCCTGTCCCTCGCCAGAGTAGATATAACCGCCACATTCATAGCGTCCCTTGTTCTCGCTGGCAAAGGCTTTCGCCCCAGCGTACACCTCGTCCTGTATCGCTTTTGGGATTTCATCATAGGAAGCTCTGACGTTATCGCATTGCCAGCCCAGATGAACGCTAAATCTCTGCCATACGACGCACTGTTTCAAAAGGTAGATATGCTGACTGCTCAATCCGCTGTGGCTCTGCACATACTGATTGACATACTCGATTGAGAGGGCAACGTCGG
>NZ_NFKR01000063.1 GCF_002160495.1 Erysipelatoclostridium sp. An173 | reverse complement strand
TAGTGGCCCATTACACATATCAATCTCATATTTTTTCACGATTTCCCCTTCTTTCTAAAAGTATTATACAGAGTATTTCTTTAGAAGTGATGACTTTTCTAATTCTGAAACATCTTTATTATAGAACAAAAATATCTTTTAATCACTTTTAATTTACATTAAATTAATTATTTACTTATATAATTTTAAGATTGTTTTATATAATTTAAAATCAATAAAATAACAACTAAGTTTCTATATCATTATGATGATATCCTATTTATAGCTTTCTCATTATTTTTAAATATTTAAATTCATTTTAGAGATTAGAAATGAATGTTAAAAATGATTTATTTTATTAGAAAAGTAGCATATAATATTATAAACATAAATAATTGTTGTTTATTTCATAATATTAAAAGCATCGGAGTGAGTTTTATGAGTTTATTAAAAAAGCTTGAATTAGCTAATCATTTTTCATCATCTGAAAAAAGTATTGCTAGTTATATATTGAATAATACTGAAGAGGTTTTAAATCTTTCAACTATTGAATTGGCCAAAAAAACCTATACATCGCCAGCTACTATTGTCCGGTTATGTCAAAAATTAGATTTTAAGGGTTATAACGATTTTAAAATTGCATTATCTGCTAATTTACAATACATACTTTCACACCAAAAAAATATTAATGCAAATTTCCCATTTCAAAAAAATACTAATCTTTCTCATATAAGTAACGCAATTGCTAAATTATATAAAGAAAGTATTGATGAAACTCTTCAATTAATTAATGAAGATATCCTAAGAAAAAGTGTTATCTTACTTGATAACGCTAAAGTTATTGATATTTATGGTGTTTCTGGACCATTAAGAATTGCAAGTGATTTTCAATATAAGATGTTTAGAATTGGTAAAGATGTTCGAATTGCTCCAATGGTTAATGAACAGCTCTTCCAGGCAGCACAATCTAAAGCTGATCATTGTGCGATTCTTGTTTCTTACTCTGGAGAAACAGAAGAAGTGATTAAAGCTGCTCAAATCTTGAAGCAAAAGCAGATTCCAATGATCGCTATTACATCTATTGGCGATAATCAATTAACTAAGTACTGTCAATATATTTTAAATATTGATAGTCGCGAACAGATCTATAATAAAATATCAACATTAGGCTCTACTCTTTCAATCCACCTGGTTTTTGATATTTTATATACAGCTATTTTTTCTAGACATTATGATGAAGCATTATCATATAAAATTACAACTGATCAATTAATCGATCACCGAACTAATAAATAATTAGATAAAAATAGCAGTTCTATTTATCGCTTAATATTAAAAGAAAGAAATCTGTTAACAGATTTCCTTAATTTTTATAACATTTACGTTTTTTGTTTAAACAAATCATTACTCCAATTAGTGATCCAATTCCTACTGTAGCATATAGGCTTACATTACTGCTATCACCTGTTTTACTTGCAATAGAATTATCAGCTGCATTTTCTTTTAATTGTAAACCATTATATGCATTTTGCAGTTTGCTTAATAATGCTTGACATTCTTCTGATGTTAAATCATCACTCATCTTTTCTTTAACTTCTTTTAAAACTGCTTTTAAATGATCGACACTTTCTTGTTTATATAATGATAAATCAAGATTTTCAATCTTTTCAATCAACGCCTTTAAAGTAGTTAAATCTGCTTTAAGCTGTAATTTTCCATAACTTTGTACCAGTTCATAATAACATTCATAAATGCCTTGTGTAGTCATTTGATCACTTTGTAAGTATTGTTTTGCTTTTTCTAAACTTTCTTTTAACTGTGCTTGACTTTGTGATGTATATAGATCCCAGTCAATTTTTTCGATTTCTTCAATTTTTTGTTTTAATAAATCATAATCATCCTGTTTAATCAATTGTTGATATCCTTCTTGTAATTTTGCTATTGCATTAGCAATCTCTTCTTTTGAAGAATCATCATTAATTTGATCTTCTACTTCTTTAACAATCTCCATCAATGACTGATATGATTTATCTGTATATAATTTTGAATCTAATCCGTTAATTTCAGCAATTAATTTTTGTAATGTTGTTTGATCTTCTTTTAATTCTAAACCTTGATAAGCTTGATTTAATAGTGTAGCTGCATCATTTAACTCACTTACTAATAAATCTTTAGTTGTTAAGATTTGTTCAACACTATTAATTGCATCTTTTAGATTTTTAACAGTTGATGGTTTATATAAAGACTCATCAATATTTTTGACTTCATCTAATAGATTATTAATATTTTCTAAACTATCATCATTTCCAGTAATATTAATGCTTATTGGTTTACTATAAGCTTCCTGATTGTTTTGATCAACTACTTTTACAACAAGATTTACTGTCGTATCATAAACCGGAAGATTAACATTACCATCTAAATCAATAATTTTTTCACGATCAGATGAATATAAAGATAATGTATATTTATCATAGACTGGTAATACTACTTTATTATCATAAATTGTTAAATCAGTAATTGAATCAGCTATTTTTTGAGCATTTTCTTCAACAACATTTACTTCTAAAGTAGCAATCTTTCCATCAACGTTGGCACTTATAGTAGCTTTACCAGCTTTAACAGCTATCATTTTTCCGTTTTCAATTCTTACAACATTTTCATCTGAGCTAGAATAAACAGGTAATGGATATGTTGCATTTTCAGGTAATACCTGTATTTGTAGTTCTTCTTCTTGGCCTACATATAATTCTTTTGTTGTATCAGTAAAATTAACACTATCAACATTAACGATTTTTGAATTATCATATACTTCTAATTCATAAATTGAATAACCATATTTATTTGCTGGTGTAAGTCCAGTAATTCTTACATATCTAGCATCAACAGGATCAAAGTTTACAACATCATCAGTTCCATCAGTAATATCGCGCATTTCTTGAACGACTTTAAATACCTTATCTTCACCGGCTACTTCAACGTTATAATCAGTAGCTCTAGCTGCTTCCCAATATAACTTAACTGTATCAATAGTCTGTACTTTGCCAAGATCTACTGTTATTGAAACACTTCCACTAGACATGTAAGCAGATCCCCATCTTGATGAATAATCACCATCAACTGCCAATGATGCTGCTTTGTCAGTTTTATTATATTCTGAAGTCGCTGAAATATCTTTTTTGTATGCTAGATTTTCTTCTAAAACATTTATTGGAATCTTAATTGTCTGTTTATCTTTTAAAGTAACAGTTAAATAAGTTGTTCCCGTACTTTTTGCAGTAATTAAACCTTGATCATCGATTGTTGCGATTTCAGGATCTTCACTAGCAAAAGTTAATTCTGGTTTACCATTTAATGGTGCCGCTTTAACATCAAGCTGTGTTTGTTTTCCAACATTTAAAGTAATTCGATCTTGGACAACATTCATTGAAATTACGTCGTCATCTTCTTGATTATATATAATTTCTGCTTTAGCAATCATTGGATTGTAAATCTTAGAATCATTTTTAATTTCAAACTTAACGAAATTATACTGATTATCACCAGCAGCACTTACAGTATATTTAGAAAAATCACTTGCTCCAGGTGCTGTTCCAACTTTGGTAATAGTTGCATCAAGCAAGTCATAATGAATACCATCTTTAGACATATAAATACTTGCCTGATCACTACCAAAGCTAGAATTACTAAACACTTCAAAAGTAGCTTTTTGAATATCTTTATAAGCATAAACGATACTTTGTGGGGTATCACTAGTTCGTTTAATTAATATTTCACCAAATTTTTGAGGACTGTTTTCATAAGTAAAAGATCCATAATCATACATCAAATCAAAATTATTAATTTCATCTACAAAATAGCCACCAACAATTTGAAGTGGATAATAAGCCGCTAATGATTTATCCTGTGTTTCAATAACAACTACAACATTACCAGTTTCTTTAGCAGTTAATAAACCATTTTCATCAATCGTTGCTTTTGATGTTGCTTGCCCATTTGTTTCTACAACTGAATATACAACTTCTTGTGAAATCTGTTGTGGTAAAACTGAAACATCAAACTGTAGTGTTTCACCTTTTACTACATAATCTTCTTGATTATTAATAACAATTTCAGACGCAGATTGTTCACCATATAAAATTGTTCCACCACCATATTGAGGGTCGTAAGTATTATAGCCCGCACTTTTCATTATTACTCTTAAATATTGCCATTCAACACTTCGATCCATTTCTTTTGGTGTAATAACAAATGGATACCATGATGAACTTAATTGATCTTGAACTTCAAAATTTAATTCAACATCTTCCCAAGTATTTCCATCTTTAGAAACTTGAACGGTAAAGTTTCCTGAAGAACCTAGACTAGATTTTCGCGAATATACTTTTAACTCAAAATCAAAAATTCCATCTGCCTTATATGTAATAATACCTGGTTTACCATTTGGATCACTATCAATACGCTTAATAGTTTTAGCGTTATTAAAGTTAGCTGAATTATCATCGCGAACAACATCTTGATAAGATATTGCTACATCGAGATTTTCTAAATCATCAATCAATGTTTTAGTCGTGGTTGCCACAAAAGTAATAGTATCACTAATTTGCGGATTATCTTTAACATAACCTGTAACATTAAATTGTCCGGCCCTATTTGCAACCAATTTACCATCTTGATCGATTGTGGCAATATCTGTTTCATTACCAAAATAATCAGTAACTTTCCATCTCATTTCTGCTTTAGAAATTGATGGCGTAAAGCTTGTTTCCATTTGATATGTTTGACCAACAGTAATCTTATCTAAATTTGATTGTTCATAAATATCTACACCAGTTACTGCTGGAGTTTGACCAGTTGTCAAAGTCATTGGATTACTTTCACGTTCATGCCCTAATGTTGTAAAAATCATACAAGTATTAGCCGGCATTGTAACTTCTAATCCTTTTGCTAAATCAACATTTTCCAAAGTATCATAAACTTCTAATTGTCCTTTGTCATTCATTGGACGATCACCATCATAGTAATAATACTGGTTAAGAGTTGCCTTCCCACTTGCATTTGGAACATTTAATGTTATTGTTTGTTCTTTATTTGAAGTATTAACTACAGCAATACTTAAATCAGCTTGATTATTACCACGATTAATTATTCCTGATGTAGCTCTTACATAATCTATACCACTATCAGTTGTTTCTAAAATCTGCATTCCAGAAGGAAAATAACGGCATAACATTGACCAAGTGTAATACCAAGGTTTTAATTGTTCATCACTAGCTTTAACAGTATTAGCACGGCCAGTAACATTATTTTCAGCATTTTGAGCTGCCATTTCTTCACCTAGTTCATTCCAAAATCCCCATATTTTAATATCATTATCAATATTAGGATCTCCTGTAGGAGTATGAACTTTGTATTGACGACCTTCTTCAGTTGAAGCTGCTGATCCATATTGATCTTTAAAAGTATTAACAATATCATTGTGTTGAACATGCATACTATCTTCAAAGCCCCAAACACTACCAAACTTCATACCAGCTCTCATTGCTTGTAAAGCATAA
The DNA here is from genome assembly GCF_002160495.1 of Erysipelatoclostridium sp. An173. Taxonomy (GTDB): domain Bacteria; phylum Bacillota_I; class Bacilli_A; order Erysipelotrichales; family Coprobacillaceae; genus Thomasclavelia; species Thomasclavelia merdavium. The sequence goes on along the minus strand of NZ_NFKR01000063.1, from coordinate 1,469 downwards.
TCAAAAATATCAACACCATATTCATATTTTCGACCATTTAATTGGCAATCACCAGGCCCAGTTCCAGAAAGTCCCATTTCACCAATACCAAAACCTTCATTTTTAACATTTTCATCAAGTTCTTCAGCAACTGTTCTCCAGTTTTTTAATTTAGTTTCAATCAAACCTGACTCAACTTCACTTTTTGGTGCATAACGGTGAATTTCTGTCATTTCAATAATATCTTTCAAATCTTCACTCTTTGCTTGTTTAATCCAAGCTTCTTGACCATCATAAACATCAGGTCCAACAATTTTTATATTCTCAATTGCTTCAATCCCTGAATTATCCATTTCCTGACGAAGATTTTTCATTGCAGTTTTCCAATTATTATAAGATTCTTCATCAGTTCCACCATTATCTCTTTTATAATAGTTAGGCTCATTGATCATATTATAATACTTAATACAAGTATATCCTTTATCAACGATTAAATGTTCTAGACAGTCAACAATCATTCTTGCCCAAGTTGGGCTGCTCCAGTTAACTGTTTTTCCATATTCATCATAAGATAAATAGCCACGTTCACTAATACTGCGCCATTCACCTAAGATAATTGGAACATTATTGGCCTCAGCAAAGTCTAAAATTTTATAGACTCTTTTCATCATTACTGATTCCCAATCATAAATTGGTGTTCCATCATCTTCAAAACCAATACAATAACTATCACCATCATGCAACATAACACGCATAATATTAGGTTTTAAAAATTCTGCTTTTTCATAAAAAGAATTCCATTGTTCATCTGTATAATCATATAAATCACTAGGATCCCATTGAACACCAAAACCTTCAAAATCCTTAGTAATAATATTATCAGTATTCATATAAATAATACCATTACCATCTTCCTTAGCTTCAACTGTAGGATTTTGAAGATAAAAAAATGGCAAAATCATTACTAAAGATAATAAACATATTCCAGTTTTTTTCATCAATCTTTTCACTTTCATCTAGACTTTTCCCTCCTTGTATTGTCATTTTATCACGCTAAAATTTCTTCAACAACATTTTCGAAAGAGCTTACAAAGCCGTTTCGTTTTCTTTTCAAAAAAATGAAAAATTATAAAAAATCTTTTCATTTTTTTAAATATAATCAGAAAAATTAATCATTATAAATAACTATTTTTATACAAGCATAAACGATCTATTAAATATATAAAAATGAGATAATTTTGAGATTATTTACTCCTTGTTTTATGATATAATTACTTTGTCGATTAATCATACTAACTGTATAAATTCAGCCTATTTTGATTATATAAATTGACTATCTTTTGTTTTTTCTAACTATAAAATATTTTCTATTCTTTATATCATCAAAGGAGTTTATTTTATGGCTAGTATTTTTAAAAACGACATTGTTTTAAAGGATTTCTTTAAAAATCCTCGTTATTTCGCTGATTTAGTTAATGTCATTTTGTATA
>NZ_NFKR01000062.1 GCF_002160495.1 Erysipelatoclostridium sp. An173 | reverse complement strand
GATAGTAGGGTTGGTAAAAAAAGAAGAGGTTAAGGAAATGACAGATAGACTAATAGAAGATTTAACTTTAAAAGAAGGCTATATAAATGGAAAACCAACTACTATAACAATAGAAAGAATAGTTAGTGAAAAAGATGAGGTAGTCTAGTAATATGGACTAGCTCTTTTTTTGTTTAAATAAATCTATTTTATTTGATTAAATGTCTATTTTTTGGCGATAATTATTGATGATAATGAATTATAGATGTTATAGATTATTTTAAAGGTAGTAAATTTACATCACGATAATAAAAAAGTGTAAAAAGAACTTGAATATTTAATAGATTTCTACTATACTATACAAGAAAAGAAAGGGATGAGGCGTATGTTAGGATTTGTATTAAAAAAAATTGATAGCTTTATGGTCTCATTTTTTATATTTGGTTAGTGAACATATCAGTTTTTATTGATATGTTTTTTTTAAGGATTCAAGGAGGATAAAGATGAAAGCTTACTTAATTTTAGAAGATGGCAGTATATTTGAAGGTGAAAGTATTGGTGCAATTAAAGAAGTAGTCAGTGAGTTCGTATTTAATACATCAATGACAGGATATCTAGAAGTTTTAACTGATCCTTCTTATGCTGGACAATCAGTTGTTATGACTTATCCATTAATTGGTAATTATGGAGTATGTTTAGAAGATCAAGAATCAAAAAAGCCTTTTGTAGAAGGGTTTGTTGTTAATGAATTATCACGTTTAGGAAGTAATTTCCGTAAAGATATGGATTTAGAAGAGTATTTGAAATTACATAATATTCCTGGAATTCAAGGTATTGACACTCGTAACCTTACAAAGATTATTAGAAATAAAGGTTGTATGAATGGAATGATTACAACAGTTAAATATGATAATCTTGATGAAGTTATGCAAAGAATCCATGCTTTTAAAGTTACTGGTGTAGTAGAAAAGACAACTTGTAAAGAAACATATCAAGTAGGTAATGGTGATAAAAAAGTTGCTTTAATGGATTATGGAGCTAAAGCAAATATTGCTAAAAGTTTAGCTAAACGTGGTTTAGAAGTAACTGTATTTCCTGCTAGTACACCTGCAAGTGTGATCTTAGAAGGAAATTATGATGGAATTATGCTTTCTAATGGTCCTGGTGATCCAGAAGAAAATACTGAAATTATTGAACAAATTAAAATTTTAGCTAAAAGTGATACACCTATTTTTGCGATTTGTTTAGGACATCAGTTAATGGCTTTAGCACATGGTTTTAAAACAGAAAAAATGAAATATGGACATCATGGTGCTAATCATCCAGTAAAAAATTTAGATACTGATCGAGTTTATATTTCAACACAAAACCATAACTATGTAATTAAAGAAGATTCAATTGATCCTGAAGTTGCAAAACCATGGTTTGTAAATGTTAATGATAAGACAATTGAAGGAGTAGAATATTTAAATAAAAATATTAAAACTGTTCAATTTCACCCTGAAGCATGTGCTGGTCCTTTAGATACCGATGCTTTATTTGATGAGTTTATTAAAATGATGGAGGTAAAGTAAGATGCCAAAAGATAGTAGAATAAAAAAAGTATTAGTAATTGGTTCAGGACCAATTATCATTGGTCAAGCAGCAGAATTTGATTATGCTGGGACACAGGCTTGTCGAGCTTTAAAAGAAGAAGGAATCGAAGTAGTTTTAATTAACTCAAATCCAGCAACGATCATGACTGATAAAGATATTGCTGATCGTGTTTATATTGAACCATTAACAGTACCAGTAGTAAAAAATTTAATTATAAAAGAAAAACCAGATAGTATTTTACCTACTTTAGGTGGTCAAAATGCTTTAAATATTGCCATGGCTTTGGCTGATGAAGGCTTTTTAGATAAGCATAATGTAAGAACAATCGGAACATCTACTAATACAATTAAATTAGCAGAAGACCGTTTAGAATTTAAAAACCTAATGGAAAAAATTGAGGAACCATGTGCAGCTAGCTTAGTTGTTAATCATGTTGATGATGCATTAGAATTTGCAAGAAAAATTGGTTATCCGGTTGTTGTTAGACCAGCATACACATTAGGTGGAACTGGTGGCGGTATCGCTCATAATGAAACTCAACTTCATGATATTTGTTCTAATGGTCTAAGATTATCACGAGTTAATCAATGTTTAATTGAACGTTGTATTGCTGGATGGAAAGAAATTGAATATGAAGTAATGCGTGATAGTGCTGGAAACTGCATTACTGTATGTAACATGGAAAACGTTGATCCAGTTGGGGTACATACTGGTGATAGTATTGTCGTTGCTCCTAGTCAAACATTAGGGGATAAAGAATATCAAATGTTACGTTCATCAGCATTAAATATTATTACAGCATTAAATATTGAAGGTGGCTGCAATGTACAATTTGCCTTACATCCTGAAAGTTTTGAATATTGCGTAATCGAAGTAAACCCACGTGTTAGCCGTTCATCAGCTTTAGCTAGTAAAGCCACTGGTTATCCAATTGCTAAATTAGCAGCAAAAATTGCTCTTGGTTATACTTTAGATGAAATTGTTAATGCGGTAACTGGTAAAACATATGCATCTTATGAACCAACATTAGATTATATTGTTTGTAAGATTCCTAAATGGCCATTTGATAAATTTGTTGATGCTTCAAGAGAATTAGGTACTCAAATGAAAGCAACTGGTGAAGTTATGAGTATTTGTAATAATTTTGAAGGAGCGTTAATGAAAGCATTACGTTCATTAGAACAAAATGTATATTATCTTCATTTAGATGAACTTGAAGGTAAAGATGAAGAATTTTTAATGAAACAATTAGAAGTTGTTGATGATCATCGATTATTTGTTATTGCTGAGGCTTTAAGACAAGGAATTAGTGAACAAATTATTCATAATATTACTAAAATTGATATTTGGTTTATTGATAAAATTAAACATTTAATTGAAGTTGAAAATCAATTGAAAAATGAAGAATTAACAGTTGATTTATTAAAAACTGCTAAACGATTAGAATATCCTAATCATGTAATTGCTAAATTAACTGGTAAAACTGTTGATGAAATAAAACAAATGTGTAAGGAAAATAATATTCATGCAGTTTATAAAATAGTAGATACTTGTGCAGCTGAATTTGATGCTTCAACACCATATTATTATTCAGTTTATGGTGGAGTGAATGAGGTTGATCCTCGTGATGATAAAAAGAAAATTATGGTATTAGGATCAGGACCAATTAGAATTGGTCAAGGAATTGAGTTTGATTATTGTTCAGTTCATTGTGTATGGGCTTTAAAAGAAGCTGGTTATGATACAATTATTGTCAACAATAACCCAGAAACTGTAAGTACTGATTTTGATATCGCTGATCGTTTATATTTTGAACCATTAACACCAGAAGATGTTGAAAATATTGTTGATATTGAAAAACCTGATGGAGCAATTGTTCAATTTGGTGGACAAACAGCAATTAAACTTACTAAAGCATTAATGGAAATGGGTGTTAAAATTTTAGGTACTTCAGCTGATGATGTAGATGCTGCTGAAGATAGAGAAAGATTTGATGAAATTCTAGAAAAATGTCATATTGATCGTCCTCGTGGTTCAACAGTATTTACAGTTGAAGAAGCTTTAGAGGTAGCTAATAAATTAAAATATCCAGTTTTAGTTAGACCATCATATGTATTAGGTGGTGCTGGTATGGAAATTTGTTTGAATGATGGTGACGTTAAAAAATTCATGGAAATTATTAACCGTCAATATCAAGAACATCCAATTTTAATTGATAAATATTTATCTGGTAAAGAAGTAGAAGTTGATGCTATTTGTGATGAACATGGTGTTTTAATTCCAGGAATTATGGAACACGTAGAAAGAGCAGGAGTTCACTCTGGAGATAGTATTTCAGTTTATCCTTCTCAAAAAATCAAAGATCACATTAAAGATACAATTGTTGAATATACAAAACGTTTAGCTAAAGCATTAAACGTTATTGGATTAATTAATATTCAATTTATTGTTTATGAAGATCAAGTATATGTAATTGAAGTAAATCCACGTTCAAGTAGAACAATACCATATATTTCTAAAGTAACTGATATTCCTGTTGTTGATGTGGCTACTCATGTAATTATGGGTAAATCAATTGGTGAACAAGGATATGAATATGGATTAGCTCCTGAAAAACAAACAGTAGCTGTTAAAATGCCAGTATTCTCATTTGAAAAAATTAAAGGTGCTGAAATTAGTTTAGGACCTGAAATGAAATCAACTGGTGAAGTTTTAGGAATTTCTACAGATTATGATGAAGCTATTTATAAAGCATTTATCGGTAGCGGAATTAATTTACCAAAGAAAAAGAATATTATTTGTACAATCAAAGATTCAGCTAAAGATGAATTTTTACCAATTGCAAAACAATATTATATGTTTGGATATGATTTATATGCAACAGAAGGTACTTATAATTTCTTAAAAGAAAACAATATTCCTGTAAATTTAGTTAATCGTATTGATGCAAAATCTAATACTATGTTTGATTTAATGTTGACTGATACTGTAGATTTAGTTATTGATATTCCAACTAGAAATAATAACTTAAAAGATGGTTTCTTAATTAGAAGATTTGCAGTTGAAGCAGGTATTCCAATCTTTACATCATTAGATACAGCTCAAGCATTGATTACTAGTTTAGAAAAACGTCATAAAGGCGATACAACATTAGTGGATATTACAAGATTGAAATAATAAAAAGACCGTTGGTGAACTTACTTTAAAGCAAGTAAGTTCATTAAACGGTCGTTTTTTTCTAATGTTTTAAAAACCAAAGCCCCAATTACTAATACTATTAACTCACCGATTGCTACATAGCAGGCATTAATTAAATATGGAATCTGGTAAGCATACCATAATTCACCGCCAATAATAACCCCAGTGATTACTGCTCCTAAAAAAGCAGCTAAATAACGATTCTTCGCAAAATACATCGCAATACATACAATTAATGTACTGATTGATCCAAAGACGATGTCTAACATTCCTAATGGTGAAAATAAATTAGCTAAAATACAACCAATAGTTAAACCAGGAATATAGCGATAATTATAAAACGCTAGAAACACCATTATCTCTGATAATCTAAATTGAATTTGCGAATATGCGATGGGTGAGATTACTAAAGTGAGTGCAGCGTAAACCCCAGCAATCATCGCATTGATAACAACTAGTTTTACTGAAATACCTTTTTTCATATAAATTAACCTTTCTTAGTATTATTTTCACTTATATGTCACCTCATTGAAAACATTGACTATTATAATGGATTTATTATTAATTTACTAGTAAATATATTAAGAATTTTCAATGCTAATTATATATGGCTAAATAAATTTTATTTATATTTAAAATAAACATTAATTATTTTTCTTTTATTTTTAAATATTCTTTTAATATGCTAATATTATTAAGAAGGGATGGGGTTTATTATATGCCAGAGCGAGTAGTAGTTAGAAAACATGAAAAAGTTGAATATGCAAATAATAGTTTTTTTACTTTTAGTCATAATTATTATAATCAAGATTATTGTTTTGAATCTCATTGGCATAATAGTATTGAAATCACTTATGTTGTTAAGGGTGAAAAAATACAAAGGATGGAAAATGAAGAAATTGTGGCTAAAACAGGAACCTTATTGTTAGTAAATTCTGGTGTTAGTCATGATATTGATGTAAAAAAAGGAATTGAGGGTATAGTTTTATTAATTGATCGTAAATTTATTAATCATGTTTGTCCTAATGCGATTGGTAAAAGGTTTGATTTAGAAAAAAATTTAGAAGTTAAACAAAAAATTATTAATATATTACTTAAAATTTATAGAAATGAGAGTCAAGAAAACAATTTAATTGATACATATATTGATATATTAATAATCATTGATTTACTAACTAAGTATCTAATAGATGATAAATATTATATTCAAGAAAAGCATGATGATGAGTTATATGAATTAGTTATTGAGGTAATTAATTATATTGATAAAAATTATAAACAAAAGATAAGTTTAAATGAACTTGCTGCTTTAACAAATTATAACAAGTCGTATTTATCGACTGTTTTTAAAAAGAAAATGGGGATAAGTATTTTTGAATATATAAAAAATGTTCGTATTCAGCATTGTTTAGATGATTTAAAATATAGTGATGAATCAATTGTTGATATTGCTTTAAATAATGGTTTTCCAAATATTCAAGCTTTTAATCGGACTTTCAAAGAACTATTTCAGATGACACCTAAACAATATCGGAAAAAAACTAGAAAATGATTAAGATTGTTCTAGAAAAATGACAATTTTAATCATTTTTTTCATGATAGAATCTTTATCAAGAAAGGAAGGATAGAATGAAAAAAATGAAGAAATTATTTACAGTAATCGTAAGTTTAGCATTAGCTATATCTACATACTGTACACCATTATTTGCGGTTGAAAGCAATGAAAGTTATCCGGTTCAATTATATGGTGAAGTAACTGATGCTGGCCAAGTTATTTCTAAAATGGTAATTGATTATGGTGAAACTCATAAGGTTAGAGGAGTAACAACGGAGACATTCAAAGTTCATGTTAATGGAACAAATCCTGAAGAGTATAATGTTCCTGAAAATGAGATAAGCTACAATGCAAAAGAATACGATAGAAAAATCGTTAAAGTAGAGACTGAAGGTCAATATGTAACTGTGTATTTTGATATGTCCGAGGGTTCTACGTTAACTTATTTACAAAACGGAGGACGAAATATACCGTTAGATTTAGAGTATACGATTACTCAGATTAATCCTCTTACATTGACATCTGCTGATGGCAGAGAGTTAGATACTAATTGGATTGGAAATTATACATGTGATAATACAGTTAAAGATGAAGAAACATCAAAATTCCAATCTATTATTGTTGATGGTGGAATTAACTATCAATATTATGATGCCTCAAAAGGTGATTCATTAGTTGTCTGGTTCCATGGTAACGGTGAAGGAGATTATCATAGTTCAAATAATAATGTTGCTCAAATGTTAGGAAATAGAGGAACTGTTGCCTGGGCAACTGATGAAGCACAAAATATCTTTGGTGGTGCAGATGTAATGGCATTCCAAGCACCAGATACATGGTATTATGCACAACGTGATGGATTATTAGAAAAAGCATATAATGAAATCCAGGAAGTAATTAAAACAAAAGGAATAGATCCAGATAAAGTATATGTATCAGGATGCTCAGCAGGTGGATACATGACAACAAGAATGTTAATTGCTTATCCAGATT
>NZ_NFKR01000061.1 GCF_002160495.1 Erysipelatoclostridium sp. An173 | reverse complement strand
ACCGTCATTATTATTGGCATCTTTAAGCCATTTATGGACTGTGCTGTCAGCAATACCAAACTTTTTAGCAACTGCTACTTTAGATTCGTTAGGATGATCTAATACATATCGAACTACTCCCTGTTTAAATTCATCTGTAAATGTTGGTTTAGTCATTGTCATATACCTCTTTCCTGTTTTTTGATTTAAGCTTATGACATTGTACCATATACTAGCTAGTTCTTCCATTTAACCAGTCCAGTTTTTATTCTAGCATCAATAATAAAGCATACTCATGTTTAATGTCTTTCCAAAATGTCTAGGGCTTGTATACAACATGACCTTATCGCTTAAGACATCATCTATAAGCATTGTCTTATCAACATAATAATAAATCTTATCAATGAATTCTTTAAAATTTTCTGTTCCTGTTGTGATAAGCTTCATTATGATTTTTCCTTTCTTTTTGATTATATTATAGTCAAACAGTACAAAAAAGTCCTGTATTTCTACAAGACCTTTCCTATTTATTTTAAATTTCTAAATATATCCAATACATCTTCTGATAACCCATCAGATACAATCACCATATGGTCATTGACTTCTACTTTCTTTTTATCATCACCAATTGTTTTTTCATCCATGATACGTTCAAACTCATCACCATCTTCATAACGATAAACGTCAATATTTCCATTATCCGTTACATAACGATAACCTTCTACACCACCAACATTTGTTGCATCTAAGACATTTTTAGAAGAATAATCAATATTTCCTTCTTTCAAGCCATTTTCAAATTGAGCATACCAATCATCTGTTTTGTTAGTTGGTGTGTTATTGTTATTTTCATTTTCTGTCACATTATCTGTTGAACGATTGTTATTGGCTGTATCATCCGATGTATCTGTCTGACTACTACAACCAGTAAATACAGTCATACATAAAAGTAATGCTAATATTTTTTTCATCATCTTAACCTCCATATTCATATCAAGATCAAAGAATGAAGAAATATACATATTTATTCATTAACTTTTTCAAATGCCTGTGGAATAAGATGTTTATCTTCTTTATTTTTAAAACGATAATAAAGAATTGTAAGAAGTGAACAAATCATAAGAATTCCTAAAAAGATGATGATTTCATTTGTAATGGGCATTTCTGTCATACTAATGACTTTTCTAAATCCATTGACACTATAAGTATAAGGGACAAATGGATGTAGCCATTGATAAAATAGACTTGATGTTTCTAATGGATAAGTTCCTGCTGATCCACCTAAATTTAAAATCATAAAGACTAACAATAAAAATTCTCCTATATAACCTGTTGTCAGTGACAACAACATCACAAGTGACATAAAAGCAGCTGAAACAATAATCGCAAAGAGATAAGTCATCAATAATTGTTGAGGTTCAAAGCCACATATCCATCTTAAACTTGTGATTAAAATGATAGCTGATAATGTTGATACACTATACATCACAGAGGCTTTTGATAGCCAATACTTGAATGGTGATGAAGCTTTTTTTATACCTTTTCTTATTGGATACATAAGTGTAAAAGCTAAAGCAGCAACATATAAAGCCACGCTCATCATATAAGGTGCCATCGCATGACCATTGTTTGTGACTGTGGAAATCGCTTCATGACTTGTTTCTACTGGTGCGGACATCATATCCAACGTTGAATCTTGAATATGAAAATTAGCCTTTTCTACTCCTTCCTTCAAACTTTCATCTAATTTTCGAGTCCCATTTTGAAGTGTCTGTAAACCATCACTTAATGTTAATGAACCATCACTCAGCTGTTTTGCACCTGCTTTAATCTGTGTTGAACCTTGAGTTAATTGTGTTGATCCTTGCATGATTGTTTCATTTTGAGATATTAATGTGGTTGTACCATCATATAATGCTTTTACTCCTTGATTCAATTGTTCTATTCCACCAAAAAGAGCTGGTGTCTGTTGTTTAAACGATAATAATCCATCTGTTAATTGTTGACTTCCCTGCAATAATGTTTGATTTTGATGTTCTAATTTACCCATACCATCATGAATCTGACTAACACCTTTCATATAAGCTTCAATACCCGGTATTAATGATGTTCTCACTGATGTATTCAAGTCTTCTAAACCACTTTGGAGTTGTTGGCTTCCTTTTTCTAGTTTTTGTGTATTTTTATACACTTGTGTTAAACTTGTACTGAATTGACGGATAGCTTCTTGATTCCCTGTGATTACACTTTTTTCTAATTCTATATACGAATAATGTGTTAAAAGATACTGTACATCTTGTTGATTCAAAGCGATATTCTTGGCTTCTGCATCACTTAACTTTTGGTTCATCCATTTTTGAGCCATTGATGGATTGGAAGACATCAATTGATTCAACAATATTGTTGCTTGATTTAAAGAATCATTAGCCTGTGTGATTGTTTGTATTTGTTCCGTATTGATTGAAGATAACTGTTGATTGAGTTGATTCAATCCTTGATAAACCTGTTGATTGCCTTCTATAAGTTTATCAGTTCCTTGATCCAAACTTTGCATTCCTTGAGTTATTGGTTCTTGATTTTTCATAAGTTGTTGTGTTCCTTGATAAACACTTGAAACACCTTTTGTATATTGTTGTAGTCCTGTGTTTAATACTGAAGACCCCTGAGATAATGCCTCCACTCCATCATGAAGTGGTTGTGTTGATTGATACAATGTGTCCAATCCATCTTTTAAAGTATAGACACCATTATGCACTGTTAAAACACCTTCCGTATAATCTTTTAATCCTTTTGTCAGTGTTTGTGCTCCGTTTTCAAATGAAAGTGTACTGTCTGCTAAAACTTGAAGATTATCTGAAATCAGTTGGTTTCCATCTACCAATGCTTGACTTCCATCAGATAATTGATGTGTCCCATCATTGGCTTGTTTTAAACCATCTGTTAACGTTGTAATTTGTTCAAAAATTGTTTGAGTATATGTTTTTGTCACAGTTTGTGAAACTTCTGATTTGATTTTTTCAATTGCTGAATCATCCATTTTAGAAGCAATGTAGTTACTTCCCGGATTCGTTGTATAATGAAGTTTCATTTTTTGTGGTTGTTCATCTAAAAGTGTTGTTGCATTTTTTGAAAAATCTTCAGGAATAGTAATGATCATATAATATTGACCATCCTCTAATCCCATCTGTGCTTTGCTTTTATCCACGCATTGAAAATCCATAGTTGTATTATCCTTAAGACGCTCTGTTAATTCTCTCCCTACATCCAAAGTACGATTCTCATACTTGACTGGCAAATCAAGATTCACCACAGCTACGGGAATCTTTCCTGTATTTCCATATGGGTCCCACATAGAACCTAAAAAAATACAAGCATATAAACTTGGTATCAAGATAATCGCTACAAGAACAATCTTCATCCAAGTATGGCGAAAAATATTCTTCCACTCCTGTTTAATCATAAAACTCCTTCTTTCTTTATAATCTTTAGATATTTAATATCTATGGATATTAAATATCTAAAGATTATTATATAAATTTACAAATAATTGTCAACTCTTTTAGATACAAAGAGTTTTTTTTCTGTTAAAATAGAAAAGAAGGTGATGAAAATGAAGATTAGAAAGAGTTTCGAACAAGCTATTTGTATATTACTTTTAATAGGTGCCAATGATAAACCCATTAAAAGTCATGAACTGAGTGAAAAACTATCGGTATCAGATTCTTATCTTAAAAAAATCACCAGACAACTTGTTGTTTCTGGTTTGATTCAATCTATGGCTAATAAGCGTGGTGGTTTTGTTTTAACAAAATCGCTTGAAAATATTTCTTTATTGGATATTTTTGAAGCTATGGAAGGAAAAGAACCTTTTGTGAAAACAACACATTTGGTTGATAAGGTTTTTGATTCTCATTTAAAGGTTAAGGAAACAGAAGATTTTATTGTTGATTATTTAAATGCTGCTGAATATCAATATAAACAAAAATTAAATGAAATCACTTTATCACAAATTATAAATGCAGCCCATCAAGGAGGAGAAAATTTATGAATGAATACATACTTTCTATTTTAAAAGATATTATGGCGATTGACAGTCCTTCTGGTTATACTAAAGAAGTCATTGAATATTGTCAAAAGAAGCACAAAATTTAGGATTTGAAACAAAACTGACTAAAAAAGGTAATCTACAAATATTCGTAGATGGACAAGATGATTATACAATTGGGTTCTGTGCTCATGTTGATACACTAGGATTAATGGTCAGAAGTATTAAAGATGATGGAACTTTAGCTTTTACGAATGTTGGTGGTCCTATTATTCCAACATTAGATGGTGAATATTGTCGTATTATGACAAGAAATCATGATGTTTATACAGGAACAATTCTTTCCAATTCACCTGCTGCTCATGTTTATAAAGATTCTAAAGACAAAGAAAGATCATGTGATACAATGCATATTCGTCTTGATGAAGTCGTTAAAACAAAAGAAGATGTAAAAAAGCTTGGTATTGATAATGGTGATTATATTGCGATTGAACCTAAAACAACATTCACTGATTCAGGATTTATTAAGTCAAGATTTTTAGATGATAAAATGAGTGTTGCGATACTTTTTGGTGTTTTGAAATATTTATCACAAAATCATATTCAACCTCAACATAATCTTTACTTTATGATTTCTACATTTGAAGAAGTGGGGCATGGTAGTAGCTATGTTGATTCAAATGTTGATGAATTGATTGCGGTAGATATGGGATGTATTGGAGAAGATTTAGCTTGTAGTGAATATGATGTCAGTATTTGTGCGAAAGATTCCAGTGGCCCTTATGACTATGAAATCACATCTACATTTATAGAACTTGCAAAAAGAGAGAATTTACAATATGCAGTTGATATTTATCCATTCTATAGTAGTGATGTTTCTGCTGCTTTAAGAGGTGGACAAAACATCAAAGGTGCTTTAATAGGACCGGGCGTTCATGCTTCACATGGTATGGAAAGAACACATATCCAAGCTGTAGAAAATACGTATCGCTTAGTTCTTGCCTATATTCATCAAGGTGAAAATCATGAATAAAAAATTACTATTATTTGATGTTGATGGTACACTAATCAGCTATGATGGGACCGTTCCTCAAAGTTGCAAAGATGCATTAAAACAAGCGAAAGATTTAGGACATTATGTATTTGTTGTGACAGGAAGAACACGTAATCGTGCAACTGTAGGAGATATTGAAGTCAGTGGTATGATTTGTGGAAATGGTGCTTATATTGAATGTGAAGGAAAGGTGCTAAAAGATCAAAAACTTTCATTAGCACAAGTGAAAGAAATTACTGATTATTTAGATTGTCATGATTTATGTTATTTCATGGAAGGGAATGATGGTTTATATGGTTCCCATGATTTTGAAACAAGAGCGGTTCCTACTTATCAAAAATATGGTCATCAAGGTGATATTAAAATTCGTGATATTTATCCAATGATGACATTTCCTGAAAGCATGTATCAAGAAAATATTACAAAAATCAATTATATTTTAAATAGTTATCAAGATTATCTTGATTTCAAAGAGCATTTTCCACAATTTCAATGTTTAACTTGGGGTGGTCAAGAAGAAGAAGCTTTATTTGGTGACTGTGCTTTACCTCATATTGATAAGAAGAAAGCCATTGAACAATTAATAGATTATCTACAAATAGATCAAGTTGATATTTATGCTTTTGGTGATGCTGAAGTGGATATTCCTATGTTTGAATGTGCTGGTACAAGTATCTGTGTAGGCAGTGGTAGAGAGGCAGCCAAAAAAGCAGCCACTTATGTCACTGATGTTGTTAAAAATGATGGCATCTTCAAAGCTTTAAAACATTTTCAGATTATTTAAAAAGGGGCTGTAACGAAATAAATATTCGTAAAGTTACCTAAAAAAGAAAACGACAATGATTATCTTTAATGATTATCATTGTCGTTTTTGGTATAATTAGATTATGGAATCTTTAAATTTTATGCAATCTAATTACACTGATAATTATAACGCAATTCAGTTATCTTTGCCACTAGATTTGGGTATAAAAATTAATCCTGACGATGAGGTTGTTTCTTTCTTAAAGGCGCTGGAAGGAGTGAATCTTAAGAAATATCTAAAAAGAGATGAGCGTCGTGGTAGAAAGGGATATGATAACGTATTGCTTCTTAAGGCTGTTCTCTTTGCAAGAATGGTCAGTGACTGTGATGTAAGAAATCTGGAATCTTTATGTAAGCATGATATTAGATTCATGTATATCATGCAGGAGGCAACTCCTAGCCATATGGCTTTTGAACGATTCATGAAGAATTATCTTATTGATGATATTGACCATATCTTTTTTGATATAGTCAACAATATCTGTAATCTCATGAATGTTGACAAATCAATTCAATATATTGATGGTACCAAAATAGAAGCCAATGCAAACAAATATTCCTTTGTATATAAGGCAAGAATCCTCAATGCAAGAATGAAACTGTTTTCTAAGATAACAGATTCAATCATTCAGATGAACATGGAAAGAGGATTTGACTTTCCATATCATTATTTTTACTGTGCACAGGAGATTGGCTATATAGTACAATATCTTATGGAAACGATGATTAATGATGATATAAAAATGGTATATGGCAGAGGGAAAAGAAAGACAGAAATTCAAAGATGGTATGACCTGTTTCTTGAATATTATACAAAGCTGGATGAATATGAATTCTGGCTTTTTGTGTTGATTAGCGAATTATATTAGCTAATTATTTTCAAATTAAATTAGTTATTTTTGAAGAAGATTTTTATAAATTAATTATGATAGTCAAATTATTTTAACTATTATATTTAAATTATTTTATTATAAATATTATTAAAACAGCCTGATTAATATTTTTAATAATATCAATCAGACTGTTTTTTACTATACCTCTACATCAATATCCAGTATTGATGTAGGATCTTTATCATCACTAGATATCTTTTTTATACTTCTGGCTATTTCATCAAGATTTATTTGGATATCTTTTAATATTGCATACAGATAATCTTCAAAACATTTATCGCTGCTGCCTTCTTTAGGAACATAATTTTCTTTTATATATTCGGCCAGTTTAATAAAATCTTCTGCGTTCATTTAACTTTTCTCCTTTTAGTGCGCACGTTCTTGCGCTTAATATATATTTCTTTTGAAATCATCGCTCCTACATTGCGATGTAAAGCAACCGACTTACCTCGTATAAAAGTTAAAATAAGATTACCCAAATTGTTGCAGATAAGTGGTTACACTTTGCATTAATCAGGGTAATCTTTTTTGATATAATTCTTTCCTGTAAAGGAGTGAAT
>NZ_NFKR01000060.1 GCF_002160495.1 Erysipelatoclostridium sp. An173 | reverse complement strand
TTATCAAAGTAAGTGTTATAATATGTGTGGTTATATAAGCTTCCCGGCATTAATTTCAAATTTACCCATCGATTTGTATCTTAATGTGCAGGTGTGCTACTTATTTTTAAATGGGAATAAAATTTTTTTGGCTCTTTTTAGAGTCCTTTTTGCGTTTCAACACACCCAATTTTAATGCTTTTTTAGTATTTTCAGATTAACCCCTCCGTTCTTTTAATTGATTCTTTTAAATCATAACGACAATACTCTTCATCATAAATACTCATCGTCTTATCATATACAAGATTTCCAAATGCTTTATTACACAACCCGCTTACCTTGCCTGGTATTTTAGAACTAATAAAAACACCTAGGTTTAATAAACCTAGTGTTTTTATTTTAGGATTAATGGTTTTCACAATCATACTCGTACTAGCATATTCCTTATTTTGAGGATAAAAAATCCCATAACCATTATTTTTAATCAATAATCTAATAAATTCACATAAATTTTCGATATATAGCATACTTCTTTGATTAGATATCTTAGGAAATACTGGTAATTTCTTAGCCAATTTTGATAACATTGGATAATTTCCTTTACTTTCTCTTCCATATATCATTGGCGGACGAATAATAACAATATTAAAATCTTTATCTTGTAAAGTCTTTAGTTTTATTTCTGCCTGTAATTTACTATCACCATAAAAATTTGCTGGTGATGGTTTAGTATCTTTAGTAATTACTTTACTCTTACCATATGGTGCACTTTCACCATATACAATAATAGATGACATATAAATAAACTGTTTAACCTTAGCTTCTTTAGCTATTAATGCAGTTTCATAAGCCAAATCGCAGTTAACCTGATAATAAAGCTTTTTTGTCTCTTCGGAAACATTACCAACATCTGCATGCGCTATTCCTGCTACATGAAAAATCGCATCATAATTAGAAAAATCATGATTTTTCCAATTTACATCAATCATATCCAATGTTTCAATTAAATAATCGTTAGGATAATTTTCACGAAGGTAACGCTCAAATGAAGTACCAATATAACTATTGGCTCCAGTTATTAGTATCTTTTTCATTATTTTGCATCTCCATTCATTGAACCAGTGCCACCTTCAACTACCCCATCTGATTTAAGAACTGATATAATTGTTCCAAAAAAACATTTAACATCAAATAAAAAAGAGATACGCTTAACGTATTCTCCATCTAATCTTGCTTTCACTGGAATTTCCAATTCATCACGACCATTTATTTGTGCCCATCCTGTAAGACCAGGTCTTACATCGTTAGCATGGTATTTATCTCTTTCTGCAATTAAATCATCCTGATTCCATAAAGCTGGTCTTGGTCCAATAATCGACATTTCACCTTTAATAATATTAATAATTTGTGGTAATTCATCAAGCGATGTTTTTCTTAAAAACTTTCCTGCTTTAGTAATAAACTGATCTGGATTGGATAACATGTGTGTAGGCATATCTTTTGGGGTATCAATATACATTGTTCTAAACTTATAAATACTAAAATGTTTTTTATTAATTCCAATCCTTCTTTGTTTAAACAAAATTGGTCCCTTACTATCCAATTTTATCCAAATGCATAAAATAATAAAAATTGGACTTAACACAATAAGTCCGCATAATGACAAAACAAAATCAATTACTCTTTTAATAACTTTTTTATACATTAAATTTCCACCTCAAAATCATATTCATCTTTTAACTTAATTACACAACCATCCTCTATATCACTACCAGCTCTTACTTTAGCATTAAAAGTAACAGTACAATTACTTCCAATTCTTGACATTGAACCAATCTGGCTATTAGGCCTGATGACACTGTTGGAATAGATTAAGCAATAATCCTTTATAATGGCATCATGATTAATTGTAGTATTGGTGGCAATGATACACCCAACACCAATATTAGCATTCGCCTCTATTACTGCATTATTAAAAATAATTGTTCCATCTTTTATCGATGCGTATGGTGAAACAACTGCATTACAAGCTATAATAGAAACAACATGATACCCTAAACATTTTGCTTTATTAATTAATTTCTTTCTTAGTTGATTATTACCGATAGCTATAAAAATGTCTTTATATTCTGGATAGTAATTATTCATTTCATTAATACCGCCTATTACTTTGCAGTCGTTTATAATTTCATTTGCACAATTATCATCAAGGAAAGAAATTGTGTCATAAATTTTTAAATCTCTGACAATATCTAAGCAGCATCGTCCATGTCCACCTGCTCCTACAATCAATAATTTTTTCATCATTTTGTTACTGCGACCCTTTCTTTTTTTACATTTTTATAGTTATATGTTGGAACCATCTTTTTCACGAACTCTTTTATCTCGTCTTTTTCTTCATAGGCTTCTTCTTTTAATTCTTTTAAATCTTCAAAAAAACTGTCTTCATCAAATTCAATCGGTTTTCCAATATGAATCATATGATTTGGCGTATCCTGTAATCCTTCTTCTTCCATCAATAGCTCTTCATACAGCTTTTCTCCTGGTCTTAATCCTGTATAAACAATATCAATATCTACATTTGGTTCATACCCTGATAATTTGATCAGGTTCTTTGCCATATCTGCTATCTTGACTGGCTCTCCCATATCTAAAATAAAGATTTCGCCACCTTTGGCATATGCTCCTGCCTGTAGTACTAAACTTACCGCTTCAGGTATCGTCATAAAATATCTGATGATATCTGGATGAGTTACCGTTACCGGTCCTCCTTCTTTGATCTGTTTTTTGAATAATGGAATTACTGATCCATTTGATCCTAAAACATTTCCAAATCTTGCTGCTACATATTCTGTTTTTGATTTTTTATTGTATGTCTGTACGATCATCTCACATAACCGTTTGGTTGCTCCCATGATGTTCGTTGGATTAACAGCTTTATCTGTTGATATCAAAATGAATCTTTTAGTTTGATATTTATCGGCTGCTTTTACTACATTCAATGTTCCAAAAACATTGTTCTTTACCGCTTCATTTGGACTGTCTTCCATTAACGGTACATGTTTATGAGCTGCTGCATGATAAACAATATCTGGATGATATGTTGCAAACAGTTTATCTACTTTTACTGAATTTCTAACTGATGCTATCATCGTTTCCAGATGCAAATCTGGGTATTTACGTCTTAACTCTAGCTGAATATCATATGCATTGTTTTCATAGATATCAACGATTATCAAGCTCTTTGGTTTATTAGCTGCAATCTGACGGCATAGCTCACTTCCAATTGAACCGCCACCACCTGTAACCATAACAACCTTACCAGTTACATAGCCCATGATATCATCAAGGTTAACTCGGATTGGTTCTCTGCCTAGAAGATCTTGAACTTCAACATCTTTAAAATCACTGATATGAATATCGTCATTGATAAACTGATAAATACCAGGAAGTCTTTTGATCTGACATTTAGTTTCTTTACAGATATTTAAAATATTAGCTAATTCCTTTTTGCTGATTGAAGGCATAGCGACCAGGATCTCATTAACATCATATTTTTCAACCGCTTCAATGATCTTATTACGGCCACCATAGATATCAACACCATGGATCTGTCTTTTCCATTTGCTTGGTTCATCATCAATAAAGCAGACAACTTCTTTATGGATATGATTAGAGTTATTAATTTCTCTTAATACTTTTTCTCCAGCCACTCCAGCTCCAACAATCAAAACCCGTTCCTTTACCGGTTTTGCTATTTGAGTACTATATTTATTGGCATATGATCTAATAATTCGATAGCAAAAACGATTGCCACCGATTGTTGTTGTTAGAATTAAAAAATAAATAAAATAATAACTTATCGTTATATATTGATTAAAAATTAATGATAACAACAAATTACTTAAACTAGCGATTAAACAAGCAATAATAATATTTTTTAATTCGGTAACTGAAGCAAACTGCCATAAGCTTTGATATAGTTTAAAAATTACAAATATTAATAAATTAACAATTACTATTGGAATAATTAAAACCATTATTTTTTCTAAATATATGCTAGAAACATTGCCATTAAACTGCAAAAACAAAGCCCCAAAACAAGAAAAAATAATACAAATAGCATCGATTATTCCTAATAAAAACCTTTTTAAATTAATACTAACTCTTTTACCTAGCGGCATAATTTCTCCCCTCTATTTTTCCACTCATTCTTTCCAACAATTATTCCTCCATATATATTCTTGTAATAACAATCCCTTAATATTAATTCATTTCTAATTAATAACTATTCAACAAAGCATAACAAAAAAAGGCAATAAAATCCCTGTACACTCTTTTAAAAAAGAGCGCACTAAAGGAAATTATTGCCCTCTTAAATCCGTAACATGCCCTAGTCAATGATTACTTCATTAAAAGTATTGCTATTATAGCCATTATAGACTACAGCCGAATTATAGGATAATTTGTCGTATTTTTCAATAAAATAATAAATAAATAACAAATTTATAATAAATAAATTAGATGAAAAAATCATATAAAACAAATATTTTACATTAAAATTTAAATTGTCAAACAAACATAACTTCTATCCCACATTTTAAAACATCAACATCCTTTTACTAGTGATTTAAATATTTGTTATAATAGTTATAACTTATTAGGAGGTCAAATTTATGAAAATACTTTCTTTAGCACCATTTACAAGTCAGGAAAAAGATATTTTAACCAAAACATTTCCTAATCATCAATTTACTTTTACTAGGGGAGCTAAACTAACACAAGATATGATTGATAACTGTGATATGCTAATCGGTAATGCACCCGATCGAATCAATTTAAATCGTGCTAATTTAAAAGCTATTCAATTAGCTAGTGCCGGTAGTGATACTTATGTAAGAAAAGGCGTATTAAATCACAATACCCTATTAGCAAATGCTAGTGGCAGTTATGGAAAAGCGATTAGTGAACATACCATCGGTATGATTTTAGCTTTAAATAAAAACTTTAAAACTTATTTTAATAACATGAATAATCATTTATGGCAAGAAGTTAAAAATGGTAAAGAACTTTATCATAGTACTGTTATTATTGTTGGTTTAGGTGATTTAGGTTATGAAATTGCTAAAAGATTAAAAGCTTTTGATTGTAAAGTCATTGGTTTAAAAAGAACACTAATTGATATTCCTGAATATGTTGATGAACTACATACAATGGATAAACTAGATGAAATCTTACCTCAAGGTGATTTTGTTATTCTTTGTTTACCACAATCACAAGAAACAATTAATTTATTCAATAAAAAAAGATTGCTGCTATTAAAAAAAGATGCTGTTTTAGTTAATGTTGGTCGTGGCTCAGCTATTAATACTAACGATTTAAAAGAAGTACTCGATTTAAATCATCTTTATGGAGTAGCTCTTGATGTTATCGATCCAGAACCATATCCTGAAAATAGTGATTTATGGAACTATGATAATGTATTTATCACACCACATGTTTCAGGGGGATTTGCTTGGAAAAGTGTTCATGAATATTTTTTAAATCTTGTAATTAGAAATATTAAACATTTAGATAATAATGAACCATTAGAAAATGAAGTTGACTTTACAACTGGTTATCGCAAAATTGTAAAATATAATTAAAATGGGAAGATTGTAAAATCTCCCCTTTTCATATTTGAATAATTTTATATTTATGGATTACATACACTACAAGCTCTTAATCCTTGACTAATTGCACCGCTTCTAGAAACCGGTATACAGCTTCTAGAAAGATAACGACAACCACTATGATGATAACAATCACCAGTCCGAGTTTTATATACAGTATATGTTACATCATCATTTTTATTTACTGGCAAATTGCTTTGATAATTATTAACCGGTTTTGGATTAGTTACTACAACATAGTAGAAACTTGTTTTCCTTTAACTGTTGCTGTAATCGTTGCACTTCCAGCACTTTTAGCAATAATATTTCCTGCATTATCAACGCTAGCAACATTTGGGTTACTTGAGTTATAAAAAATAGCACTGTTGCAATTAGTTGAAACTTCAAACTTAGATGTCCCATCAGGATTTAAAGAAATACTTGCTGGTGATGTTGTTTGCAACAATAATTGATTAACTATTACCGGTATTTCAACTTCATTTTTATTACCATATTTATCTTCAACTATATACTTAGCAATATAACTACCCGGTGTATTATAATTAACAGCTGAATCGTCATAACTTGTTTTATAAGATGATAAATCATCAACACTTACCAGACTATCATAATCAATAACATCATTTTCAAAAATATTAGCACTATTTCTTAATTTAATTTCTGGTGCTGTTGTATCTTTTACTACTAATTTAAGTGTCTTTTCACTATCTCGATACTTATATTTAATAGTATATTCTCCAACATCTACGTCATCAAAATCACTTATCTTTTTACAAGTAAATTCAATATCATCTACAACACTTTTGTCATCATAAATAGAAGTATCAATACTATTTATCAAGTACTTTTCAACATTTTCTCCATATTCAACATTTACTGTCTTTGCATTTAATTTAAGCTCTGGATGTGAGTAACTATGATATCCAGTTATCCCACCTATAAGTGCTATTAATATAGCTACTATCCCAATAATTTTTTTTCTTTTTTTAAACTTCATCACTTTACCCCATTTCTATATATATTATAGGAAATATCTTTCCTATCAGCAGGAAGGTATTATACTACATATTATTAAAAAATGGGAAATTATCAATAATTTTACAATTAATAATTTCAATAAATATATTAAATAAAAAATGGTATTACTATTTCATTAAACAAAGAAGTAATACCATTAATAAACCAAAATTTTATCTCAGTTCAAAAGCCGTTTTTCTAACTTTTAAATAACAAATGAAATGAACAATAAATGTTAATATCCATGATATTGGATAAGATATATATAAAACAAATAACGAATGATCAATTGCAAAAATAGTAAATATCCAAATAACTCTAAATAAACAAGCACCCGTTAAAGAAACAATCATTGGCATTATTGAATATCCCATACCACGTAAACTTCCTACAATTACATCCATCATACCACATAAAAAATATGATGAACAAACAATACTCAAACGAAGGATCCCAGCTGCGATTACCTGTGGATCAGTAGAATAAATACTTAACAAGATATTACCCGATAAATAAGCACCTATTCCAAGTACTAATCCTACAATACTAACAAAACCTAAACATCTAATTAAAATCTGGTCAACACGTTTATAGTTTTTAGCACCCATATTTTGACTAGTAAAACTTAATGATGTTTGGTAAACTGCATTCATGGCAGTATATACAAATCCTTCGATATTACTAGCTGCAGTATTTCCTGCAATGATAATAGAACCAAAAGAATTAATAGAAGATTGAATCAAAACATTAGAAATATTGAAAATCATACCTTGCAACCCTGCTGGCAAACCAATTTTTAACATTTTAATTAACTTATCTTTATGAAAATGCAAACGATCTCGATGTATTTTTAATACTCCATCATCCTGGTACATACATCTTAAAACAAAAAAACCTGAAATATATTGCGATACAGTAGTTGAAATTGCTACTCCTGCAACCCCTAAATTAAAGCCAACAACTAATATTAAATTTCCAATAACATTAATTATTCCTGCTACTGTTAAAAAGTATAGCGGTCTCCTTGTATCACCGACAGCTCTTAATAAAGCAGCACCAAAATTATAAATCATAAATCCTGGCATACCTAAAAAGTAAATTCGCATATAAATAGTTGATAAACTAATAACATTTTCAGGAGTTCCCATTAATTCAAGCATTGGTCTAGCTAACAAGATACCAACAAAAATCATCAAAATACCACCATAAATAGCTATGCATATAGCAGTATGAACAGTTTCAGAAGCATTTTTTTCATCTTGCGCTCCACAAAACCGGCCAAACAAAACATTAGCACCAACTGAAATACCGATAAATAAATTTACTAATAGATTAATCAATGATGAAGTAGCACCAACAGCAGCCAAAGAATCACTACCGCTAAATCTCCCAACAACTACAATATCTGCCGCATTAAATAATAACTGTAATATCCCTGATAACATTAATGGTACCGCAAATATTATAATTTGCTTTAATAGTGGCCCATTACACATATCAATCTCATATTTTTTCACGATTTCCCCTTCTTTCTAAAAGTATTATACAGAGTATTTCTTTAGAAGTGATG
>NZ_NFKR01000006.1 GCF_002160495.1 Erysipelatoclostridium sp. An173 | reverse complement strand
TTGGTTTGAAAGCACCACCTCTTAAAATATTAGCCCCTGAAGCTTTGATTGATTTAGCTATTTCAATTACCTGTTCTTCACTTTCAACAGAACATGGTCCAGCAATCAAGGCCAGATTATCACCACCAACTTTGACTCCAGCTACATCGACAATTGTATCTTCAGGATGAAAAGCACGATTAGCTAATTTATATGGTTCAGAAACTCGCATTACATGATCTACTGCTTCATCAACTTCAATTGCTTTAGGATCGATTCTTGTAGTGTCCCCAATAATACCAATAATTGATTGTCCAGTCCCATGTACTACACTGACATTCAAACCTTTATCAGTTACCATTTTAGAAACTTTTTCTACATCATTTTCTGTTGCCGTCATTTTCATTACTATAATCATTTTAAATACCCCTTTTCCTTTTTTCAACTCTGTATATAAATAAAAGCTCTCTTCCTAAAAAGGACGAGAGCTTATGCTTCGTGATACCACCTTCATTTACTGATAGATCACTCCATCAGCCTCATCAAGTACGCCAAAACCTGGTTCATACT
This sequence comes from Erysipelatoclostridium sp. An173, assembly GCF_002160495.1. Taxonomy (GTDB): domain Bacteria; phylum Bacillota_I; class Bacilli_A; order Erysipelotrichales; family Coprobacillaceae; genus Thomasclavelia; species Thomasclavelia merdavium. The sequence continues at coordinate 107,326 of NZ_NFKR01000006.1, read as the reverse complement.
CTAACACTTTAACGGGTGTCTCCGGAGAAACCTACTACTAATTCAGTCCTCTACTCCAAGATGAATTCAATATTCACTAATAGACTCTTTTTCACCAGCCAAGAGCTCTCTACGCTACTTTGAATACCTACTATTTCTTTTCACAGTATTTATATCAGATGTTGTTGATAATATTCTATATAATTGCATCTTTAATGTCAATATTTTTTGTAAAAAAATTATCACGGTGAGATATTCAGTCCAAAAAGGTCTTTAATATTTTGGCGGTTTTTAAAGAAATTTTAAGATATAATTTTTTTAAGGAGGGAATTATGGAAACAATTGATATGACATTGATTGGAAAATATTTAAGAAGTATTCGATTAAAGAAAGGCTTATCACAAGCTAAGTTAGAGAAAATTTCAGGAGTATCTGCTTCAACTATTAGTAATATCGAAACTGGTAATCAAGGAGCTGCTTATAATATTTCATTACAAAATATTATAAAAATTGCTCATGCTTTAGATACTAGTTTTATTCAATTGCTTAGTAAATCAGGGTTTTTACTTGCAATTGGCGAAGAATCATTTAAAAGTGATAAATCAGAAATTTATATTACCAATCATGAATTAATTAACATTTTTAATCGTCTTGGTCCAAGTCAACAACAGCATATTGTTGAACTGATTAATGAACAAATAAAATTATCTGACCAGGAAAATCAAAAAAAATTATTACAAAAGTAATAGCATTCTAATAAAAGTATCCTAATACTTTTATTAGAAAAATAAAAAAAACCAATACATATAGTATTGGCATTTTATCACCATGGTGCCCAAGGCCGGACTCGAACCGGCACGGCTGTTACACCGGCAGATTTTGAGTCTGCTACGTCTACCAGTTTCATCACTTGGGCAATGTATTTGTTGTCAATCGACAGAAACTATTATATAGAATATTTTTAATAAAAGCAATAGAATTTTAAAAATTAATATTATTTATAATTTTTTATAAATAGCTATAAAATTTTTATTTCATACTCTTAAGATAATGATTTATAGGATGAAAATATGATTTTTTTAATCATTATTTTTGATTATCCTAAATAACAAATAATTTAATAAACATTTTTCTAATTGCTATTGACGAATGATAAAAAATAACGTATCTTAGTATAAAATTAACATGTGGTAAATAATTGGCAAAAGGAAGAAATAATTATGGACTATGAAAAAATTATTGGCGAACTTAATGAAATCACAAATTCATTAGACGCAACAACAGAGACTTTAGTTGGTCTTCAAGAAAACGCAAAACACGAAGATTTTTATAAAAAAATTAATGTTGATCTATATCTTGAAGCACCTATTCAAGAGCTAAGTCGCCTTGCAAATCGATTAGCAGATATTGCATACAAACTAAATAAATAACTTGCAAATAAGACATTGGTTATTAAAAAAACCAATTGTCTTTTTTGCTATAAACGAGGTAAACTATGATTGAATTATTTGAACAACGAATGAAAGAATTATTAAAAGATGATTATAATGCTTTTAAAGACGCTTTAGAAAAAAAGCCAGTAAAAAGCTTTTATCTAAATCCAAAGAAAAAAAATGTAATTGAACACTTAAATCAAAAATACATAACCAGCCACCCTTATATTAAAGATGCCTATTATTATGATTATGAAAATTATCCTTTAGGTAAACATCCATATTTTAACTGTGGTTTATATTACATCCAAGAACCTAGTGCAATGGCAGTTGCAAACTGTCTTGAATTTAATCATGATGATTATGTCTTAGATATGTGTGGTGCTCCAGGGGGTAAAACTTGTTTTGTCGCTAGTAAATTAAGCCAGCAGGGCTTAATGATTGCTAATGATATCAACCCTCTAAGAGCAAGTATCTTATCAGAAAATATTGAACGCTTCGGACTTAGTAATACTATCGTTACTAATTGTGATCCTGTTAAATTAGAAACAAAATTTACGGGTTTTTTTGATAAAATAATTTTAGATGCCCCTTGTTCTGGTGAAGGAATGTTTCGTAAACTAGATCAGGCCATTACAACCTGGTCACCTAAAAAAGTAGTTGAATGTGCCCATATTCAAAGAAATTTAATCAACAGTGCTTATCAGATGCTAAAGGAAAATGGTATTTTAATATATTCAACTTGTACCTATTCTCTTGAAGAAAATGAACAGCAAGTAGATTATATGGTAAATGAGCTCAATATGAAATTATTAGACATAAAAAAACAACCAGGAATGGCTCCAGGATATCAAAATGATCAGGTTGTAAGAATGTATCCCCATTTAAATCAAGGCGAAGGACAATTTATTGCTTTATTGCAAAAGCAAAGTGCTACAAAACAAGCTAAAATCAAAGCTTTAAAACCAAATATCACTAATCAAATGAAACAATTGATCAATAAATTCTATTTAGAAAATTTAAACTGTTTGATGCCTGAATATTTGTATAATTCTAATAATCATATCTATGCAATTTTACCACAATTTCCTGATTTAAAAGGCATCAAAATACTTAGAAACGGCCTTTATTTAGGAGAATGCAAGAAAAATCGTTTTGAACCAAGTCATTCATTAGCTTTATCTTTAAATAAAGATGATGTTAAACGTTATTACAATTATAGTAGTGATAGTATTGAAGTTAATAAATATCTTCATGGTGAAACTTTGGAAGGTTCTAATCAAAAAGGTTATGGTTTAATTTTAGTTGATGGTTATCCACTTAGTTTTTATAAAGAAAGCAACAATCAAATTAAGAATCTATATCCAAAGGGGCTACGAAGATGAATCGCTATGAAATAATAAAAGATGAAGTTTATCAAATTTTAACTACTGATTGTTCTAAAAATAAAAGAAAAGATGGTTTAGATCATTTATTTAGTGTAACTACAATGTGTCAATATTTAGCTAGAATTAATAATCTAGACATTGAAATAGCTGCAATTATTGGAATTCTTCATGATATTGCTACATATAAATTTAATTCCAGCTTTGATCACGCTAATAGAAGCGCTATGATTGCAAATGATATTTTAAAAAAGGAAGGCTTGTTTACTAACGAAGAAATTTCAACTATCGTAACTGCAATTAGAAATCATTCACATAAAGAAAGAATCGATGATCCATACAGTGAGTTAATCAAAGATGCTGATACATTAGTTTTATATCTTAGTGATAGCCAGGCCATTTTAAGCAATGAAAAACAAGCTCGAATCAATCGACTTTTAGGGGACAAATAATTGTCCCCTATTTTATATATTCAAGTATTATTTTAGCTATCTTAGTACTATTTATTATATAACTACCATGAGTTTCACCAGTTAAAATTTTTAATTCACTATTAGCAATCTCCCTTACTAGATTTAAAGTATGCTTCTTTTTGATCACATCTTTGCTGCCAGCTAACACCAATACAGGAATAGTTATCTTATTTAACTGTTCATTAGTTATTGCTGGTTGATTCAACATCAATTCTATTTTAGGGTCATGTTTTAAAATATAACTTAATTTCATCTCTAAATATGTCTTTATTTTTAACCCATGAGGATTACAATTAGCACCACTTATAATTAATCTGCTTAATAAATTTGTTTGACTAGCAATTAATAACCCAATAATTCCACCATCACTAAAACCATAAAGAGTAACCTTATGTAAATTTAATTGCGTTATAAAAGCAATTAAATCATTAGCCATATCTTGATAATCATATTTTTCTATTGGCATACTTTGACCATGTCCACGACTATCAATACAATAACAAGTAAAATAGTCTTTTAAAATGATAACTGCACTATCAAAAATATGATGATCTTCACCGTTACCATGAAGAAGAATTAATGGATCACCTTTACCAATAATTTCATAATATAATTTAGTATTATTTACATCTATATACATCTTTAACCACCATAATAAAAAGAGCTAGTTATACTAGCCTCTTAATTTTCAATATTAATAGATTCACCATCTTGTAATTTATAAACATTTAATGCTTGTCCTAAAGTTAAATCAATATATGGTTTATAATCAGTTGTTTTAGTATTTTCATCAATAATTTCATAACTATCAAAAACTAAAGTTATTCCTAATGTATCAGGATATAAACGAACCATTTGATCCTTACCATATTTTTCAATATCTTTTTCCATATCTTCGATTAAGTCCTGACATCCAAATACTAATCCATCTTCAATGTCTTCACTTAACTCAAATGATAAATTTAAATTTGTATTAATATACTTATATGCATCTTTTAATGCCATTTTTATACCCTCCTAACACTTTAGTATAAATATATCATATTATCTAATAATTTAAAACAATAAAAATCCTTTATAATCCGCTACGATAAATTAAAAACGAATATATAAACGGAACAACTACTAAAACCAATACGACAACTAACAAGGCATAAAACGCAACGTTAAAGAAACTAGCAATAATTGTTATTAAACCACCTATTACCATGATATAACCAGCTAGTCGATTAGTTCGGTTCCAGTTTTCACGATTATTTAAAGTCCATGGCAAACGATAACCAATCATATAATTTTGGCGACATTTTGGTAAATAATTGCCTAATATAATAAATATTATTCCTATTAATAATGGTATAACAAAATTTATTGAAATATGATACCCAAAAGCCACAGCAAATGTAATTGCTTCTATTATAATGGTCAACCCCGGAATAATCCAGCTAACAACTTTAATCATTTTATTAGAGTGGCTACGACCTTTAGGATCGTTTAGTAACATAAACATCATAAAAGCTTGAATTAAACACATTAATACTGGCAATCCAAATACTACAATAGCTTTATTTCCATAACTGTCGATTTGCCCAGAAAAATTCCAATGAATTGGCAATTTTGCTGGTAATTGATTATAGATTAGTACACCAAATACTGATGGTATTAAGCATGCTCCACTAGTTATTAAAATTTGTTTATTTTTCATTATTGTCGCCTCCAAATTGACTTAACCACAATATCACTTCTTCTAATACTGATGTATTTAGCTCATAATAAATATAATTTTTATATTTATTTTCAAAAATCAAATCAGCTTGTTTTAATTTTGACAAATGATAAGAAACAGTCGCTTGAGTCATTTTAAAATGTTTAGCAATTTCACCAGCTGAAAGTGTTTGATCTTTTAACAATAATAAAATTTCTCGTCGAACCGGATCACTTAATGCTTTAAAAGTTTCTGCAAATCCCATTAATACCCTCCTTGATATTTAGATAGATGTCTAAATAGATTATAACAAAAATTAAAAAGTATAACTAGTTTTTTACCAGTTATACTTAATTTTTATCATATTCCTTTATACATTCTTCAACTCGATCATGAACCAGTTTAGCAATATCATTAGTATGCAAATCTTTATATTCATCATAATATATCGGTTTTAAATAATGAATCTGTGCCGTTGTTTTCTTGATTGTATTACGATCGAATACTTTATAACTATCAATTATTGCTACTGGTACGATTGGTGCTTTAGCTTTAGTGGCAATTTTAAAGGTACCACCTTTAAAATCTAATATCTGATTACCTTTTTTACTTCGAGTTCCTTCAGGGAAAACAAAGAAATTTTGTCCATTAGCAACCTCGTTTGCTACATATTTAATAATCTTAGCACTGCCACGAACGTTACTACGATCCATTGGAACAAATTCCAGCATTTTTAAAACGTCTTTTACCAAAATAACTGATGTTAATTCTTTTTTTACGATTGCCCGAATAGGACGTTCATGAGTACTAAAAATAGCTACTGGATCAAATAATCCCTGATGATTAGGTGCTACAAAATAACCAGATTTTTCCGGTAAATTTTCTAATCCATAGCATTTCAACTCAATACGACCTTTTTTTATAATTTTTGGAACAACGCTATAAACAAAAGCATATCTTTCTTCTAATGAGTATTTTTTAGTATTTTTAAACTTATTTACTTTATAACCCCACCAGTATGGCAAATACCAAATTACTCTGATAACAATCAATGCAATTCTTTTCATTTCTATCCCCTTCTATATATTTCTAAAGTAAAAGTTTCAAATGGCTTAGTTTCCACTAATTGATAACCATATTCTTTAAAATCAGGAAAATAAGTTTCCCCTTCATGTTTCCCTGGGATCCTAGAAATCATTAACTGATCAGCGATTGGCAAACATTGACGATAAATAGAAGCACCACCAGAAATATATAAATCTTCACCGCTTGTTTGATACTCCTTGATAACTTCTTCTAACGAATCTCTAACTTCAACTCGATCATCTTCAAACGGCTCTAAACTTACAACGATAGTTTTACGATTAGGTAATGGTCTACCAATAGCTTGATATGTTGTTAATCCCATTAAAATAGTCTTATTTATTGTAGTTGCCTTAAAATGTTTCAAATCCTCAGGTACATTCCATGGCATCCCATTTTTAGAATCCTTTTTACCAATTAAAAGATCTTCATCTGTTGCAACAATAATATTAATCATTATACACTTACCTTTCCTACTAATCTTCCATAACTTTGATATCCTTCAATTTTGATATCTTCAATTTTATAATCAAAAATTGATTTTACTTCAGGGTTTAAAACAAGTTTACACATAGGTAACGGTTTACGTGAAATCTGTTCTTTGACAACATCAAAATGATTTCTATAAATATGAGCATCACCAATTGTATGAATAAATTCTTTAGCCTCATAACCGCAAGTTCGTGCCAGCATTTCTGTCATCAATGCATATGATGCAATATTAAAAGGTACTCCTAAAAAAATATCAGCACTTCTTTGATATAATTGACAAGATAAATATTTTTTATCAGCACTAACATAAAATTGTAAAAAAGCATGACATGGTGGTAAAGCCATGTTATCTACCTGAGCAGGATTCCAAGCACAAATAATATGACGTCTTGAAAAAGGATTGTTTTTTAAACTATCAACCAGCTTAGCTAATTGATCAACACCCTCATAATTAAAATCACGCCATTGAGCTCCATAAACCGGCCCTAAATCAGCATGTTTTAAAGCAAATTCATCATCTGTTTTAATTTTTTCAACAAACTCTTCGATTGTTTCACCATGGTAATCAGATGATTTTTTAAAAGCTTCATATGGCCACTCATTCCATATTTTTACATTACGATCAACTAAATATTTAATATTTGTATCACCTTTAATAAACCATAATAGTTCTTCAGCAATTGGCCGTAAAAACATTTTCTTAGTTGTCATTAAAGGAAAACCTTCTCTTAAATCATATCTAGTTTGATAACCAAAAACACTCCGTGTTCCAGTTCCAGTACGATCTTGACGATCTTCACCATGTTCTAATACATATTTACACATTTCTAAATATTGTTTCATTTCTTACACCTCATCGACTATTTTACAATAAATTAATTGTTTCAACAATATAAATAATAATGGTAGATTTAAAATCTACCATTATTTATGACAGCGTTGACGGTATTCTTCCATCATCTCTTTAAAAATATCCCCGTTTGAAGGTGGTGTATATGTAACAGCATTAGCACCAGCTTCAATTACCTCTTTAATTGTTTCAACAGTAGGTCCACCAGTAGCAATAATTGGAAAATCCGGTGATATTTTTCGTAATTCTTTAACTATAGCAGCTGTATTCTTCCCGCCTGATACATTAACAATTTTAGCACCGGTATACAACATCCGTTCTTCTAGATTTTCATCCAAAGAAACAATTGATAATACGACCGGAATATCTACATAGTCAGATAATTGCTGAATAAATTCTGTTTTAGTTGGTGCATTTAATACAACTGCAGTTGCCCCATGTAATTCAGCATCTAAAGCAATCTCTCTTACACGTGGTCCTGCTGTAGTTCCACCACCAACACCTGCAAATACTGGTCTTTGAGCAACGTCAATAATTGAATTTGTAATTTGCATAGTTGGTGTAAAAGGATATACTGCTATTACAGCATCAGCATTACAGTTAGAAATCACTGCAACATCGGTTGAAAATAATAATGACTTAATTCTTTTTCCATTAATAACAATTCCTGTTGCTTCCCGAATACATTCAGGTACTAATATAGTATGGCTACGTAGTTGCGTATTTATTTTAGGTGCTACTTTTTTCATCTCAAATCTCCCCTACTTATTTTTTATAATTATACTATATCTTTATGAATTTTTAATGTCTAACTGTTAATAAAATTATAAACTGCACCAATTAAATTGGCTTGATTAGCGAATTTACACTTAACTACTTGAGGGCGAATTTTAGCATGAGGGATTTTAGTATAAATTTTATCTAAATGTTTTTCTAATTGTTCAAGTAAATCATCACGAGCACTAATAGCACCACCAATAACAATTTTTTCTGGATCATAAACATATTGAAGATTATAAATTCCCATAGCTAATACACTAAAGTACTGATTCACATATTTTTGGTAAACTGGATTTTCACTAGCATGATCAAAAATTTCTTTACCATCTAAAGTCTCAGGTTCAACCCCTAATTCTTTAGCTACTGCTTTTACAACAGCTACAGTTGATCCAGCTTCTGACCAAGAAATATACTCATCATTTTCAATATCGTTTAAAGCTACCATGTAACCAAATTCTCCACCATGAAGATGTTTACCACGATGAATTAAACGATTCTTAACGACAGCACCACCGATTCCAGTTCCACTTACGATAAACATACAATCATCAACATCGCTAGCTGCACCTTTCCAAACTTCAGCTAAAGCTGCACAGTTAGCATCGTTTTCAAGCGTTACTTTTAAATTTAAACGTGCTTGTAAATCCTCTTTAATATTTGGACCATGAATATAATCTAAAGCACTAGAACCTTTAATAACACCTACTTCACTATCAACAGCACCTGGCATACTTAAAGCTAATCCTTCTACTTCTTGATTTAAGTCATGATAAATTTTTTCCATTTCCACGTACATTTTATCTAAACTATCAGGAGTAACAATTTTCCCTTGATTACTTACGTTACCTTCATCATCAATTACCCCGTATTTTATTGATGTTCCACCAACATCCATTGCTAAATATAACGACATTTTTTACACTCCTTTTTTTATTTATTATATCATCATATTGAATAATAAAACATCTGTAAGTCAGATGTTTTATTGGCGATTTTCGATTTTTTCTTTCATCATTTTAGTGAATTCATCGAAAGGTACAGTTGTTTGTTTTTGTTGACCATGTTCACGGTATGTAACAGTTTTTTCATCACGTTCATTATTTCCTAAAACTAACAAGTAAGGTACTTTTTCCATTTGTCCTTCACGAATTCGATATCCTAATTTTTCTTCACGAGCATCTAATTCTACTCTAAATCCTTGTTGTTTTAATAATGATTCTACTTCTTTAGCATATTCTAAATGATATTCATTATTAACTGGTAATACTTTGACTTGCACTGGAGATAACCATAATGGGAATACCCCTTTTGTTTCTTCAATTAAAAATGCAGTAAAGCGATCGAATGTTCCAAAAATAGCACGGTGTAAAACAACTGGTGTTTGTTTAATACCGTTATTGTCAACATAAGTTAATTCAAATCTTCTTGGTAATAAGAAATCTAATTGACATGTAGATAATGTAACTTCTGGTCCTACTGCTGGTTTAACTTCAACATCTAATTTAGGACCATAGAAAGCAGCTTCACCTTTAGCTTCAAAATAATCTAAATTAAGTTCTGTTAATACTTCACGTAATTTAGCTTCTGCTTCATCCCACATTTGGTCATCATCAAAATATTTTTCTTTATCATCTTTATCACGTAAAGATAATCTGAATTTATAATCTTTAATACCAAAATCTTTATATACATCTAAGATCAAATTAACTACTCGTTTAAATTCTTCACCAATTTGTTCAGGTGTTACAAATAAATGAGCATCATTTTGACACATACAACGAACACGTTCAAGTCCTTTAACAGAACCACTAGCTTCATATCTAAAATCAGTAGCAAATTCACCAATACGAATTGGTAAATCACGATATGAATGTAATGAATTTTTGTAAATTAACATGTGATGTGGACAGTTCATCGGACGTAAAACAAACTCTTCTTCATCAACTTTCATTACTGGGAACATATCATCTTTATAATGATCCCAATGTCCTGAAGTTTTATATAAATCAACAGTTCCGACACATGGGCTATAAACATGATCATATCCTAATGCCCGTTCTTTTTCATAAATATAATTTTCTAATTGTCTTCTAATAAATGCCCCTTTAGGTAACCACATTGGCATCCCAGAACCAACTAAACGATGGTTCATAAATAAGCTCAAATCTTTTCCGATTTTACGATGATCGCGATTTTTAGCATCTTCTAATAAATCTAAATGTTCTTTTAATGCTTCTGGTGTAGGAAAACATACTCCATAAATTCTTTGTAGTACTTTATTGTTTTTATCACCTTTCCAGTAAGCACCAGAATGTTTGATCAATTTAAAATTTTTACATGCTTTAACAGTTTCAACATGAGGACCACGACATAAATCTACAAAGTCACCTTGACGATAACAGCTAATGTTTGTTCCTTCTTCAAAATTGTTAATTAGATCAATTTTGTATTCATCATCTTTAAACATTTCTAAAGCTTGTTCTTTACTCAATTCTTCACGAACAATTCTTTTTCCATCTTTACAGATTTTTTTCATTTCTTTTTCGATTTTAGGAATGTCTTCATCTTTTATAACATCTTCACCTAAATCGATATCATAATAAAATCCTTCGCTAACTACTGGCCCAACCCAGAATTTAGCTTGAGGATATAAATGCTTAACAGCCTGTGCCATAACATGAGCACAAGAATGATTTAACACGCTTAATTGTTCATCTTCTTTAAAATTAATCATTTTTTCTCTCCTATCCAGAAACGTAAAACAGTTTCTTTTGTTTTTTCATCATAATATTTATTTTCTAATTTACCGCCACATTTTTCAATTGTTTTTTTAGAAGCAATATTTTCCTGGTTGCATGTAAGTAAAATCGGATAAATTTCCCATCGTTTACAAATTTCAATTACTTCTTTTAACATCGCTGTTGCATAGCCTTTTTTACGCATACTAGGCAAAATACTATAACCAATATGACCGCCATGATTAATTAAACAATTATTTAGACAATGACGTAAATTAATGGTTCCGACAATTTGATCATTTTCAAGATAAAAATATGTTGTTGCTGGTACAAAACCAGGTTCAAGATTTATTCCTAAATGATTTTGCTTTTCTCTTTTAATCCATTTATGGTAATCTTGATAAAATTGACATCCACCATCACCATTAACATATTTTTCACCAAAGGCATATGTTTCTTGAAGATAATCTTTCATCATCGATTCATGTTGATAATCAGGATATACTAATTTAGCCATCTGAAATTCTCCTTTAATAAAAAATACCCTCATCCAAAGGACGAGAGTATCGTGGTACCACCTTTTTTCGTTATTAAAAATAACCTCTAAGCTATAACGCACTACCGACATTCTCTTTCGAGTGTTGCATATTAGGGAGTACCTAAATATTCTTATCAAGGCTTTCACCAGCCGCCTTTTCTCTAAATCAAAGAGTTACTTAGACATGTCCTAAATTATCGCATCTAATTTCAAATACAATTCTACATATTTATTATTTTAAAGTCAATAAATTATTTATCTTTATCTTCCGCTTGATGAAGATAATGTGCCATTTTAATATTATCTGTTTCTTTTTTTAACGCCTTATATACATATTTTGAAGGCATTTTAGTAAACATTGTAACCGTATCACATTTGATACAATATAGAGCCTGAATCCCCCGAATATTAATTCTTTTAATCCAGTCACCTTCTGCTTTGCAGATTCCACATTCAATTTTATTTTGCGGTTCAACTATTTGTATTCTCATTTTTCATCACCCAAAAAATAGTATGCACTAATCAATTTAAAATATTTGTCATATTTTAATTCTATTTTTTACCATTAACTAATTTTTTCAAATCTTTTACTTCTTGCGGTTTTAAAATTCGATATGTTCCTGGTGTCAATCCTTTTAAATTTACACATCCTACACTTAATCGATGCAATCTTTTTACAGGATGTCCAACACTTTCAAACATTTTTTTAACTTGTCGATTTTTCCCTTCATAAAGTTTAATTTGCAGTACTGTTGTTTTATGTTCAGTATCTTTGTTGATAACTTTAATTTTACAAGGTAATGTCTTTACACCTTCTAGATAAATTCCTTTTTCAAGTTTGTGTAAAGTAGCACCGTTTATCAATCCATTAATGGAAACTTCGTAAATCTTTTCTAAATGATAACGTGGATGCATGATCATATTTGCAAATTCACCGTCATTAGACATAATTAATAAACCTGTTGTATCATAATCTAAACGACCAACTGGATAAATTCTTTCTTTAACATCTGTAAAATAATCAGTTACTTTAGGACGGTCAAATTCATCATCTAAAGTACAAACGCATCCTTTAGGTTTATAAAATAAATAATAGACTTTATTTTCTGTAACAATTGGTTTTCCATCTACCGTAATAAAATCACCTTTTTTTACTTTAGTCCCTAATTCAGTAACAATTTCTCCATTTACGGCAACCTTACCTTGAATAATTAAATCTTCAGCTTTTCTTCTTGATGTATAGCCGCTTGCTGCAATTGCTTTTTGTAATCTTTCCATATTTATCTCACCTACTTTTTTATCATTATACTGAAAAGTTTGCCAAAAGCAACAAAATTTAATCGTAGTTTTATACTTCCATATATTTTTATTAAAATCAATAAATTCTAATATTACCATAATTATAATTAAACTATCTTTTTTAATTAAATATTAACTATTGCTATAAAACCTTTTAAAATATCTAGATTGATATTACTTTAATTAAGTCTAAAAAAACATTTGATGCATAGACTACTAGGGGTGAGTAATAGTGAATTTTGTGATATTCAATATAATTATTTCATTACTTTTACCAATGAATACAACTAAATTAAATGCTACCGAACCGGTATCATTTCAAGGTAAAAGTTATATCGTGATGGAAGCCGCCAATCAAATCGTCATTGAAGGTAGTAATGAAGACTATATCCAAAGTGTTGCTTCAATTTCTAAAATCATGACCTGTATCATTGCAATTGAAAATATGGATTTAGATACAATCATCACTGTTGATGAAACAATCAATCATGCCTGGGGCAGTGGTATTTATATACATATAGGTGATAAAATCAGTCTTCGTGATTTACTATATGGTCTAATGCTTCGTAGTGGTAATGATGCAGCAGTAATGATTGCTAAAGCAGTCGGAAAAGAAGTTAACAAGTTTGTTGATATGATGAATAACAAGGCAAAACAATTACAATTGCATAGTACAACCTTTTCTAATCCAACTGGACTTGATGAAGAAGATAACGGTAATCAGTCTACTGTTTATGACATGGCCCGTTTAATGGCTTATTGCCATCAAAATCCTATCTTTAATGAAATCGTATCAACTGTTAAATATACTAGAGAAGATGGTAATGGTACCTGGCAAAATAAAAATAAACTGCTTACTAATTATAAATATTGTATCGGTGGTAAAACTGGTTATACCAAAAAAGCTAAACGCACTTTAGTTACAATGGCTCGAAAAAATGATTTAGATTTAATAATTGTAACTTTTAATTGTGGCAATGACTTTGAGTTTCATGAAAAAAAATATGAGGAATGTTTTGATAAATTAGAAGAAACCAAGATTTTTTCTAAAGGTATCGTTGAATATAAACAACAGCAATATTATTTAGATTTTGATATTTTTGTAAATAAACAAGAAAATGATAAAGTTGATGTTTCATTTGAAAATGATGAAATCATTGTATCATTAAATGATCAGCCTGTAGCTAGGGAAAAAGTAGTTCCATACAATTTTTTTATAGGCTTTAAAATGGTCTTAAAGGATCTTTTCTATGGCTAAGGTTTTTAAATACGGTTTAATTATTTTTATTTCAATGTCATTTTTTACCCATAATCAATCACAGCTATTATCTGCTATTTTAAGTTCACCACAACAAGTTTTTGATTTAATTAAAATTTTAGTATTAAGTGCTTGTTTATGGAATGGCTTATTAAATATTATCAGAGCATCGGGATTGATTAATCATCTCTCATTAATTTTAAAACCAGTTTTAAAATTAATTTATGGCAAAGTAATCGAAGATAAAGAAGCTTATTTATATTTATCAACAAATTTTATCGCTAATATGTTAGGTGTTGGTTCTTTAGCGTCGATTAGTGGTTTAAAAGCAATGCAAGCATTAACAAAATATCAAACTAATAAAAAAATCCCTTGTAAAGAAATGATGCTTTTAGTAATTATGAATACAACTGGTTTTTCATTAATACCATCCACAATGATGACATTAAGGCAAAGCTATGGTAGTCAAAACGTACTTGGCTTTTTTATCTATAGTCTTGCAATCGGTTTTATTATAACTGTTATTGGTATTGTTGTAAGTAAAGTGATTGAACATTATGGATAGTTTGGTTTTAATTATTATTGCAGTTGCTTTAATTGAAGCTGCAATAAAAAAAGTAGATATTTTTAAAGAGTTTTTAGATGGTGTTAAAGAGGGCAGTAAATTATTAATAACATTATTTCCTACTATGATGGCATTTACTTTATGGGTCGTCTGTTTTCAAAATTGCGGTTTAACAACTATTTTAGAATCAATATTTCATAATATAATTAAGACTATTAATATTCCAGTTGATGTTTTTATGATGATGATCATTCGTCCTTTTTCAGCAAATGGATCACTGGCAATTTTAAACGATTTATTTGTAAACTATGGCGTCGATCATCCCTATAGTATTCTTGGTTCAATAATTCAAACTGGCAGCGACACTACTTTTTATGTAGTAACATTATATTTTGGTAGCATCAAAATAAAAAATAGTCGCTATGCTTTAAAATTAGGCCTCTGGTTAGATTTCATTGCCTGTTTACTAGCTGTTATTAGTTATTTAGTTTTTATAACTTAAAAATTCCTCATAAGAGGAATTTTTAAGCATAATTAGCTTTATTAACACTTACATATTTCCAGTAAGATCGATGTTTTCCTTTACAAGCGATTACTGGATAATTCGAATAACCAAATTCTCGAGCAATCGTTCCTTTAGGAACTTTATTAGCATGTGTTAGTTTTCCATTTAAAACTGCATATTTCATATTTAGTTCCTCCTTTATTTACAACTATATTATAAATAAAAGTTTGTTTTTTATTAAACAGAAAACATCTATTAAACACCGATAAAAAGGTTTTAAATTTTTTTTGTCCAAACAGATACTGAACCACCATTAACTAAAAATATACCAAAACCATCTTTATCAATAATTACTTCTTCCAATACATTGTTTAAACAATCAACAAATGTTTCATTTGCATGTTTTTTTCCAACATACATTTTCTTTTGACCACCTGGCCCATCATTTACAATAACTGCAAATCCACTATTTAAATGTTGACTATCACCTTCATAACTCCAGCCAACAATATTATTATCATCAAAATAGTTATGTTCTTTACCATACATAAGTTCTTTTCGGACTTTTATCATTTTATCTATTACATCTTTAAACGAATCAACGTTATATTCTGGTATTCCGTAATAATCACCATAAAATACACAAGGATAGCCATATTGTCGTAATAAAATCAAGGCATAAGCAATCGGTTTAAACCAGTTAGCAACTGAACTTTGTAATGACTGTCCTGGTTGACTATCGTGGTTTTCAACAAAAGTAACTGCATAATCAGGTGCTTTTTTAACTAAAGTATCTTCAAAAATAGATCCCATATCAAAAGTTCCATTACTACTGGAAATATAATGAAATTTAAAATGTAAAGTAACATCAAATAATGACATGCAATAATTAGATACTTCTAAATAATGTAATAATTTATTAACATCACCATGCCAATATTCACCAACGGCAAACAAATCACGATTACTATAATTACGAAGCTCTTTTAACCATCTTGTAAAAAAAGTAAAATCGATATGTTTGACAGCATCTAAACGAAAACCATCAACATTTGTAAAATCAAGATACCATTTACCAAATCGAATTAACTCATCAACAACAGTCTGATTATTAAAATCAACATCAGCTCCCATTAGATAATCATAATTACCATTTTCATTATCTACTAACTGATCCCAGCTATCACCATCGAATTCATAAATAGCATGGCGCTTTTTTCTTTCGTCATAATCGACACCATCAAAACAGCTTTCATTCCAAATGAAATTAGAATATTTACCATTTCTGCCTTTAAAATCAAATCGAGTCCAGGCTTCAATCTGTTCTTTATCAGAAATCACTTCATTACGATCAAACATATCATTTTCAACGGCTGTTACTAATTCTGTTCCATCAGCACCCATCCGATGATTTAAAACCATATCACCATAAACTTCAATTTGATAACGATGGAGTTGAGCTATAGCTTCTAAATATTCATCTTTAGTTCCATATTTAGTTCTAATAGTTCCCTTTTGATCAAATTCACCTAAATCATATAAATCATAAACACCATAGCCGACATCATTAATACCACCTTGTCCTTTATAAGCAGGTGGCAACCAAAGAGCATCAAATCCTGCAGCTTTTAAATTTTTCGCCTCAGCTTTAAGTCTTTGCCAGTGTTTACCATCATTAGGTAAATACCATTGGAAATATTGCATCATTACTTTTTGCATATTTTTAACCTCAAAAATTAATTACATCTATTTCTAAAACTACCTTTTTTAAAACTTTCAATATTTAAGCATACTTCTTCAATAACTCGATTACGTGTTTCCACAGGTGCCCAAGCAATATGAGGAGTCATTAACAGTCTAGTTGGATCTTGAATTTCTAAAAGTTTGCTATCAGCTTTAATTGGCTCGTTTTCAAATACATCTAAACCAGCTCCAGCAATTAAATGATTTTTCAAAGCATCAACTAATGCTGTTTCCTTAACAATCTTTCCTCTTCCAACGTTAATTAAATAAGCACTATTTTTCATTTTCGCAAATGCTTCTTCATCAAACAAATATTCAGTTTGTTTATTTAAAGGAGCATGAATTGTAATTATATCACTAGTTTTCAATAAAGTATCAAAATCAACTCGTTTAAACTGCGCCTGATTATTACGACCACTAGTAGAATAATATTGTACTTGACAACCAAAAGCTTCAGCAAGATTAGCTACTTTACGACCAATATCACCCATACCAACAATTCCCCATACTTTATTATCTAATTCATGAAAACTATGTCCTAAATGAGTAAACATTGAACTAGAAGCATAATTACCAGAAGCAATATAATTATGATAATAGTGATTTTTATTATACAAATCTAGCAATAAAGCAAAAGTATGCTGCGCAACTGCATTAGTTGAATATCCTTTTACATTACATACAGCGATATTAGCTAACTTACAATATTCTAAATCAATATTGTTTACACCTGTTGCCGTTACACAAATTAATTTTAATTTAGTAGCATTTTTTAATTGCTCAGGGCCTAATATATGTTTATTAGTAATTACAATACTAGCATCCTCAATTCGCTTGCTTACTTCATCTACTTCAGTTTGTTCATAAATAATCGCATTACCATATTGATTTAAACAACTACAATCAATATCACTTCCTAAAGTTTCACGATCTAAAAAAACAATTTTAAAATCACCTTTTAACATCATTATAATTTCCTCATACTCTTTACCTTGCAACATTTTTCCTAAAATATATGGCATTTTTAAATCATATTTTTCAATCACACGACAATTACCACTCATGATGCCATTTTCAATTTTAAATTCCAATTCATGATTTAGTAATAAAATCGCTAAAAAACGGCTTGTCATCTCCTCATATTCACTAATTTTTTCGGTCACCTTTTTTACAAAATCATTATCTTTTTGAATACAAGCATTAACACATTTTTGAAAATCTGTTTCTTTTTTTAATTCCTCTTGAAAAATCTCATTAGTAAGTAATGGTAAAACTATATTATAAACATTCATTGGTACCGAACCATAACCTTTTGTAAAACAATATAATAAAGCCCCACCAGTTTTTTCATCATTTATTTTATCAATCAAATCCATCTTTTACTCCTAAAATAAATTAATAATAATTCTTTGACGATCTTGTAACGTAATATCATCATAAATAATAAAACAATATTTAAAACGTTTATATCGATGATCATATTTTAAAATATTATAACTTAAATAACGACTCTTAAATTCCTTAGCTCCACTACCACAAGCCGAACCAGCAGCAATGACATACATTCCTTCTTGGAACGTAAAAAAAGGCAAATGCTTATGACCATGTAAAACATATTGAATATTATGTTTTCTTAACCATTTTACTAACTCTCTACTATCAACTAAAGCTTTAGTACTGTCAATTATTTTTCCAACAAAAAGCTTTTCACGCCATCTTTGCTTCAAAAAATCATCGCGTGTAATTGGAAATAAATGATGATGCAACATAGCAATAAGAGTATATTTATTAATATCTTCAATAGCTGCTAACTCTTCATCAATAGCATCAAGCTGTTTTTGACCAACTTTTCCTCTAGCTAAATTTCCTTCACCAGTAGAATCAATTTTAATTAAAATTATTTTTTCATCTTCAAATACTTTAATTTTTTCACTAAGTAAAAAAGCAATTACTTTACTTTTTTGACGTTTAAATATATTTAAACCATGAACAATAACATCATGATTACCTAAAATAAAAGATACATCAGATTTATATTTATTTTTTAACATTTTCATAAAATCATCTACTTCATACATATTTTTACGATTAGGCGAATTCATTAAATCACCTGTAATTAAAAACTTAAGCTGATAGTATGATTTTAACATTGGTATAGTTTCATCTAAACTTTTTTCCAAAGCAATACGTCCTAAGTTTTTCTTTTTACTTCCTAAATGCAAATCACTTAATTGGACAAAAAAACTATCATAAGGACTTAAATAGCGAATTGAAAAAATTGTATCATGCTCAATTTTAAACATGATTTCTTCAATATCTTTAGTAGTATACACCGGTGTAAAAACACATTGATCTCCCTTGAAAATTAAAAAACCAGGCCAGCGATCAATTTGATAAAGAGCAGTAACAAAATGTTTAAATGGTCCATAAAATGACAAATCATCTTTATTTAATAAACGATGACAATTAATTACACTTACTCTTTCACTGCTTAAATCATCAACAATTTGCAAAGAAGTTAAATAAGTATTAATTGGTTCACTATAATCAAAACTTGCTAAAACTACTATTTGATATTTATCTCGCTGTTGTAACACATAGTCTTTTATTTGTTGATATTGTTCAGGGGTAAAACGTTCTGTTATCTGGTCAATTGATCTTGCCTTAGTAAAATCAATAAACATGTCAAAATTAATTTCTTCAATGGCATCTAATATAATGTTTCTTTCTTGCATCCATTTTCTTAATTGACACAATCCACGATAACCATCTAATAAACGATTAAAATATGTAGGACTACTATCAAAAATCAAGTTTAAATAGGCGTTGATTAAATCATATTCATTCACTTTATCGCCTCCTTATCTTATATTATAGAAAAAAGCCTATAATTTTAATAGGCTTTTTTTCTAAAATTTCAAATTTCTTGGCGTTCTAGGGAATGGTTCGACATCACGAATGTTTTGCATTCCTGTTAAATACATTAAGAAGCGATCGAACCCAAGTCCAAATCCAGCATGTTTACATCCACCATAACGACGTAAATCCATATACCATTGTAAACCTTCTTTATTCATACCTTTTTCATCCATGATTTTTTCTAATACATCATAGCGTTCTTCACGTTGGCTACCACCTACTAATTCACCAATTCCAGGTACTAATAAATCACATGCAGCTACTGTTTTATTATCATCATTTAAACGCATATAGAAAGCTTTAATTTCTTTAGGATAATCTGTTAAAAATACTGGTCCTTTAACAACTTGTTCGCAAATATAGCGTTCATGTTCACTATTTAAATCCATACCCCAATAAACTTTATTTTTAAATTTAACATCAGCTTTTTCTAGAATTTCGATTGCTTGAGTATATGTCATTCGTTTGAAATCACTATTTCTTACTTTAGTAATACGATTAATACAATCTTTATCAATCATATTAGCAAAAAATTCCATTTCAGCTGGTGCATTATCTAATACATAATCGATACAGTATTTTACCATATCTTCGATTAAATCCATATTGTCTTCTAAATCCGCAAAAGCTATTTCTGGTTCAATCATCCAGAATTCACTTGCATGACGTGATGTATTAGAGTTTTCTGCTCTAAATGCTGGTCCAAATGTGTAAACATCTCTAAAAGCTAAAGCAAATGCTTCAACATGTAATTGACCAGTAACTGTTAAGAAAGCTTCTTTACCAAAGAAATCATCTTCAAAATTAGTATCATCAATAGTTGTTGCTCTAAACATTTCTCCAGCACCTTCACCATCATTACTTGTAATTATTGGTGTATGAACATAAACAAATCCTTGTGATTGGAAAAATTCATGAATAGCCATTGATAAAACACTACGTAATCTAAAGATAGCATAAAAACTATTAGCACGTGGTCTTAAATGTGGAATTTCTCTCATATATTCAAATGTATGACGTTTCTTTTGTAAAGGATAATCATTATCACATGTTCCTTCTACTTCCACTTGAGTAGCTTCTACTTCAAAAGGTTGTTTTCCTTCTGGTGTTAATTTTAATTTACCAACTACTCTAATTGCACTTCCTGTTGCAATTTTTTCAACTTCTTCATAATTATCAACACGATCTTGAGTATATACGATTTGTAAGTTTTTAAAATACGTACCATCGTTTAAAGCAATAAAACCAAGTTTACCATTGTTACGATTTGTACGAACCCATCCTTCAAGTTCAACATATTCATAGCCTTCTAAATCCATAACTTGATTGCTTAAAAACATTTCATACAATTCTCTTATTGTAATAAATTCAAACATATTAATCCTCCTATTTGTATCATTATAATTTAATTTATTGATTTATCAAGTACTACTTGCGATGAGAATCCATTTTAATTACTAATTCCTGGATTGCTACAACTACATCAACCTGCTGTACCTCAACTCCCTGATCAACTGTAAAATGCGTATGAGTGAAATCAACAATTCCTTTGATTCCTAATTTCATTAATCGATCAACAGTTGGTTGAACATTTTCCGAAATAGCTAAGATTGCAATTTTACAACCTTCTGGAAAAGTCTTTTCTAAATCATCGATATTATATATTTTAACGCCAAAGCGTTCTCCCTCTTTATTTTTATCTTGATCATAACCACAAACAATTTTTCCTACCGTATATTGCCAGCGATTATATTTTAAAATGGCACTTCCTAAATTACCAACGCCGATAATAATAATAGATTCATCTAAACCTAAACCTAACACTTCACTTAATCCATCAATAAGATGTTTAACATCATAACCTTTGCCCCGTTGACCAAAATTACAAGTTTTAGATAAATAAGTAAAATCTCTACGAATAGTAGTATCTTGAATTCCAGTCAAACTTGATAGCTCGCTAGATAAACAGTTTTCTTTGCCTTCGTGTTGCATCTTTCTTAGCGCTTTTAAATAAATTGGATATCGTGACATCGTTGCATTTGAAATCTTTTTATCCATTATGCTTTACCTCACTAACTGACTCTTGCTGCAAGTCAATATTAGGTTTAATTCCTAGTGATAAATCACTAAATATTTGTAAATCATACATTTCTTTAGCGGCTAATGCAATCATCATAGCATTGTCAGTACAACAGCTCATCGGTGGTAATAACAACTCAACATTATCCAATTTACTTACTGCTTCATTCATAGCATTACGAAGCCCGCGATTAGCACTAACACCACCAGCCATCATGACTTGTTTTACATTATAAGCTTTAGCTGCTTTTATTGTTTTATTAACTAGTGATGTAATTACTACATTTTGAAAAGATGCTGCTAAATCATTTTTATTTATTTCTTCATGGCGTAAATAAGCTTTATGATTCAAATTAATAACAGCTGATTTTAACCCACTAAAACTAAAATTATAACTATCATCATCTAATGGTACTGGTAAATCATACGTATTATTTCCTAAAGAAGCCATTTTATCCAAAACTGGTCCACCTGGATATGGTAAATTTAAAACGCGTCCTACTTTATCATAAGCTTCTCCAACGGCATCATCTAAAGTTTCCCCAATTACTTCAAATTCAAATGGTGCTTTTAATAATACTAGTTCACTATGACCACCACTAACTACTAAACATAAACTTGGATATTCGATATCCTGGTTATAATTATTAGCATAAATATGTCCGGCAATATGATGAACACCAATTAAAGGTTTATGATAAGCCATTGCAATAGTCTTAGCTGCTTGAAGACCAATATGCAATGAACCAACTAATCCTGGTCCTTTAGTTACTGCAATAGCATCAATTTCTTCAATAGAAACGTTAGCTTTTTTTAATGTCTCTTTTAAAACAAGTGATACACATTCAACATGTTTACGACTGGCAATTTCTGGAACAACCCCGCCATAAAGAGCATGAACATCAATTTGTGAAGCGATTACACTCGCTAAAAAATCACGTTTGTCTTTTAGTACGGCCATTGCCATTTCATCACAACTAGACTCTATTGCTAGAATTAATGACATGATTTCTCCTCCATTTCTTTAATCATTAAATAGGCATCTTCATGAGTATCTTGATAATAATCTTTTCTAACAGCTACGATTTTAAAACCACAACTCTGGTATAAATTAATTGCTCGCTGATTTGATACTCGTACCTCTAAATTAATATTATCATACCCTAAATAACTACTGATTTCGATACATTTATTCATTAACACCTTAGAATATCCATGTCCTTGATGTTTTTTAGCAACACCTAATGTAGTTATTTGAGTTTGATCTCCTAAATTCCACATTCCAATATAACCAACAATTTCTTTTTCTATTTCTAAAACTAAAATTGTTGAAAATGCATTTTTTGTAATTTCATAAACAAGATCCTCTTTACTCCAGGGTGAAGTAAATAGTTCATGTTCCATGGCAACTACTGCATCGATATCTTCTAATTCCATTTTTCGAATTAACATATTTTTTTAGCCTCAACATCCTTTAAATATTGGGGAACTAAATTATCAACATCCTGACAATAATCAACACTTAAACTAGCTTGATAAATGTTTTGACACAAATCCACCTCATGTTCAGGACATTCTACAAGCTGACAATCACCCACTACTTCATAATCAGGATACTGCTTCTTTAAAGCTGGAAAATCTTCAATTAACATTATTTGATCATCTATTACAGCATGATTATCATTATATACCCCGACAAAAATTTTTTTACTTCGAGCATCAATAACACTAATTGCCTTATGATTTCCGGCATAACTATGCAATGAAGAAACAGCTTTAATTTTAACTTTAGAAATAGCTGCTAATGTTTTAGCAATTGTTAAAGCAACCCTTTGACCTGTATATGATCCTGGTCCAATTGTAATAACTAATTCATCGACATCCAATAATTCCCATTGTTGTTTTTTTAATATTTCTTCCAAACGAACCAAAGCATCTTCAGACTGGCGTCTATTTCCTGCTTCTTGATATTTTTGCAATGCTTTACCATCTTGATAAAGTCCAATTACTAAATATGTATTTGATGTATCCATCACTACTGTTTTCATCCCAACGCCTCCAATAACTGTACATACTCTTTACCAATTGCTTTTAAAACGAATTTACGTGCGTTTTCATCAATTTTATTAATTTGAATTTCTAGCCGTTTTTCAGGTAATATATCACTAATAAATTCAGGCCATTCAACTACACAAACATCATCACTATCAAAAATTTCTTCAAAACCTAAATCATTATCCTGCCCTTCTAAACGATAAGCATCAAAATGTGATAACTGTAGTCTTCCTCGATATTGTTTTAAAATTGTAAAAGTTGGACTGTTAATAACTCTTTTTATTTGTAATCCCTGACCAATCCCTTTAGTAAAAGTAGTCTTACCAGCACCTAAATCACCATCTAAAGTAATTAACATTCCTGGCTGTAATAATTCGCCTAATTTTTTTCCTAATGATAATGTAGCTTCTAGATTTTCAACAAATATTGTTTTTTCCATTTTATTCTCCTATCCTTGCGTCAAATCTTCATAGACATGGTACCAATGCTTAGTGAAATCTTCACTAAATGGCCCTTCTTTTTTAATCGCTAAATCGATTAATATTTGCAATTGTTTTTTTAATATTTGATCTAATTCTTTAGAATAATTCATTGCTCTTGCATGTTGTTTATATTCTTCCTCATCTAAAATACGATAATTACCATCAGGAAAAACTTTTAAATCCAAATCATAATCAATATATTTCAAAGCCTCACCATCATATAGAGTTGGAGAAGCAATATTACAATAATAATAAACACCTGTTTTACGAATCATACAAATTACATTATACCATTTTTTCTTAGGAAAATAACAGATAGCCGGTTCTCTTGTATGCCACATCCGGCCATCTGCTTCAGTTACTAAAGTACGGTTGTTTATGGAAATAAAATGATCATCATTTTCATCCAAAATAAATCCTTTTGACCAACAGCGATGAATCGTTCCATTATGCTTATAACAATGAATTAATACTTTCTTTCCTATCAGAGAATCTGACATCATTTTCTACCTCGCTTTTATAACATTAACATTATACACAAAATATCTTACTTTTTAAAGTCAAAAGAAAAAGGTATCAGTTTTCTGATACCTAAATACGAATAACTCGCTTTAATCTTGGATATAAAATCATAAATAATATAAAGCAAGCAACCATTGTTGCAATATTATATGGTAAATTATAACTTAAATTAGCAGGTAATGGTGTTGCAAAAGCATACCAGCCAGCAATTAAATGACTGATTGTTTTTAAAACCATTACAATTACTATTCCAATTGGAATCTCTACCTTGTTTACTTTGACTAATGGAATAATTCCTACCACTCCCACAATTGCCATTGGTAATAAATAATCAAAGATCACTGATAAAGCTCCATAAAATGTTGCTAATCCCAAAACAAAATGTAATCCCACACAAACTAGTGATACCACTAATCCATAAATAGGTCCCATTAAATAACTACATAACATCAATGCAACAAGTGAAAATGCAACATTTCCTCCTCGAGGCATTTGTGGTGTAAATTGTGTTAGATACTCTAACACGATTTGTAGCGCCGCAAAAATTGCCATATACGCCATTGTTTTGGTGTTAATTTCAAATTTACTTTTTTTCATGTTTGTTCCCCTTTCTTTACAAAAGAGCCAACAAAATTAAAAAATGCTTTTTTACAAGCGTAAAAAAGCA
Source organism: Erysipelatoclostridium sp. An173 (assembly GCF_002160495.1). Taxonomy (GTDB): domain Bacteria; phylum Bacillota_I; class Bacilli_A; order Erysipelotrichales; family Coprobacillaceae; genus Thomasclavelia; species Thomasclavelia merdavium. The sequence continues at coordinate 81,779 of NZ_NFKR01000006.1, read as the reverse complement.
AATAGTTAAAATTTTGCTCTCTCTACGCTGGCATTACCCAGTTCAGATGATAAGGGACAAGGTTTTCACCTTTCTCAGCATAACGCGCCCCTGGCTCGTATACTATTATAGTTTATTTAATCGAAATAGCAAGAAAAATAATAATTGAAGTATTATTTCCTTTTTACATTTTAATACTTTAATAAAAAGAAAATTAATAAACTCTTGCTTTTATCTAGAAATTTGAGAAAATGATGATATAATGACGATAGACTAAGGAGGCTTAAAAATGGCAAAAATTATATCTGTAAATGCAGGTAGTTCATCTTTAAAATTTCAATTATTTGAAATGGATGATGAATCTGTAATTACATCAGGAGTAATTGAAAGAATCGGATTAGAAGATTCAATATTTACTATCAAATATCAAGGAGAAAAAAGTGTTACTACACAAAATATCAAAGATCATAAAGTTGCAGTTCAACTATTATTAGATACTTTGGTTGAAAAAGGAATTGTAAAAGACTTAAATGAAATTAAAGGTGTTGGACACCGTGTTGTTCAAGGGGGAGCATATTTTGATTCTTCAGTAGTTATTGATGAAGATGTTGTAAATAAAATTGATGAATTAAAATCATTAGCGCCTTTACATAATCCAGCTCACTTAACAGGATACTATGCTTTTAAAGAAGCAATTCCTAATGCTGGAGCGGTAGCTGTATTTGATACTGCATTCCATCAAACACTAGAACCAAGATGTTATATTTATCCAATTCCATATAAATATTATACTGATTATAAAGTACGTAAATATGGTGCTCATGGAACTAGCCACTTCTACGTATCACAACGTGCTATTGACTTGTTAGGTAATCCTGAACATTCAAAGATCATCGTTGCTCATTTAGGAGCTGGTGGTTCTTTATCTGCTGTTAAAGATGGAAAATCTATCAATACATCAATGGGATTTACACCACTTGCAGGAATTATGATGGGAACTCGTAGCGGTGACGTTGATCCTTCTGTAATTGATTATTTAATTGAAGAAGTAGGAATGGATATGCATGAAGTTATTAACATGCTTAATAAAGAATCTGGTTTATTAGGTATTTCAGGTGTATCTAGTGATTTTAGAGATGTTCAAAATGCCGCAATGGAAGGTAACGAACGTGCTCAATTAGCAATCGATATCTTCTATCGTCGTGTTATCGCTTATATTGGTCGTTATTTCATCGCTTTAGGTGGTGTTGATGCAATCTGCTTCACTGCTGGAATTGGGGAAAATTCATACTTTGCTCGTAGCGGTATTTGCGATTTATTAAAAGAAGCTTTAGGAGTTGAAATTGACGAAGACGCTAACGTAAACGGTACTGGAGAACGTTTAATTAGTACTCCTAATTCAAAAGTTAAAGTTTTCGTTATCCCAACTAATGAAGAATTAGTTATCGCTCGTGATACAAAACGTCTATTAAACTTATAAACAAACATGTAGCCAAAAGCTACATGTTTATTTTTTATAAATAACTATAATACCTTCTAATATTTCTTGTTATAAATACTTTAAAGTGCCATGTTGTTTTTTTACTTATTTTAATTTATTACCCATTAACAGGCCTTTTTTATTTTAATAAATGCTCTTTAACATATTTAATAATTTTATCATGACTTGTCAAAACATCACAAAATGGTTTTCTTAAATCCAACCGCTGCATATCAACACATCTAATTTCACTTAATTGTAAACGACTTTGTGTTTTCTTGCCACCCATTACAACATCAATGTCCATCTCAAATTCAGGATTAACTTGACTTCCCTTAATTGATGTACATGGAATTATCAGCATTTTATAACCTAAATCCTTTAAAACATAACACCAATGGCCATCCATTAATTCTTTTGGAAAGCCCCTGCCAATATTAAAATATGCTAATTGATGTACCATTGGCCGACTTGCAAGATGATAATATGTATTATCAATATCCCGTCCCCCTTCTTTAACTAAATGACAATAAAAGTATTCTAGCTGATTAGTTAAATGTTTTAATGAACAACTATACTTTTCAACATCATAGATTCCAGTTTCTTCTAGATTTTCTAAAGATTTACTAATTTCTAATAGATTTTCTTGAACACTCATATTTCTTCCTCCTATTAAACATATACTTTACAAAAACTAAAATCACTTTTATTTTTTACGAATTTTTTTTATTTATTCAAATAACTAAAAATTATTTTTATAAATATAAAAAATTTGATATTATTCTTTAGTCACACTTTTATCTTATTTTCATATAATAAATATAGGTTGCTTTTTATTTTTTAATTTTATATAATAGCAACAAGTTATTAAGGAGATCAAATAACAAATAGCGCCAGGACTAAGTTATCTTAGTTGACGAGGACTAGACTTATCGGAAGATTCGGCGGATGGTCTAGAGGTATGATACTACCTAAACAATGAACAAAAATAATGAGCGATCGTTAAACAAATTCATTCGGTATCCTCCATTAATAACTAATAAAATTAAATATTTTGGAGGAAATTTTATGTGTGGAATTACAGCATTCTCAGGTAAAGAAGAAGCTTTACCATTTTTATTACAAGGACTCTCTAAGTTAGAATATCGTGGTTACGATTCAGCTGGAGTTACCCTTGTTGATAAAGACAAACTTTTCACTATTAAAACGAAAGGAAGACTACAAAATCTTGTCGATCGTCTTGACCAAGATACACCTGTAGGGCATGTTGGAATTGGTCATACACGTTGGGCAACTCATGGTATCCCATCTAACCTTAACTCACATCCCCATACTAACAACGATAATACTATTTCGTTAGTACACAATGGGATCATTGAAAATTATCGTGAGTTAAAAGAAGAATTATTAGCCAAAGGTTATCATTTTCATAGCGAAACTGATAGCGAAGTTGTTGTTCATCTTTTAGATTCATATTATCAAGGTGACTTACTTGAAGCATTAAAGAAAGTTATCAAACGAATCGAAGGAAGCTATGCTCTTTGTATTGTTTCAACATTGGAACCTGATGTTGTTTACGTTACCAAAAAAGATAGTCCAATTGTTTTAGGCGTCAATAGTGATGCCAGTTTTGCAGCTAGCGACATTCCTGCATTATTAGACTACACTAAAGATGTTTATTTCATTAAAGATTATGAAATCGCCAAACTTTGCAAAAGTAAAATTATTTTCTATGATGCAAATGGAAATGAAATTCAAAAAGAAACAACGCATATTCCTTATGATAACGAAGCAGCTCAAAAAGGCGGATATGACACTTTTATGTTAAAAGAAATTCATGAACAACCTCATGTAATTAAAGAAACATTACGTGGCAGAGTAGAAAATGAAGATCAAATCGTCTTACCAGAATTAGATGAAATTAAAGATCGTTTTTCAACTTTCAACAAAACTTACTTTGTTGCTTGTGGAACTGCTTATCATGCCTGTCTTTCAGGAGCTAATATTTTAGAACGTTTAACTGGTATACCAACTTTTTCACAGGCAGCTTCTGAATTTAGATATGGTGAACCAATTATAGATGAAAAAACTTTATGTATTTTTGTTTCTCAGTCCGGTGAAACTGCCGATACTCTAGCAGCATTAAGACTAGCTAAAGAAAAAGGCTGTACAACTATTGCTATTGCAAACGTATTAGGTTCAACAATTTCTCGTGAAGCCGATGCAACTATTTATACTTGTGCCGGTCCAGAAATCGCTGTTGCTAGTACTAAAGCATATACTACTCAAGTGATTGTTTTAATATTATTAGCAATGTATATTGCTCAGACTTTGGGAAAAGAAAATGAAATTTATAAAGATATTATCAAAGGTATCGCTAGATTACCGGAACAATTAGAAGAAATCTTAAAAGATGAACCGTTATTTGAAAAATATGCCGGTTATTTAAAAGAACTTCACGATGCTTATTTCATTGGACGAAATTTAGATTATGCAACAGTTCTTGAAGGAGCATTAAAATTAAAAGAGGTTTCTTATATTCACGCTGATGCTTATATTGCTGGTGAATTAAAACATGGCCCAATTGCTTTAATTGAAAATGGTAGTGTTGTAATTGCTGTTGCAACGCAACCACAAATTGCAGCAAAAACAATAAGTAATATTCAAGAAACAATTGCCAGAGGAGCAAAAGTAATCTTATTTACTATTAAAGGTCAAGAAGTAGGAAACGTTGATGAAACTTATTATATGCCAGATGTAAATCCAATTTTACAAGCTGTTTTAGTAGCAATTCCGTTACAATTAATTGCTTATTATGCCGCTAAATTAAAAGGCTGTGACGTTGATAAACCTCGAAATTTAGCCAAATCAGTAACAGTAGAATAATAAAAGTCCCTGCTTAATATTAAGCAGGGCTATTTTTTAAAATAATTTTTGTGGATAAACTCCATCTCTAATTAATTCTTGAATACTATTAACAACACTTTCTTTATCTTCTTTATAAGTAACCCCAAACCAATTGTCATGTGATTGAAGAACTTTAACTTCTACTACACCATCATCAAGTAATGAACCAATTATTGTTGGTAATAAATATTCTTGTTTTAAATCATCTTTATCTAAATTAGCTAAAAACGTATTAAATTCTCTTTCTAATATTTCGAAAATTTCTGGTGTTAAAGCCCACATATTCATTGATACTGGAACTTCTAAATCAATTTCTGTTACTGAATCATTATCTTTTACAACAGCACATCCATTACCTTTTTCGATATTATGAGTTTCTTTGATATCTTCTAAATAACCATTAGCATCTATTTTACAAATACCTCGAGTTACACCACCATTGTCACTTAAAGTATTTTTTAAAACAAAGCTAACCATTGCTAACTGCAATTTTTCTTGATCAACACTTTGATTTGTTAAATATTGATAAGCTACTTGATAAGCTTCCTTACCATAATAATCATCAGCATTGATTACTAAAAAAGGTTCTTTAACAACATCTTTACAACATAAAATTGCCTGACCAGTTCCCCATGGTTTAGTTCTTTGCTTAAATGTTTCTTGATATTGACTAGGAATTTGATCTAATTCTTGAAAAACATATTCAACATCGATTACTTGTTTAATTCTTGAACCGATAACTTTATCAAACTCTGCTTCTAAATCCTTTCTAATTACAAAAACAACTTTGTTGAAACCAGCTTCTTTAGCATCATAAATTGAATAATCCATGATAATTTCTCCATTTGGTCCAACAGGAGCTAATTGTTTAATTCCGCCCCCAAAACGGCTTCCAATACCTGCCGCCATAATAACTAATGTAACGTCTTTCATAATCCTTCCACCTTTAATATTCTGCTAAATAATATGATAACTTAAAGTTGATTTAATTTCCAGTATATTAAAAAAATTTTAAGCAATAATAATTTTAATGCATAAATACGATTAAAAGATAGTATTTATAAGGTGATTTTGCTAGAATATGGCTTAGGAGGCTTACATGAAAGACTTATTATTATCACAAAAAAATTACAAAATCGCATTCGTTGTTTTTATCTTTACAAATACTTTAGCACTAGGATATTTTAATATTACAATCAATCCATTAAGCTATTTATTTTTATTTTGGGGTATTGCAATTATTTGTTACAATTTTATAAAAAAAGAAATTGATTTTCATGATCATAAATTTGTACTAATTCTAATCTATGGATTTTTACTACTATTTGCCACAATAATAAATCAATATAGTAATCAAAAATCATTTATATTAGCTTTAATGCAATTAATTATTTTTACTTTAATTTATAACAACCCCAGAAACTTTACCATTAACGACATAAAAAACGAATTAAAAATAATTGTTCCTTTAGTTAATATTTTAACAGCACTAGCAAGCGGTATTTCAATATTAATGTATTTATGCGATTTTTCTAGCAGTCGCTATGGTTGGCCAATTGGAATGGTCAATGATCGTCTTTTTGGTATTTATTTTAATTGTAATCCAGCTGCTTTTTTAGCTGCAATTACTATTTTATTAGCTTTGATAGCTATTAAAAATAAAAGTAAATATTCTCATTTATATATGATCAATATTATCATTGAAGTAATTTATATTATTTTAACTAAATGTCGCAGTGCAATGATTATTATTGCTATTATCATTACGGCTTTATGCTACGCTTATTTTATAAAAAATAAAAACTTTTCTAAAATAAAACGATATGGCTTATCAATTATAATTTGCATTGGAATTTTTTTAGGAACTATCGTAACAACTAATATAACTTCATCTATTGTTAATAAACAGCAAGAAAATAGTAGATTTCAAATTGAAGAAGTGTTTACATCAATAGATTTATTGTTAAAAGGTGACGTACAGCCAGCTTTAAAACTTATCGATCAAGTAAGTAGTGGTAGAATCGAATTATTAAAAACTTCTTATCAAGTATGGCAAACTAGTCCGATTATTGGTATTGGAGCCGGAAATTTTCAAACAATTGGTACTCATGAAACAAGTGATACAGTAGTTAAACAAATTCAAGTAGTTCATAGTCATAATATATTTGTAGAGACATTAGTTACTACTGGTATTATCGGAGCAACCATATTTTTAATTTTTTTATTTAAAACTATTAAATCGCTTTTGAAATTATTTTCTAATAAAAGTTTTAATACTTATTTGATGATCTTATTATTTACTTTAATTGTTGTAAGTGAATTTATCGGTAGTTTGTTTGATTATGGTGTTTTTTATACTTACAGTTTATCTGCTACTTTATTCTGGTTATTTTTAGGATATTTGAATCAAATAGAAAAAGATGATGGCTAGCCATCATCTTTATTATTAATATAAACTTATAGCTTATTTTCTTAATCCTAAGCTATCGCATAAAGCTGAATATCTTTCGATATCTTTATTTTTTAAATATTTTAATAAATCTCTTCTACGACCAACTTTTTTCAATAATCCACGATTTGAATGTTTATCTTTTGGATGTTGTTTAAAGTGACCATTTAATTTGTTAATGTCTGCAGTTAATACAGCGATTTGTACTTCTGGAGAACCTGTATCTCCTTCTTTACGAGCGTATTTTTGCATAACGGCTGTTTTTTCTTCTTTTGTTAACATTTTTTATCCTCCTATTTTTTAACTTAGCTAACTCCAAGCTATACGTCGAGTCCTCGTATATCCTAGGGATAGCCGCAATTAGTATTTTATCAAATATCTTATCATTGTCAAGATAAAATCAAAATTTTTCACTCTTTCTAACAAACACAAATGCCTCGCTAGAAGATAAATCTTCTTGATATTGATAATTTAAATCATTAAATAATTTTACACCCTCATACGTTGTGATTCGATTTTTAACTATGTATCTAGTCATCGCACCACGAGCCATTTTTACATATACCCCGATTTCTTTTAACTGACCATCTATTTCTTCTTTGAAATAACATTTAACGTATTTTACTGGTTTAGATAAATATTTTTTGATAACTCGGGCATACTGATTAGCTCCTAAATCAAGAATTTCATGATCATCTTTTATTAATTCTTGGTAAATTTTATCACCCCACACCTGGTATAAACTTGAATAACCAGCCATTTTAAATGGATTATTCATTTCCAGGCGATAACTAACAACACCATCTAGTGGTCTTAAAATACCATAAAAACCGGATAAAATAACTAAATGCTGTTGTAAAAAAGCAAAGTCATCATAACTCATAACATGACTAGCCATATAATCATATTGGATTCCTTGATAAGCTAAAATAGCACAAGTAAGGTTATTTCGAAGATCCATTGACTGATAATTATCATATGCTTCTTTAGCAATTCTATCACTACAGCCAAGCATTTTTTTAACCTCCGAAATTGTTAAAGTTTTTAAATGATTTAATATTTTCTCTGTTGTTTCAAGATAAACCGGTAAGCTTTCAACTTCTAAAAAAGAAGCATCATTTGTCATTTTTTTAGCTGGTGTAATTACTATTTTCATATAAATCTTTAAACCATTGTATAGATTGCTTGTGCTACGCCATTATTTTCACAGCTCTTTACTACCTGATAAGCCATTTCTTTAATTGTAGAATCTGCATTTTCAGGTGCAAATGAATATTTAAAACGTTCAAACATTGTAATATCATTTAGTCCATCACCTAAAACCATAACTTCATCTTTAGAAATATTCATCTTAGCAACAACCTGTTCTAAAATAAGCCCTTTTTGCGCTTTTTTATCAGTCACTTCGACATTGTCATCAAAAGAAGATAAATAAGCGATCCCTGAAAGAGCAGCCAATTTTTCTTTAGCTTTAGAAATTAAGGCTGTATTAGTATTAAATGCTTCTACTTTAATAATATCAATGTCTTGTTTTAAAAACTCATCAACATCCTTGATTTCTTTTAAATGCATACAAGGCATATCTTGTTGTACCCCATTAAAATATTCTTCTTTTTTCCGATTAAAACGCTGAATACAACGATCAATAAAAGCATCACGAACTATTTCTGGTTTTTTAGTTGTATAAAAACCAGCCGTTGTAAAAATCATATAATAAGTATTTAAATCATCAAAAATCTTTAAAACCTCTTTAAATCTTTCTTTAGGAAAATAACAGCTAGACAAGATTTTTCCTGTTTCATCACAAAACTGAGCTCCATTTCCTAAAATACATGAACAATGTAAACCATAACGATCCATGATTCCTTTTATACCAAAATAATCTCGTCCAGTGGCAATTGTAAAATTTACCCCTTTACTTTGAGCATATTTAATAGCTTCTAAATTTTCTTTACTAATTGAAGCATCTGTTAATAAAAGTGTTCCATCCATATCCGATACAATCATTTTTATCATAATCAAAACCTCGCTTATTTTAATTTACTATCATTGTATCGTAATTTCTAAATAACGACTAATTTTTTCCCATTTAGAAATAACAGCCTATTTCCATAAAAAATCAAAATATACTGGATTTTCTTTCTCCCATGAAGCTTCATTATGACGTCCGTTTTTTACTACATTAATATAACTATAACCATGCAATTTTACTATTTCATCGTTAAACCAGCTAATATTTTTTAACATCCAGTTAAATCCTGATTTTCCCCGAACTTCCCGGGTTCCAAAGCTAAAATATACTCGAGTATCACTACTAATATCAGCTTGTCTAAATTCACTTTGTAATTGTTCTTGACAAATTGAAATAGCTGGTGATATACATGCTGCTTTAGAAAAATATTGATTATATTTGATAACTGTATATAAAGCCATCAAACCGCCCATAGAACTACCAGCTACACCAGTACACTCTCTAAAAGGAATTGTTCGATATTTATTATCTATCATTGGTTTGAATTCATTCACTACCCAATCCATCAATTGTTTTCCTTGACCTCTAACCGGCCCAAAAAAACTATTTTCTAAATCATAAGGACAATATTCACTTAAACGCTGATTCCCTTCATGATTACATTCAATACCAACAATAATCATTTTTTTATCGTAACTATCCATAAAATCCTTTAATCCCCATGATTTACCATAAGTAGCATCTTGATCATTAAACAAATTATGACCATCAAACATATACATAACCGGATAACTTTCTTGATGATTATAATAATCATCTGGTAAATAAACATGAATCATTCGTTTTAAAGAAAATGGTGTAATTAATACTTCAAATTTTTCTATCATTTTACCCTCCTAATAGCCAAATATTTTTACTGCTTCTTGCATCTTTTTTATTATTTCTACTTCAAATGGACAATTCTTTTCACAAAGACCACAAGCAATACATTCACTAGCATGATGTTTTAAAGCCTTATAGTGTTCCCTAACAGTCTCTGGTACTTCATTTTGTGCTTTACATAAATCAGTATATTTATTTACCTCAGCTACATTAATTCCTTTTACACATGGTGCACAATGACCGCAATAAACACAGTTTCCTTTAAAGGAATGTTTAGGGACGTTAGCTAAAACCTCTGCAAAGTCTTTATCTTTTGTATCAGCACTTTCATAGGCAAGATTAGTCATCAATTCTTCACAATTATGACAGCCAGCCATAACTGAAACTACACCAGGACGAGTTAAACAATAATGAATACATTGTAATGGTGTCAAAGCTACTTTAAACGGTGATAGTTTTTCATCTAATAAATCTCCGCCACCAAAAGCTTTCATTACGGTAATTGCCACTCCTTCTTTTTGGCATAATTCGTATAAATTCTGACGTACTGGATCAATATTGAATAATGGCTGTTTATATTTTTCATCATCCCATAAATCATTAACATTTTCAGATGGTGGCAACAAATCATAACAAGGATTAATAGAAAATAAAATAACATCTACCAATCCTGTTTTTACTGCTTCAATAGCTATTAATGGGTTATGAGAACTAATTCCAATATGTCTAATAACTCCCTTTTCTTTTAATTCTAAAGCGTATTTAATAATAGGACCATTAAATACTGTTTCAAAATCTTTTTGCTGATCAATATAGTGTATCATACCAATATCGATATAATCAGTTTGAAAACGTTGTAACATATCTTCAAAACCAGCTTTTACTTCATCAATTTTACGTGTTCTTAAATATTGATCATTTTTCCAATAAGAACATAAATGTCCTTCAATGATCCATTTATCACGATTATTAGCAATCGCTTTTCCAAACTTAGTTCGCATATCCGGATTAGGAGAATAAAAATCAATAAAATTTATTCCTTGCTCCATTGCCTGATCAACAAATTCTTTAACTTCCTGATCACTTTTTTTAGCTAATCCTTCACACCCTAAAGCAATCTCACTAACCATGATATTAGTTTTTCCTAATTTTCGATATAGCATATCATTCACCTCATTTTTATTGTAATAGATAAAGTACAGTTTAAGTCAATAATAATTTAAAAAGGGCATCAGCCCTCTATTTTGCTTTAAATATTTTATAAAAATATAAAATCATTGTAATAACAATAACCCCTAGAATTAACAAATTAATCCTAAAATCACCTATCTGTAAAGATGAAAAAACACTCATAATCATAAATAATGAAACAACCTGTAATTTTATAGTTATTAACATATTATATAATAATTGATATATTCTTTGCTTATTTTTTTCAGTTATTGTTACTCCAGTATTCCAATATTGCGGTTTACGTTCAATTACAGATAAACCAAAATATAAAATTATACCAGCTATATAAGCAATCCATATCTCCCATTTATTACCATAACGATCAACTTCGCCATTAAAATTATAGTGCATTGGAATTTTATCAGGTAACAAAAGATATTGTATCATTAAAAAACAAATGTTACAGTTAAAATTATGATACATAGATAATTGACTATTTTACAATATTTAGTTTTTTTGATTTTATAATTTTCATCCATAAAGATACCTTTTATAGTAAATTAAAATGCTTTAATGCCTTAACAACTCCATCTAAATCAACTTCATCAGTAACATAATCAGCTGCTTTTTTAACTTCTTCATTACCATTACCCATTGCCACAGCTAAATTTACATGATTCAACATTGGAATATCATTACCACCATCACCAAAAGCCATTGTTTCACTCAACTGTAAATGATAGTATTCTAAAAACTTATCAATACCATTTTGTTTTGTACCGCCTTTAGGTGAAATATCACAAAACATTGGATGCCAGCGTGCAGAGATACAATTTGGCATTAATTTCAATAACTCTTTTTCTTCTGCTTCATCAACAAAACATTGACATTGATATATCTTTCTAGTACAAACCTGGCTACAATCTTTAGCTGGCTGGCCGTCATTTTGCGTAATCCGATGAATTTCATCAACCCGCCAATCACGATAATTATAATACTTGTCGTGTTCTTCAGTAAATCCACAAGGAACCTGATGATTGTCTAAATAATTAACTAGGTTTTGTAAATCATGAGGATCAATGGTATTTTGATAAATAATTCGGTCTTTATCATAACAATACTGACCATTTAAGGTAATATAACCATCAAATTCAATCTCATCTAATACTTTCAAGCCATCTTTTCCACGACCGGTTGCAATAAAAATTTTAATTCCTTTTTTCTTTAATTGTTTTAATGCTTCGATTGTTGAATCAGGAACTTGATGAGTTTTAAAACTCACTAAAGTTCCATCAATATCAAAAAATATTGCTTTAATCATTTTATTTACTCCTACTGTTTTATTTTCCATAATCTAAATACCTGCTCAACGGTATCCGTTAAATTATTTTTAGCATTCTCTTTAGCCATTGCCTCTTGTAAAGTTGTAATATTACGAATAATAGGAAAATACGCATCTATTCCTTCTTGATTACAAAGCTTAGCTTCTTTAGTTACACTACCAGCAAAAGCGATTACTGGCTTATTATATAATTTAGCCATTTTAGCTACTCCAACAGGTGCTTTTCCCATTGCGCTTTGTCGATCCAAACACCCCTCTCCTGTAACAACAACATCAGCGTCTTTAAGATCAGATTTTAAATCAATTGTTTCTAAAATAATATCAATACCTGACTCTAGGGTGGCCTTAACAAAGGTTAAAAAAGCAAATCCTAACCCACCGGCTGCTCCAGTACCAGGAACTAAAGCATCACTATGAGGATATTTTTTCTTAGCAAGGTTCGCAAAGTTATATAACCATTGATCCATATCTTTTATCATTTGGCTAGTAGCGCCTTTTTGAGGGCCAAAAACCACACTGCAGCCGTTTTCACCACATAATACATTGGTTACATCACAAGCGATTTTAAATTGACACTTCTTTAATTCAGGTAAAACATTTTTATCATCTATCTTTACTAAATCCTTTAATCCGCGAGCTCCTAAAGGAACTTGATTACCATCTTTATCAAGCAAATCAAACCCTAAAGCCTGTAACATCCCAATACCGCCATCGTTTGTAGCACTGCCACCTATTCCAATAATAAAATTATTACAGCCTTTAGATATTGCATCCTTGATCATTTCTCCTAAACCATATGTCGTTGTATAAAGAGGATTACGCTGCTTTAAAGATAATAGAGTAATCCCAGCAATACTAGCCATTTCCATAATTGCTAATCTTTTTTCTGGAATAATTCCATAACTACTTTCTATTTTATCACCTAATGGCCCAGTTGCAACAACAGTTTCTATTTTACCGTTCATTCCTGATACTAATGCTTCAACAGTTCCCTCACCCCCATCAGCTAGAGGTTTAACAATTATTTTAGCATCCTGATATACTCGTTTAATACCTTGTTTAATAGCATTTCCAGCTTCTAGTGAACTTAAACTTCCTTTTAACGAATCAATAGCCACTACTACTTTCATTTAAATCACCTCCACTATTACTTTTTAAAATAATTATCATTGAGCAATAATCAGGTCGTAAACGACCTGATTAAATACTACCTTTATACTTTTTCAACTGTAAATAATACAATTACTGCTCCTATCAATGATAGAATAACTCCTATCAATAATACTTCACTAACACCTACAGCATCTAATAAGATACCACCAATGATATTAGCAAAAACCCCAGACATTGTCATTGACGTAGTGACAAAAGATTGCCCTTTAACAATATCTTTATTATCAACTTTACAATTTACATAATATACTGATGCTGGAATAAATAAAGCATAAGCACCCATTTGTAAAACTTGAGCAATATAAATCATAACCATATTAGTAGCTAGGTATGTAATAGCATGTTTAGCTAAAAATAGCACTATTGATGCTTTAATTAATGTCCCACAATTCACTTTTTGACTAAGCTTAGTAAAATATGCCATAGTTGGTAATTCAAGCATCGCTGCTAAAAATACCGCATTTCCCATGTCACTACTATTACCACCAACATTAGTTACAATTTGAATAAAGAAATTATTAATAATTGTATGAGCAAAATAAACTAATACAAAACCTAATAAGAAAACAATAAATTTTTTATACTTACCAGCAAATTTTAATAAACTAACATTTTCTTGTACTTCAGCTTCTGTTTCACTTTCTTCATCAGCATTAACAATCTGTGCATTTTTTGGTAAAACAAATAAATGAACAACTATAAATAATAGTGCATTAAATACGACATAACAAATCGGTAAAAGATCAGGACTAAACCATTCAACAATATACCCTAATGCCATTGATGTTAAAGCATAAGCTACAGACCCTAATCCTCTTGCAATACCAAAATTAATTTGAATACCATATTTTTCAAAAATAAATGCTAAAGTATTGATTAATGGCATTATCGTTGTTTCTAAAGAAAAAATTGCCACAATTAAAATAAAAATTAAAGTTTGATTTGTGGTAATTACTAATAGGGCAACTGATAAAATAATCGCAATTGCAACTATCGTATTAATAATTTTACGGATTTCAATATTTTTATGATTATCGGCAAATGAAGCTAATGCCGGTTGCATGAAAACTGCTAAAATACTACATAATGATAAAATAATACCAATTGTAGAATTGGAAAATCCCTTATGTAACAAATAAACTGATGCATAGCCCATCATGGCTGCAAAAGCACCAAAATAAAAAATTTGGCTAGCCATGTACTTAATGTTTAAACTTTTTCTACTATCCATAATACCCACCTCTTATAATCGCTTACATAATATTAATATAACATAATTAATGTTAATTAAAAAGTTTTTTCAAAATTTGATTCATATTTTATAAGCAATAGTTTGATCATATCATTTGACAAAAATAACTATCAACGATAATATAATAATATAGTTAGATTAGACTAACTATGTAAAACATCAATAATTATATAACAATATATATCAATACAATTATCAAGAAAGGTAGGAATAATTATGATTACAACATTAATTTTATTAACAATGATTTTAGTAGCGATTTTCACTATTAAATCGCATCTTAAAAGAAGACTAATCAACCAAAGTCATCAGTAAAATAGTTTAAATATTATATCTATTCCCTTTAATAAAAATTATATATTGTTGTACTTAAAATAATAAATATCAAAATCTATATGATAAAAGCATCACTTCAATGAAATGATGCTTTTATGCTTTATTTTGTATAATATAAATATAAAAAGGAAAACTTTTACTAGAGGTGATTATATGCAATACGAAAATCTTCATCAGCTTATAAACCATAGTAATCGTTCTCGTCAATATTTCTTATCGCTTCCAGTATCTATGCAGCTAAAACTCCATCAATACAATGAAAACATTCATAATTTATCTCAGCTTCATTTTTTTGTAGAAAACATTGACAAGTTATAAAAATTTATTATTTAGGATTAGGACCTAAGTAGATTAATTTTAACTTTATTCCTGTATCCAATCTAATTCTTGAATTTTGATCTAATTGAAGATTGCGATAACAATCACTTAAATCATCACTAGCATCAAAATATATTTTTTGACTTTTATTATTACTAAAACATTCTAAACAACCACTGCCATCAACTACATAAAGATCATACCAGCCCATTAAATAATTAAGTCCTTCAAAATACATTCCAGCTTTTAAAATTATTTCTCTTGGTGATTTTACTATATTTCTTTTTACTTCTGCCGGTCTTGTTTCTTTAAATTTATTTAATTCTATTTGTGGTTCTTTAGTATTTTGTAACAATGATTCCATTAGTTTATTTAAATATAATTCATCTTCTCTACGAGAATCATTTTCTTTTTCATCTTCTACTTTTTCTATATCACTAAATTGTTTGCAATACTGTAAAATACTATTAGAACATTCTTTTACTTTATTTTGGCAATTAACTAATTCATCATCATCATTTGAAAAAATACCTGCTAAATATCTTTTTTCATTTAAAAACCGATCTCTAATTAACAAATAGACTGCATCTAATTCAATTTTTATTTCTTCATTATTTTGCAAAATTGACATCAAATAACTCATTTCATCTTTGTTAGCTAGACTAAAAGCTTCATCATTTAAAAAATTATAATTTCCGCCAACTTCATAAACACCAGAATCATAATATTCTACTGTACAAATAACATCTTTAATATCCTGATAATTATATATATCTTCATTTATAATAATTTTATCATTATTATAAACAACGTTTAATTCTTTATAACCAATCTGTTTTAGTAAATTGTTTATATGATTATTTTTCGTCTCCATAACTTCGCTCCTTTTCAATATATTATAATTCTACTCTTGTAATTTTAACATTATGTTAACTAAAATTATTTAATTAAAAATTCCGCATATAATAAACTATGGTCAGAAAAAGATGAAGTTTTTACATTACGTTCGACTAATTCAAAATTATCAGAATAATAGATATTATCTGGTGAGCCGTAGCTACCATATGTCATTAACGTTTCATCACTATTTACATTATCTAATATATCAGTATCCCATCGTTCATTATAACCATAAAAATAATTAAAATCACCAGCTAAAATCACATGACCATCTAATTCAATATTATTTTCAATAAAATCCAACTGTGTATCATGGTAACTATCATACGCTACATGGGTATTGTAAATATTTAACGGTGTTTGACCATACTCGATTACTGTTTTAGTTAAGACCCGTGGTTCTCTAAATAAACTATTAGCCATTAATTGTGATGATACCTTAGTAATTTGATATTTACTTAATATCCCAATTCCATAATAACCGTTAAGAATCCACATTGTTGAATAAAAATGATAATATGGATAACCGGCTTCCTTTGCCATCGATGCAACCATATCAAAGTTACCAGAACGAATTGCATTTTGATCAACTTCTTGTAAGCAAATGATATCTAACTGTAAGTCTTTGATATCATTTACGAAACTTTCTAAATCTTCTTTTCCATAGTTTAATGAGTGAACATTATAAGTCCCTATTCTTAAACGATTAGTTGCATTAACATCCACACTATCTTTAGTGACACTACAATTATATTCACTAGCATAAACACTATAATAAAAACGACCAGAAACGACAACAATCAATATTACAACTACTAAAAACATTGAAATCACCATCTTTAAAAATCTTTTCATAGCCCATACCTCCAATTATTTTTTTTAGTATAAAACTTAAAGTTTACTTAAGGTAAAGCTATTTTAAAATTTTACAAAAAATTACCATTTTTTTACATAATATAAAAGATCCTAGTTTTCACCAGAATCTTGATTTCTTAAATAATCTTTGTCTTTATCTTTTTTTCTAGGAATAAACCGTTTTAAAAAATTAAATGTATTAGGATACTTAGCATAGAAAAAGCCAAATACTGAAAATACTGCCGCTCCGATGAAATTGACTAATAAATCACCAATCGTATCAATTAAACCAATATCAACATATCCAGCTAGTTGTTGTCCATTTACAATTACTTCTTTAATATTATGAATGGTAACTCTTGAGCCATCGACTAAATCAGCACCATTTAAAAGAGTAATCATAGTATTTTTTTGAGTATTCATACCAAAAAATTGATCCATACTAAATTCAAAAAATTCCCAGATAACACCAATCGTCATAGAAAAACAAAAAGCAACTAACACCACATATAATGGTGATAATTCAAATTTAACCCGTTCACTTTTATTTAATAAATCAACAAGTGAAAAACCAATTGCCGCAGCTAGAAAACCATTTAAAGTGTGCAACATCGTATCCCATTGTGGAAAAACAAAATAATAATCGTTTACCTCACCTAAAATCTCAGCAGCAAAAATAAACAATAAAATTATTATTTCTAACGTTGATGGCAGTTCAACTTTAAAAGTGACTTGAAAAAAACTAGGTACGATCAATAACAACAATGTTAATACACACATAAAAACATTTTCATAATTTTGATTAAAAAACTGTAAAATCATAGTCAAAATGACTAATAATCTTAACACCATATAAACCATAAATGAAGCTTTATGTTCTCTAGTCTCCAATAATATTGCATTACTGATTCTTTTCAATCTTTTCATAAATCTCGACTCCATTTTCATAATTTATATGTATTATAGCAAAAATATACTGTAATAGAAGACTAAACCTTATATTTTCTATTCCTGTAAATGATAATTTTATTTGAAAACGATTTCTTTATTATCAACTTTTCTTAAAAAATAAATAAACAAAAAAGGCGGTCTTTAACCACCAGTTTTAGAAAAATAAATGTTCTATTAAAATTTTTGTTCCCATCAAGATTAAAATTAAACCGCCAGCAAATTCCGCTTTGTTTTTATATTTTTCACCAAAGACATTTCCTACTTTAACACCAATAATACAAATTACAAAAGTAATAATTCCAATGATACTTATTGATGTTAACAATGATACATCAAAAAAGGCAAATGTAATCCCTACTGCAAGAGCATCAATACTAGTTGCAATAGCTAACATTATTAAATTACCAAATTTTAAACCTTCATCTTCAATATCAGCTTCATCTTTTTCAAAAGACTCTTTAATCATGTTTAATCCAATTGCACCTAATAATATAAATGCAATCCAATGGTCAATAACAGCAATTTTATTTGCAAATGTAGTTCCTAGTAAATATCCTAGAGCTGGCATCAAAGCCTGAAAAACACCAAAAAAACCTGCGATTATTATAGCTTGACGATAATTCATCTTCCGCATTGCTAATCCTTTACATATAGAAACAGCAAAAGCGTCCATTGCTAGTCCAACACCAATTAGTACAATTTCAATTATCGACATCTTGCTACTCCTTTATTTGCTTGGCTAGTTAATTGTTTTGATTTTGTAATCAATCTTCCCATTTCAATCCTCCAAGTTTTTTTCATTGAAAAAGACCCGTATACAACAATATAATTGTTATATTCGAGCCCTTCAAATCCACAAATATAAAAACTCAATATAGGCAAATATATTGTTCTATATGAGTCTCGTTATTTAAGACAAGCCAGATTAAAAATAATCAGTATGTTGACTTGACCCACTTTTAAAAGTGCCAACTACTCCCTCAACGGTTATTTTCAATGTATCCTAATTTTATCTAATATATCATTTACAGTCAAGAATATCTTTATAAGTTATAGTTTAAAAATACTATATTTTATTAAAAAAACATTTATTATCATATTTTCATAAAAAATATATAGAAAATCAGCAAAATCATAGATATCTTAGATTTTTTAATAATAAGAATTCGTTTTTATGATCATTTTTAAGAAATTATGAAATTGAAAAATATCTTTTTTAACATAATTACAATTAATATAAATACTAAACCATTAAAAAACTAAGCTGTAATTTATACAGCTTAGTAATTAATTTATTTATTTAAATCCAATTTTGCTAATTTGTTAGCTAAACCAATATATGATGCTGGTGTCATTTCTACTAAAGTTTGACGATCTTCATCTGATAGAATTTCCAAACTTTCAGCAAATTTAAGAATATCTTCCTTAGAAATACTCTTTCCACGAGTTAATGCTTTTAAAGTATCATATGCATCAGGAACACCATATTTTCTAAGCATTGTTTGAATTGGTTCTGCAAGAACTTCCCATTTTTCATTTAAATCGCTTGCTAATTTTTCTTTATTAACAACACATTTAGCTAAACCATTAATTGTTTCATTCATTGCTTGTAGTGAATATCCAAATGCTAAACCTAAATTTCTTTGACTAGATGAATCAGATAAATCACGTTGCATTCTTGATTTAGGTAATTTATTTGATAAAGCAACACAGATATTATTTGACATATCAATATTAGCTTCACTGTTTTCAAATCTAATTGGATTAACTTTATGTGGCATTGTTGAACTTCCAACTTCACCTTTTACTGGAATTTGTTTAAAATATTCCATTGAAATATATAACCACATATCAACATCAAAATCTACTAATACGTTATTGAAATGACGTACACCATCTAAAATATGGCAAGTATAATCATGACTTTCAATTTGAGTTGTCAATGGATTAAATGTTAATCCTAAATATTCTTCAACGAATTTTTTAGCTAATACTGGCCAATCAAGATTAGGAAAAGCAGTTAAAATTGCACTATAATTTCCTGTTGCTCCATTAAATTTAGCTTTGATCTTAATAGATTCAACATTTTCAATACTTGATAAGAAACGATATGCATATACTTTAAATTCTTTACCAATTGTTGTTGGTGTTGCTGGTTGACCATGAGTATGTGCAAGCATTGCATCATCACTATGTTCATCAGCCCATTTATCAACTATACTAGCTAATTCTTTAGCTTTTTTCAACCAAACATCTTTTAATCCATATTTTATCATACAAGCATATGAAGTATTATTAATATCTTCTGAAGTACACCCAATATGAACAAAACTTTGTAAATATTCGAATCCTAAAGCTTTTACTTGTTCATCAATAAAATATTCTACGGCTTTAACATCATGACGAGTTGTACTTTCAATTTCTTTAATTCTAGCAAATGAATCATAATTGAATTCATTTGTAATAGCCATTAATTTATCCATATCATCATGATTAAATTTCGCAAGAATATCATTTTCAACATTTTCGATTAAAAATCTTAACCATTGAATTTCAACGAAAACACGATATTTTACCAATGCATATTCCGAAAAATATTCTCCTAAAGCATCCTTAACACCCGAATAACGACCATCTAATGGACAAAGTGTTAAACATTCAAACTCTTGTTTTTCCATTCTATTTTCCACCTCTAAAATAATCTACTCCAGCTTCAAACAATTTTTGGTCCATTTCACCATAAACGTTTTTAAAGCGATTTTCACCTTGGCGTTCACTATGACCCATTTTTCCAATAACACGACCATCTAAAGAAATAATTCCTTCGATTGCATACATTGATCCATTAGGATTATATGGCGTTTGCATTGTTACTTTACGATTTGGATCAACATATTGTGAGAACACTTGCCCGTTTTCAAATAATTTTTCAATAGTTTCTTTTGGAGCAACGAAACGTCCTTCACCATGACTTACTGGAATTGTATAAACATCATCAACATTTACATATTTTAACCATGGTGATTTTACACTACCAATACGTGTATCGACCATTTGTGAAACATGGCGACCAATAGTATTAAATGTTAATGTTGGATCATCTTTAGACATATCTTTAATTTCACCGTAAGGTAATAATCCTAATTTAACTAATGCTTGGAATCCATTACAAATACCAATCATTAAACCATCACGATTTTCTAATAAATCAGTAATTGCAGCTTTTAAACGTGGGTTTCTTAATACCGTAGCAATAAATTTACCAGAACCTTCTGGTTCATCACCAGCACTGAAACCACCAGGTAACATTACAATGTTGGCACGTTTAATTGCAGCTTCTAATTCATCAATTGAATCATTAAGCATTTCTTGAGTTTTATTTCTAACTAATACCATTTCAACTTGGGCACCAGCTTTTTTAAATGCTCTAGCTGAATCATATTCACAGTTAGTTCCTGGGAAAACAGGAATAACCACTAATGGTTTTTCAACAATTACTTTTGGTTGTAAATCTGATCTTGTCTTACATGCAGCTACTTTTATTTCACTTGTAGGAGCTTTTTCTCTAGTAGGATAAACTTTTTCTAATGGTTCTTTATTAATTGCATATGCTTCATCTAAAGAAATCATTTCTCCACCATAAGATAAAGCTTCACTATCATTAGTAGTAGCTACAATACGATATTTATCAAAAACACTTAAATCTTTTTCAGATTTTACTTCAATAATAATATTACCGTAATTGCGTACTAAATAGCTTCCTAGACTATATCCAGTATTAAATGCAGCACCTATTCCATTACCAAAAGCCATTTTACTAACAGCTTCAATAACACCGCCATCTTTTACTGTGTAAGCACTATAAATTTTCTTTTCTTTCATTAATGACATGATTGCATCATATTGTTTTTGTAAATGATCAAAATCAAAAACTTTAAACTTATCTTTTTTGATCATAACTTCAGCTAAAACATGTCCTGTTTCTTTTGCTTCTGGTGTCATTACATCATCTACTTCACCGCTAGTAATAGCAAAAGATACTAAAGTTGGTGGTACATGAAGATCTTCAAATGATCCTGACATACTATCTTTTCCACCAATTGATGGTAATTTTAAAGCACTTTGTACTCGATAAGCACCTAATAAAGCTGCCATTGGTTTACCCCAGCTAACTGGATTATCTAATAATTTTTCAAAGTACTCTTGGAAAGAGAATCTAATTTTATGATAATCTCCACCCATAGCTACAATTTTGGCTACTGATTCAACAATTGCATACATTGCTCCATGATAAGGAGACCATTTTGATATAACTGGATTATATCCATATGCCATAATTGAACATGTTGTAGTTTCTTTATCTAAAACTGGTATTAATGCAGCCATACCTTCAGTTTCACTATGATATTTGATACCACCAAATGGAGATAGTACTGTTCCATTTCCAATTGATGAGTCAAACATTTCAATTAATCCTTTTTGTGAAGCAACACTTAGTTTAGATAAAGTTTCTTTTACAGTCTTTACAAAACTTGTTTGTGGTACTTCATCGAAAGGTGTTTTTTCAAAATCAGGTAAAGTGATTTTAACATCTTGATAACGATCTGCCCCAGCAGCATCTAAAAATTCTCTTGAAATATTGACAATATCTTGTCCCATATGTTTCATAACTAGGCGATTTTTATCTGTAACTACAGCTACTTGAACAACTTCAAGATTTTCTTTAGCACATTGTTCTTTAATAAAGTCAGCATCTTTAGGATCAATAACAATTGCCATACGTTCTTGAGATTCAGAAATAGCAAGTTCTGTACCAGTTAATCCTTCATATTTTTTCAATACCGCATCTAAATTAATTTCTAGCCCTGGTGCTAATTCACCAACAGCTACACAGACACCACCAGCTCCAAAGTCGTTACAACGAACGATTTTTTCACTTACTTCTTTATTTCTAAATAAACGTTGAATTTTTCGTTCTTCTACTGGATTACCTTTTTGTACTTCAGCACCAGCTGTTTCAATAGATTTTACATCATGTGATTTAGAAGAACCAGTTGCTCCACCAATACCATCACGACCAGTACGACCACCAATTAATAAAACAATATGTCCATTTAATGGTTCTAATCGTTTTACTTGTTCTTTAGGAGCAGCAGCCACAACAGCACCTAATTCCATTCTTTTAGCTGTGTAACCATCATCATAAATTTCATGTACATAACCTGTTGTTAAACCAATTTGGTTTCCATAAGATGAAAATCCATGAGCTGATTCTTTACATAGTTTTCTTTGTGGCAATTTACCTTTCATTGTTTCTTCTAATGATTTACGAGGATCACTAGCACCAGTGATTCTCATTGATTGATAAACATAGGCACGTCCAGATAATGGATCACGAATTGCACCACCTAAACATGTTGCCGCACCACCAAATGGTTCGATTTCAGTTGGATGGTTATGAGTTTCATTTTTAAACATCAATAACCATTGTTCATCACCTTCACTAGTATGAACTGTAATTTCTACTGAACAAGCATTGATTTCTTCAGAAACTTCTAAATCATCTAAATAACCTGTCTTACGTAATTCTTTCATTGAAATTGTTGCTAAATCCATTAATGTAAGTGGACGTTTAGTATCAATACCATAAACTAAATGACGACTTGTCTTATAGTCTTCAACATCTTTTTCTAAAATTTCTTTAAAAGCACCACTTTCAATATCTAAATCAGTAATTACAGTTGCAAATGTAGTATGACGACAATGATCTGACCAGTATGTATCTAATACTTTTAATTCTGTTTCTGTCGGATCACGTTTTTCTTCATTTTTAAAATAATCTTGAGTCACTTTTAAATCATCATAACTCATTGCCATTCCATTTTCACTTAAGAAATTTTCTAATCCGGCTTTATCTAATTCATTAAATCCTTCAATAGTTGGAACTGGCTTAATATCAGGAGCAGCATCATTTAAATCTTCTGGCTTTTCAAGGCTAGCAAGTCTTTGATCAACTGGATTAATTAAGAAGTTTTGGATTTTCTTTAAAACTTCATCTCTATCACCTTCAAAATCAATTGCATATACACGAGCACATTTAACTTTAGCATCTGTATTACCAGTTAAAATTGCAAAACATTGTTCACAAGAATCTGCTCTTTGATCATATTGACCAGGTAAATATTCAATCGCAAAAACTGACTCTTGATTACTTACCGGGAAACTTTCTTGATATACATCATCAACCATTGGTTCAGCTAAAATTGTATTAATTCCTTGATTTAACACATCATCGCTAATACCTTGAATGTCATAACGATTAATTATTCTTAAAGAATTAATATTTATATTTAGCTGTTGACTTAAATTTTGTTTTGTTTCATTGGCTTCTGTTGCATAAGCTAAACGTTTTTCAACATAGATTCGCTTTACATTACTCATTTTCATCCCCCTATCTAAGTCCGATATCATTGCGGTAGAATTTACCATCAAAATCAATTTTATTGGCTACTTTATATACTTTTTCACGTACCTCATCTAAAGAATCACCAGTAGCACAAATATTTAAGACACGACCACCACTAGTCACTAATTTTCCATCTTTGATAGCTGTTCCGGCATGGAATACTACACAATCATCACAGTCATCGATATTTTTTATTTCAATTCCTTTTGGATAACTTCCTGGATATCCTTGACTTGCAAGTACTAAACATGCAACATGTTTATCATTCCATTTTACTTCAACATCTTTTAATGTTTTAGTCGCACAAGCTACCATAATATCATATAAATCACTATCTAAACGAAGCATGATTGATTGTGTTTCTGGATCACCGAAACGAACATTGAATTCTAATACTTTTGGTTTATTATTTTCAATCATTAAACCAATAAATACAACACCACGATAATCCATGTTATCGGCTTTTAAACCAGCCATAAATGGTTCTAAAATTTCTTTTTCAAAAATCTCGTCCATACCTTCAGGTAAGAAAGGATTTGGTGATACAGTTCCCATACCACCAGTATTAGGACCAGTATTACCGTCAAAAACTTGTTTATGATCTTTAGCACTTACCATTGGTACAATTGTTGTTCCATCTGTAAAGCAAAGTAAAGAACATTCAAACCCTGTTAAAAATTCTTCTAAAACAACTTTACTTCCAGCACCATCTAAGCTGCCATCAACCATCATTTCTTTTAATGTTTTTTTAGCATCATCAACATTTTCAACAATAACGACACCTTTTCCAGCTGCTAAACCATCAGCTTTAATTACTAAAGGAAATTGGAAATCATTTATTGCTTCGACAGCTTCATCATAACTATTTACCTCTTTATAACGAGCTGTTGGAATATTATGACGAATCATAAAGTCTTTCGAGAATGCTTTACTTCCTTCTAATGTTGCAGCATATTTAGTTGGTCCAAAAGCCATTAGGCCAGCTGCTTCTAAATCATCAGCCAAACCATTACATAATGGTACTTCAGGTCCAATTACCGTTAAATCAATATTATGATCTTTTGCAAATTTAACGATCATTTCATTATCTTCAACACTACCAGCAACACATTCACCGATTTTTGCTATCCCTGGATTACCAGGAATAGCATAAATCTTATCAACTTTTTCACTTTGATTTAATTTATATGCAATCGCATGTTCACGACCACCACTACCAATTACTAATACTTTCATATTTTTTAGCCTTTCCATTAATGTCTAAAGTGACGATATCCTGTAAATACCATTGGAATACCTTTTTCATTACAATAATCAATTGATTCTTGATCTCTAATAGAACCACCAGGTTGAACAATTGCTTTAATTCCTGCTTTATAAGCAACTTCAACACAGTCGCTAAATGGGAAGAAAGCATCACTTGCTAAAACAGCTCCATCGAAATCTTTATCAGGATTATTATGAATTGCATTTTCTAATGCCCAAACACGTGATGTTTGACCACCACCAACTGCTAATGTTACACCATTTTTAACAATACAGATTGCATTTGATTTTACGAATTTAACTACACGCATTCCAAATTCCATATCGCTGATTTGACTTTCAGTTGGTTTAGCTTCAGTAACACAGTTCATTTCTTTGATCATTTCGGTATTGATATCTTGAACAAGTACTTTTCCTTCTAAATATTTAATATCATATTTTGCTTCACGAACTTCTGGATTCTTTAATTTTAAAATACGTAAATTTTTCTTTTTCTTTAAAATTTCTAAAGCATCATCATCAAAATCTGGTGCTGCAACAATTTCTAGGAAAATTTTATGCATTTCTTCTGCTGTCTTTTTATCAATTTTATAATTAACAGCTACGATACCACCAAAAATACTTTGAGGATCAGCTTCATAAGCTTTCATATAAGAATCGTAACCATCTTTACCAATAGCTACTCCACAAGGTGTTGAGTGTTTAATTGCTGCTGTTACGATTTGATCTTTAAATTCACGAACTAAAGCAACTGCTCCATATAAATCATTAACATTATTGAATGAAATTTCTTTTCCGTGTAATTGTTCATAATCTAATAGACTATGTTGAACAAATGGATCAACATATGCATTAGCACGTTGTTGTGAATTTTCACCATAACGTAAATGTTCAGTTTTCTTTAAACTAATATTTAATGTATCTGGGAAATCATCACCAACAACCCCAGCAAAATAGCGTGAAATCATGGCATCATAAGCACCTGTTGTTGAAAAGGCTTTATATGCAAGATTTAATCTAAAATCAAAATCATCACTATTATTTTTAATTGCTTCTAAAACATTATTATAATCACTTGGGTCAGTAACAATTAAAACATCTTTAAAGTTTTTAGCTGCTGAACGAATCATTGATGGACCACCGATATCGATATTTTCAATCATATCTGCCATTGGTTTACCGGCTTTTAAAGCTTTTTCAAACTCATATAAATTAACACAAACTAAATCAATTGGCGTAATTCCCATCTCTTTAACTGTTTCAACATGTTCTTTAACATCTCTTCTAAATAACAAACCACCATGTACTTTTGGATGTAAAGTCTTTACACGACCATCTAAAATTTCTGGAAATCCTGTTACATCATCAATAGCAATACATGGAACATTGGCTTCTTGTAATTTAGCCATAGTTCCCCCAGTTGAAACAATTTCAAATCCTAATTCAACTAAGCCTTTACAAAAATCTACAATTCCATCTTTATTAGTTACACTAACTAATGCTCTTTTCACTTAAATCACCTTAGCCCTTTCATTTTCAACAACTATTTTTCCATCACAAAATAATGCTACTGCCTTTGGTAAAATACGATGTTCAATTTCTAAAACTCTTGCTTGAATATCACTAGCATTGTCTAAATCATCAATATTACAAGCTTCTTGTAAAATAATTGGTCCACCATCAACTTCATTACTTACAAAATGAACCGTTGCTCCAGTTACTTTAACTCCTCTTGCTAAAACACTTTCATGAACATGCATTCCATAAAAACCTGGTCCACAAAATGAAGGAATTAATGAAGGATGAATATTAATGATTTTATTTGGATAAGCATCGATTAAAACATCTGTTAAAATAGCTAAATATCCAGCTAAAACTATTAAATCAACATTTCTTTCTTGTAACATCTTTACAAGCAGCTCATCATCTTTTCTAACTACTGCAGTTTCAATACCAGCTAATTCAGCACGTTTTAGCCCATATGCATTTTTGCGATTAGAAACAACTAAAACAATTTCACCATTAATGCTGCCATTTTCAACAGCATCAATAACTGATTGCAAGTCTGTTCCGCCTCCAGAAACAAAGACTGCTATTTTTAACATAATTTAACTCCTTTAGTGCCGTTTTCAATAGTTCCAATAACATAACATTTATCACCAGCTGCTTCAATTGCTGCTGTTGCTTTAACAACATCATCTGGATCTAAAGCAATAACCATTCCAATTCCCATATTAAATGTATTGTACATTACATCTTCACTAACATTACCTTTTTTAGCAATAAGTTTAAAGATTTCAGGAACTTCGTAGCTATCTTTTTTAACAACTGCTACAGCATTATCTGGCAACATTCTAGGAATATTTTCATCAAAACCGCCACCAGTAATATGTGAGCATCCTTTGACTACTACACCAGCGTCTTTAATGTTTTTCAATGCTTTGACATAAATTCTAGTTGGGGTAATTAAAGCTTCACCTAATGTTTTACCTAATTCATCATAATAAGTATCTAAAGATTCTTTAGTCATTTCAAATACTTGACGTACTAATGAAAAACCATTACTATGCACACCACTTGAAGCAATACCTACTAAAACATCACCTGATTTAATATTTTGACCATTGATAATATCTTTTTTATCAACAACTCCAACTGCAAAACCAGCAAGATCATAATCATCTTCAGGCATAAGCCCAGGATGTTCGGCTGTTTCACCACCAACTAAGGCACAACCAGATTGTTTACAACCTTCAGCTACACCACTTACAATTGTCGCAATTTTTTCAGGATAATTTTTTCCACAAGCAATATAATCTAGGAAAAATAGTGGTTCTCCACCTGAACAAGCAATATCATTAACACACATCGCAACAGCATCGATTCCAATTGTATCATGTTTATCCATGATAAATGCTAATTTAACTTTTGTACCACAACCATCTGTTCCTGATAATAAAACTGGTTCATCCATATTTTTAATAGCACTCAAATCAAAAGCACCAGCAAAACCACCTAAACCACCTAATACTTCAGGACGCATTGTTTCTTTAACGTGTTTTTTCATTAACTCTACTGATTTATATCCAGCTTCAATATCTACTCCAGCTTTTTTGTAATCCATTTTATGTTCCCCTTTTATTTTTGCATTCTAGCTAATACAGCTTTATAAGTTTCAATTAAATCACCAATATCTTGTCTGAAAACATCTTTATCATATTTTTGATTAGTTTCTACATCCCATAAACGACAAGAATCTGGAGAAATTTCATCAGCTAATAAGATTTCACCATCAGGTGTTTTTCCAAATTCAATTTTAAAATCAACTAATTTTAAATTTAAACTTAAGAAAAATTCTTTTAATAATTCATTGATTTTTAAAGTTTGTTCTTTAATAAAGTTGTATTCATCACGAGTACATAATTTCAAAGCAACGGCATGATCTTCATTAATAAGTGGATCACCATAATCATCATTTTTATAACTTAATTCAAAAATTGGTTCATCTAAAACAATTCCTTCTGGTGCTCCTAATCTTTTACAGAAAGATCCAGTAGTTATATTACGAATAATTACTTCTAATGGGAAAATTTCTACTTTTTTTACTAAAACATCGCGATCATTTAATTTTTTGATCATATGAGTTTTAATTCCCGCTTCTTCAAGCATATCAAAGATAATACATGAAATAGTGTTATTTAAAACCCCTTTACCTTCAAATTGATCATGTTTAACACCGTTTCCAGCTGTTGCATCATCCTTATAATGAATTAAATATTCATCTTCTTTGTCTGTTTTATAAACTTGTTTTGCTTTTCCTTCGTATAATAATTCTGCCATTTGTAATATCTCCTTATTTGTACTTTTCAATAACTTCTTCGTTTGCTTTCATTGCTTGATTTTCCATATCTTTACGATAAGCAATTAATTTTTCTTTAATTTCATCATGTTTAATTGCCATGATTTGTAATGCTAGATAAGCTGCATTTTTACTTCCATTAATAGCAACTGTTGCTACTGGAATTCCTGAAGGCATTTGGACAATTGATAATAATGCATCCATACCATCTAAAGTAGCTCCGCTAATTGGTACACCAATTACTGGTAATACTGTTTGTGAAGCAACAACTCCTGGTAAAGCAGCAGCCATTCCAGCAGCAGTAATGATAACTTCAGTACCATCAGTTTCAGTTTCTTTAATAAATGAACTAAGCCCTAAATGAGCTCGATGTGCTGATAAACAACGAACGTTTACTTCAACACCATAATCTTTCAAAATTGTTATTGCTGGTTCAACTTTACTTAAATCACTAGTTGACCCCATAATAATTGCGACTTTCATAATTCCTTCCTTTCTATTTAAACCACTAAAAGTGACCTGCGTCACTTTTAGAATAGTCCCACAATCTTACCATCTTTATCAATATCCATATTAACTGCAGCTGGGCGTTTTGGTAGTCCTGGCATTCTCATAATGCTTCCAGAAATAGCGATTAAAAAACCGGCTCCAGCAGCTGGAATTAGATCATTTATCTTAACTGTAAAACCACTTGGGCGACCTAATAAATTAGGCTGATCTGATAAAGAATATTGTGTTTTAGCAACACAAATAGGTAATTTATCTAATCCTTGAGCTTCATATTTTTTCATCTTTGTGATGACTTTTTTATCGAACGCCACACCATCGGCACCATAGATTTCTTTGGCGATTGTTTCAATTTTTTCTTTAATTGTTAAGTCTAAATCATAAATTGGATGATAATTTGCTTCTTTAGTTTCTAAAATCTCTAATAATTTTTCTGCTAATTCAATACCACCATCAGCACCTTTTTCCCATACTTTAGAGATTGCTACATCTACACCCATTTTATTGCATGTATCTTTTAATAATTGTAATTCAGCTTCACTATCAGTTGGGAATGCATTTATTGCAACTACTGAAGGTAAATCATATTTAGCAATATTTTCAATATGTTTTTCTAAGTTTTTAATACCAGCTGCTAAGGCTTCTAAATTTTCATTAGCTAATTCTTTTTTATCCATACCACCATGCATTTTTAAAGCTCTAACAGTAGCCACAATTACTACTGCTTGAGGATTTAAATTAGCTTGACGACATTTAATATCTAAGAATTTTTCAGCCCCTAAATCAGCTCCGAATCCAGCTTCAGTTATTGCATAATCACCTAATTTCATTGCTAATTTAGTTGCCATAACTGAATTGCAGCCATGAGCAATATTAGCAAATGGCCCACCATGAACAAAAACTGGCGTATGATCTAATGTTTGCACTAAATTTGGTTTAATAGCATCTTTTAATAATAATGTAACCGCACCTGTTGCTTCAATATCATCAACAGTCACAGGTTCACCATCATAATTATAAGCAACTATCATTTTTCCTGCTCTTTGTTTTAAATCATCAAGACTTGTTGCTAAACATAAGATAGCCATAACTTCACTAGCAACAGAAATATCGAATCCATCTTCACGAGGCACTCCATTAACTTTTCCACCTAATCCACAAATTGTATGTCTTAATGCTCGATCATTTAAATCAACAACACGTTTCCATACAATATTACGAACATCAATATTTAGTGGATTACCATGATGAATTGAATTATCAAGCATTGCTGCAATTAAGTTATTAGCAGCAGTAATTGCATGAATATCACCTGTAAAATGAAGATTAATATCTTCCATTGGTACTACTTGAGCATACCCGCCACCAGCAGCTCCACCTTTGATTCCAAAACAAGGACCTAATGATGGTTCACGCATTGCTACAATTGATTTTTTTCCCATTTTATTTAAAGCCTGAGAAAGACCAATCATTGTAGTTGTTTTCCCTTCTCCTGCAGGAGTTGGATTAATTGCAGTAACTAATACTAATTTTCCATCAGGATTGTTTTCTACTCGATTAATAGTTTCTAAAGATATTTTAGCTTTGTATTTTCCATACAATTCTAAATCATCTTCGACTAATCCAATTTTGCTTGCAATTTCTTTAATTGGTTCCATTTTTGCACTTTGTGCAATTTCAACATCAGTTAACATAACGCCACCCTTTCCAGTTAAATTTTTAGAGGAATTTCACATCTTCTTTATACCATATTTTGGCTTTTTTCTCAACCGATAGCAATGTAAGCTTAGTATTTTAAAGACATACTTCCTAACAATGAAAAAAGAGCCGTGCACCATCTAGACTACTTTGGCCCAGACGGTCGGCTCTTACACGATTATACTCCCTGTGGTTAATTCCACTTCCGTCAGTCGTATAACTATTTGCATGATATCATTTATTAAAATAAGTTTCAAGTAAATTAATGATAAAAATTGTTGAATAATAACAAAACTACAATTGGAATAATAATTTGTAATATTGTTTTATTTATCGCAGTTCTATCATCAACTTTAATCTCTTGTAATTTAAGATATCCAAAATAACCAATTATCGCTAAAATAATAATTACTAAATAAATAATATTCAAAACACTTGTTGAATAGTTGCCAGAAATACGTCCACCTAATAAACCAATCAACAATACGATAAAACCACTATAAAAAAATTTTAATAATTTTTCTTTCAATTAAAACACCTCTTATCTTTTAAATAAATAGAAGCCAAAAGCTTCTATTTATTTTAATAACTATATTGTTGAATTTTATCAAGTACTCTTTGTTTTTCATCGCCTTCTAATATAGTTGGCTGGTAGTTATTACGGCTAGAACTTGTTGTAATTGAACAAGGAATAATTTCATGAGTTTCGCTAGTAAATTTACCATCCGTAAAATTCATTGTAATTGAATAAATCATTGAATCAGTATCACTTGGATTTTTATTGCCACCAAAGCAGAAATTTCCTAATGAATAAACAATTTGTTTACCATTATATTCCTCAACCCCTTGAATAACATGAGGATGAGAACCAACGACTAAATCAGCTCCGCTATCAATTGAAAATTTAGCTAATTCACGTTGATCATCATTAGCTGAATAATCACGTTCAATTCCCCAGTGATAAAATACTACAACAGCATTAGCACCTTGATTATTTTTTAAATCTTCAATAGCCGCTTTAATTGTAGCACGCCCTTGTTCATTATTCATTGAAACAGACATCGAACGATAACCTAGAAAACCAATTTTGATACCATTAACTTCTTTAACACATGAAGTTTCATATCCAAAATAACCAATACCCTTTTCATCTAATATATTTTTGGTATCGCTCATTCCTTGAGCAAAATAGTCTTCAGAATGGTTATTAGCTAAAGAAACCATCTCAACACTACCACTAGTTAAGATATTAGCATATTCATATGGACCACTAAAAGCAAATTGTTTTTCAGCATGAGAAGTTGCCGTTGTTAACGGACCTTCTAAATTAACGATCGTTAAATCATCTTGTTCAAATACACTTTTTACATTTCTTAAAAAATATGTAGTATCATTTCCCTGATTAGCGTATTCTTGATTAAAGGATCCTGAATATGATTGGCCGGCATAATTTCCTAAAGTACAGTCACCAGCAAAACTCATCTTTACACTAACATTTACCGGCTCTTTTTCGACAGTTGATGTTTCATCTTTCTTTTTACTTTCTTTTTTTTCTGTAGTGTTGCCATCTCCTGATGAAGAGCAGCCAACTACCATCAACACCATTATCAAACATAACAATATCTTTTTCATTTCCTTACCTCATTTCTTTTATTAGTATAACATTCTTTGCTATAAAAAAAAATATTTCCGCTAACTATTACAATAAAATCCATTAATCTCTCTCAATAAATTTTTATTAAAAAAATTTATTGAAAAAAACAATCTTTTAATTATTTAACAGCTTTGATATAATTCTTTCTAGGAGGCTAGTATGATAAAAGAAATAGATAACAAAATGGATTATGATCAACTACTTACTGAAAGTGATCCTAACATAAATCTTGTTCGTGATTATTTAAAACACGGTACTTTATATGGCTACTTTGTTAACAATGAACCTGTTAGTTTTTTAGCTGTAGAGATCATCGATGGTAATGTTGAAATAAAAAATATTTTAACGTTACTTGAACATCGTAATCATGGTTATGCCAAAGCATTAATTAAATATGTTGAAGAAAAATACAGTTCTTATCCTTGTATTTTAATTGGAACTGCTAACTCTAGTTTAGAAAACATCACTTTCTATACTCGGCTAGGATATCGTTACTCACATCGGATTGAAAATTTCTTCATTGATTATTATCCTAAAGAAATAATCGAAAACGATATGCAAGCTACAGATTTATTGTATTTTAAAAAATGTCAAAATAGTTTTAATTAAACAAAAAATTAAGTCCTTTATCAGAACTTAATTTTTTTTATTTTCTTCAACATATTGTTTTATACCTGCAAACACTTCATCACTAATAATATGCTCAATTCTACAGGCATCTTCTTCAGCTACTTCCTTACTTACATTAGCAGTAGCCATTAAAAAATCTGTTAAATAAAGGTGTTTTTCATACACTGAATTAGCTTTATTTAGCCCTAATTCTGTCAATTCAATAAAACCTTTACTATCAATTGTAATATAGCCATCATTTTTCAAAATGCCCACTCCTCTACTAACACTAGGTTTACTAAAACCTAATTCTTTAGCCACATCAATCGAGCGAACACTATTATTACGTTTTTTCAATAATAAGATTGTCTCTAAATACATTTCACCAGATTCATGCATATTATACACCTCCAATTAATACATTATAAGTATACCAACAATAACATAAAAAGAAAACCGGAAGGATAATTCCGGTTTTGAAAGTAAAACGAACTATTTTAGAATGATAATTATAATGGCTAAATTATTTATCACTTAATTAGGATGTGGATTTTTATAGCTCGATTATTGAAAATGCATACTTATGACTTGAAGGATAACTTTATCGCATTTTCAAAAAACTTTCTAAAATATTTTGAAAAATCAAAATATTACTTGAGAATGAAATCAAATATTAAAGAAATCATTATATTTAAGGAATTTGGCTATTCAAGTTAATATTATTTATTATTCGACGGGATAAAATTAGTAAGAGTACCGTATTTAATATCTTCGAGAAAAAGGTGAATAGCATAATACGGATACTCTCACTAAATGTTATACTTATAATTACTATTTCTAAATTATTAGGAAATTTTAATCGTTGTAGGTATATTAGATAAGATTATAAGTATAAAACTTATTATTGATTTTCAATTATTTTTCTAATTTCATCAATATCTTCTTCAGTTCCATCATTCTCAACTTTATAAAGACATGGTACGTTATATTGCTTAGCAATAACATCTCCAGCCTTGCAATAAGCTTCACCGTATCCTTGATCACCACTAACAATGACACCCTTTAAATGGCTATTATTACCATTTAGAAATTCTTCAACCTCGCTAGGGACATCACCATAGCCATCAGTATAAGTTATCAAAAGATAATCTTCACTAATCATTTCTGCTCCAGAGCTGATTTCTAAAGCATCAACATTTAAACGATCAATAATACTTTGAACATTACCGGTTCTTGATGCATATACTATCTTCATATAACTATGCCTCCTTTTCTTAGTTAGCTTTAACTAACTATCTATATGTTAGCACAGACTAACCAAGAAAGCAACTACTTTAATAATTTTTTTAATTATTTTTCTAATTGATAGAACCCAGTCATTCCTGAATATTTGCTTTGGCTTCCTAAACGATCTTCAATTCTGATTAATTGATTGTATTTAGCAATACGATCTGTTCTTGAAGCAGAACCAGTCTTAATTTGACCAGCATTAGTAGCTACTGCGATATCTGCAATAGTAGTATCTTCAGTTTCACCTGAACGGTGTGAAATTACTGCAGTGTAGTTAGCTTTTTGAGCCATTTCGATAGCTTCTAATGTTTCAGTTAATGTACCGATTTGATTTACTTTGATTAAGATTGAGTTAGCTACTCCACGATCAATACCTTGTTGTAAACGTTTAGTGTTAGTTACAAAGAAGTCATCTCCAACTAATTGTACTTTTCCACCTAATTTTTCAGTTAAGTAGTCCCAACCTTCCCAATCGTCTTGGTCTAAACCATCTTCGATAGAAATAATAGGATATTTTTCACATAATTCAGCATAGAAATCTACTAATTCTTTTGAAGTGAAAGATTTGTTGTTTTCACCTGGTAAAACATATTTACCATCTTGGTAGAATTCACTACTTGCAACGTCCATTGCTAATTTAACGTCTTCACCTGGTTTGTAACCAGCTTTTTCGATTGCTTCAATAATAGTTTTGATTGCATCTTCGTTTGATGCTAAGTTTGGAGCAAATCCACCTTCATCACCAACAGCAGTATTTAAACCTTTTGAATTTAATACTGATTTTAAAGCATGGAATACTTCAGCACCCATTCTGATTGCTTCTTTGAAGCTTGGTGCATTTACTGGCATAATCATAAATTCTTGGAAATCTACGTTGTTGTCAGCATGAGCTCCACCATTGATAATGTTCATCATTGGAGTAGGTAATACATAACCATTAGCTCCACCGATATAACGATATAATGGTAAACCTAAGCTTGCAGCAGCAGCTTTAGCAACAGCTAAAGAAACACCTAAGATAGCATTAGCACCTAATTTACCTTTATTTGGAGTACCATCTAATTCGATCATTTTGTAATCGATTTCTCTTTGGTTAGTTACTTCCATACCAATAACTGCTTCAGCGATAACATTGTTTACGTTATCAACAGCTTTTTGTGTTCCTTTTCCTAAGTAACGGTTTTTATCACCATCACGTAATTCAACAGCTTCATGAACACCAGTTGAAGCTCCACTAGGTACAATTGCGCTTCCAAAAGCACCGCATTCTGTAGTTACTTCTACCTCTACAGTAGGATTACCACGTGAGTCAAGTACTTCACGTGCATATACGCTTTTAATTTTACTCATTATTTCTCCTCCTCTATGATTCGCTCTAACCCGGGTGACTAAGCCAGGTTAGAAAGAACCATTTATTCACACGAAGTTAGTTTTACCTAACCATTAATAGGATACCACAAAGCCTTATATTATGCAATCTAAAAGATGATAAAAATCAAAATTTTTTTCAAAAAAATAACAGTTCATTTATAGTAAAAAAAGTTAGATTTTTCTAAGTCTTTAGCCAAATCTCAACATATCGATAAAGCTTTTCATTGCCAGCTAATCATCCTTAATAAATATTAATTAAATTGAAAATTTTTAAAAGATTATCATATATGTTTCATTGACTTTAAACCGTCTTTATTTTATACTTTATTCAGGTGGTTTATTATTCACCTTAAATAGCTGACTACTATTTAAAAAATGTTAGAAAAATGATTTATTTACACGAAGCTATAAATGACTGCAATTCTCTAACCTAACTGATACTTAGCTATCTGAGAATTCTTTTTAAATGTCATAATTTATTGAAGGCTTAGCAACTACCCTTTAAAAGTATTGGCATTTAATCTTAATTATAATCACTTTTCTAGCTATTCCATCTAATGGAATATTATTAGCGATTATCGTTGCAGGTAATCCATCTTAAAAGCCATTTTATATGGCTTTTTTATTTTATTACAAGTCAGTTTATATATTATAATTGTAACATGATGTGATATTGATGGAATTTAGAGTCTTACAGTATTTTTTAGCTATCGCTAGAGAAGAAACAATTTCAAAAGCAGCTGAAAGTCTACATATAACCCAGCCTCCCCTTTCAAGACAAATGAAAGAATTGGAAGAACAATTAGGTAAACAATTATTTATTCGTGGAAATCGAAAAATAAATTTAACTGAAGAAGGTATCTTACTTAGACAACGAGCTGAAGAAATAATTAGTTTAGTTGAAAAAACTGAA
Organism: Erysipelatoclostridium sp. An173; assembly: GCF_002160495.1. Classification (GTDB taxonomy): domain Bacteria; phylum Bacillota_I; class Bacilli_A; order Erysipelotrichales; family Coprobacillaceae; genus Thomasclavelia; species Thomasclavelia merdavium. The sequence continues at coordinate 44,177 of NZ_NFKR01000006.1, read as the reverse complement.
TCAGAAATCATGCATAGCGATACAACAATAAGTGGTGATATTTATATTGGCAGTGGTGAAACAGAAGGAATGCGGATTCTAGCAAAAGTAATCGATACTTGCCACAAAGAATATCCTAAAATAAAATTTCACTTGTACAGTGGTAATTCTCAAGATGTAGTTGAAAAAATTGAAAATGGTTTAATTGATTTTGGGGTATTAATTGAACCAGCTGATATTTCTAAATATGATTTTATTAAAATACCTGTAAAAGATAAATGGGGCGTATTAATGAGAAAAGATAGTCCTATTGCATCGCTAAAAAGCATTACTGCCGATACATTAAAAAAACTTCCTTTAATCTGTTCAAGTCAGGAAATAGTCAAAAATGAAATATCCGGCTGGCTAAATGATGATTATAATAAACTTAACATTGTAGCAACTTATAATTTAATCTATAACGCTTCTTTGTTAGTTGAAGAAGGAAGTGGTTATGCTTTAGGTTTAGATAAATTGATCAATACTTCAGGTAATAGCAAACTTTGCTTTATCCCACTAGAACCGAAGCTTGAAGTTGGCTTAACATTAATATGGAAAAAATATCATTTATTTTCTAAAGCGACGAGTTATTTTTTAAATCAATTACGAAAAGAAATTAATAAATCATAATATCATTTTCCAACTTTTAGATATGAATCATTTTGACTAATATTAAAATAACAATTTTCATGTTCTAAAAAAGACAATGCTCTTTTTAGATCTTCAATTTCATTTAAAAGACTTTGACGCTGTTTTTCAATCAATTCATTGCGCTTTGCTAATGTGATATCGCCACAAGAAAATAAATAGCAAAAATACTTGATGTCTTTTAAAGGCATTCTCATTTGCTTTAAAGTAAGTATATTCTTTAACACACAAAGATCCCGCTCACTAAAAACGCGAATACCACTATGACGAGTTATTGGTGGCAACATTCCTAATTTTTCATAATATCTGATTGTAGAAACCGGTATATTTAACTTTTTAGCTACTTCACTAATTGAATATTGCATAATATCACCCCTATTTCACATACATTATAACTATAAAAAAATAACGATACCAATACTTTAAAAGAATGTCCATTATGCCTAATTTAAATAATAAAAAAGATGCAGTTTTCAAAAATCTACATCTTCATCATTTTTTTACTTGTAACTTTAATTAAAATAACACTTATAGTACAAACAATAAACTCTGTAACCGGGAACGTTGCCCAAACACCATTCATATTGGCAATCAAAGATAAGAAAAATGCCATTGGAATAATAATGATAAAACCACGTAACAGTGATATTACATGCGCTGGTAATGGATGCTCTATTGAAGTAAAATAAATAGACGATACAATATTAATACCAGCAAAAAGACAACCAACAAAATATATTTTCAAGCCATTTTCAGCGATATTTTGTAAAGCTATATTATTTTCACTATTGAAAATTCCAGCAATCACATCACATTTAAAAAAGATAATTAAATATATACAAATAGATATTATCACTACACTAAATATTGCATATTTAAAAATAATATGTACCTTTTTTATTTGTCCAGAACCATAGCCACTACTTAGAAGCGGTTGGATGCCTTGAGATATACCTGTATAAATAGAAATAACTACTAAAGATAAATTTGCAATAACGCCATAAGCTGCCACTCCAGTATTTCCAGCTAAGTTTAAAATAATCATATTAAAGATAATCATAACTATTCCTGAAGACACCTCAGTTACTAATGATGGCAACCCACTAGAAACGATATCTAAAATATGTCTATCTACTAATTTAGTTTTAACTAATTTAAAATTATTTAATTTTTTTATAAAAAATGGTGAAAGTATCAAAATACTAATAACTGGTGCTAATCCAGTTGCAAAAGCAGCACCAAAAATCCCCATATCCAAAGGAAACATAAAAACATAATCTAAAACTATATTAGAAAAACTACCACCTAACATTGCCATCATTGATAATTGTGGTGCGCCATCATTACGAACATAACATAATAATAAATTATTCATCATAAACATCGGTGCAAATACTAATATAACTCGTAAATAAACACTACTCATATCATAAACACTTTTAGTTGCTCCTAGTAATTTAGCTAGCGGACCAGAAAATAGGATTCCAATCAAAAAATATATCGCTGCCATTGTCACTACAAGAAAGAAAGCCTGAGTAAAAATGTTATTTGCCTTTTTAAAATTGTTTTGACTTTTAAAAATTGAATATTTAGTAGCACCACCCATACCGATCATTAATCCACTACCATTTATAAAACTATAAATTGGAATTGCAAGATTTAAAGCTGCAAGTCCATTAGCACCTAAGGCCTTAGAAACAAAAAATGTATCCGCTAAAATATAACAAGATAATCCAATCATTCCTAGCACATTTAACGAGGTATACTTGGCAAATTCTTTAAAATAATTTTGCTGTTCCATAATCATAATTTCTCCTTTACAACTAAAAAAATAACATTATTAACATTAAAAAAACCTCTTATCCATTCCAACTAAGGCCTACTGGAATAGATAGAGGTAATGTCCGGCGACATGTAGTTTTATTTTACTAATTCTCTTACAATAAGTCAATATACTAAAAATACTATTTTATCAATATACTTATATCTTTTTAAATCTTACCTCATTTTTAAAATATTACTAACCATAAATATACTAATTTCCAAAAATTTAAATGCAAATATTCAGTTTATGTAATATAAAAATCCATTAACAGATTAAAAATTATTTACCTCACAAAACTATAATATATTATGTTATAATAATTGCCATTGGAGGTATTTATAATGAATGATTATATATTACATATTTTAAAAGATATTATGGCAATCGATAGTCCTTCTGGTTATACTAAAGAAGTTATTAGCTATTGTCAAAAAGAAGCTGAACAACTAGGTTTTAAAACTGCGATAACTAATAAAGGAAATCTAGAAATATTTGTTGAAGGTAATGATGACTATACAATTGGCTTTTGCGGTCACGTTGATACATTAGGTTTAATGGTTAGAAGTATTAAAGATGACGGAACACTTGCTTTTACTAATATTGGTGGTCCAATTATTCCTACTTTAGATGGTGAGTATTGTCGAATTATAACTCGTGATGGTCGTAGTTATACGGGAACTATTTTATCAAACTCTCCAGCTGTCCATGTATATAAAGACGCTCGTACTTTAGAAAGAACATGTGATACAATGCACATTCGTATTGATGAAATAGTAAAAAACAAAGCTGATGTTGAAAAGTTAGGTATTGGTAATGGTGACTTCATTGCTATCGATCCTAAAACAACAATTACTGGATCAGGTTTTATTAAATCAAGATTTTTAGACGATAAGGTTAGTGTTGCTATTTTATTTGGATTATTAAAAACTATTGCAACAGAAAATATCAAACCTCAACATAATTTACAATTAATTATCTCTACTTATGAAGAAGTTGGTCATGGTAGCAGCTATATTTCTAATCAAATAAGTGAGTTAATAGCTGTTGATATGGGATGTATTGGTTTAGATTTATCATGCAGTGAATATGATGTAAGTATCTGTGCTAAAGATGGCAGTGGTCCATATGACTATGAAATGACTACTAGATTAATTAATCTAGCAAAAGAAAATAATTTACAATATGCTGTTGATATTTATCCTTTCTATAGTAGTGATGTTTCAGCCGCATTAAGAGGTGGTCAAAATATCAAGGGTGCCCTAATCGGTCCTGGTGTTTGTGCATCACACGGTATGGAAAGAACTCATCTTCAAGGAGTCGAAAATACATTAAAATTAATTTTAGCTTATATAAAATAAGGGGGCATTTCATTTCAACCCCCTTTTCCTTTTTATAATCCTTTTTCTGTTAATTCACGAGCTACATCATCTTTTACAGTAACTCCTGCAGCTTCTAATTCAGCAATTTTGTCTGCAAATTGTGGTAAATATTTTTTATGTGCAATTAATAATTCATCTAAGACACGTTTTGCAGTTTCACCTGAAGGAATTTGTGGATTTAATATAAATGCTTGTAATGCTAATCCATAATCTCCAGTAACAGCTGCTTCTTCTACACATAATTCCATATTTTTCATACATTGTAACCATCCACGTTGTGCTGGTTCTAAAGGTCCAAAAGCAATTGGTAATGCTCCTGCTGCTCCAATATGGGCAGATACTTCTACTGCACAATCAGCTGGTAAATCTGGTACAGCACCATTATTTTTTGTAGTTACAACAATATGAGTATTTTTATTAGCATAAATTGAAGCAATTGTTTCACAAGCTGCATCACTATAATGAGCCCCACCACGTTTAGCTAATTGTTCTGGTTTAACATTTAAATCAGGATCTTTATATAATTCAAACAATTCAGCTTCTGTTTGTTTTACCTGTTGTGCTCTTGTTCCAATTGTATTATATTCTTCCAAACCATGTTTAAGCATTTCTTCTTGACGATAGTAATAACGATGATATCCACATGGAATTAAATTCATTTGTTTTAATTGTTCTTTAAAGAATGGAATATCATGAATATTAGCAGGAATTCCAGCATCTTTTCCTTCATACATTGCATCAATGATTTTTCCTGTTACATCATTACCATGAATATCAAATACACGATGCCAATGGAAATGGTTTAATCCGGCAAATTTATAGATTAATTTATCTAATGTAGTCCCAATAGTTTCTGGTTCAGCCATCATTGCTCCAACTGGAACATTACATAATCCAATTACACGATCCCATTTACCATAACGCATTACTGATTCAGTAACCATACCACTTGGATTAGTAAAGTTGATTAACCATGCATTAGGGCATAATTCTTTCATATCTTCAACAATACTTAAAATTACTGGAATTGTTCTAAATGCTTTAAAAATTCCTCCTGCTCCATTTGTTTCTTGACCTAATAAACCATAAGAAAATGGAATTCTTTCATCTTTAATTCTAGCATTTAATAAACCAACTCTAAATTGAGTTGTAACAAAATCAGCATCTTTTAAAGCTTCGCGACGATCTAAAGTTAAATGAACTTTAACATCATATGGTGATGCATCCCACATTCTTTGAGCCATTGCTCCAACGATTTCTAATTTTTCTTTACCATCTTCAATATCAACTAACCAAATTTCTTTAATTGGTAGTTCATTGTATCTTTTAATAAATCCTTCCATCAATTCTGGTGTATAACTACTTCCACCACCAATTGTAACAATTTTTACTGGTTTTTTTTCCATATACTTACTTCCTTTCGTTCTTGATGATTATATTTTAACGAATTAATTTAAATAATGAAATAGCTTTCATTGTTTTTTTAATGTCTTTCAATTTTTGAAAAAATAATGTTAATATTTATCTAGAAGGTATTATATAATGAATAGTATTTGGAGGTATTTAAATGATACTTAGAGAATATAGAAGTGCAGATTGTAAAGAAATCATTGATTTATTTTATCAAACTGTTCATAACATTAATATTCAAGACTATACTAAAGAACAAGTTGATGCCTGGGCAAATAAAAATATTGATCTAAAGATTTGGCAACAATCATTAGCCAAAAATTATTGTTTAGTTGCAATAGAAAACGATTTAATCGTTGGTTTTGGTGATATCGATCAAACCGGTTATTTAGATCGTTTATATGTCCATAAAGATTTTCAAAAACAAGGAATCGCTACTAAAATATGCGATAAATTGGAAATGAAATTTAATGTTTCTAAGATTACTACTCATGCATCAATTACTGCAAAATCTTTCTTTTTAAAAAGAGGTTATCAAGTAATTAAAGAACAACAAGTAATTAGAAATGGTGTTGTTTTAACTAACTATGTAATGGAAAAAGTGTTGACTTAAAGTGAACTTTAAGGACTATAATGAAACTAAAGTTAGAAAACTTTAGAAAGGAAGATAGTCATGGAAAAAGCAAATGTTTATTTTACTAAAGAGATTAGTGCTGAAAGTTTAATTAAAATTTATGAAGCACTAAATAGAGATTTAAAAGGTAAAGTAGCAATTAAAATTTCTACAGGTGAACCTGGTGGACACAACTTTTTAAATCCTAATCTAATTAAAGATTTAGTTTCTAAATTACAAGGAACAATTGTTGAATGTTGTACTGCTTATGGTGGTAAAAGAATGGATGTTAAAGATCATTGGCAAACTATTGAAGATCATGGATTTAAAGCAATTGCACCATGTGATATTATGGATGAATTTGGAGAAATAGAATTACCAATTACTAATGGTTTCCATTTAAAAGCTGATATTGTTGGTGAACACTTTAAAAACTATCAATCAATGGTTGTCCTATCTCATTTTAAAGGTCATGCCATGGGTGGTTTTGGTGGTGCTTTAAAAAATATGAGTATTGGTATCGCATCTTCTAACGGAAAAGCAAATATTCATACTGCCGGAGTCACTACAGATCCTAAAAAACTATGGGATAACTTACCTGAACAAGATCATTTTCTTGAATCAATGGCTGATGCATGTAAAGGAGTTATTGATTACATGGGTAAAGACAATATTGTTTATATAAATGTAGCTAATAACTTATCTGTCGATTGTGACTGTGATTCTCATCCAGCACCTCCAGAAATGGCAGATATTGGAATCTTTGCTTCTATCGATCCAGTAGCTCTAGATCAAGCATGCTATGATGCTGTTATTAATTCACCTGATGATGGAAAAGCTGCATTAATTGAACGTATGGATTCACGTCATGGTATTCATACTGTTGAAGCTGCCGCTAAATTACAATTAGGAAATCGTGAATACGAAATTATTAATATTGATTAGTTTTTTTTAATTATAATAAACGATTAAATCCTGTTTTATGAAAAAACAGGATTTATTATTATATTAATATTAACTTATCTGGATCTAAAATAAAGATTGCTGCCTGATCAACTGTTAATCGATTTAAAGTGCAAGTACAAATATTATCAAGTTCAATTTTTTCATTACTATTATCTAAATTATCTTTAACAGTTTTTAAAGCCATTTTAATCTGGTATTCTTCTAATGCCAGCATGATTGCTATTTGACCATCTTTAATAAAACCACCTAAACTTTTTAATCTTGTAACTTTGTAATCATCCATCTCTAATTCATTTGCAATCTTTTTTCCATCGTCTTCATTTAGAACTATTAACATAATCTTCATAGTCATAGCCACCTTTCTTTTTTATATCATACAACTTATAGTTAACTCAAAGTCAATAACAATATTTTCACTCTAAACAAAAAAGGCACTTAAAATGCCTTATCTTGTAATTATGATATATTAACGATAATATTTTTGATAATAACGAATCCGTAACAAATCAAAAATCATCATTATTTGATAGTTAAACTGAATTCCATCAAATTTACCTAATACTTCTATTGCATAATCAGCACATATATTTTCATATTGACGATATTTGATATTTTGAGTGATTAATACTAAATATGCTTCACAAATATTTTGCGGTTTTAACTTTTTGACGTTTTGTTCCATTAATCTACCTGTTGCCGTAATGAAAAATACAACATCATCGTCACCAAATTCAAATTTGGTATCAAAACTATGATATTCGACTACTTCTTTTCCTAAAGAGATTAAATCAGTTTGAAAATCAACAGCTACACTACTTGGATATAGCGCCCCAATAATAACGATCCTTTTTTTCTTAAAGATCAAATCACAAAGCTCATCAATTAACTGATTCAATTCTTCTTTATCATAACTAGTATCTAAATGTTCAATAAACTGATTACAATCTAAATTCAACATTCTAGCATGAATTTGTTCTAAGCGGCTTTGATGATCTGCTAATAGTCGTCCCTTAAATTCATCATAACTATGAATTCCAAAATGTCTACAAAAATCAAGCAATTCACTTTCACTAAAATTACTAGCACTTAAAAAACCATCTAAATCATATTTTTCCATTTCTGTATAATGCTGGATAACAAAATTACCAATTCGGTACATATGATCATCATCAAGACACCCGTTTAAATATTTTAAAATTCTTGAAATCATCAGTTCCATATACATCTACTCTCTTTCTATATATTTACTGTAAGACCACCTTTAATAATAGTATATACCATTTCTATTCAAAAAGAAATTGAGACATAACGATGATTATAAAAAAATCTCCTGAATTTTAGCGATAATATTATTACAATTATATTGACCATAATCATTAGGATCAATATTTAAAATCCGCTGATGAAAAATATTAGCTAATCCTTTTGTATAATGTTGTACTTGTGGTGCCATCAAAAGCAAATCATATTCTTTATTCAATGCTTCTTTATCAAAAATACTTGCTGCTTTAAAATGGTAATTAACATTATGTTCTTTACAAAAATTATTTAATTTCATGACAAATAAACTTGATGTTAAGCCACTAGAACAGCAAAGTAATATTTTGCGCAATTGATCATCTTTTTTAATGATAAAATCTTGTCTATTAATATTAAATATTCGCCATTTAAAATTTTCAACTAATTCATTTGTTTCAGTTTTATCACTAATTTCATAATGCAAATAATACATTTGCTGTCGTGTTTTTTGATTTGTAATAATTTCTTCTACTATCAAATTATGCCAAACTACTAGTTCCCCTAAAAAATCTTCATATATTATTGAATATATTTTTCTATCATCATAAACTAATGGTTCAATATTTTTATCAAGGTTATTTTTTATTAACCAATTTTGGAATACTTCCTCCATTTTTACACCTCCTTTATTAAATGTTTCCTTTATTAAATTATGACACAATTGACTAGACATTTCTATAAAATCCATTCGTGTTATTTTAATAAAAAAACAAATAATAAAAGATGGAATTTTCCATCTTTATAGTTTATGGAAAATTGGTTCCATTTGTTTATAAGTACAAAATTCTTTAAAACCAATTTTTCTTAATTCATCTTTCATTTCTTCAATATAAGCACCTAAGTGTGCCGATTCATGACTATCACTACCAATGGTAATGATTCTACCACCTAAATCATGATAGAGTTTTAGTATCTTTCTTGATGGCATTAAATCATTAAGACCATAACGTATTGATGAAGTGTTCAGTTCAATTCCTTTACCATCTTCAATAATACATTTTAATATTGCTGTAATTATTTCTTTATTATTTTCAAAACCAGAGTAGCCATCTTTATTATCGTATCTTTTAATTAAATCAAAATGACCGATAACACTATAATCATGATAATTTTTTACTACTTCATACAATTCTTGATAGTACCTTTGATAGTATTGATCTTCGGTTTTATTTTTTTGAAAATCACCAGTCCAAAATTCTTTATCTTCAATTTGATGAATTGATAAAATAATAAAATCAAAAGTATAACGATCAAATAATTTTTTAAACTTATCGATAGTATGGGTTTGAATTCCAAACTCTAATCCTTTTTTTATTCTAATTTTATTATAGTATTTTTTAGTTAAATATTCTATTTTTTGAAAATATGCCGGATAATTAACATTAGGCACTGATTTTCCTTCAATAAAATCCGGATCATCCCAATCCAATTTAATCCCATAATCTACATGATCTGTAAAACAAATCTCTTCAATCCCCTTCTCGATTGCATCTTTTACAACATCTTCCATTAAGTAGTCAGAGTCATCACTAAACTCAGTATGCAAATGGTAATCACAAAACATATGTCGTCCCCCTTTAGTATTCATTATAGCAGTTTTTTTGAGATTATTGCTAGATAATGCAAAAATAAAAAAATTTGTCAAATACCTGCTTATTTTTGGGAGAATTTTGAAAAAAACAAATCATTGTCATGTAATAACGTTTATTTTTATTCAAATGCAATTATAATAAACTCATAATGAATGATAAAAACTTAATATCAACAAAAATAATGCTTCCATTAATTATATCGCTTTATAAAACATTTTATACCTAAAATTAGATATTTAGCTTAAATTATCTTTCATTAATTAATAAATACCCATCAGTATTACTGATGGGTATTATCGTATCTACTATTTAATTACAACCTTTTAAAGCTTATTGTATTGTTCATCATCTACTGGTTCTAGCCATTCATTAGAAGAACCTGGAGCTGGAACTTCAATAGCAATATGGGCAAACCAAGAATCTTTAGCAGCACCATGCCAATGTTTAACTTCTGGTGCAATATTAACAACATCACCTGATTTTAATTCTTGAGCTGGTTTTCCCCATTCTTGATACCAGCCTTTTCCATCAGTAACTAATAAAATTTGGCCACCTTTATGATGAATATGCCAATTATTACGACATCCTGGTTCAAATGTTACATTAGCTACACCAACACCATTACTTTTAGCTAATGGATTTAAAAAGCTTTTTCCAATAAAATATTCTGCAAATCCAGTATTTTCTTCACCATTTTTAAATAAACTATTAAAATCACTCATTTTATATTCCTCCTATTTATTGGTAATTTCGTTAATTATAGCAATTGCATTTAACGTTCTTGGAAATCCAATATATGGTTGACATTGAGTAATTGTTTCCAATAACATATCACGTGTATTTCCAACTGTTAAATTTGCTTGAACATGAGCTCGTAATTGATTTTCACATCCTCCTAAACTTGCTAGCATAACAACAGTAAGTAATTCTCTTGTTGCTAATGTTAAACCATTACGAGTATAAAAATCTCCAAAACAATATGCTGATAAATAATCTTGAATATGTTTTAATTCAGCTGGAGCATTATCGTGATTAGCTTGAATATTTTTTCGTCCAAAAGCTTCACTTTGAACATCAAATCCTTTTTTAAAACGAGTATCTAATGTTACTGTTCCTTGTTTTTCTAAAGGTAAAGCAATATTTTTACTTACAAATACTTGATTAATCACATCTAATGCATCTTCGACTTTTCCAAGACCAACATATGGTGTACATTGATAAACAGCTTCTTTGATTGAAACTGGATCAACATCAGCATTAATTGCTCCAATAACATGTTCTTTTAAAGTATTTAAAGTGTGATTAGTTGTATCAACAACAATTAAAATTAACTGTCTTAATTTTAAATCTAATGAACCATGTTGATAAACATCATTATATAAATAGTTTTTCATGATTTCTTTTAATTCAGGATCATTTGTTAATTGTTCATCTTGATCATGAAGTAAATCATATAATTTATTTCCTTCCATAAAAATCCTCCTCCAGTACATTAATTATTTTTTGTTAATTGATAGATAAGAAAATCGATGATATCTAAATTTTTTTGTTGAAGATGAATATTGTCTAAAATAATTTGTCGTTGTTTTTTTAAAATTGATAACTGATTATTTTTATTTTTAGAATTTATAAAATCAGCAATCATATCTTTTTTCAATCCAATTTTTTTTAAAGATATGATCATACTCAATCTTTCAATATCATCATCACTATAGTTAATGTCACCATCTACTACATTAATATCATCAAACAGACCAGCGTTTTCAAAAATTTTTAATGTTGCTTTAGAAACATTAAAAATTTTGCATACTTCATCACTTTTCACCAGGTCACCTCCATCAATCATTTCTAATTACACTTATATTTTAATAAGATAGCCTAAATATGTCTAATACTCATTTTGTATTAAAAGCAATGCTTTTAAAGCATTACTTTTTCAAAGACATTTTTAATTTTTCAATAAATCGAGAAGTTGCTGGCGAAAAAATCTGATGTTTTTTCCAAACAACAACAGTACCTGTTTTTAGTGAGGGTGAAAAAGGAATAAAACAAGTATTACTATCACCTAAATTATTTATTAATTTTTCAAAACAAATTGCATATCCAATTCCTTCTTCTACTAATATTGCAGCATTATAAATTAAATTATAAGTTGCAATTATATTTAAACGTTCATAATCTTCACCAAACCAGTTAGCAATTTCATTTTGTACAATCATTCTTCGAGTACTAAGTAATGGCAAATCTATTAAATCCTGTGGTGTTACACTCTCCTTACTTGCAAGCTCACTATCTTTTGGAGCTAAGATTCCCCAAACCTCATGATGAGGTAAACGTATAAACTCATATTTTTCAATATCTACTGGTTCAGTTAATAAACCAATATCTATAAGCCCCTTATCAATTCTTTCTTTTATATCATCAGCATTACCACTAAAAAGATTATATTTTATTTGTGGATAATCTTGTTTAAATTCTCGAATCATTCTAGCAATGATATGCATCGCATTAGTTTCACCACTTCCAATAAAAATCTCCCCAGTGACTAAATCATTTCGTTCCAAAAATTCTTTTTCTGTTTTTTTAGCAAGATCAACAATTTCTTCAGCACGTCGGCGTAATAACATTCCTTCATCAGTTAAAACAATTCTATTTTTACCTCTAATAAAAAGCTGTGCATCCAATTCTTCTTCCAATTGCATCAATTGTCTAGATAAAGTTGGTTGGGTTATATGTAAAAACTTAGCAGCTCTAGTAATATTCTCTTCACGAGCTACTGCTAAAAAATATTTTAAAGTTCTAATTTCCATAAATACACCTGCCTTTTACAATCATTTTACAATTATTTTATAATCATCGCTATTATTTCCTTCTAGAAAATTATAAATTCTATTTAATAAAATGATTTATAATGCTTATTTATTTGCATTATAATGTATAAAAATGTTAGATTATGTGATACCATGTAAACTGAAAGGAGAATTATTGAATGAAAAAATATTAATTACTTTTATTACATGTTTTTTATCATTAAATCTAGCAGGATGTAGCAGTAATGAATCATCATCAAAAAAAGAATCTTTCGAAATGAGTGAAAAACAAATAGAGAAAATTGAAAAAAATTTAAAAGATAATAATGTTATCGATAGTTTTGATGCTGGTGATGGTATTTATTATAGTGAAAAACCATTTCAATATACCATTAGTCCAGTTAATGATAATTTGACATATTATAACCTCACTTACAATATGAAAAAAGATCTTTTTTATCTACGTGATTATACGTATTATGAAAGTTTAGGTCTTTGTTACAACATTGATACAAAAAAAGTTTTAGATATTAGAAAATTGACTGCTACTGATAATAGCAAAATTTATCAAAATGATAATAATGATAAAACATGTGAAGAATTTTTAGATTATATCATTGAACTTTCTGGTGCCAGTTTAGATGATCTAAAAACATATATGAAATCAAAATTAGCTAGTAAAAGATTAGTATTCAAAAAAAACAACTGATAAAAAAATAATAGCTAGAGAAAATATAAATAAAAAAATGATTCCTAATAATATTAAAGCTTATACGGTATCTACCGATAGTGAAATTTATACAGAAGCAAAATTAGAAAAAGAAAACGATGATTACAAGACAACTACAACAATTACTTATGATATTGAAAAAAATCTTTTCTATCTAACTGATCATGATTACTGTAAAGAAAATTCTGTATATTATAATATTGACACCCAAAAGTTTATTAGCACCGATACTTTGGAACCATCTAGTAATAATGACCAATTGGCAATTGCCAATTGTAAAAAACTTTTAAAAAACATTACTGATTCACTAGAAATATCAACTGATGAATTAAAAAACTATTTAAAAGACATGTTAAAAATATCAAGCGAAAATAAATAAAAATTTATCTCGGTATGTATTGCCGAGATTTTTTACACTTTTATAACTATTTAGATTACTTCTTATTAAAATTTGTAAATAATATTTACAATTTCTTTATTCTTAACAAAGGATTTTTGTTAATAGTATTAAAAGTCATTTAATTTTGCTAGTAAAAATATTTTTTTAAGATTATTATATGGCTGTAAAGAAAAGAAAGAAGGTAATTCAAGATGGATGTAAATCAAATCAATCAAAATGCTATCAATTCATTACATCATTATTTTGAAAATGACTATGCAGATAAAACAATTGAAGCTTCTACGAAGCCATTAACTCAAGATGAAATTACAGAGATAGTAAAGAATCAAGCAAATATTTGTAAAACAAAAAATACCTCACTAGAAGTTTTAAGAAAAAATATTAATATTAAAGCCAAAGAATCTTTAGATAACGTTGTTAACGAAAATAAGACAGCAAAGAAAAAGAAAAACAAATTATCATTTGACCAATACCATAAATTACTTCAAGATGAAAAAATGCGTCAAATTAATATTGTTGAAGCTTTAAAAGCTACTAAATTAGGTTAATAATCTTATAAATGTTTACCATTTATAATTGATTATTTTATATAGAATTATTATTTATCAAAATGATATATGAGAAAGAAGGAATGTACTATGAATACTAAAAAAATTAATGAACAAGCTATTGAATCTTTAAAAAAATATTTTAATGAAAACAAAGAAATCTCTAAAGAAGATATGCAATCAATGACAAAAGAAGAAGTAACTAATATTGTTGATTCTGAAATTTCAAGATATAAAGCTAAAATTGATGAATTAAATGAATTAAAACATAAAATTTCACAAGAAGCAGAAGAATCATTTGAAAAAATTTTTGGTAAAACAAAAGTTGAAGAAAAACATCATCATTTAAATACTGATGAAATGGAAAAACAACTAAAAGAAAATGCTGAACATCAAATAAACGAAATGAATAAAATCAAAGAAGAAAAAACTCAAAAATAAAAGATTTAGATTAAAAGTCACTAGAAAAATTATTCTAGTGACTTTTAATATTTTTCAATATCTTCTACATTAGATTTAAAAACTCCAATTCAATTACTACAGTAACTATATTAAAATTTTCTTTTTTATATGAATATTTTTAATATTTCTAAAAATCTAGTAAATTCATTATTAAAGTAACATCCAGTCTCTAACACTTTTTCAAATAACAGAATTTTACCCAGCCAATTTCATTATCTTTTATCACATAAGCATATGGTCCAAAAATACCTATTAACTTAACTAATTCCCCTTTATTTAATCCGACCATACAATCAACATAATCATCTAAACAATAGGTTTTATTATCTTTTTGATACAAAAATTCATTTTTTATTTTAAAAGTCTGATTAGTATCTATTTGTCGACATAATGTGAAGTTTTTACCTGCTTTAATTACCTGAACTTCAAAACTAGGCCAAGCAACCTTATGAACATCTTGTTTTTCGACTAATACATCTACTTTGGCTTGATAAATTGGCAAAGGTTGAACATAATCTGTCAATAATTTATATTCATTTCCATTTCCTTCTATAATCAACGCATTCAATTGACTAATTGATTTAACACCGGTACCACCGTCAATACAAATAATTCTTTTTTCTTTATCAATAATGATATTGTTATCAATTCGATTTTGGTGGTGATTAGATGTTGGTAAATGACCAACCACAACATACTCATCTAAACAATGCCCATCTTGATAAAAAGTACGCATTTCAATCAAAGAACTCAAACTAGAATTTTGCCAATCTACCCTTTTTTCTAATCCAGCATGTACAAAAATAAAATTATTTAAATGTAAAGTTGTTGGTAAAGTTCTTAAATACTCAAAACATGGTTTTAAATATTCTTTGATTATATCCTGTAATTGTTTGGCTGGTAATTGAGTATAATCGATTTCCAAAGCCGAAAGCGCCTGACGAATTATACCACCCTTCCCTACATGATTTAAATAATGAACAATATGACTAGCATAATTTTCATTATTTACGATCTTCTCAATTGCATATTCGCAATTTCCTAAAAGAACATAAACACGGTCACTTTGACGTTGTAATTGCATTAAATAATCTATCATTTCCAAGGCCTGATTTCCTTTTTCAATAAAATCACCTAATATAACCAAATAATCATCTTGGCAATAATTAACTTTTTTTAACAGTTCAATAAAACGATCTAAATGACTATGAATATCACTAACAACAATACAACGATATTTTCCCTCTATTCTTTTTTCAAGATGTCTAACTTTAATCATAAACTTCACCTCATGAAATAATATATCACAATCTTTCAGCCAATGTTATAAATATTACTTTAATTAATTGTTATTATAAGTTAATTTGTAATTTATTATTTTTATCAGTATAATTATATTAATATTAAACAAGTGAGGTATAAAAAATGTTAGAAGCTATAAAACAACGTCAAAGTATTCGTAAATATCAAAATACTCCTGTTGAAACAGAAAAGATTAATTCTCTTTTAGAAGCAGCAATGAATGCACCAACTGCAAGAAATACTCAGGAATGGAAATTTGTTGTTATTACAAATCGTGAAGCTTTAAATGATATGTGTAATCTATCTCCTTATACAACAATGATGAAAGAAGCTCCATGTGCTATTTTGGTTTTAGCCGATTTAGAAAAAGCCATTAATAAAGAATATGGCTTGATTAACTGTGCTGCTGCAATTGAAAATTTAATTATTGAAGCTATGCATCAGGAATTAGGAACTTGCTGGTGTGGTATTGCTCCTGTTGAAGAAAGAATAGAAAAATTTAAAAAATATTTTAAATTGGCAGATAATGAATATCCTGTTGGGGTGGTTGCTGTTGGTTACAGCAATGAAAAAAAGCCTTTAATTAATAACTTTGACCCTAAAAAAGTTCGATATTATAAATAAGCAGCCTAGTCTGCTTTTTCATTAAAAAAAGAGGTATAATATGCTATTAATTCATAAAATTGAACAAACCCATTTTTCAGCTACTGAAGCTATAATTATTGACTATATATTAGATCAAGGACTAAATATAAAAAATATGTCAGCAAATAGTATTGCCAAAGCAACATATACATCGCCACCTTTATTAGTAAGAATTGCTAAAAAACTAGGTTATCATGGTTGGAATGATTTTAAGGATGCTTTTATCAATGAATTAGAATACTTATTTAAAGAGCAAAATATTGATGCCAGTATTCCTTTTGTCGTAAGCGATGATATTATGACTATTGCCCATAATATTGGACAATTACAAATTGAAACAATTCAAGATACTATGTCGCTTATAAATCATGATGATTTACAGCAAGCCTTACGCTATTTACGTGATTGTAAAGAATTAGATATTTATGGCGTATCTAATAATCTATTATTAGCTGAAGAATTTAAAGCAAAATTATTTTATTTACATAAAAATGTTAATATTTGTCATTTACCTGGAAATGCTAAAGTCCAAGCAGCAATGAGTACAAAAGAACATTGTGCTATATTAATTTCATATTCTGGAGAAACTAACTATATTATTGATGTTGCTAAAATTTTAAAGAATATGCAAACCCCAATTATCGCTATTACTAGTATTGCTGACAATAATCTTTCTAAATTAGCTGATGTTACATTAAGAATTTCATCACGAGAAATGTTATTAACTAAAATCGGTGACTTTGCAACTACTACATCAATAAAATACATTTTAGATACTTTATATGCTGGAATATTTTCATTCGATTATCAAAAAAATTTAGATTATAAAATCCAAATTGCAAAACTCGTTGATGATCGCCACTCTGGTTATGAATTTATTGATGAAGATGAATAAAATATGAGTTTTCTCATATTTTTTTCATTTACATCTTTAATTAATCAAAAAAAGTGCTATTATATATTATACATGGTCCGTTGGTGAAGTGGTCAACACACATGGTTCTCATCCATGCATTCAGGGGTTCGAACCCCCTACGGACTACCAATAGAAATCAATGAGTCCTATTTTATAGGACTTTTTTAATTAGACTTTTTAACAACACTTATAAAAATACTATTAAACAATCTTTTTTATCTTCACCAATTCTTCATCTCACTACTATAAAAATTCCTTGACTAAAAGTAAAATAAATTTTTTAAATAATATCAGTTATTCTAATTTTAAATAATTAATTATAGATAATAAATATTTTACATATCTATTTTTATTTATATATAATAATTACGTGGAGGAAATTTATGAAATATATAACTTTAAACAATGGTTTAAAAATGCCAATGGTTGGTTTAGGAACCTGGGATCTTTGTGGAGAAAAAGGCAAGCAAAGTATTATTAATGCTTTAAAAACCGGATACCGTTTGATTGATACTGCACAAATGTATGGAAATGAAGATATTGTAGGTCAAGCAATTATTGAAAGCAAAATTCCTAGAGAAGAGATTTTTATTACAACTAAACTAAATCGATCTTGTGCTGGTTATCATGAAGCAAAAAAAGGAATTTTGAGATCTTTAAAAAATCTACAAACTAATTATATTGATCTATTATTAATTCATGAGCCATATCCAGAAGCATTAGAAATGTATAAAGCAATGGAAGAAGCTTATTTATTAAAAAAAGTACGAGCTATCGGTATTTCAAATTTTCATAATGATAACTATGAAAATTTTATTTCCACCTGTAATATTAAGCCTGCCGTTAATCAAATAGAATCCCATGTTTATTATCCACAACTTTCTTTTAAACAAAAAATGGATAATGATGATATTCAAATGGAATCATGGGCATGTTTTACAGAAGGAAGAAAAAATATTTTTAAAGAACCAATTTTAATAAAAATTGGTCGCAAATACCATAAGTCTGCAGCCCAAGTTGCCTTAGCATATTTAATTCAAAATGGAATTATTGTTATTCCTAAAACTTCACATCTTGAAAGAATGATTGAAAATATAAATATTTTTGATTTTAATTTATCTGATGAGGACATGGCACAAATAAAATTATTGAATTTAAATCATTCGTTATTTAATTGGTATGATTAATAAATTATAAAATGGAGGAATTTATAATGGAAAATACGTTAAATTTAGTTACAACATGGGATAAGACCTTTCCTAAAAATAATAATATAAATCATCAAAAAGTAACTTTTCATAACCGCTATGGCATTACATTAGTAGCCGATATGTATACACCTAAAGATATCGAAGGTAAATTACCAGCACTTGCAGTTTGTGGACCATTTGGTGCAGTAAAAGAACAAGCTAGTGGTTTATATGC
The DNA here is from genome assembly GCF_002160495.1 of Erysipelatoclostridium sp. An173. GTDB lineage: Bacteria > Bacillota_I > Bacilli_A > Erysipelotrichales > Coprobacillaceae > Thomasclavelia > Thomasclavelia merdavium. The sequence goes on along the minus strand of NZ_NFKR01000006.1, from coordinate 25,189 downwards.
TCAAAGCATGGCAGAACATGGATTTTTAACAATTGCTTTTGATCCATCATTTACCGGAGAATCAACTGGCACTCCAAGATATATGGCTTCACCTGATATTAATACCGAAGATTTTCAGGCTGCTGTTGATTTTTTATCAACACACAAAGATGTTGATCATGAAAAAATTGGAATTATCGGTATTTGTGGCTGGGGTGGTATGGCTATAAATGCAGCAGCATTAGATACTAGAATTAAAGCAACTGTAGCTGCTACTATGTATGATATGTCAAGAATTAATGCTAATGGCTATTTTGATAACGATGATAACGAAGAGGCTAGATATCAAAACAAAATAGCATTGAATAACCAAAGAATCATTGATTATCAAAATCAAAATTATAAAAGAGCTGGTGGGGTTGTTGATCCTTTACCAGAAGATGCACCATATTATGTTAAAGATTACTATGATTACTATAAAACTAATCGTGGTTATCATCAAAGATCATTAAATTCTAACGAGGGATGGAACACAATTGGCTGTATGTCATTTATTAATCAACCAATACTTGCTTATTGTCATGAAATAAGAAGTGCTGTTTTATTAATTCATTGTCAAAAAGCTCATTCTTGTTATTTTAGCGAAGATACTTATAAAAGATTAAAAGGTGATAATAAAGAATTAATGATAATTCCAAATGCTGTTCATACTGATTTATATGATAATTTAGATGTTATCCCTTTTGATAAAATGGCAGAATTTTTTAAAGCAAATTTAAAATAAGAATATTTAAAAAGGTAGTAGAAAATTTTATTTCCACTACCTTTTTAATATCAATAACAAAAATCTATACACTCATTTGTTTAATTGCTAAATCAATCCGTCTTAATGTCTCTTCTTTACCTAAAATATGAGCAATTTCAACTGCTCCACCAGGAGTAAAAGCTTTAAAAGTTAAAGCAACTCTTAATGGAAACATGATTCGACCATTTTTTACTTCTTTTTCTTTGGCTAGATTGACAAACAATTGATGTAGTTTTTCATCATCATCAAAACTATTAAAATCAATTAGCTTTTCTTGAATCCACAATAGAGCTTCTAAAGAATTCTCTAAATTTGTTTTCATTTTTTTATTTTTAAATAAACCGGCATCATAATTACATGGTTCATCGATAAAATCAATCATTGATTCAATTTCTGCAAGATAAGAAATTCTTAATTGTAATACTTTACTAAGTTCCATCAAATCAACATTACGATGAATTAATCGTTGATAATATGGCATAGCTAATTGATGAAATTCTTCTAATGAAAGCTTTCTTAAATAAATCCCATTCAACCATTTCAATTTTTCTAAATCAAAAATAGCTGGTGCTTTAGAAATTCTTTTAACATCAAATTGTTTAATTAATTCATCTAAAGAAAAAATTTCTTCCTCACCTTCTGGTGCCCAGCCAAGTAAGGCTAAATAATTGATGATTGCTTCACTTAAATATCCTTGTTTAACAAGATCTTGATATGAAGCATCACCATTACGTTTTGATAATTTATGCTGTTCATCTTTCATAACCGGTGGCACATGAATATAGGTTGGAATTTCCCAATTAAAAGCTTGATAAATTAAATTATATTTAGGAGTACTAGATAAATACTCATTTCCACGAATTACATGTGTAATATGCATCAAATGATCATCAACGATATTAGCAAAATTATATGTTGGATAACCATCACTTTTCAATAAAACACCTTCATCTAATGTATTATTATCAACAGTAATTTCACCATAAACTTCATCATAAAACGTTGTATTTCCTGAAGGAATAGTTTGTCTAATAACATATGATTTACCTTCAGCAATCATTTTCCTAGCAGTTTCAATTGATAATTCTCGACAAGGATCATGATCATTTTCATCATCTTGATTACAAAAACAATAATGAGCACCACCTAATTCAACTAACTGATGAGCATATTTTTGATATATTTCTAAACGTTTCGATTGAATATATGGTCCATATGGTCCAGAAATGTCCGGCCCTTCATCATGCTTCAATCCAGTGTCTGCCAAAGTCTGATAGATCATCTCTATCGCTCCATCAACTTGTCTTGCTTTGTCAGTATCTTCTATTCTTAAAATAAATTTACCATTTTCTTTTTTAGCAATTAAATATTCATATAATGCTGTTCTTAAATTTCCTATATGCATATATCCAGTTGGACTTGGTGCAAATCTAGTTCTTATTTCCATAAATTCCCTCTTATCTCTTGTATTTTAATTAAAAAAGTTATAAAATAATATCTGTTATTGGGGTATAGCCAAGCGGTAAGGCATCAGACTCTGAATCTGACATTTCCTTGGTTCGAATCCAAGTACCCCAGCCAATTGATTATTAAGCAGGTTTTTCCTGCTTTTTTTATTATATTCCTATTTATATAAAAAAGAAACTGAAAAATCAGTTTCTTTCAAGCTGTTGATAAAACATATATCAATGTTTTTATTTCCTTTCAAAACTATCAATTAAATATTCATCTTATATCAATTGATTTTAAAAAAATTTCTGAAGCTTGATTCATAAATATATTTTTTGTTTCATAATCTGGATGAGTATACCTGTCTAATGTAATTTGAATATTTGAATGTCCTAATATTTGACTTAATACTTTTATATTTAGATTATTTTCAACACATAAAGTAGCAAATGTATGTCTTAACATATGAAAATTACCATCTTCTATTTCTGCTGACTTAATATATTTTTTAAATTTTTTTTCTAATAATCGCGGCTCGATAAACTTGTCTGATCTGCCGGTTAACAAGTAATGATCATTATTCTTTTTATATTTTATAAGTATTCTATATAGATAATCTGAAATAGGAATTTTTCGTAAAGAACTATGTGATTTTGGGGATGTTTCAATAATTTTTGTTTTAGGTTTATTATCATCAAAGTTTTTTACACGCTGCATTGTTTTTTCTATATAAATATAATTTTCATTTAAATTAATATTTTCCCATTTTAATGCACAAATTTCACCAACCCTCATACCAGTCATTAAAGCAATAAATGTACCTAATTTACATAAATCACTTTCCATATCTGTATATATTATCATTAACAAATTATATATATCACTTTTAGAAAATACAGATACCTTATTGTTGAATGACTGTTTTGGAGGAATTATTACTGCATTTATTTTTATATCATAATTTATTTCTATATATTTAAAAATGTTTTTTAAAATTAATAATGTATCTTTAATTGTTTTTGTTGCAAGAGGTTTTCCTCTTGTTCTTTTTATTGTCATTAAATTGAAAATAAAATCATTAATTTTTTGTGTAGTAATATCTTCAATTTTTATTTTTCTAAAATAAGGCATTATGTAATTTTTCAATGAATTATCATATTTTGTTAGTGTACTCTCTTTTAAATTACGTTTATTATTTTCAAACCAATGATGGATATAAAATTCTAAATGTTCTGTTGGCGTTATTAAATGGTTATAGTCAACCTTTTTTAAAATATCCAGTCTTTTATTTTTTACTTCTGTATAAGTTTTAGCATAAACAGAACCATATATTTTTGTGCCATCTTTCTTATATCCTTTAATATATCTTGCTTCCCATCTTCCATCTTTACGACGAAATATACTTTCACCTTTTCTTGGCATATACACTCTCCTTTTTTATAAAATGTTTTATTACATATTTGTTACATCAATATGAATTTTATTGCACATTATAAAAAAGAGAATTTTTCAATTATGCTTTTGATTTCATATAATTAAATTAGTAAGTATAATATCTAATGATTAAAAATTTATATTTATAAATAAAAGAATTTTCCAAAATTATTTAAAAACAATAACCAAAACCATTAGATCCTATATATTATTCGAGTATAGCGTACTAATTAGTTATTGAACAAAATTTTTCTGCTTTTTATCATGTTTATTAAAAAAGAAACTGAAAAATCAGTTTCTTTTGGCAATTACTTTCCGTTTGTTTTTTCATGATGAGAGTGTTTATCAGAATAACTTTTTTGATTACTAACCCATTGGTTATCGTAAGCAGATTTTTTTTCTTTATTTAAATTATTTTGTTGTCTCATTTATATCACCCAATTTAGTTTGAGCAAAATATAATATTTAATTCTCTTTTAGCAAATTTTAAATTTATTTTCTTCACCATTGAAACTAGCAACAATACTAGCAATTGAATTCTCCACCATATCACTAACTGCTTGTTCTGTATAAAAAGCTAAATGTGGCGTTAATAAAACATTAGGCATATCTCTTAAAATTGATAATTCATGATTTCCAATTACTTGATATTTATAATCTTGATAATATAAACCTAATTCATTTTCAATTACATCTAAAGCGCAAGCACCTATTTTTCCATTCTCTAAATTTTTTATTAAATCAGTTGTATTTATCACGCTGCCACGCGCAGTATTAACTAAGATTACACCATCTTTCATCTGATCAATTGTTTCTTGACGAACAATATGATATGTATCTTCTAAAGCAGGTACATGAAATGTAATGATATCACTTTCTTTGATTAGTTTTTCTAATGATACATATTGAGCATATTTAGTAACTTCTTTTTTTATAAATGGATCAGTAGCAATTATTTTACAACCAAAACCACTTAAATTCTGAATTACTTTTTGTCCAATAGCTCCAGTTCCAACAACACCAACAGTTTTATTTTCTAATTCCATTCCTATACTATTTTCCAAAGAATAGTCAAATCCAACAGCACGTCGCATAACCATTTTCATTTTTCTAAGAGCCATTAAAATCAACATAACAGTATAATTAGCAACACTAGCTGTTGAATATGTAACATTACTAACAGTCATTCCTAAATCTTTTGCAGATTCAAGATCAATATGATCGTAACCAATTGTTCTAGTTGAAATATGTTTTATCCCAAGATGAGACCATGTTTGAATAATATCTTTTGTTATTGCTGTTGTAATTACACTAACACCAAAGCAACCTTTAGCTAAATTAGCATTTTGTAAATCAGGCGCATCATCGATTCTGACAATCTCTACATTATAAATTTTAGAAAATTTTTCAAAATATGCTCCCTCATCAAATTCACGATAATTATATACTGCAATCTTCATTTTATCCCTCCATTAAACATTATTAGTTTAACACTGGTTTTTTAATTAGTAAATAATTAGATTATTTCACTGGTATTCGAATTACTGTCTTTAAGTTTTCTTTTTTACAACGACGCGGATCACTCAAATATATTTCATGATGTTTTCGTTGTTCATTAAAATCTGCTTTTAAATTATTTGCTTTTAAAAAAGCATCTATTTTATCAATTGACACTTGTTCTTCATCATAACTGCCTATATGCATAATTTGAACACATTTCCCTTCTTTTATTACCTCATATTTTACTTTATCAATATTTATCGCTGGCTTTTTATTTTTTAACAATTTTTTAGCATGATTAAATACTTTTTCATCGACAAACTCTGGTAAACGAATCATTGATTTCCAACAAAATTGATCCTTATCAATATTTTGCATATTTATTGTTCCATCTTCACACCACCATAATCCTTCTAATGGTGGAACAACATATTCAAAATATCCCGGTATTTTATCTTCTGTCATCTTTGACATTTTTATTGTAAACGAAATGCCATACAATAATTCAAGCGCTTCTTGATATTCGACACTGTTATTAGGATTGCCTTTTCCATCGACAGTAACATAACTTATCTTAGGAACATCAATAAGCATCGGCTTTCTTTTTGGTAAATATAAATCTCGATATTCTTTTTTATAATCTAATTTTTTCATCTTAATTGCTCCTTTAAATAATTTTATTTTCACTAATATTATAACAAAACAAACCTGACATCCTCTGTCAGGTTCATTGATATATTTCCATCATTTTCTTCATCTCTGTTATTAATTGCTCTTTTAAAAAATCTGGTTTTAATATTTTTATTTTAGAGCCAAAAGATAAAATAAAACTCATTAACCAATATGTATTAGACACTTTCATTGTGACAACAAAATCACCATTTTGCTTTTCTATTATATCACTGTGATTAAATTCATCATAAACTACACTTGCAATTTGATGATCAAATTGTAAAGTCACTTCTATTTCCTTTTTAGTATCAGTAATTAAATTATTTTTATATTTACTTAAATCAATATTTTTATAAGCAAAAGTTTTATCTGTAATCTCCAGTTTAAGAATTCGAGACAATCTAAAAATACGATTTTCTTTTTTATTTAAACAGTAAGCTAATAAATACCAGGTACCACTTTTAAAAAATAATTTATATGGCCATACTACCCGATTAGACTTTTGACCACTAGAATTAATATAATTAATTACAATTTCATGATTAGTTATAATCGCTCTTTTTAAATCATTAAATTTCTTATTCAAATTATTATTTTGATACCATGAGTTTAAATCTACCTCAATCCAATCAATAACATTTAAATTAAAGATAGCTGCCATCTTATTAATTAACTGGCTATTTTCTCCTTTTAGATAATCAAATTCCTGTAATGCTGCTAAAATCTCTATTCTTTCATCATCAGTAAAAAATGTCCGGTCTAAAACAAAATCATTATCAATATATATACCACCATCATAACCATTTTTACAATAGATAGGAAAATTCATCATCATTAATCGTTGAATATCACGATATATTGTTCGCTTAGAAACTTCAAAATAGTTTGCTAATGTATCAGCCGTTGTTTGTTTATGTTCTAAAAGATAATATAAAATTTCAAATAAACGACTATTACTCATTGTTAATCAATCCATTTAAAATGTTTACAAGCATTATAAATTCCATCTTGATCACAAGCATCAGTTACATAAGTAGCTTTAGCTTTCAACTCATCAATAGCATTTCCCATAGCAATGCTAGTCCATTCATCTTGAAACATACTCAAATCATTTTTTTCATCACCAAAAACAACAACATCACTATAATCACCATTAAAATAATCAACCATAGCTTTAATTCCTACTGATTTATCTCCAGGTTCTACAAAAATATACTCTTTGTGAAACCGACACCATGGTAATTGTTTTAAACTTTCTAATTTTTCTTCTTCAGGCGCAAAACAAGCAACATATACTTTATAAATCTGATCAAAATCTCTTGGATTCAAACCTTCTTGCACTTCAGTTTTCATATAAATATCATGAGTAAAATCATAAAAACGATTATCAGGCGCTAATCTTCTTTGAGTGTTATCAGGCGAAAAAGCCCATATATAATTTTGTTCGATACACTCATCAATTAAATTCAAACATTTTTGATAATCTAATGGTTTGATTTCAATTAATTTTTCATCAATAGTAATCCCATTGCCACCATCACTTACCATATTTTTAAAGCCTAATTCTTTCATATGATCAACAGCCATTGCATAGCTACGTCCAGTAGCAATAGCGACAAAGTGACCAGCTTGTTTTAATTTTTCAATTGCTTCTTTAGTTGAATCAGGAATATATTGTTTTCCTGGTTGTCCTACAGCTAAAGTTCCATCAATATCAAAAAAGAAAAATTTACGTTTCATTTTTTCCTCCTAAATTTCTTTAATTATTTCCATTAATTTATCTTTTATCTCATTATAATATCTAATTTGCTTAATAGTCAAAATAACTTGTTGAATTGCAATATCAACATCATCATTAGTTATTAATCGATTTAAATTAAAAACTAACCATTCAAACATTCCTAAATTACAATCATGTATATCTTGCCAGTTTAAAATCTTAAACCCACCATTTTCAAAATAAGATAACATAAAAGCTTTAAATAATTCATAATCAATCTTGCCCTCTTGATAACCACTATAACTTAATGCCAATTCATAGACCTCTAAAAATGGACTATCATAATCTAGACATTCTAAATCGATAATACGACATTCATCATCTAGCCATAAAACATTTTTACTGTCCATATCACGATGACAAATTGTTAAAACAGGAGGAATTTTATCAATTGCCTGATTAGCTTTTTTTAATAATTCATCAAGTAATAAAACATTTTTTTCTAATAAGTCATAAATCTCTTGATGTTCTATTTTTCTTAAATAATAATTCCAATCAATATTTACGGGTTCTTTTAAATATCTTTGCTTTTTTATTTCAATTTGATGAATCTTTGCTAATAAACTGCTTATTTTTTGACAATGAACCTTATTAATTTGTTCCTGTTTTAAACTTTTTCCTTGATAATAATCATAAACATAGAAATAGATATCATCTATTTTTTGCATTTTCTTTTGATTAAAAATTAATGCCGGAATAATTGGCAATCCATGTTCTTGTAAAATCAATTCTAATTGTTGTGCCCGTTTGAAATTAGACATAGCTGTTGGTCTTTTCATAATTTCTGGGTTTAATATCTTAATGGCATATTTATTTTTGTCAGTTGTTATTGCATACATTTGATGAGTCAAACCACCTGTTAATTTTTGAGGCGAAGATGTTAACTGACCTAAATTTAGTATTTTGACTATTTTTTCAAAAAAACTTATTTCCATAATTTCCTCGATTCCATATAGAATTATAAAATATCGATATCATAAAAACAACTAACAAATAAAAAAGGTAGAAATTTCTACCTTAATAACTATACTACCGGAATAACAGAACCATCTTGATATGTATCATTGATAAATTTTTTAATTTGATCTGATTTTAAAACAGCAACTAATGCTTTTACTCTTTCATCATTTTCATCTTTACAAGCAATGATATTTACATAAGGATTGTTTTCGTTGGCACTTTCTAAAAGAAGCGCATCTTTAGTTGGATTTAAATTAGCATCAATTGCATAATTTCCATTGATTGCAACCATAGCCCCTTCATTATTTTGATAAGCAGTCGTTAACATTTCCGGTTTAATTTCTTCAAATTTTAAATTTAGTGGATTTGCCACAATATCTTCAATCGTTGCTTCTTGAATTTTTACATTATCATCCAACTCTATAATTCCTGCTGTATCTAATATTGATAAAATACGACCATGATCAGCAACTGAATTAGAAATAATAACTACATCATTTTTCTTTAACTCGCTAATATCATCAATTTTCTTAGAATAAAAACCAAACGGTTCAATATGAATACCACCAGCATTAACAATATCATAACCATTTTTTTCTACATCATCTTCAAAAAAAGGTAAGTGCTGAAAATAATTGGCATCTACATCACCATTATCTAACGATCTATTAAAAATATAATAGTCATCTAGAATTTCAATTTTTAAATCAATATCATAATCTTTCTTTAAAATATTCTTAGCTTCTTCTAAAATGTCCCCATGAGGTTTAGAAGTAGCAGCAACTGTTAAAGTATTAGCATCATCACTACTTTGACATCCCGTCAAACTAAAACCTAAAAATAAACAAATTAATAATATTATCTTTTTCATCTTTTTTCTCCTATCTTCTATCTATTTTTCTAACCACATAATCACCAGCAAATTGAATAATAAAAACAATAATCAAAATTAATGCTGTAGCCATGTATGTTACATAATTATTTTGTCTTACAAAACCATATAAATAAGCTAAATTACCAAGCCCGCCTGCACCAATTGCTCCAGCCATTGCTGTATAACCAACTAGTGAAATTCCCATCACTGAAATTGAAGAAATCAATGCAGGTTTGGCTTCTGGAATTAAAATTTTCATAACAATTTGTAAATTAGTAGCTCCCATGGCTTTACTAGCTTCAATAGTTCCTTTATCAACTTCATTTAAAGCAATCATAACCATTCTTCCATAAAAAGGGGCACTAGATAAAATTAATGATGGTAATGCCGCTTTAGCACCTAACATTGTCCCAACTATTGCTTTTGTAAAAGGAATCAATAAAATCAACAAAATAATAAATGGTATTGCTCGTAATATATTAACTATCCAATTTAAAATTTTATTAACAAATAAATGTGGATATAAACCATCATCCTGGGTCAAATAAATTAAAATTCCTAAAATCAAACCAATAATAACTGCAACAATTAATGAAACCCCAGTCATAAATAATGTTTCCATTAATGCTTCGAACATTTGATTAAAATCAATATTTTCTAAAAAAGCTTGCATTATATTACCTCCACCTGTGCTTTATATTGAATAAATAAATCTACTACTTCTTTATAATCACCGATTACTTCAAGAACCATCACCCCAAAAGAACTAGAAAGAGTATTGCTTAAATTAGCTTCAATAACATTCAAATCAGCATCACAGTTTCGAATTACTTTAGTCAAAATAGGTAAACGACTAACCTGATCATTAAATGTTACTTTAATCAATTGTCCCTTCGAGTAAATTTCTTTTAACATCTTTTCATCAAAATCACCATTACTTTTATATATAAAACTTTTAGTAATCTCATGTTTAGGATTTCTAAAAATATCTTCTACCAAACCTTGTTCAATTACTCTGCCATCAGCCATAATAGCAATTTGATTACAAATCTTTTGTACAACTTCCATTTGATGACTGATCATTATAATCGTAATATTTAACTCTCGATTTATTTTTAATAATAAATCCAAAATCGCACTTGTCGTTTGTGGATCTAAAGCACTTGTTGCCTCATCACATAACAACACTTTAGGATCATTAGCTAACGCTCTAGCTATTGCCACACGTTGTTTTTGACCACCTGACAATTCACTAGGATAAGCATTTTCTCTTCCAATTAAACCAACTAAAGATATTAACTCCTGAACTTTTTGTTGTCGTGTCAATTTATTTTTATGCCCTGCTATTTGTAAAGCCAATTCAATATTTTGACTAACAGTCTTTGACCATAGTAAATTAAAATGCTGAAAAATCATTCCAATTTTAGTTCGTAATTTTCTTAACTCTTGTTTTGAAAGTTTTTTTATATCTTGACCATCAATTAAAATTTCACCTTCATCTTGTACTTCTAATTGATTAATCATCCTTAACAATGTTGATTTCCCTGCCCCGCTAAAACCAATAATGCCATAAATATCACCTGTATCAATCGTCAATGAAACATCATTAACAGCTTGAACACTTTTGTTTTTTAAATTAAAAGTTTTACTTACATTTTTTATTTCAATCATTTTACCCTCCTAAAAAATAAAAAAACCCGTCCTATCTAAGGACGAGCATCACCCGTGTTACCACCTTAATTTATTATTATCTTACAATAATAACCTCATCGAGTACCATCATACTCTAGCGCAATAACGGGCGCTCCCGTTATAGACTAAATATCGCCTATAAGACTCCAAGACCATCTTCATTTATCCTCGCTTATTCTTTTCCACCAGCCAAGAACTCTCTATCAAGCTAATATAAACTACTCTTCTTTTCAACGTCGTTGGCAATATATTAGCTAAATCATCTATGAAAGTCAAGTGATTTTTAAAATATTTCCTACTTTTTTGCTATGATTTATTGAAACCTGATATATTATAGATATAATTAATACAAAGGAAGGGAAATAAAATGGAAGAATTAGAAAATAAAATCATTAAATTTGTTAAGGAGAGAAATTGGGATCAATTAGATTATCCTGATAGTCTAATCAAAAGTATAGTTATTGAAGCTAGCGAATTACTTGAATGTATTCAATGGGATAGTAATTTAAATATTGATAATTTCAGCGATGAATTAGCTGATGTATTAATTTATTGTTTTCAATTAGCTTACTCATTAAATCTTGATATTAAAACAATTATTGAAAATAAATTAGAAAAAAATGCGATTAAATATCCAAAATAATTTGTGGTTATTGACTTTCAATGCAAAGTAAACTATACTAAAAATGTAAAGCAAGCTTTGCAAAGCGGGTGATAATATTGAAAAACAGAGTTAAAGAACTACGTAAACAACAAAATATTTCACAAGAGGCACTAGCTAGGTCTGTCGGGGTAACCCGACAGACTATTACCTCAATTGAGGTAGGCAAATATACAGCATCTCTTTTGTTAGCATATAAAATAGCCAAATTTTTTAATCTTACAATTGAAGAAGTTTTTCTATTTGAAGAAAATCAATAAAATATTAAATCTTAAATATTCTTAATTTGATAACTTATAAGATTTAATTTATCGCTTATAAAATTAAAAAGTTATATAATTATGTTATCAAAAGACTATATGGAGGGGAATTCTATGTTGAAGGTTGAAAATCTGACCAAAAAATTTAAAAAAATTACAGCCGTAGAAAACGTTTCTTTTGAAGTAAACCCAGGCGAAATTGTTGGTTTACTTGGAGAAAACGGTGCCGGTAAAACTACAACATTAAGGATGATTGCCACAATGTTAAAACCAACTAGCGGAACTGCAAGTATTAATAAATTTAACATTATTGATCATCCTGATAAAATCAGGGGCCATATTGGAATCTTATTCGGTGGCGATGTTGCTTTATATGATCGACTAACCGGACGTGAAAACATGACTTATTTTGCAAAACTAAATGGAATGAGTGATCAAGAAGCTAAAGAAGCAGTTGAACAAATAGCTAGTGATTTAGAAATGACCGATTATATTGACCGTCCTGTTGGTAAGTATAGTCGTGGTATGAAACAAAAAGTTTCTTTAGCTAGAAGTATAGTTCATCGTCCTGATGTAATGCTTTTTGATGAACCAACTACCGGTCTTGATGTACTATCTAGTAAATTGATTCACGACTTTATTTTAAAATGTAAGTCAGAAAATAAAGCAATTGTATTTTCTAGCCACAATATGTACGAAACAGAAAAACTATGTGATCGTATTATTATTATTCATAAAGGTAAGGTTGTTGCCAGTGGAACAATTGAACAATTAAAAAAAGATTATCAAAAAGATACTCTTGAAGATTTATTTATTGAATGCATTGGAGGAAATAACTATGAATAACATAATGACGATTGTAAAAAAAGAATTTAAAGATATTTTAAGAGATCGTAAAACACTTTTGATGACTTTTGTTATTCCGATCATAATTATGCCTTTATTATTTACTTTTATCTTTTCATCAGTATCAGATATGGCTGCACCAAGTGAAGATAATCGTTATAAAATTGTACTCGACTGTGACGAACCACAAATCGTCCAATTATTTGAAAATGCTGGTATATATGAACTAGTAAAAAGTGATGACCCTATTAATGCTGCATATGAAGGTGAAATAACAGCCTATATCAGTGCTAATGGTATCAATCAAGCATTACTTGAAAATAAAATTCCAACGATTGATTTATACTATGATACGACATCACAACGAGCATTAACAGCAATTAGCTCAGTCCAAACAATCTTTAGTAATTATCAAAATAATTACTTAGCTAGTTATTTAGAAGCTAATAATTTATCAAGTACATTATTGCAGCCTTTCAATTATCAAGAACATGCAAAAGATCAAGAAAGTGATGGTGTGTCTTTGATGATGTTAGGAATGTTAATTCCTATGATGATTATTGGTTATTCAGGTTCAGGAATTACACCTATTGCAACTGATTTAGGTGCTGGTGAAAAAGAACGCGGTACATTAGAACCGCTTCTTTCTACTGGGGTTTCTAGAAGTTCGATTTTAATTGCAAAATTGATTGTTACTGCGACTTTTGGAACAATTACCTCAATTTTCTCTGGTGTAGGATTATTGTTGGCATTTAAATTTGGATTAAGTGAAACAATGCCATTAACTATCAATATATCAATACAAAGCATGTTATTAATTGCAGTATTAGCAATTTTATACGTTTTATTTATATCAGCAGTTATGCTATTAGTTTCAACTTATGCTAGATCAATTAAAGAAGCTAATACATATTTAACACCAGTAACTTTGATTCCGGTACTATTATCTGTTATTACAATGTATACAGAACCAAGCAGTGTTTCTACTGCGATGATGAATATTCCAATTTTAAATGTAGTAATTGTTATTAAAGAAATTATCTTTAATCAATTAAATTACACTCATTTATATATTACTTTTGCCTGGTCAGTTGCCTATGTAATAATTGCAATGGTTGGTGCTAAAATGATGTATGAAAAAGAAGAAGTAGTTTTCAGAGCATAAAAAAGAGCGGTTCGAAATGAACTGCTCTTTTAAATATAGCTATGTTCTATTTGCATAACTGTAAAATAATTTTCATTAATATTCTTAATTTTTTGATCAATTTCTTTTTTTAGTGATTTATGATCAACTTGATCATCTATTGGTAATAAAACATCAAAAATTAAGTTAGTATGTGTTGGACCAGTTACTACTCTAAAATCGTGAATACTATATTCTTGATTAATATCTTTAACTATCGTTGCAACCATTTCTTTTAATTCATTGGTCAACGCATCATTTGAATCGATTGGATCCATATGAATAGTAGTTAAAATATGATATTTATCTAGAATTGCTCGTTCAATAATGTCCATTGCATCATGAACAGCCATAATATCATCATTGCAATTAACTTCAGTATGTAAAGTTAAAAATCTTCTCCCTGGTCCATAATCATGCATCATCAAATCATGTATTCCTAAAACTTCAGGATAAGATAAAATATAATCTGCTATTTCTTTTACTAATTCTTTATCTGGAGCCATTCCTAATAATGGATTAACAGTATCTTTGAAAATCTCAATTCCTGATTTCAAAACAATAATTGATACAAGTGAACCAATAATACCATCAATTGGTAAATCAGTATAAATTGAAGCAATAAGTGCAATTAAAGAAGCTGCCGTTGTCAAACAATCATTTAAACTATCCTGGCTTGCTGCTTGTAAAGTTGTTGAATTTATTTTACCAGCTACAATTTTATTAAAATGTGCCATGTATAATTTAATAAAAATTGAAACAACCAATATTATTGCCGCTATATAAGTAAAAACAACTTTTTCAGGATTAAAAATCTTTAAAACAGAATCTCTTAAAGACTGAAATCCAACTAATAAAATTAAAAAAGCAATGATTAATCCAGCGACATATTCAATACGACCATGGCCATAAGGATGTTCGGCATCAGGATGTTTATTTGCTAATTTAAAGCCAAATAGTGAAGCTAAATTACTACCAACATCAGATAGATTGTTTAATCCATCTGCGATTATGGCAATACTATTAGTAATGCCACCCATTGTAAGTTTAAACAGTACCAGAATTATATTACAACCAATAGAAACTAGTGAACAAAGTGTCCCATACTGTTCTCTTACCTTATTATTATCATAATTTTGATAATTATTAATGAATTTTTTAGCTAAATAGTTTATCATCACTAATCAACTTGATATACAAAAATATCTTGTTTATTAATTTCTATTAAATTAGCTTCACATAATTCATCAAAATACTTTTCCATTTTATCTTTATCAACATCTTTATTAGCAAGTTTTTCCAACGTTGCCATAATCATTGGATTGTCACGTTTTAACATAGCAATTCCATCTTGATTAAAATTTGCCTTTTTTAATAAAGTATCAAGAATAGCAACATATGCTAGTTTAGTTTCTAAACGAAGATTTTTATTACTTTGGAATAATCCTTTTGGCATATAATAACTATCATCTAACAAGCTATCTTTTAATACTTTTAAATTTTCTTTGTTGTATAATTCCATAATAATTCCTCCTAAAACATAATAGTTATTATACCACAAACTCTAGTAGTATTGACACGAAATTTCCATATAATTAAAAATAGCCATTTTAATTTGGCTATTTAGGATAATTATTCAATTAATAAAACTTTTAATACTCTCCTCGAGTATGAAATTCTTTTTTATTTCCAGTAATTTTATGCCGTTCTTTCAATTTATTTTCAACATCATCCAAAGAAACACCTTGATTATTCATTAAAACAAAGACATGATAAAACAAATCACTTATTTCACCAATCAATTCATCTTTATCATTGTTTTTAGCAGCAATAATTGTTTCACTTGCCTCTTCGCCAACTTTTTTACATATTTTATCAACACCTTGATCCAATAAATAGTTAGTATAAGATTTTTCAACTGGATTTTGTTTACGATTAGCAATTAATTTTTCTAAACTTCTAAAAATATTAGTATTATCAAAAGGCAATACTTCATTAAAGAAACATGAATAAGCCCCAGTATGACAAGCAACCCCAATTTGTTCAACAAAAATCAATAAAGTATCTAAATCACAGTCTAAATACATTCCTTTTATATTTTGGAAATGTCCTGATGTTTCTCCTTTATGCCACAATTGTTTACGTGAACGTGAATAAAAATATGTTTGCTTAGTTTCAAGCATTTTATTATAAGCTTCCTCATTTACATAGGCAAGCATTAGTATTTGATTAGTTTGATAATCTTGTACGATTGCTGGAATTAATTCCATCTTTTTAAAATCAGGTTTCATTAAATTGCCCTCCTAACATTAATTCCTTCTTTACGTAATTCTTGACGAACCTGTTCAACAGTTGCTTCACCGAAATGAAATAACGAAGCAACTAAAGCGGCATCGCAGTTAGTCTTTTTAAAAACATCAACAATATCCTGGATACTGCCACAACCACCACTGGCGATAACTGGGATATCGACAACATCACAAACAGCGTTAATCATATCAATATCATATCCAGCTTTAGTACCATCAGCATCCATTGAAGTTAATAATATTTCACCAGCTCCAAGTTCCTGACATTTTTTTACCCATTCAATTAAATCAATTCCAGTATTTTCACGACCACCTTTAACATAAACATCGTATCCTCCTGATGCTCTTTTTTTAGCATCAATAGCAACGACAACACATTGAACCCCAAATTCATCAGCAGCTTCTTTAATTAAATCAGGATTAGCAATAGCTGCCGAATTAACAGATACTTTATCAGCCCCACTAGCTAAAATCATCCTAAAATCATCAATAGTTCTAATTCCGCCTCCTACTGCAAGTGGAATACTAAGTTCTTTAGCACCACGTTCAATAAGATCTTTTATAATATCTCGCTGTTCATAACTAGCAGTGATATCTAAAAATACTACTTCATCACTACATTGCTGGTCGTATCGTTTAGCAAGTTCGATTGGATCACCAACATCTTTTAATCCAACAAAATTTACTCCTTTTACAACCTTGCCATTTTTAATATCTAAACAAGGAATTATTCTTTTTGTAAGCATGCAATAGCCTCCTTTAGATCAACTTTTCCTTCATAATATGCCTTTCCTACAATACAAGCATAATAATTATTTTTAGCTGTTTCTTCAATATTATCAATATCTTTTACCCCACCAGAAACCACAAAATTAATTGAGCTTGCCGCTTTAATTTTTTCATACATTTTAAAATTAGGACCTTGTAAAGTACCATCTTTACTAATATCTGTAACCACAATATATTCAATTCCTATTTTTTCTAATTCTAAAATAAAATCTAAATAAGGCACATTACTTGTTTCTAACCAGCCTGAAGTTGATACATATCCATCTTTAACATCAACGCCAACAACAATTTTCTTTGAACCATATTTCTTTAATGCCATTTTTAAAAAATCAGGATCATTTATTGCTGCAGTTCCTAGAATAACGCGGTCAATACCAATTTCTTCTAGATACAAATCCACTGTATCCATATTTCTGATTCCACCGCCTAATTCAATAGCCATTTTAGTTGCTTGTTTTATTTTCTTGATTGCTTCTAAATTAACACACTTTCCATCTTTTGCTCCATCTAAATCAACAACATGAAGGATCTTAGCTCCCATTTTTTCAAAAGCTATTGCTAATTCTTCAGGATTTTTACTGTAGACAGTTTTTTGATTATAATCACCTTTATATAATCTTACAGCTTGTCCATCTTTTAAATCTATTGCTGGAATAATTAACATTCGATCATCTCCTTAAACGCTAAGAGTATTTTTTTACCAACTGTTCCACTTTTTTCTGGATGAAATTGACATCCAATTACATTATCTTTTGAAGCAATTGCAGTAATATTGGTACTACCATAATCGCTGTAAGCAACTAACTCTTCATCAGGACATTTAGCCATAAATGAATGAACAAAATAAACATCATCATTTTCATGAATATATTTTAAAATCGGATGTTTTTGATTAAAATGTAATTGATTCCATCCCATATGAGGAACTTTTTCATCAATATCCATATACACTACTTCACCTTTTAAAAAGCCTAGTCCTGGTGTTTCTTGGACTTCATAACCTTTTTCAAATAAAATTTGCATCCCTAAACATATTCCTAAAATTGGTATTCCAGCTTCTTTTTGTTTTGTTAAAACATCTATTAAATCATATTTTTTCAAATTATTCATTGCCACTGGAAAAGTACCAACTCCTGGTAAAACAATAGCCTTAGCTTTTTCAATTACTTTTTTATCACGAGAAATAATAGCATCAATGCCAACTCTTTTTAATGCTGAAATAACACTACTTAAATTACCAATATTATAATCTATAATAACAACCATGGTCTTTTCCTCCTATAAAACGCCTTTTGAAGATACTATTTTATCTTTATTAGCTTCATCAATACTTACAGCTTCTTTTAAAGCTCTACCTAAGCTTTTAAAAACCGCCTCAACAATATGATGATTATTGGTACCGTAATGTTGATTAATGTGCAAAGTTATTAAAGAATTAAATGCAAATGCTCTAAAGAATTCTACTGCCATCTCTGTTTCAAAAGTTCCAATTCTTTCACAAGTCAAGTTAACATTAAATACTAAATAAGGTCGACCACTAATATCTAAATTAGTAGTTACTAATGTTTCATCCATTGGAATTGTAAAAGATCCATAGCGTTTAATACCTTTTTTATCATTCAACGCTTCTTTTAAACAAGTTCCTAAAACAATTCCTAGATCCTCGATAGTATGATGGCAATCAACTTTTAAATCACCATCGCACTTAACCGTTAAATCAAAATTACTATGAAAAGCTAATAATGTAAGCATATGGTCGAAAAAACCTATTCCAGTATCAATATCACTTTTTCCAGTTCCATCAAGATTTAAGTCAACGTAAATAGATGTTTCTAAAGTTTTACGTTCTATTTTACTAGTTCTCATCGTAATCCTCCTCAAAACGCACTGCAATTGAATTAGCGTGTCCATCTAACCCTTCACTTTTCGCAAATGCCATAACATCATCTTTAAAAGTAGCTAAAACATCCTTAGGATAATAACTATATGATGAATATTTGACAAAATCGTATACTCCTAAAGCTGAATAAAATTTAGCGGTTCCTCCAGTAGGTAAAACATGATTAGTTCCACTCATATAGTCTCCTAATGGTTCTGGTGAATATTCACCTAAAAAGATAGAACCGGCATTTTTAATTTTAGGAAGACAATTTACTGGATTATCAACTAATACTTCTAAGTGTTCAGGTGCTAAATAATTAGAAACCTCAAAAGCCTGATCAATATTATCAACAATTATCGCCCCACCATAATTAGCTAAAGATTCTTCAATAATTTCTTTTCGTGATAGATAAGCAATCTGACGTTTTAATTCTTGATTAACTTGATCAACTAAACTTTTACTTGTTGTTACTAACATCGCACTAGCTAATTTATCATGTTCAGCCTGACTAATTAAATCAGCAGCAATATATTTGCTATTAGCATTTTCATCAGCAATTACTAAAACTTCACTAGGTCCAGCTACCATATCAATATCTACTAAGCCATAACTTAACTTTTTAGCAGTAGCAACATAGATATTTCCTGGTCCAACTATCTTATCAGCTTTTTTTATTGTTTGAGTGCCATGAGCAATAGCTGCAATACCTTGAGCTCCTCCAAATTTATAAATTGTATCAATGCCACAAACTTTTGCAGCTGCTATAATAATTGGATTTACTTTACCATCTTCTTTTACCGGCGTAATTATAACTAAATCTTTAACTCCAGCCAGTTTAGCTGGTAAAGCATTCATTAATACCGTTGATGGATAACAAGCAGTTCCCCCTGGAACATATAAAGCAACTCGTTCAATAGGACGAACCATTTGCCCCATAATAACGCCATTTTCTTTAAATAAAGACCATGATTTATCAATTTGATTTTTATGAAATTCAATTATCTGTTCTTTTGTTCTTTCTAGAATTCGTAAATAATTAGCATCTACTTGCTTTAAAGCAATTTCTTTTTCTGCTTCACTAACAATTAAATCTGCTTCATCTTTTATTTGATAACCATCAAACTTTAAACAATATTCATATAATGCTTCATTCCCCCGCTTATTAATATCATCAATAATTTTCATTACCGCATCATTAACTTCTTTACTAATATTTTCTTTTCGATTATCAAGTTTTAAAGCAACTGCTTCTAAATTACCGTTGTATTCAATTACTTTTAACATTTTTCTTCCCCCGTTACTGCTTCTAATTTATTAACTAAATCAAAAATTTCATCCTTTTTAAATTTTAAACTTACTTTATTTACGATCATTCTAGTTGAAATGTCACTGATTTTTTCAATTACTTCTAATCCATTGGCCTTTAAAGTTGATCCGGTTTCTACAATATCAACTATCGCATCACTAATTCCGACGATTGGTCCTAATTCTACTGAACCCTCTAGTTTAATTATTTCAACATCCTCTTGTTTTTTAGCAAAATAACTTTTAGCGACTTTAGGATATTTACTTGCAATTCTTTTTCTACGGACATATTTTCTATTTCGATATTCAGGATAGGCGGCAACTGCAAAATAACATTTACCAATTTTTAAATCTAATAATTCATAGTAATCTTCAAAATCACTATCATCTAAAGTATCTTTACCTACAAAACCAACATCAACAATTCCATGCTCTAAAAATGTTACAACATCATTAGCCTTACCAAAAATCATTTCAATGCCATCTTTGGTCTTAATTAAAAGTTCGCGATCTTTATTAAATACCGGCTCCATATCATAATTAGCTTCTTGTAATAACTTACAAACCTGCTTTTCAATTCTTCCTTTTGTAATAGCAATCTTAATCATTGAATTCCCCCTCCTTATCCAATGCTTTTAAAATATGATTCATATGATAACAAAAACCAATTGCCCCAACATTTTTATTAAAACGTGGTAATAAATCATCATAACGACCACCAGAAATAATCGGCTGGGCACTTTTATCACAGTAACCTTTAATCATTAACCCAGTATAATATTTCATTGCCGGTACCATTCCTAAATCAAAAATAATTTGATCATTACAATCTAATACCTCATATAATTCTTTTAAATTATTTAAAGCTTCTAATAATATTGGATCATTAAGATTACAAATTGCACTATTTAATAAGTTTATATCCCCAAAAGCTAATGGTAATTTTAATAATAATTGATTTAATGAATCCGAAAAATCATTTTCACTTACAAACTGTTTCATTGCACTAATATTACGATATTTTAAAATTTCAGTTAATTTATCAGCTTTATCCCCCACTAAATAACAAATTCGATTAAAAAATTTAGCCGAACCAATTTCTAGTAATATATTATTTAATCCTAAATGTGGTAATGACTCTAAAATCATCGTCAAACATTCTTTATCACCAGCAATACCTGGTTTATTGATTAACTCAACGCCCCCTTGGAAAAACTCACTAGAGCGACCTTTATGCATAATTTCTTTACGATACACTTTGCCAAAATAACAATAACGAGCGACTTCATTATTAAAGTTATTTGTTGAATAAAAACGAGCTAACGGAATAGTAAAATCACAGCGCATTGCCACATTTTTTCCTTCATGATTAATATATTGAAACATCTTTTCTTGATCAAAACCACAATCTAGTTTTGTATATAAATCAACATATTCAAAAGAAGGCATCAATACTTCTTGATAGTTGTTTTTAGCAAAGATAGTACGCAGATTATTTTCAATTTCTCTTAACTTACCAACATTGCTAATAATCGCATCAATGCTTTCTTCTGGTATTAAATATTTAAACTCTTCCATTTTATTTCCCCCTTTATTTACAAAAAAACGAGTCATTTACTAATGACTCGCTATAATCATTTTGTCATTAGATACACCCAAAAAATATTTAGCACAAAATGGGTTGTATCATAAAAGATATAACCCTAGGTAATCCAATGGTGGTGATGTAATTGTTGTAAATTTTTTATCGCTTTCATTTTTTATCACCTCTTATTGTATACAATATTATCATATTAAGTTATAAATGAAAAGAAATTTTTATTAAAATTATAAAATACAATAACATTTTGAATTTGTGATTTAAAAATTTCCCGATATAATCATATTATTTTGAAAAATGCGGTATTTTAATATCAATGTTAATAATTTTTTCTATCTATAATATATTTTTCTTAAAATGTTTATTTATTATTAGATTAATAGTATTATATTGATTAGATAAAAAAGGAGGACAATTTTAATGGATTATATTACAAGAGTTTTAGATGAAGTTAAAACAAAAAATGCTGATCAGCCTGAATTTATCCAAGCTGTAGAAGAAGTATTAGAAAGCTTACGACCAGTAATCGAAGCTCATCCTGAATATGAAAAACAAGCTATTTTAGAAAGATTAGTTGAACCAGAAAGAACTATTATGTTTAAAGTTCCTTGGATGGATGATAATGGACAAGTTCAAGTTAACCGTGGATATCGTGTTCAATTCTCAAGTGCTATTGGACCATATAAAGGTGGTTTAAGATTACATCCAAGTGTTAACTTAGGTATTATTAAATTCTTAGGATTTGAACAAATTTTCAAAAACTCACTTACTACATTACCAATCGGTGGTGGTAAAGGTGGTTCTGATTTTGATCCACAAGGTAAATCAGATAACGAAATTATGCGTTTCTGCCAAAGCTTTATGACTGAATTATATCGTCATATTGGTCCAGATGTTGACGTGCCTGCAGGAGATATCGGAACAGGTGCTCGTGAAATCGGTTATATGTATGGACAATATCGTCGTATCCGTGGTGCATTCGAAAATGGTGTTTTAACTGGTAAACCATTACCATATGGAGGAAGTTTAATTAGACCAGAAGCAACTGGATTTGGTGCTTGTTACTATGGAAATGAAGTATTAAAACATTTCAACGATAGTTATGAAGGAAAAACTATTGCTTGTTCTGGATATGGAAACGTTGCTTGGGGAGTTTGTTTAAAAGCTCGTGAATTAGGTGCTAAAGTAGTTTCTATTTCTGGACGTGATGGATATGTTTATGATCCAGAAGGTATTACTACTGATGAAAAAATTGATTTCTTATGTAAAATTCGTGAATCAAATGATGTTAAATTAAAAGATTATGCTGAAAAATTCGGTTGCGAATTCCATCCAGGTGAAAAACCTTGGGGATTAAAAGTAGATATGGCATTCCCATGTGCTACTCAAAATGAAATTGGATTAGAAGAAGCTAAACAATTAGTTGCTAATGGTGTTAAATATATTATTGAAGGTGCTAATATGCCTACAACTCCTGAAGCAATGGAATACTTCATTAATAACGGTGGAACTTTAGGACCTGCAAAAGCTGCTAACGCTGGTGGAGTTGCTGTATCTGCATTAGAAATGGCTCAAAACTCAATGCGTTATAGCTGGACTGCAGAAGAAGTTGATGCTAAATTAAAAGAAATCATGAAAAATATTCATGATAACTCAAAAGCAGCTGCTGAAAAATATGGATTAGGATATGATTTAGTAAAAGGTGCTAATATCGCTGGATTCGAAAAAGTTGTTGCTGCAATGATTTCTCAAGGAATTTATTAATTTAATAAGGCGCTATCTTTCTTAAATAGCGCCTTTTTTATATTCGTTAATATTTTCCATCAATTCTTCATAAAATGCCTCAGCATTTAAAATATAAAGCGTTGACTGTCCACGATGTTTGATTTTCAATTTATGCTTTCCAAGCAAAGTAACGTCCTTAATATCTTTATACTCAATTAATGCAGGTAAGATACCTATTCCTTTAAATTCATAAATCAATGTTGAATCATTAAATATTTTCAAATTATATTTAGTTGTTAAAATTATTAATAGTGTAAAAGCTAAAATAATACCAATAATAACTTTTGTTCGATTATTATCTAAAGCAAAATATACACATGCTCCACTAACCGCTAGAAAAAAAATAATTGAGAATATTAACATTCTAAACTCTTTATACTTCATTAAATCACCTCATTAAATCTAGTCATCAGTATATCATAATCATATAGAAATACAATATTTATATATAAAAAAAGAATTACAAATAAAAAGTAAAATGATAACTATAATAATCAACCTCTATTACTTGTTAATTCTTCTTTAATAATCCAACTGTATTTATAATTTTATTACACGCTTATTATAATTTTCTATACATTAAACTTATCAGATTTACTTAAATATTTAGAATCAAAACCCTTAACCTGAATTGTCTTCATCATCGCTTTAAAAACCTCTAGTTCAAAATTATCATCCATACAAAACACTTCATAATCTACACCAAGATATGATAGGAAAAGCCCTGCTCCTTTACATACCCATTATGTAAATAAAAGTTACGTCTTTTTTCTCTTTGAATACTATTATCAGCTAAATTATCAAGCATTTCAAAATCAACAACTTGTTTCTTTGATGGATATTTTTCTTTTAAAATTTTAATAGCACGACTTTTATACCCTTTTGAACGACAAGATGAATCGATTGTTAAAAAGAAAAGATATGCTAAATCTTTAGATGTAAGAACGACCATAAAGTCAACAAAAGTATCTTTATCCTTTAATGCTAAAAAATTAAAATTATCTGCTTTTGCCATCTCGATAATTTTTGCTGGTTCTAAATATTCTTCAGGTGGAAAAGCCTCTTTTGCAAGGTTATTAACTTTATCTAAAAAGATACTATCTTTGGTAATATTTTCTATATCTAATATCATATAAATCTGTCCTTCTACAAATTATTAATTTAACAATTATAGTATACATGATTTATGTTTGTTTTGATAAACATATTATGCATTATCTAATAAATAACTAATAATAGCTCAATTAACAACTGTTATATAAAAAAAGAAGTAATTTATATAAACTACTTCTAAGATCTATATTTTAAATAATAAAAAAACAACCTTACAGTTGTTAAGTCAAATGGTGGTTCCGGCCGGAATCGAACCAGCGACACGAGGATTTTCAGTCCTCTGCTCTACCGACTGAGCTACGGAACCATGG
>NZ_NFKR01000059.1 GCF_002160495.1 Erysipelatoclostridium sp. An173 | reverse complement strand
ATGTTGATAGTGATAATCTAACCCTATATGATACATATCAAAGCCGAAATGAAAAAGGAAAACTGGAAAAGAACAATCTAACGACGAGAGTCTATGTCCAATTACCATACATCAATGTAATTGAAGAATATAAGGGATTAGATAAGTTCAACGAACTGGAGCTGGCGCTCTATATCTTTGCAAATGGAATAACAGATGATATAATGGGGCTAGAGAAGATGAAGGTGATCGGGATAATGAAAGATAAGATGGAAAGATTCAATCAGGATGAAGAATTAAGGCTGGCAGCATATAATCGGGAATTAAACATTCAAGCCAAAAACAGTGAAATGAAGGCTAATTATATCCGAGGCAAAGAAGAAGGAATAGAAATTGGAAAAGAACTAGGGAAAAAAGATGAGATTAAAAATTTAACATTACAATTATTTAAGATAAAATATCCAGATGAGGATATTGATATTTTAGCTAACTTAGAAGTTGGTGAGTATGAATTGATTTTTAAGATGCTAGCAAGCGATCAACCACTAGAAGAAATTTTGGCTATGATAAAATAAGAGTAAAAGCTGTGTTTTAGAAATTTTGTAAGGATTGAGGTGTCAGTTAATAATGACACTTCTTTTTTGTTGATGAATAGCCATATTTAATAAAACTTTTATTTACAGTTCATTAATAGTTAATATTTGATAAATATACTGAATACATTGAAATGGGGAATAGTAATGAGAGAAAGATTTAATGCATTTATGCAAGGAAGATATGGGATAGATCAGTTAAATAGTTTTTTAATGATCATTTGTATTGCTTGCTTTGTTATTACTTTATTTATTCAAAGCCCAATAATTCTTTTTATTGCATATGCTTCATGGTTAATTGCAATTTTTAGAATGTTTTCTAAAAATATTTTTGCTCGTAATCGTGAAAATGAAAAATATTTAAATTTCTTTAAACCGTTAAGCAGATGGTTAGAGTTAAAATTAATGAATCGTCAAGATCCAAGTCATAAATATTTTAGTTGTCCTAACTGTAAACAAAAAGTACGGGTACCTAAAGGAAATGGGAAAGTAATTGTTACTTGTCCAAGCTGTCAAAATAAATTTGAAAAGAGAACGTAAGATGTTTGGCTATGTAGTTGTTAACAAACCAGAATTAAAATTTAAGGAATATGATGTTTATCATTCTTATTATTGTGGCTTATGTAAAGTCTTAAAGGAAAAATATGGGGCTAGAGCCCAAATTTCCTTGAATTTTGATTTAAATTTTATTAGTATCTTATTGTCTGGATTATATGAACCAGAAACAAAGGTTGAACAAAGACGTTGTATAGTTCATCCGATGAAAAAACATTTAACCCGTTATAACGAATGTGTTGATTATGCAGCTAAGATGACCATAGTTTTAACTTATTTTAAATGTGAAGATGATTGGCAAGATGAACGAAAAGTTTCTAAACAAGCTTATAAGAAGTTAATTAATAAAGCTTATCAAGAAGTAAAGGATGAATATCCTGATAAAGTAGCTAAGATTGAGGCTTGTTTACAGGAAATAAATTTGTCTGAAAAGCAAGATAAGGTTAATCTTGATGAAATATCTAATCATTTTGGTAAAGTTATGGGCGAAATATGTGCTTATAAAAATGATGAATGGTATGATGAGTTGTACCATCTTGGTTTTTATTTAGGAAAATTTATTTATTTTATAGATGCTTATGAAGATATAGAAAGTGATTTAAAAAAAGGAACTTTTAATCCTTTTAAAGAATTGTATCAAACAGATGATTTTGAAAATAGAAGTAAAGAAATTTTAGAATTAATGATTTCAGAAGCTACAATGGCTTTTGAAAGATTACCGATTATTGAAAATGCTTCACTAATAAGAAATATTTTATATGGTGGGGTATGGACAAGATATGAAATGGTTAAACAAAAACGATTGGAAGGTAGGAAATGATGAACCCGTATCAAATATTAGGAATATCACCAGATGCAACTGATGATGAAGTAAAAAAAGCATATCGTACGCTAAGTAAAAAATACCATCCTGATGCTAATATCAACAACCCTAATCAAGCAGCGTATACTGAAAAATTTAAAGAAGTACAGACTGCATATAAAACGATTATGGATGAGCGTAAAAAAGGCTTTACTAATCGAACATATGGTAATAGTCAAAGTGCGGGTTATAACGGACAATCTAGTTATCAATATCAATATACAAATGACCAAAGTGCTTTTAATGAAGCGGCTGGTTTTATAAATGCAAGAAGATATCAAGAAGCTTTAAATGTTTTAGATCAGATTAAAACAAGAAATGCAATGTGGTTCTATTATAGTGCTATTGCTATGAATGGAATTGGTAATAACATTACAGCAGTTGAATATGCTCAAACAGCTGCGCAAATGGAACCAGGTAATTTACAATATATGTTATTATTACAACAGCTCCGTGGGGGACAAAGACAGTATCAACAAGGTCAAGAAACATATGGTTCGCCATTTGGTGATCCGATTCAATGTTGTTATAGTATCATGATGATTAACTGTTTATTAAGTTGTTGTTGCTTTTAATAAAAGGAGATGTTAATTAATGAGTAAAGTAATTGGAATTGATTTAGGAACTACAAATAGTTGTATGGCTTATATGGAAGATGGCAAAGCTGTTATCATTCCTAATGCCGAAGGAAATAAAACGACACCCAGTATTGTTGCTTTTACAAATGATGGTAAAAGATTAGTAGGTGAAAACGCTAAAAGACAAGCGGTAACTAATCCTCAAAACACTATTGTTTCAATAAAAAGAGAAATGGGAACAGATTATCGAAAAAGAATCAATGGTAAAAATTATAGTCCGCAAGAGATTTCAGCAATGATTTTACAAAAATTAAAAATTGATGCGGAAGCTTATTTACATGAACCAATTAATGATGCAGTTATTACTGTACCAGCTTATTTTAATGATGCTCAACGTCAGGCAACAAAAGATGCTGGAAGAATCGCTGGTTTAAATGTTAAAAGAATTATTAACGAACCAACGGCAGCTGCCTTAGCTTATGGTCTAGAAAACAGCTATGGCCAAAAAGTAATGGTTTTTGATCTTGGTGGTGGAACGTTCGATGTTTCAATTATCGAAATTGGAAATGGGGTAATTGAGGTATTATCTACTTCAGGTGATAATCATTTAGGTGGCGATGATTTTAATGATGTAGTTGCTAAATATATTTTAGAAGAATTTAAAAAAGCTGAAGGAATTGATTTAAGTAATGATCAGGTTGCTATGCAAAGAATCAATGAAGCAGCTGAAAAAGCTAAAATTGAATTATCAATTATGATTACAACAATTGTAAATTTACCATTTATTACAAATACAAGTACCGGACCTAAAAATTTAGAGGTTGAAATTACTAGAAATAAATTTAATGAGCTTACAAAAGGTTTAGTTGATCGTGTTGTTTTACCAATGCAAAATGCTTTAAATGATGCTAAGTTAGTTCCAAGTGAGTTAAATAAAATTATTTTAGTTGGTGGTTCATCAAGAATCCCAGCAGTTCAAGCAAAAATTAAAGAAATTACCGGGATTGAGCCAAGTAAATCTTTAAATCCTGATGAATGTGTAGCTCAAGGAGCTAGTATTCAAGGTGGTAAATTATCAGGTGATTTAACAACAACTGGTAATTTTGATGTCTTGTTATTGGATGTAACACCACTTACATTATCTGTTGAAACTGTTGGCGGTGTAGCAACACCATTGATTGAACGTAATACTACGATTCCAACAAGTCACAGTCAGATCTTTACTACATCTGGTAACTTCCAGACTCAAGTAGAAATTAATGTTTTACAAGGAGAACGTCCTTTAGCTAAGGATAATAAAAGCTTAGGAAAGTTCAAATTGAAAAAAATTAAAAGAGCAATGCGTGGGGTCCCACAAATCGAAGTTACATTTGACATTGATGCCAATGGAATTGTTAATGTTTCGGCTAAAGATCTAGCTAGTGGTAATATGCAAAGTATTACTATTGAAAATACTTCAAATATGTCAGAATCAGATATTGAACAGGCAATTAGAGAAGCTAAAGAGTTCGAACAGCAAGATGCGCTATTAAAAGAACGTTTAGTATTCAAAAATGAAGTTGAAACATTAGTAATGCAAGTTGATTCTGCTTTAGTACAACATGGTAAAAAACTTGATAAACAAACAAAATCAATGATAAAAAATGAACTAGCAAGTTTTAAAAAGTTAATTAAGAAAGTTGATTTTGAAACATGTGATCAAGCTAAGTATGATGAAATTAAAAGTGCTAAAATTAATTTAGAAAATACAGCAGCACAATTGTTATCAATAAAATAATAAATGTAATGACAGATTATCAAAAGTCACATTGGTAATCTGTTTTTTCATAACTAAAAAAGATTATTTTATTGTTTAAATAAGTCTTGTTAATATTTTCACTTGACATTATAATAGTTTTATGGGATATTTATACCTAACATAGAATAGTGAATGGGGATAGATTAATGAAGGAAATTATCGAAGAAATTAATCAATTAAAAAAAGAAAAAAATGCTGTTATTTTAGCACATTATTACGTTGATGGTGCAATTCAAGATATTGCCGATTATCTAGGTGATTCATATTATTTATCAAAAATAGCTGTTGACTGTCCACAAGATGTTATCGTCTTTGCGGGAGTTGAATTTATGGGTGAAAGTGCTAAGCTATTAAGCCCTAATAAAACAGTACTAATGCCAGATGCAAATGCAGATTGTCCAATGGCTCATATGGTTGATGAACAATTTATCAATAATATGAGAGAACAATATGATGATTTGTGTGTAGTATGTTATATTAATTCAACAGCTAAGATAAAAACTTTGTCAGATGTCTGTGTTACATCATCAAATGCTAAAAAAATTGTTGGAGCTTTACCAAATAAAAATATTTTATTTATACCAGATCAAAATTTAGGGCATCACATTGCTAAAATGTTTCCTGAAAAGAATTTCTTATTTTGTGATGGGCACTGCCCTAGCCATTATCAAATTACTGTTGAGGATTTAAAAAAGGCTAAAGCAGCGCATCCAAATGCACCAATTTTAATCCATCCAGAATGTAAACCTGAATGTGTTGC
The DNA here is from genome assembly GCF_002160495.1 of Erysipelatoclostridium sp. An173. Lineage (GTDB taxonomy): Bacteria > Bacillota_I > Bacilli_A > Erysipelotrichales > Coprobacillaceae > Thomasclavelia > Thomasclavelia merdavium. The sequence goes on along the minus strand of NZ_NFKR01000059.1, from coordinate 4,478 downwards.
ATTATCAGATTATGCTGGTAGTACATCAGGAATCATTGATTATGCAACTAATGATAATGAACATGATGAGTTTATTGTTGTTACTGAAGTTGGTGTAATTCATGAAATGGAAAAACAAAATCCAAATAAAAAGTTTTATTTAGCTAGTGAGAAACTTGTATGTCCAAATATGAAGAAAAATACATTGGAAAAAGTACGGGATTGTTTAAAATATGGTTTAAACAAAGTAGAATTAGATGATGAGTTTATGGCTAAAGCAAAAAAACCATTAGAAAGAATGCATGAACTTGCTAAGTAAGAGGGGCTAAAACATGGATGATAATTATGATGTAATAATTGTTGGTACCGGTGCAGCGGGTCTTTTTGCTGGACTTTGTTTACCAGAAAATTTAAAAATTTTAATGATTACTAAAGATAAAAAAGAAAATAGTGATTCTTATTTGGCACAAGGAGGTATTTGTACCTTAAAAAGTGCTGATGACTTTGATGCTTTTTATCAAGATACATTAAAAGCGGGTCGTAATGAGAATAATCCAGAATCTGTTAAGATTATGATTCAACAATCACCACAAATTATGAAAGATTTAATGGATTATGGCGTTGAGTTTGATCGTGATAGCGAAGGGAATTTAGCCTATACCCGTGAAGGAGCACATTCACAGTATCGGATTTTGCATCATCAAGATGTTACTGGTAAAGAAATTACTTCCAAATTGATAATGCAAATTGAAAAGCGTAAAAATATAACTGTTGTTGAAAATGCTACAATGTTAGACATTATAAATAAAAATAATGTCGCAACAGGTATCGTAGTTGAAAAAGATGGTAAAGTAATGCAAATTAATGCTAAAATGATTATTTTAGCTACTGGTGGAATTGGTGGTTTATTCCAGCATTCATCAAATTTTAGACACATTACCGGTGATAGTTTTGCTATTGCACTAAGAAATAACATCGAATTAGAAAATTTAAATTATATTCAAATTCATCCAACTACTTTATATACTACTAAGCCAGGACGTAGTTTTTTAATAAGTGAATCAGTTCGTGGCGAAGGCGCATATCTATTAAATCCGCGGATGGAACGTTTTGTTGACGAATTATTGCCTCGTGATGTTGTTAGTAATGCTATTAAGGCGGAAATGGATAAATATAATGCAAAGTATGTTTACTTATCAGTAATTCATATGGATCATGATCAAATAAAAAATCGCTTTCCAAATATATATAAAAAATGTTTGGAAGAAGGTTATGATATGTTTAAAGATCCAATTCCTGTTGTTCCTGCGCAACATTATTTAATGGGTGGAATTAAAACAGATACTTGGGGTCAAACATCAATGGAAAATCTTTATGCCGTTGGTGAAACAGCTTGTAATGGAGTCCATGGTGCTAATCGGTTAGCTAGTAATTCTTTGCTTGAAAGCTTAGTTTTTGCTAAAAGAGCAGCTAAAAAAATTAGTGAACATATCGATGATACACTATTAATTGATCGAATTATCAATTTAGATAATTATGATAAAGAAAAATTGGCAATAGAAAACAAACAGTTAATTATGGATGAGATTAAAAGAAAAGATGGTGAATTTTATGATAAATGGTGTAAATCTTAAAGTTAATATTGATGAATATATTTTAAGTGCTTTAAAAGAAGATATTACTAGTGAAGATGTTACAACAAATGCCATTATGAAAGAGCCTAAATTAGGACGTGTTGATTTAATTTGTAAGCAAGATGGGATTATTTGTGGCTTAGAAGTTTTTGAAAGAACTTTTAAATTATTAGATCCAGATTGTCAATTTAAAACAACATATCATGATGGAGATATTATTAAAAATGGTGATCATATTGGAGAAGTCATTGGTGATATTAGAGTTTTATTATCTGGTGAACGAGTTGCTTTAAATTATTTGCAACGAATGAGTGGTATTGCTACTTATACAAAAAAATCAGTTGATATTTTAAAAGGTAGTAAAACAAAATTATTAGATACCCGTAAGACAACTCCTAATAACCGTATATTTGAAAAATATGCAGTAAAAGTTGGTGGCGGAACTAATCATCGTTATAATTTATCAGATGGTGTTTTAATTAAAGATAATCATATCGGTGCAGCTGGAAGTATTACAAAAGCAGTTGCTTTAGCTCGTGAATATGCACCATTTGTTCGTAAAATCGAAGTTGAAGTAGAAACACTAGAACAAGTTCAAGAAGCAATAGCAGCTAAAGCTGATATTATCATGCTTGATAATATGGATAATGAAACGATGAAAAAAGCTGTTGCCTTAATTGATCATCAGGCACAGACTGAATGTTCTGGTAATGTTACTGAAGAAAGATTACTAGAAATTGTGGCTATTGGTGTTGATTTTGTTTCATCAGGAGCAATTACATATAATGCACCAATCTTGGATTTTTCAATGAAAAACTTAAAACCGATTGAATAAAAAAGTACTATAGTTAGTACTTTTTTAGTTATATAATTGTTTTTTTGGTTCACTGTGGATAATAACAAAAGTATAAACATTTGGTTGAAGATTTTTAAATTTATCATCAGATAAAGTTATTTTAGTAGCAATCGATTCATAGCAAAAACGTTCATAAATTTTTAAAATATCCTGATCAATATCACTTTGATATTTAGCAATAACTAATAAAAATATTTGATTAGCAAATCTTTTGACAATGAGATCAAAATTTTGAATTTTATTAGACATAATTTCAATCTCTTCTTTTATAAATGCAATATCAATATCCAGCAAATCTTCATTTTTGATATAGTCTTTTCCATTGAATAGAGCTTGATTAATAATTAATGGAATTAAATTACGTTCAATAAGTAAATTTTTAAAAAATAAATTTGAAAGCTTTTTTTCCATGTTTACCTCCTAAATTTTATATAGCTACTATTTATATACCCTTTAATATTAAAAATTACTTTTTATTTAAAAACTTTTTAAATTTAATTTATTTGGGTATAAATAAACTAGGTGAAAATATGGAGAATCAATCTTATTGGCAAAAAACAGTTAAACTAAATAGTTATCCCCAAATAACTAAAGAAGCAAATTATGATGTAGTTATCATTGGTGGGGGAATAAGTGGAATTACTTTGGCATATCGTTTAAATAATAGTGGCTTAAAAGTAGCTTTATTAGAAGCAAATACCCTAGCTAGTCAAACTACAGGGCACACTACTGGTAAAGTAACATATTTACATGGCGCAATTTATAGTGAACTTGCAAAAGCATATAATATCAATAAAGCCAAGCAATATTTAGAATCTAATTATGAAGCTTTTTGTGAAATTAAAAAGATAATTGACGAAAAACAAATTGATTGTGACTATCAGGAGAATATTTCTTATATTGGAGCTAATGATGAAAAAAACAGTGAAAAAATCATTGAGCAAATAGCCATGTTAAAAAAATGGGGCTTTAATGTATTAGAAAATGAACTAGAAGGGTATCAAGCTTCTATGGGACTTAACAATCAGGCTATTTTTCATCCTTTAAAATATTTAGCAGGGCTATTACAGTTTTGTAATAATATTGAAATTTATGAACACTCATTAGTAAGAGATAGTTTTATCGAAGACAATTTAGTTAATTTGAAAGTAAATAATCTTATTATCAAAACAAAAAAAGCAATCTGGATGACACGCTATCCAATTAATTTACAACATGGTTATTTCATTAGATTATTACAAGAACGCGAACATATAAGTTATCAAAATATCCAAAGCAATAGTAATAGCGTTTTAGATTTAACAACTAATTATTCTAAGCGATTAGTCGATAATCAGCACTGCTTAGTTATTGATCAATTAGCTAAAAAAAACTGGTATGGACAAGATACTAAAGCATTACGTAAATTGCCATATATTGGTAAAATAAATGATTATGAATATGTTAGTTATGGTTATGATAAATGGGGAATGACTTTAAGTCATGTTGCAAGTAAGATTATTTATGACTTAATAGTTTATCAAGATAGTAAATATGCTTCGTTATATGCTATTGGTAATGGTAATTATTTGCATGCCGGTAGTGATATTGTTAAGTTAATCAAAAATAATTATCATGGAATGATTAAAAATCGCATTTTTGTGGCTAAAGATGTTAAATTAAAAGCTGGTGAAGGAAAAGTAGTACGGCATCGTGGCCGTTTATTAGCGATTTATCGAGATTTTGATGATCGAGTTTTTTATATGTCACCGTATTGTCCGCATTTAAAATGTGTAGTTGAATTTAATTTACAAGATCAAACATGGTGTTGTCCTTGTCATGGTTCAATCTATAATTGTTATGGTAAATTATTAAATGGACCAGCTACATCTTCATTAAAAAAAAGTAAACCTGGTTAAGCCCAATGTCATTAAGTTAAGGAATGAATGACATATGAGGGTTATATTGCAAATATGCCCTCTCTTTTTTATCATTTTTTCAAAGAAAAGTATTGACATTACAACGATAGT
>NZ_NFKR01000058.1 GCF_002160495.1 Erysipelatoclostridium sp. An173 | reverse complement strand
TAAACCGGTTATCAAATCTGCATAGTTCTTCGTATTCTCTTACGGAAACGTATCCTTTTAATGTTTTTCCTAAAATGACACATTCAAACATCATGACAGCATCATACCCATATGTATTTCTGTTAGAGAAATCGATATATTTTGCCAAATTTATCCTTTCCACGATACTCTTAACTGTTCTTGAAATATCATTCTTGGGTATATCAACGTCATAAGAAACTGTAAAATCTAGTGGTAATGTTGGTTGATATGAGTTATAATCTTTCTTGTATAATTTATTTGTTTTCATATTTCAATTATACCAAAAAAAATGTACGATTCCTCGTACATTTTTGCGTTTTTTGCTACTTTTTTTCTTTATAGGTCGTTACAGCCCCATTTTTTAGCAAAAACAGATAAAAATCAAATTATTTGTAATATAATTTTGTATAATTCATAAATTCATATTTTTTTTATAATTTTTTGTAAAAAAATTGTAAATGTAATTTATCATTCACAAAAATTTAATAATTTTTTATGATTAATCTCAAAATTATTTCATCAAAAATCTTAAATTTATAACTAATTATACTTCTTTATATTAATAACATTACTTTTTTGCTCTTTTAAAATATAATGTATAAAAAAACTGTTGACTACCTTATTGATATCAACAGTTTTATTTTATAAAGATTTACAGCCTTATTTTTTTGCTAAATCTTCTCTAACAGCTTTGTCATAATCTTGAATATTTTTTATAACTTCATTAATTTGTTGAGTTTCTTGTGGATTAAATAAATATTCAACCATCTTTGTTGGAATAACAATTATAGCACTTATAACTGTACCAAATGCTGTAATCAAAGCTATAATATTATCTTTTAAAAGAACTATACAAATAAAAAAACCTACTATAACTACACCTAAAATTATAAGCAAACTAATTAAAAAAATTTTTTATTAAATTTATTATTAACTAATGTATCATTTAAATATTTTGAATAATTTTCTAAAATAGTCGAATATATCTTATTTCTATCATCTAATTCTTTTTCATCTTTTTCTTTATGAGGCAAATCTCTTGAAGAATTAATATTCGTTAAATCAATTACATCATCATCAAAAAACTCACTCAATCCATTACTAGAATTACTCATTATTTAACTCTAGTTCCTCTATTCTGATTTTAACAGCTGTTTCAGGAACATTAAAATCATCCGATAGTTTTTTTATAATCGCTTCTTTATCAAAACCATCTTTTAAAAGCGCTCTATAAGCATTTGAAAAAGAGCTAGCAGGCATAAGAAATGAAGCAGCAAAACGATTTGCTCTTATTTCGCTATCATTTTTTGATTCATCAGTTCTATATGAATTAGAATATTCTTTTGACGAATCACTTATATAATCAAATATATAATGTGCTATTTCATGTGCCAAAGTAAAAAGAATATGCTTATCTGTATCTTGATTATTTAAAATAATAACTTTGTCACTACCATATTTTCCCTGAAGTTTTTTAGAAATACCTATTGTTCCAGAAAGATTTCGATCATTAAATCGTGCTGTAAATATTTTAAAGCCCATAGCTTTAGCTATTTCAATAATTGGAGTTTTATTACTTACTCTAGATAATCCATACTCGGGATTATTTAAAAATTGATTTAATAATATTTCTGCATCACTATCTATTTCTTTTAAATTAAAAAAATTAGAAAAATCTTTTTCATGCTGCTTTTGGTAATTCAATAATTCCTTGCACATCCATATCACTTCCTTCTACCTCCGCCAAGATTATATCTCTTGACGAATAAAAATATTGTTATATTTAATAAAATGAAAAATGATACCATCACTAAATCATATCTATAATCTTAAAAACATTAAATTATATCATATTAAATTATTAATAGTTTTTATTCCCACTCACATTGTATCACGATAAAAATTAAAAATAAAGTTGATCTAATTTAAACAAAAAATCAGCATCGATAATGATGCTGATAACAACTATTTACTTGCAATTACTTCAACTTCAATTAAAGCGCCCTTTGGTAGTTTCCCTACCTCAACAGCACTTCTTGCTGGAAATGGTTCTACAAAATATGTTGCATAAATTTCATTTACAGTATTAAAATCTTCCATGTTATCTAAAAATACTGTTGTTTTTATAACATTAGAAAAATCCAATCCTTGACTTTCTAATAATCCTTTAACATTCTTTAATGCCTGATGCGCTTGTGCTTCAATTCCTTCTGGCATTTCATTAGTTTCTGGATTTAATGGTATTTGTCCTGAAAAGAAATATAAATCACCAACATTAATTCCTTGACTATATGGTCCAATTGCTCCTGGGGCTTTATTTGTTTTTACTACATTTTTCATTTTCTATTCTCCTTTAAACTCTTCATATAAACGATCTAATGCTGCTTGTAATACTTTTGTAGGTGTTGCAATATTAACTCTTTCAAATCCTTGTCCTTCTTCACCAAAGACATATCCTTCATCTAAGTATAAATTAGCATGTTGCATTCTTTTTTCTAATTCTTGATAAGTTAAACCATAAGCTCTAAAATCAAGCCACATTAAATATGTACCTTCAAGTGGTGTAACTTTAACTTTTGGTAAGTTTTTATTAATAAAATCAACAACTAATTGATAATTAGTATATATTAATTCCTTAAATTCATCTAACCAGGCTTCACCTTTACTATAAGCCAATCTAGTAGCTTCAAAAGAAATAGTATTTAATGAATGAAAACCTTTTTTACCTTGTTGACTAGTAAGTTTTTCTCGTAATTCAGGATTTTTAATAATAATATTAGAACCTTGTAACCCTGCAATATTAAAACTTTTACTAGGAGCGCTGCAAGTTATTGTAATATTTTCAACTTCTTCACTAATAGTTGCAATTGGTGTATGAGTAAAACCAGGCATTGTTAAATCTTCATGAATTTCATCAGATAAAATAATAATATTGTTTTCTAAACAGATTTGAGCAATTTTTGTTAATTCATCTTTTGTCCATACTCTACCAATTGGATTATGAGGACTACATAAAATTAATAAGGTATTTTCTGTTTGTTTTGCAAGTTCTTCAAATTTATCAAAATCAATTTCATAATGACCACCATTATTAATTAATGGACATTTCACTACTTTACGACCATTGTTTTCAATGGCTTTATAAAATGGATAATATACTGGAGTAAAAATAATTACACCATCAGTTGCTTCAGTATAAGCTGCTACGCCATCACCTAAAGCTGGAACGATTCCATTAGATAAAACGATCCAATCTTTTTCAACATGATAATTAAATTTATTTTTCATCCAGTTAATAACGGCATCATAATAATCATCTTTTGGTGATGTATATCCTAATACTGGATCATCTTTTAAAAACTCAATTAATCCTTCTTGAATTTCTGGTGCTAACTTAATATCAACATCAGCTACTGATAAAGGGGCTACCCCAACAGGTACATCAGGGTTAATAGCTTTCATTTCTTGCCATTTTCCAGATCCTTTATTACTACGATCTATTAAAGTTTCAAAATCATATTTCATCGTCATTCCTCCATTTCCTCCCTATTGTTAAGGTGCTTAACTATAGTATACATAATATCCTAATTTTTGCAACAAAAAAGAACCTAAAAAGATTCTTCCAGGTCCCTTAAAAACTCTTTATTCAATGCCTTTTGTACCTTAATAAAATTCAAAATCTCCTCATTACTTAAATCCTTTAAATCCTCTTGATAACGACTATAAATCATTTCATCCAATTCACTATGTAAATCAATAATCGATTTACTAACATCAGTCAAATACAAATTATATTCGCGATTATTATGAGGATTTTTAATTCTAGAAACTAATTCTTTTTGCTCTAGTTTCTTTAAAATTTGACTACTAGCACTCAATGTTTTCTTTAATTCTTTAGCAATCTTTGAAGCAGTAATACCAGGATTTTGGCCAATAATTTCTAATGTCTGGGTTTCTACTGGATATAACATGATTCCATTAAACTGGCGTGGTTTATTAGCATATTCTTGCATAATATCAAATCCTTCATCAACCACGGTAATTAATTGTTCTAATAATTTACGATCCATTATCTCACCCCTAGCTCTTTAATTCTAACAAATATAATTTTTAGATGCAAATTATTAAAAATTAAAAGAACGAAAATAAATCGTTCTTTTAAAATAAATATTATAATTCTTTAGCTAAATCCCAAGCCTGCCAAACAACATGTTTTAAATTACCAACAAAATGAGCATTTTCTATTAATACATAAGATACTATTTATTAAATTCCTCTTTTCTTAATTATTAACAAACTTTAGAAAAAATATTAAATTATTTTTAATTTTCAAAACAATTAGAAAAAAGTGCAATCGAGTTGACTATACAATAAAAAATGAGTAAAATTTAGGTGGATAAAAAATTAGGAGGATAAAAAAATGGCAAAATTTGTATGTACAGTTTGTGGATATGTTTATGAAGGAGATGCTGCTCCTGCAGAATGTCCAGTATGTCACGTTGGAGCTGACAAATTTAAAGAAGTTGAAGGAGAATTAACTCTTGCAGCAGAACATGAATATGGAATCTATGCAAAAACAGTAAAAAACAACCCAGATATTTCTGAAGAAGATAAAAAATACATCTTCGATCAATTAAAAGCTAACTTCGAAGGTGAATGTTCAGAAGTAGGTATGTATTTATGCATGGCTAGAATCGCTCATAGAGAAGGTTATCCAGAAATCGGTTTATACTGGGAAAAAGCTGCATGGGAAGAAGCAGAACATGCATCTAAATTTGCAGAATTATTAGGTGAAGATTTAGAACCTAACATGAAAGCTACTACTAAAGATAACTTAGCTTGGCGTGTTGATTGCGAATTCGGAGCAACTGCTGGTAAAGTTGAATTAGCTACTTGTGCTAAGAAAAACAACTTAGATGCAATCCATGATACAGTTCATGAAATGGCTCGTGATGAAGCTAGACATGGTAAAGCTCTTAAAGGATTATTAGATAGATATTTCGGTGATAAATAATTCTAATTATTAAAATAAACAAAGTATGGTTTTGCCATACTTTGTTATTTTTTTATCCAATTATTTGAGAATGTTTTTTTCTCACTTTCAACATTACCACGATGTCCGTGTACTGTACAAGCATCTAAAGCTTCTTCTAATTGTTTAAACTCTTCATCAGTTAATTCTACATTCATCGCATTTAAATTTTCAAGAATTCTTTCTTGATTTTTAGAACCAGGAATTGGTACACAATTAGGATATTTATGTAACATCCATGCTAATGAAATTTGCGCATTAGTTGCATTTTTTTCTTTAGAAAATCTATCTAAAACATCTAAAATTGGTTGATTAGCAACAATGTTTTCTTTTGATAACTGTGGTACCCATTTTCTAACATCATCACCTTCAAATTTAGTTTCCACTGTAACTTTTCCTGATAAAAAGCCACTAGCAATTGGTGAAAATGGTACAACACCGATATTATGTTTTAAACAATATGGGAAAATTTCTTTTTCCAAATCTCTTTCAACCATTGAATAAATACTTTGTACTGCTGTTACTGGAGTAATCTGATGTCCACGATTCAATGTATCTACATCTGCTTGTGATAATCCCCAGCCTTTAATTAATCCTTCATCAATTAATTTTTTCATCACTTTCGCTACATCTTCAACTGGCACTTGTTCATTTAAACGATGTAAATAATATAAATCCACATAATCAGTTTGAAGATTTTCTAATGATTTATTTAAATGGCGTCTAATAACCTGTTCTAATGTTTCACTAGTTTGTAAATCTTGATCTTCAAGATGAAATTTAGTTGCTAAAACAATTTTATCTCTAAAAGGTTTGATTGCTTTTCCTAATAACTGTTCATTATGACCTGGATAAAACTGTTCTTTACCATAACCTTCTGCTGTATCAAAAAATGTACATCCAGCTTCATATCCTTTACGAATTGCTTCAATAGCATAGTCCTCGCTAGGAACTTTACCATAACCATGTGAAAAGCCCATAATTCCCATTCCTACAGCCGATACTTCTAAATTACCAATTTTTCTAGTTTTCATAACTGACCTCCATGTAGTTTAACTTTTACAAATACTATGATACTATATAAACATAGATTTTAACATTATATTATCTTTAATCTAGATTAAATAAAATTTATACTGGAGGTATTACTTGTGGAATTAACTCAATTGATCCAATTTAAAGCCATCGCTGAAAACAATTCAATTTCAATTGCTTCTAAAAAACTACATATCTCACAACCTGCTTTAAGTACTAGTTTAAAAAAATTAGAAACTGAATTAGAAATTCAACTATTCGATCATACTAAAAACAAAATTATTTTAAATGAAGCAGGAAAGATTGCTTTAAAACACGCTAATTTGATTCTAAATCAAAGCGAAGTCATGAAAGAAGAACTAATCAATTATAAACAAAAATATCTTAAAACTAAAATCGGTTTTTGTGATCCAGGACCTATGTGGTATTGTGCTCCCTTTTTTTCATCAATCATTAATGAAATTCAATACGAAAGCTACTTATCAAACACTGATGAAATTAAAGTATTATTAGATGAAAAATACGATCTAACTATTTCCAGTAAACCACTTAATCATTTAGAAATAGAAAGTATTCCTTTTGTCGAAGAAAGAATGTATTTATCAGTTGATAAAAGTCATCCCCTTGCTAAAGAAAGTTCGATTTCTTTACAAGATACACGCATTAAAGAAATAACGCGTTTTTATATTCCGGGCTATTATTATACAAAGAAACAAAAACCATATTGGGAAGAATTACAAAAAACTATCAATTTTACCATTTATACTGATTATTTCATTTTTTGCCAGGCTTTAAATGATCCAAATGTCATTACAACAACTACCCGCTTAGTTAGGCACTATCGTCACGATGGAAACAATAGGGTTTTAATTCCTATTATCGATAACCAAATGAAAATAATGTATTACATCTCTTATTTAAAAATCAATAAAAACAAATTAACTCCATTTATAGATTTAATAAAAAATAGTGTTGTCAATATTTAAAACAACACTATTTTTAAATTTATCTTTTTATTGCATCTTTGATTTTTTCCAGTGATTGACTCTCTAACAGCATTTTAAAAATAATATCATACTCTTTAACTTCTAAATTACTTAAAAAATTATCATCTTCATTGGGAAATTTTGATTTAAATAACTGAAGTGTCAGATTCCTTTTTTCAAGCAAAATCCCTTCTTCTTTACCGATTTCCATTCCTTCTTCTATTCCCTCTTTTTTCCCTTCTGCTTTTCCATTTTGATAATTTTCTTCGAGTTCCATTTCATGGGCATAAATATTCAGTTCCCGATTATATGCTGCTAATCTTAGTTCATCATCCTGATTAAATCTTTCCATCTTGTCTTTCATTATTCCAATCACCTTCGATTCTTTCAGTTTCATTATATCATCTGTTATTCCGTTTGCAAATATATAGATCGCTAGTTCTAATTCACTGAATTCATCTAGTTCTTTATACTGCTTTATGACATTGATATACGGCACTTGAACATATACTCGATTCATCAGATTATTCTTTTCTAATTTACCTTCTTTATTTCTACTTTGATATGTATCATAAAGCTGTAGATTATCACTATCTATATCATTGATAAAAATAATTTGATAGACCGGATTAATAAATTGATATTTATTTCCCTTTTTTTCTTGATATGTAAGCATTTTAGCTCCATAGAGTTGAAAACGATGACGTCGACTAACAGAAAAAGAAGAATTTTGCATCTCAATATCAATCTGCTCACCCGATGCAACAGTTACTCTAATATCTAAGATCATATCTTTATCTTCAACATGGTCACGACTTAAATCGGGATTCAAAACTTTGATATCCTGACATTGAATATTTAAAATACCTTCAATAAACAGTTTTAATAAATAACGACAATCATAATCTTTATCATCAGCTAAAGAATATTTAAATAGAACATCACTTTTAAAATCATAAATCTTCTTACCAGTTTCTTTCATAAAAAACCTCCTTTGCTATTTATATACATTTACAAAAGAGGTTTTTTCTTTTATTTTTTCTAATTACCAAAATTTTTTTTAGCCCTAATTAAATAATTTTTTATCGTTACCACTACTTATTTTAAAGAAAATAACTAAAATCAAAGCAACTAACATCCACCCAAAACAAATTAGATAAAGATTAGAATATGTAGTTACATCTAAGATATTACCAGCAACATTTTGAAAAATAATAGCTACTAAATTCTTCAATGTTGCTACATATGCCAAAGCAGTAATTTGCTGATTTTCATCAATTAAAGTATTAATAACTTTTAAATTTATCATAATATACAACATTCCTGAAGGATGTTTAGCTAAAAATATTATCAACAAAATAAAGATCAATGGTAAATCAAAACCATATACCGCACATTGTAAACAAACCATACTAATAGAAATAATTAATAAAGTTTTATTTGCAATTTTATCCATAAAACGATTAGAAAATAAAACTAAAGGTGCTTCACAAAATACTGCAATTGATAAAATAGTCGATGTAACATCAACATCTAACCCTTTATCCGTCAGCATTGAAGGAACAAAGGTATTTGACATATTAGTAACACCATAAAAAATTGCACATATAGCTAAATAATAAACAAACTTTTTATTTTTAAAAAGCGTCATTGTCTTTACTTTTTCATTTTCGTTAGCAGCTTCTTTTTTTATATCCGGCTCAGTCCCAACCAGCCCAATTATACATAAAATCATTGTTAAAACAAAAACAATAAAAATAGCTTGTGGAGCTACTAAATCATACAGTATTCCTGCAAATTGAGAACCTAAAGCATAACCAATTGTTCCCCAAATTCTAATTTTTCCATATTGATATGGTGAAGCTGTCGCAATTTTTTCCATTACTGGGTTAACACCATTGATCATCATTAATACAACACTATAACTAACAGCAATCATAAACAAGCTATTAGATACCATAAATACAATACCACCTATAGCTACAATAACAAATAAAATAGCATTAACTTTCTTAATATCAAATTCATCATTCCATTTTCCAATAATTGGTTGTGTTATCATCGAAGTTAAAAATGAAGCTGATACTACTAAAGAAACATCGCTGGCTTTAAAACCCCGATCCATTAAATACACTGAAATAAGAGCACTAAATAATGCCCATGATAAATAATAAAAGTTATACATCAAAAAATAACTTAAATAACTATTTTTATAACACTTAAGTAAACTTCTTTTTTCTACTCTTTTTAATAAACCATCCATGTCTTTGTTCCTCCTTGAAAAAAGAATAACAAAAACAAATAGCTATCAAAATAGTATCTAAGTACTTTAAAATCATATTCATAAAAAATAAGTTATATTAACATAATTTTGTAAATAATATTTACAAATCGAGTAGGAGAAAATAAATAAAAGCTTATTTATTCTCGTCCTCTCACACCACTTATCCCGAATTATTGATTATCCCGAAAAACAGGTTTTTCCAATGAAAAATCAAGTAAAATTCGGGATAATTTTTTATAATGGCTTCAGGAGGTAATCATTA
>NZ_NFKR01000057.1 GCF_002160495.1 Erysipelatoclostridium sp. An173 | reverse complement strand
TTTCTGGTGCCTGATTGCCATCTGGAATTTCCGTTTGTAATTCTACTACACTGTATTTACCTTCACTGTCATATGCATAGATATGCGTATTGTATTTTCCAGTATCATTGTTATGATTTGATGTCTTTACATTGATCGTATATGTATCTCCGCTCTTTGTTGCTGTATACCAGATCAGATCATCCTGACCACCGTTTTCTGACCATGTTGGCATTTGTACTCGATCAAGACTTCCATCGTCCGTTACTTTGCATGTCACTGTATACCCGTTTTTGCTTACGTTTGTTATCTTGGCATCTGTTATTACCGGTGCTTGATTTATACTATTACTTGGATAAGTTACATCATTTCCAGTATTAAAGATCGTTAATGAATTTGATTTTACGTATCCATAATTGTTAGAAAAATTATATTCACCATTTCCTGAAACATCATTTCTATCACTTGTAAGTGATGAATCACTTTGCACCTCATAATATCCATTATTTAGAGCCTTTTTTCTAACAATAAATGCATAAGCGGGATTTTTTATAGTAGTATATAATGTTGCTGAACTATCATTAGCTTCTTTTTTAACAGCTAAACCTGTATAAGTAGTACTACTAGCATCTTTAATACCAATTGTATAATAATTTAAATCAGCGCTTGTAATACCGCTATCCATATTTGCAGCAATCGAAGCACATTTTTCACCTTCATAAACATCTGAAGAATATTGTCCAAAAATACCACTACCTTTATCTCCAAAATAACCACCACGATAACGTGAAGTATATTCAGCGTTTAAATATCTTTCAGACATCCAATTTTCTGTAAAATCAGAAATACAAGCTTCAACACTCGCAAAAGTATCTGCTGCTTCACCAGGATTGCTATCAACTGCATTTAATCCAAATAAATTATTTTTATTTATTGCAATTGAACTTTTACCCCATCCTGATTCTAATGCTGCAACACTTGCTGCTAATAGTGCATTTACTCCATTTTTTTCTTGATATTTTACAAATGAATCACCTGTATTATTTAATTTTGATGTTGATGAATTAGCTTTATTATTAAGATAACTTGTTAACTGTGCTCCACTATAATTTGTCTTACTTCTTAATGGTAAATATTGAAAATAATTATAGTATGGATTATTAGCGTTAACCGAATTACTACGAACATTATTTTTATAGTCATTTATCATTACGTTATAATCAGTATAAAAATAGTGACCGTCATAACTATAATACTCAATTCCTTTTTGTAAATAACTAGGTGCTACTCCTACATAATTATAATTTCCTTGATTACCAGTTGCATTAACATTATTAGAAATATAATGATATAGCATACCTTTTGAATTAACTTCATAATTACTTGCATAATATGTTCCTTGGCTAACTACTTCAACCTTATTTGCATCAACAAGTCCTACAACCCCAGATACCATAAATTTAACTTTACCATTTTCATATCCCAAAAAAGCAGCATCAGCCGCACTTGCTTTAGAAAGATATCCACTTTGACCAATATTATAATCAGTATATGTAATAACACTATCAGCTGCTGAACAGTTAAAATTAACCATATTTGCAGTACTTACTGTACGGGCATTAGGGTTATAAGTTTCACCAGTAGTACCATCACGAACCTCTACTTCTTTAACGTTTCCATTTTCATCTACGAAAGTAGTTTTACCAATAACTTCTCTATCTTCTAAAGATTTTTCCTCACTTTTACTATCTACACTTGTTTCAGTTTCACTGTTTTGTTGATTTGTAGTATCATTTTGAATAGCATTTTCTCCAGAAACGCTATTAGTTTCTTGTGTTTTATTTTCTAAAATCTCTTCATTTTCATTTGTTTCTGCTTCATTTGTATCATTAATTCCATTTATAGCCGTAACATTACCAACAGTCATACTTAATGTAATTAATGACGCTGCACTCACTTTAGCTATCTTCTTTTTCACTTTATTACTTCCTTTCTTCATAACCATGATTAAGTATACAATAAAAGTTCCCTATTTAACAATCATTTTTATTATCTTTATTGTTAATTAACTTAAAATTAATCACATAATAATCACATAATATATTTACGATTGTTTATTTTAATATTTTATATTATAAAATACAAGCTATAAAAAAACCATCTCATTAAAAGATGGCTTTACATTATTTTGCTTCATATTTTTTAGCACTAGAAAATCCTTTGCCTCTGACTTCATTTACCTTATTAATGATCATAAATGCATCAGGATCAATATCATAAACATAATTATTTAATTGTGTTAGTTCACGATTATTGACTACTGTAAGTACAACTGGATAAGGGTTGTGTTTAAACCCAGTTTCACTATGAATTAAAGTTGTTCCTCGATCAAGAACATTTATTACCATCTCATTAATTTCTTGATGCTTAGCACTTACTATTTTAACTTGCATTTGTGATTTTCCAATTACTAGCACTTTATCCAATACAATCGTATAAATTAAAACTAATAAAATACCATAAAAAACCATTTCCCGATCACGGATAATCATTTGACCAAGCAAAATCACAAAATCAAATCCATACATACTTACTGATACAGATATTCCTAATTTTTTATTTAAAATTAATGGTGGTATATCCATTCCTCCGGTACTAGCTCCACAACGAATAACGATTCCAATAGCTGCTCCAATCATCAAACCAGCTAAAATAACACATAATAATGTATCATTACTCATTATTTCATTTTTAAATATTTCCTGTAATACACCCAAAATAAATGGATAATAAAAAGAACTAATCAAAGTAGTAATAGCAAACTTTTTCCCTAATACTTTCCACCCCAATAAGAACATTGTTATATTAAATATTGAAACAAACAATGTAATTGAAAAACCAGTAGTTGCATTAACAAGCATTGCCATCCCTGTAGTTCCACCAGTAATCAAATTATTAGGTAAAATAAACATCGTTACCCCTAATGCATAAATAGTATTACCTAATAATATCCCTACAATATTTTTAATATCTTTCATCATCTCACTCTTTCTTTATTTATAACACACTTATTCTAATGCATAACATAAAATAATACAAATAAAAAAAACATTGATATTGTTAATATCTTACAAGCACCAATGTTTTTATAATATTATGCTAAATTATTATGTTTTTTCATCTCAATAATTAATCTTTTCATATGCGCTTCAAACATCACATACATCCCAATAAATATCATTTCTGCAATTAATGAACATGAAATCATAACAACTACAATCGAAGCTAGTGGTCCATATACAGATGTATAATCAGCTATTCCAAAATAAAATTGTAAACCAGTCAATAATATCAACATCAACAAACTAGCAACAGCAGCTCCTTTTACAATATCAAAAACATGCACATGTACATCAGGAATTATCTTATACAATAAAAATAAAATCACAAAAAATACTAAAAATAAATATAAATCTCCTAACATAAAAATACCACTTAAATCTACAAAATAACTAACAACCGGCAAAATTGTTAATAAAGATATTATTAATAACAATAAAACAAAAACAGCTACTGTTTTTACAATCATTAAAATCTGTTCAACTATAATATTTCTTTCATGTGCCGAAGGAAATAAATTTTTTGAAATGCCATATAACTGATTAATTCCTCGACTAACTACAAATAATGACATACAAAGAACGACTATTGAAGATAGTGTAATATGACTAGAATTCAAAGACCCAACAACAACACTGGCAAATTCTGGTGTCAAATATTTTTGTAATACTTCTTCAATAACAGATAAATCAACATTCAACACTGAAGCAAAAAAAGCAATCAGCGAACAAATAGGAATAATCGACATAATCAAATAATAAGAAAAACATAATCCCGCATTTTTATTAACCTTATAACGATAATCTAATATTCGATTATTAACCCGATCATAAATCTTAAAAACAATTTCTTTTACTTTATCAATTGTCTTTTCCATCTTCCCCACCTTCCCTATTTTTAGTATGTTCTATTTATTTAATTATACAAAAGTATCTTTTTTAATACAATTTTATTTAACAAAATCTTTATAAATTCATTACAATTTGTTTTAAAATTAACTTTTAAAAAATAATCTATCATCTTATAATAAAGCTATGGAAAAATTATATTCAACAGGTGAATTTGCCAAATTGGCAGGAGTAACAATAAGAACAATTAGATACTATGATAAAATAGGATTATTGAAACCAACGATGATTTTAGAAAACGGCTATCGTCGTTATTGCAATCAAGATTTAATAACTTTACAAAAAATTCTTTGTTTAAAAGAATTAGGTTTTTCTCTTGAAGAAATCTATCCACTAATCCAAGATAATGATCAAGACAGTTTCTTACACTCTATTCAATTACAAACAAACTTAATTGATCAAAAAATAAAGCATTTAAATAATTTAAAAGATTCATTAAAAGCTACTGAACGATTAATTAGTAAAAATAATATCGCTTGGGACAAAATAATTGAATTAATTAAATTATCAGCTATTGATGAAAACATTGTTGAAAACTATATGAATGCTAAAAATTTAAAAACCCGGATAAAATTACATGATTTATTTTCTACTAATCCGCAAGGATGGTTTCCCTGGTTATTTGAACAAATTGATTTTTCAACTGTCTATCGATTATTAGAAATTGGTTGTGGTAATGGTAAACTTTGGGAAAATAATCATTATAATCTTCGTAATCGTGAAATTTTTTTATCGGATAACTCTGAAGGAATGATTGAAGAAGTAAAGGAAAAGCTAGGTAATGATTATAATTATTTAGTTATTGATTGTCATAATATTCCTTTTAAAAACAATTATTTTGATACCATTATTGCTAATCATGTTTTATTTTATTTAAAAGATCTTGATTTAGGTTTATCTCAAATTAGTCGTGTTTTAAAATCTAGAGGAACTTTTTATTGTACTACTTACAGTAAAAAGCATATGCAAGAAATTGATGAAATTGCTAAAAATTTTGATAATCGTATTAGTTTATCAGATGAACCATTACCAGATTATTTTGGTTTGGAAAATGGTCATGAAATATTATCAAAATACTTTAATTATATTGAATTAAGAAAATATGAAGACTCTTTAATGATTACCCAAGCTCAGCCTTTAATTGACTATATACTTAGCTGTCATGGTAATCAAAATGATATTCTTGTTAATAGAATGAATGAATTTAAAAAATATATTGAGGATTTGATAAAGAAATCCAATGGTATAAAAATCACAAAAGATTCGGGTCTATTTATATGTACTAAATAATTTTTGCAGAGATTTAAAAAAATCTCTGTTTTATTTTAATTAAAGATATTTTAAATGTTTATAATATATAAAATATGTTGATTATTCTTAATAATTTTCAAATATCTATTGACCCTTACGTTACGTTAGGGTTTAATATAAATATGTATATAAGGAGGCTTTTTATGAAAGGTATCGTATTAGCGGGAGGATCTGGGACAAGATTATATCCTCTAACACAAGTAACAAGTAAACAATTATTACCAATTTATGACAAACCAATGATTTATTATCCATTAAGCATTTTAATGGAAGCAGGCATTAAAGATATTTTAATTATCTCAACACCTGATGATACACCTAGATTTGAAGAATTATTAGGTGATGGTAGTCAATTTGGTATCTCACTTCAATATAAAGTGCAACCTTCTCCAGATGGACTTGCTCAAGCGTTCATTTTAGGTGAAGAATTTATTGATGGTGATTCTTGCGCAATGATTTTAGGAGATAATATTTTCCATGGTCATGGATTAAGTAAAAGACTAAGAGCTGCAGCTAATAAAACTAGCGGAGCAACAGTATTTGGATACTATGTTGATGATCCTGAAAGATTTGGGGTTGTTGAATTTGATGAAAATGGTAGAGCTGTTTCTTTAGAAGAAAAACCAGCAAAACCTAAATCAAATTATGCTGTTACTGGTTTATATTTCTATGACAGTAATGTAGTTAAATATGCAAAAAGCATTAAACCAAGTGCTCGTGGTGAATTAGAAATCACTGATTTAAATAAAATTTATCTTGATAATGGTTCTTTAGATGTAACATTATTAGGTCGTGGATTTACATGGTTAGATACAGGAACTCATGAAAGTTTAGTTGACGCTACTAAC
The DNA here is from genome assembly GCF_002160495.1 of Erysipelatoclostridium sp. An173. Classification (GTDB taxonomy): domain Bacteria; phylum Bacillota_I; class Bacilli_A; order Erysipelotrichales; family Coprobacillaceae; genus Thomasclavelia; species Thomasclavelia merdavium. The sequence continues at coordinate 3,800 of NZ_NFKR01000057.1, read as the reverse complement.
TTTGTTAAAACTGTAGAAACTCATCAAAATCGTAAAATTGCATGTCTTGAAGAAATAGCTTATAATAATGGCTGGATTTCTAAAGAACAACTAAATTCATCTTATGAACTATATAAGAAAAATCAATATGGTAAATATTTAAAAGATGTTTTAGATGGTAAATTTATTGATCAATAAGGAGAAATTATATGAAAGTAATTGAAACTGAAATTCCTGGAGTATTAATTATTGAAACAGATGTTTTTGGTGACCATCGTGGTTATTTTACAGAGACTTACTCTAAACCTAAATATGAAAAATTAGGGGTAACTGTTGATTTCGTTCAAGACAACATGTCATTTAGCGGACAAAAAGGAACATTAAGAGGTTTGCATTGGCAAAATCCACCATATGCACAATCTAAATTAGTTTCTTGCACTAAAGGAAAAGTTATTGACGTTGCTGTTGATATTCGTAAAGGAAGTCCTACTTATGGTAAATGGGTATCTGTAGAATTAAGTGAAGAAAATCATCGTCAATTCTTTATTCCTCAAGGTTTTGCTCATGGATTTTTAACTTTAACTGAAAACGTAGAATTTAGATATAAAGTAGATAACGTGTACAACAAAGAATCTGAAGGTGGTATGCGTTATGATGATCCTACATGTAATGTTGATTGGGGTAAATTATTAGATGGCATTGAACCAGTATTAAGTGAAAAAGATATGACTGGTCCAACATTAGAAGAATCAAATAATCAATTTGTATACGAAGGAGATAAATAAATGAAAATTTTAGTAACAGGTGGAGCAGGGTTCATTGGTGGAAACTTTGTTCATTATATGGTAAATAAATATCCAGAAGATATGATTGTAAACTTAGATTTATTAACTTATGCTGGTAATTTAGAAACTTGTAAACCAGTTGAAGGTAAACCAAATTATAAATTTGTTAGAGGTGATATTGCTGATCGTAAATTCATCTTTGATTTATTTGAAAAAGAAAAATTTGATGTTGTAGTAAACTTTGCTGCAGAATCACATGTTGATAGAAGTATCACAGATCCTGAAATCTTTGTTAAAACAAACGTAATGGGAACTACTACTTTATTAGATGCAGCTAAAGAATTTGGAGTAAAAAGATATCATCAAGTTTCTACTGATGAAGTATATGGAGATTTACCATTAGATCGTCCAGATTTATTCTTTACAGAAACAACTCCATTACATACATCTAGTCCATATAGTTCTTCAAAAGCTTCTGCAGATTTATTTGTATTAGCTTATCATCGTACTTATGGATTACCAGTAACTATCTCTAGATGTTCTAATAACTATGGGCCATATCATTTCCCAGAAAAACTTATCCCATTAATGATTTCTAGAGCTTTAGCTGATGAAGAATTACCTGTATATGGTAAAGGTGATAACGTTCGTGACTGGTTACATGTATATGATCACTGTGTTGCAATTGACTTAATCATTAGAAATGGTCGTGTTGGTGAAGTTTATAATGTTGGTGGACATAATGAAAGAACTAACTTAGAAGTTGTTAAAACTATCTTAAAAGCTTTAAACAAACCTGAATCTTTAATCAAATTTGTTGAAGATAGAAAAGGTCATGATAGAAGATATGCTATTGATCCTACTAAATTAGAAACAGAACTTGGATGGAAACCAAAATATAATTTTGATACTGGAATCCAACAAACTATTCAATGGTATTTAGATAACAAAGAATGGTGGCAAAATATTTTATCTGGTGAATACCAAAATTATTTTGAAAAAATGTATGCTGGAAAAGTAAAATAAAATAATTATACCGTGATTTATGATAAGATTAGTTAAGTTATTTTATACTAGAAAATCGTATCATAACACGGTTTTTTTCTTTAAATAAATCCATTAATTAAATTGTAAAAAAGTTCTAGAAAGAAATAATCTTCTAGAACTTTTATTTTAATAGTGAATAAATACAGGATCATTAATATTAATTAACTCATATAGCATTTTTGCATCATTTTCTTGAAGATTTAAACATCCATGTGATCCTCTTGTCTTATATAAATCAGGTGTCCATTTATCCCAATCACTACGATCAAGAGCATGATAACCTGTACCAGTCCACATAATTCTAATCCAATATTTAACAGGTGTTTCATAATCTTCACCAACTAACACTTTTTCTGGTTTCTTTTCTTTAATATACCAAACTCCAGTACGAGTAATTCGATCTTGTTTAGGAGTTGGTAAACCACTAACACAAATGCAGCTATATGCTAGTTGTCCATTACGATATACATAAACTCTTTGTTCAGTTAAATCAATTTCACTATAATTTTGGGTATCCCAATCATTTTCAAAATTTTCGTAATCTTTTTTATGTCCTTTATTAGAATATTCAGGTTCTAATTCTGTAGTTAAAGCCTTTTTGTTTTCTTTATTTGGATCTTCAATATAATTATTAATCAATGACTGATCAGTTTCTTCTGTGATTATTTTTTTAACTTGTTCAACAATGGCATCATAGTCTAAACGCCATCCATAATCACCACCTGATATTTGAATAACATTACCATTATGAGTTGTAAATGATCTTTCTTTTCCTACTGTTTTATATTTTAAACAAAAATCTTCTATCCATTCTTCCATTGCATCTTGATCAAGTATAACTTCACCAGCATCATTAGTACTTAACCAATTTTTTATATCACTTGGTGCCATTGTTTCAGTTGTATTTTCACCCATATCCCAAGTAATCCAATTTAATAAATAACTATTATATGTTTGTAACATCTCATTTAATTTATCTTCATCTAAATTAGCTGTAGGCTGTTTATAAGCATCATTATTTTCACTTAAATCTAATTTAGAAGTAAGATTACTAAAAGACTTATTAATTAATTCATTTAGTTTATCAATGTTAATTTCGTTTCCTGTTGTAGCTTCAACAATTTTTCCACTTTTTGTATCCTCATCATATGTAATATATGCATTTGTTGAAGCAACAATTGGGTTTCCTTCAGTTCCAGTTATCAAATTTGAATTGTTAATTATTGAATTTAATGCTTCTTGATTATATGAAGCATCTGCTTCTAAATTATGATCGTGATTACTTAAAAAACCAAAGAAACTACGATTACTTTTATGCTCTTCAAAATCATCTTCTAAATTCTTTTCATATTCAACCGTAAGTCCAACATCATCACCATTAACAGTAACTGATAAACCATCTTTACCAACTATTTTTAATGAATATTTTTCAACTTTATCGGCAATTGCTTCTTTACTTTCATCAAACGTCATATTTGAAACATCAACACCGCTTATATTTGTATTAGGATACCAGCGATTACTATAATATACGTTTACAAAAATCAATAATACTATTATTGCTACTAATAAGCCAATTATAATTTTAACGTTTTTTTTAAGCTTAAGCTTATGTTTTTTTATTTCCAAAGACAATCTCTCCTTACAAATTAAAACCGTTTTCTCATCAATTATAGCACAAAAATTCTATGTTTCAATTAATTCTCATAATTAACAAAAAAATCCACCAATTAGTAACATTTTAATAAAAATCAATAATATTATTGTATCATTATGAAATCAAAAAAGCATAATATTTTTAATTAAATTTATTTTATCATTTGCAAAAATGAAACAAAAAGGAATCAATTCCCATTTGTTTCATTGATTATTCTTTCTAATGTTATAGTAGTTGGTTTTCCATTTATATAGCCTTCTTTTAAAGTTAAATCTTCTATTAGTCTATCTGTCATTTCCTTAACCTCTTCTTTTTTTACCAACCCTACTATC
>NZ_NFKR01000056.1 GCF_002160495.1 Erysipelatoclostridium sp. An173 | reverse complement strand
CATAATCATAATATAACCTCCAATAAAAACTGAATTATTATATTATGTTGAATTGATTTTGTACATTTTTATATGATCGTTTTTGTACATATTAATAGTAGCATTTATAGGAACGCTTTCCGAGATATGGAAAAGAACCGTGGTATAGCCGTGGATTACATTTTGTTGCGGTAGATAACTATATTGTGTTTTATATTTTAGATATAGAAGAACAGGTGGTAACAATTCTATGTGTCATGTACAGCGAACGCAACATTGAAGAACAGCTAAGTGTTCATACAAAGCAATAAACAATTTCATATGCCACACACAAAGCGGTTACTCCATTGTAGATCAACCGCTTTTCTATACTCAAATTTAAGATTGGAGTGATTGATTGAACGATATTTTTACGGATATGCAGTCAAAAATCGGGTGTCCGTATTTTTTCGACCTACTCTATTACAAGCGTGCGGTCTGGTTTGAGATGAAACGCCTTTGCCTGTCTGACTATCCTAAGAAAACGTTAGAAGATTTTACTTGCTATGTATTCGGTGTGCCTTACGCCATCATACTGGAAGTATTGAAAAGAGAGGACGTAATGAAACATGGAAGAACTGCTAGGAATTGATGTAAATACAGACTATTACTATATCACGGGCAAGGAGCGTATAAAAGTTAAAATAAGATTACCCAAATTGTTGCAGATAAGTGGTTACGCTTTGTATCAATTAAGATAATTTTTTATATGACTGTTTTGTAGAAAGTGATAGCTAAAGAAGAAAGATTAAAATTTTTTAATGTAACTATTGACATTACATTAAACTGGTGTTATATTTTAAATATAACAATAAAGATTACATTAAATAAGAAATGTAGGAAATAACTATGAAAATTGCAGTAGTATGTGCTAACGGGAAAGCCGGTAAATTAATTGTTAAAGAAGCAGTAGAAAGAGGTTTAGATGTAACAGCAGTTGTAAGAGGTGAAAATCAATCTGTTGCTACAAAAGTAATTCAAAAAGATTTACCACAACACAGTACATCATTAAAACATCTGTGTGATATTTTATCAGGAACAGATATTAGATTATGTATTGTTGGTGGAGCTGGAAGCTTATATGTTAATCCAGAACATACTTTATGTGTTGCTGATGGAACAGATTTCCCGGATATCTTTAAGCCATTAGCTTCAGCAATGGCTAAAGCTTTAAAAGAATTAAGAAAACGTTATGATGTAAAATGGACTTATGTTTCACCAGCTGGAGATTTCCAAGCTGAAGGTGAAAGAACTGGAGCTTATATTTTAGGTGGCGAAGAATTAACATTGAATGAAAAAGGTGAAAGTGTTATTTCATATGCTGACTATGCAATTGCTATGGTAGATGAAATTGTAAGTGGAAATCATCTTCAAGAAAGAATAAGTGTTGTTCAAAAATAAAGAATTAAATATAAAAAGTTCACTCGATATTTTATCAAGTGAACTTTTAATTTCAAATATTTATTCTTTTCAACAAAATCTAATACTATTTAATCTTTTCGATACTGTAATCATCAAATTCAGTTTTTAAACTATCTTCAACACCATCAGCAGTAGTTAAGTAATTTCTTTGACTATCATCTAATACAGTAGAACGCCAGTAATGACTGTTATCATCATCTAAATAAGCTGAGTTAATTTCGGTACTAGTATAAAGTGCATAATAGTAAGTATTTTGAGTTACTTCATTGTTCCAAGAAGATGTTCTAGTGGCATCTACTTTATAAACAGCAATAGCACGATCATAGTCGTCACCTTTAGCGAACCACATTGAATCTAATGAGTAGTTATAAGTTGTTGAATAACCATCATCAAATTGATCTTCTGCCTTATCTTCTGCTTCAGATTCTAATTCTTCAATTAAATCATCAGGTAATGCTGCTGCATTTTTATATCTTTCGATTAATCCTTTTACTTTAAAAGTTTTAGAATCATTAGTAACTTTGATTTTATTTGCTTTTGCAGTTTCTTCTGAATATTTAACAGTAATTGTTACTTCATCACCGTTTGAAAGTTCATAACTAGTATCATAATCAAGACGTGTATCGTTGACAAATGCAGCTAATTGTTGATTGTTTTTATCATAATCAATGTCATTTTTGACATCAGTGATATATCCTTCTCCATCTTTGCCAGTAAATTCACAAGTAATGTTTTTAGCTAAATCGATTTCAGTATAGTTAAAGAAATTATCATAAATTTGATAACCAATAAAGGCAACCAAAGCAACAGCAATTACACCAACAGTAATTTTACCATTTTTTGATTTGATAAATGATTTGAAATCAAAACTTGATTTTGGTGCATTTTGATAACCACCAGAATTATTTGCACCATTACCAGTATAATTACCAGAGTTAGAACCGTTATTTGTTCCTTGATATGAGTAATTATTTATATATGGACCTTCTTCTAAAGAATAATGGAAGTTATTGATATGAATAACATTTTTAATGATTAGAAGGACAACCATATTTAAAATAAATACAGCAATTGATACATAAAGATAATATTCAAGATTTGTTGCCATACTAGTAAGTGACGAAAGAGCAGAAGCATCACTAATACCACTAAGGGCACTTATATCTTGATTAAGATAAGCTCTTATAGCTTTACAAACCAAGTTTACACCAGACATTGATAATAAAAGTAGTATTGAACTAATGCATGATGCAATGAATTCCCCCAACATAATGTAATCTTGTTTGTCTTTTTTAAAGAAATAAAAAGCACTCAAGATTGCAGTAACAATAGCTACAATTAATAGTGCATAGAAAACAATTTGAATCAATGTGATCATAGTTCCAATTGTTGATAATGCATCAAGGCTATCGTACCCACTGCTAGAGCCACCACCAATTCCAAGTTTTGAAAGTAGCCATAATACGGTAATAAAACCTGATGAAACTGTTGCTAAAAGATAAACAGTTTTCTTTTTTGAATATTTATTTAAAATATCCATACTATTCCCTCCTTATTAAAATACATAGATATAATAACAAAATTAGCTATAAAATACCATTATTTTAACATTATAAATACAAAAAATGCCTTATTTTTACGAGTTTTTTTGATATTTTAATAAATTATTTATAGAAAAACAAAAAATCTCATGTTTATAACATGAGATTGAAACTATTTAGTTGTTGAACCAAAACCACCATTACGAATAGCATCGCTATCATCATCTTCGACAATACCAAATGGCATAAAGATACCTTGTCCAAAACCTTGACCAGCAGTTAAAGAAACTGTTTTATCTTCGTTACTATCATTAGTAATTTTGATAAAAATATGACCTTCATTATCACTATGATAATAATCACTATCAATTATTCCTACTGTATTATTAAGTTGTAAACGATATTTAAAACCTAATCCACTACGAGGGAAAATAGCTAGAAACCATCCTTCATTAATAATAACTCTAATACCAGTAGGAATTTTAATTGTTTCATGTGGTTTTAAAGTAAAATCAATAGGTGTATAAAAATCATAACCAGCAGAGCCAACCGTAGCTCTTTTTGGTAATTTTAAATTATCATAAATTTTTTCAATTTCTTCGATATCATAGTTTGTGAAACTATCTTGAAAATCGTTAATAAATTGTTGTTTTGATACTTTTTCAAATTTTGCAACTACTTGCATGTCATTCTCCTTTTCTTTGATTTGCAACTATTATACACTAATTACTTTATTAAAGGAAAGGTAATTATAATAGTAAAGTAACTTTTATCATCAATAATAGTCAAATTACCATCATGAATTTTCATCATTTGTTTAACACTCTTTAATCCAATGCAATTACTCTCAATATAATCAATAGTATGAATTTTAGTATTTTTAACAGTAAATTTTAAATTATTATCATCAGTAATTAATTCAATATTAATAGGCTCATTTTTATTAGCATATTTAGAAACATTAGAGAAGATATTATTAATAATTCGTTTAAGAAGATTAATATTGCCAAAGATGAAATTATCACTATGTTCTATTTGTTTTGAAACTATAAATTCATTTTCTTCTAAAACAGCAATATTTTCAATAATATATTCATAAATAACGCCTAGTGATATTTTAGTAAGTTCGGTATCTTGTTCTTTACTAAAAACTAAAAAGTATTCAAACATTTTATTAGCTAGTTCATTAATTTGATTAACTTTATCAATTGAATTATTTAAATATAGATTATACTGCTGTTCATTTTTATATTTTTTAAATCTAATAATATCTAGATATCCCATTAAAGAAGTTAGTGGTGTTCTAAGGTCGTGAGATAAAGCTGTAACTAGTTCATAGTTAGCACGCCGATTAGTTTCTTCGGTTATAAAATTATTTTTTAAAGTGATTCTAAGATCATTAATTTGTTTTGATAATTCGGCGATTTCAGTATTACCGTTAATGGTAATTGGATGATCTAAATCGCCTTGAGACATAATTGTTACTTCGTCTTTAAGTTTAACGATATAATTTACTTCTCGTTTAATAAAAAGGAAGGTTGGAAATATAAAGATAATCAACGAAATAATAGCAGCAAAGCTAACATAAGGAATTACTGATTTTGCTAGTGCATATGAGTAAGTGTATATTTCGATAGAACCATCCTTTAATTCCAAAATACTATAATATGGTTCGACATCATAGATAGACTTAGATTCATAGATTGTAGTACTAATAATAAAATCTTCAAGAATTGTTGCATAAGAACCGGTTATATAAAGATTATCATCTGCATTATAAATAGAGACACTATATATTTCACTAGATCCTAAAATTTCATCAATAGCATTAATATCATTGATAGAAACATTACTATCAATTAGTTTGTTTTCAATTTCGGTAGCATAAGTTTCCGTATTGTCAGAAATAATACCTAAATCTAAAACAAAGTTAAAGAAATAATCTTTATTATAATATAGAAAACTAAAAGTAAGGAGAGCTAAAGCGCCAAACAGGATAATTACTGCTGAAATCTGGATACTTAGTTTATTTAAACAATTTTTTTTAATCACAGCGATACCCCTTGCCCCAGATCGTCTTGATTATTTTAGGATTTTGAGGGTCTGCTTCAATTTTTTTACGTAAGTTTCGAATATGGACCATGATCGTATTGTTAGCACTATAATAATATGGTTCATTCCAAATACTTTCATATAAAGCTTGAGTCGAAAATATTCGTTTACGATTACTTACTAATAAATAAAGGATTTGATATTCCAGATATGTAAGTTCAACAGGTTTCCCATCTAATAATACTGTTTCATTATTTGGATTGATGACAATATTTTCATAAACAATATTATCATCTTGTTTTTCTTGGTGTTCAGCTTTTCCTTGATATACATAATAACGACGTAATAACGCTTTAACCCTAGTCGTTAATTCATTATAAGAAAAAGGTTTAGAAAGATAATCATCACCACCACTAGAAAAACCTAAGGTTTTATCACTTTCTTGCCCTTTAGCAGTTAAAAACAAGATTGGAGCATTAGACTTTTTTCTAATTTCAACACAAGCCTGATAACCATTAACAATAGGCATCATAATATCTAAAATATAAAGATCAATATCTTCGTTAGCTTTATCAATTGCTTCTTGGCCATCTTTAGCCTCAATAACTTCATATCCCTCACTAGAAAGTAAAACATTAAGGACCTCTCTAATTTCTGGATTATCATCAACGATTAATATTTTATTATTTGTCATAAATTCACCAACTTTCGTATCTATTATACATCATAATAAGGATGAAAAAATTGTTTAAATTAAATTTAAGAAATATTTAGATATTATTAAGCGGATTCTTAAGCAATGTATGTAATAATTTTTTCGGAAGGGTGATAGTAATGAAAAAAAAGCAGTTAGTATGTTCAATTATATTTTTATTCTTTTTAACAATTGTGATGGTTATGATCATCACGCCTTCTTCATATCTTTTTGGCTCAAATACCGATTGGCTTAGTCAGCATGTAAATTTGGCTGATTATTTGCGTCATACTATGATAGAAAACAAAACACTTTTCCCCGATTTTGCTTTCAATATTGGCGCCGGAGTAAATATTTATAATCTATCTTATTATGGTTTGTTTCGACCAGATGTCTTGATTGGCTGTTTGATTCCTAGCGTAGCTATGAAAGACATAATAATTATATATATGGTTATCAATCTAATATTAAGTGTTAATTTGCTCTATATTTGGCTAAAAAGTAAAAATTTTAATAATGGCTTATGTATTATTGGAGCTATTTTGTTACTATGCTCTTCCGTTTTATTTCATAGTCATCGACAAATTATGTTTGTTGATTATATGCCATGGCTGATTATGGCATTAATAGCAATAGACCGTTATTTGAAAAATAGTCGAAGTTTAATGTTAATTATTGCGATTGTTTTAATGATCGTTAATAGCTATTTTTTCAGTGTTGCAGGCATAGTGGTCGTATTTAGTTATTATTGTTATTGTGTAAAGAAAATTAATTTGAAAAATATTTGGGCATTTATTAAACCGGTAATGATAGGTATTTTAATATGTAGTGTTTTATTATTACCTACGGCATATGTGATGCTTGAAAATCATCAAAGTAAAGGAAGTAGTATTAATTTTTTATCTTTATTTATACCACGTTTAAATATGGAAGGGTTACTTTATGATAATTATGGTTGTGGATTAACTTATTTAAGCTGGATTGGTTTGGTTTTAAGTTTAAAACTAAAAGAAATTAGGAAATTAAGTATTTGGTTATTATTGTTGATTTTTATACCAGTATTTTGTTTTGGATTAAATGGATTTTTATATTCACGACCTAAAATATTGATACCGTTTATTCCGTTATTAATTTATGTGACAATATATTCTTTAAGTAAGTTCAAAGAATTAATGATAAAAATCGATTATCGACTATGGATATTGATTTTATTACCAGTAGTTATTTTTTATCAAAAACCACTAGTGATTTTTGATATTATTTTTGCTATTTTTAGCGTATGTTTATATTTAAGATTTAATAAAAAAGCGCTTTATTTAGTGATGATCATGCCATTAGTCTTGAGTTTTAATATTAATAAACAGGAAGAATTTGTATCATCTGACACTTATCAACAAGTTTCTAGTATAAATGGTATTAAAGTAGATAACGGTACTAGATATGATATTTTTAAACAATCATTAAATACTAGTAATCTTGCTAATAATAATGAACTACGGACATCAATTTATAGTTCAGTTAATAACAGTTTATACAACCATTTTTATTACGATATTATTAACAATCCGATTTCAATAAGGAATCGAGTTGCTTCACTGTCTAATTCTAATATTTTCTTTCAAGGAATGATGGGGGTTAAAACAATTTATAGTGAAGAAACTGTACCTATTGGATATCAAAAAATTGGTAATAATTTATATGAAAATAATGATGTTTTACCAATTATTTATGCTACAAGTGATACTTATAGTGAAGAAAAGTTTGATGAGCTGGCTTTTCCAGCTACGTTAGATACTATTTATAATAATGTTGTTGTTGCAAATGGTGATAATCAATATCAAAGTCAAATAAAAGAATTAAAATTAGATTATCTGATTAACAAGCAAAGTTCTAATTTACATATAACAGCTTTAAAAAGTGGTTATCGGGTCAATACTAAGGGCAAAGGTGTATTGCAATTAGATCTTAATCAAAATTTTGAAAATCAAATTATGATTATTGAATTTGATATTGATAAAGTAAAATATTTAAAAACTAGGGATACTTCAATTACTATTAATGGTATTAAAAATAAATTATCAAGTTCATCAGCTGCTTATCCAAACGGAAATAATCATTTTACATATGTAATAAGTCAAAATGAACCTTTAAGTGATTTACAAATAGAGTTTAGTTCCGGACGGTATGATGTTTTAAATATTAAATTATATAGTCTTGATTATAATGTGATTAAAAATCGTAATAGTCAAATTGATAAATTAAACGGTGTTTATAATCAAGATGGTAAGATTGTTAAAGGCAGTATTGATGTAAGTAAAGATGGTTACCTGGTCACTTCTTTACCTTATCAAAACGGTTATATTATTACTATTGATGGTAAAAAGGTTGATTCATTTTGTGTAAATAAAGCATTTTTAGGAAGTAAAATATCTAGTGGAAAGCATCAAATAGAAATTACGTTTAAAGCACCAGCTAAAAATATTAGTTTATTTGGTAGTGGAATAGGGTTGGTTTTATTATTATTGCATGGAAGAAGGGAAAAAAATGAGGAAAGATTTAAAAGAATTAATTAGTTATATCTTTGTAGGTGGTTGCACAACCCTAGTTAATTTTATTATTTATTATATAGCTATTCAATGGCTAAATATAGGCTGGTTAATTGCTAATATCTTATCATGGTATGGTGCTGTTATTTTTGCTTATTGGGCTAATCGTCAATATGTTTTTAAAAGTTCTAATGATACTAAAAAAGAAGCTTATCAGTTTTTTGTATTACGTTTAATGACGTTAGCTGTTGAAAGTAGTTTATTGTTTATTTTTATTCAACTGTTAGGAATAAATGAAATGGTAGCTAAAGTGTTTGTTAGTGTTGTCACAGTAGTTTCTAACTATGGACTATGCAAATTCAAGATTTTTTCATCTAAAGGAGAACATGGATATGGACAAAATTAGTGTAATAGTTCCTTGTTATAATGAAGAAGAAGTTTTACCGATGTTTCACCAGGAAGTTACTAAGGAATTAAGAAAAATTGAAAATATTGATTATGAGATCATTTTTATTGATGATGGAAGTAATGATCGAACAATTCAATTATTAAAAATGATTAGTGCTAAAGATAAACGATGTGATTATTATTCTTTTTCAAGAAATTTTGGTAAAGAAGCAGCAATGTTGGCGGGATTGGAAAAATCAACCGGTAATTATTGTGTCATTATGGATGCGGATTTACAACATCCTCCTAAATTGTTAGCACCGATGTATCAGGCTGTGAGTAAAGAAGGTTATGATTGTTGTGCTGGTAAGCGAATTGATCGTGAAGGTGAAGGGAAAATCAGGAATTTTTTAAGTCGAACATTTTATAAAATTATGCAAAAAATATCAAAGCTCGATATGAGTGATGGAGCTGGCGATTTTAGAATGATGAGTCGTTTAATGGTTAATTCAATAATTGAAATGCGTGAATATAATCGCTATATGAAAGGCTTGTTTTCATATGTTGGTTTTGAAACTAAGTGGCTGCCATTTCATAATGTTGAACGAGCAGCTGGTAAAACAAAATGGAATTTTAAAAGTTTGTTTTCTTATGCTTTAGAAGGAATGTTTTCTTTTTCAACAGCACCGCTTAAAATTGCTGGAATATTTGGGATTGTTTTATTTGTCGCTTCAATAATATTGGCATTATATACAGCTATCTCTACTTTATTATTTGGAAATAGTGTCGGTGGTTATACTACTATTGTTTGTTTAATTTTATTTTTAAGTGGAACGCAGATGTTGTTAATTGCGATACTAGGAGAGTATGTATCAAAAGATTATATGGAAAATAAAGCCCGACCAATTTATATAGTTAAAGATAGTAATCGTAAAGAAGCGTTAAGTAAGTAGCAATAAAATTTTGACTTGGATTAATAGAGCTATTATAATGAAGTTATCAAGGAAGTGATAACATGAAAAAATTTGTTAGTGTAGTATTAGCAATCATAATGGTTGGTTTGGTTGTTTTACTTTGTATTAATATATCAATAAAATCAATGGCTGCTAAAACCGTATCTAATGCAGTTGTAGCTAATGAAACAACTGATCAAATTCAACAAGTAATAACGGAAAATTTTCCTAACGTTACAGATGATCAGATTCAACAGATTCAAGAAGTTATTTCTACTAGCAGTTCTATAAACTCATTTACTGATGATCTATTAAATCAAATTACTGAAGCAACGTTAAATGGTGAACAAGTAGATACTGCTTCAATTATGAATCAATTATCACAGGTGTTTGTTGATAATGTTGATCAAATTGAACAAGTAATTGATCAGGACATTACTGATGAGCAAATTCAAATTGTTCAAGAACGATTAACTGATCAAAATGGAGCTCTTCAAACTAAAATTAATGAAGTGGTTGATTCTGTTCAAAATGGTTCTACTAGTACCACTGAATTTTTACAAACTTATCAAACAGTTAGCAGCATGGCAGTTAGAGTTGGCTGTATAATTGGAATAATTGTTTGTATTGTATTAATTGGTTTATTAAATCGTTCGTTATATGGCTGGTCAATCTATGCCGGTGTAGTCGCAATTGTTTCAGCAATAATAATTGGGCTTTTTGCACCACTAGTAGTAAATGCAATTGAATTTACAATTGGACTACGGGTTTTAAATATGAGTATTGATATTCCAGTATCAATGTTAAGAGTAGAAGGAATCGTACTAGGAGTTATTGGAATTATTTTAATTGTTGCTTATATTATTTTAAGCCGTAAGTTCCCTAAGTATGAAAGAAGTTATTATTAATATTGTTTTAGTAATTTGATAATTGAATAGAATAAGGATAGAAATTATAGTAATTTTGATTTCTATCTTTTTTATTATTTATATATTTTTTAATTATTAAAAGAAAAAACCGCTTTTGTAAATGTATATAAATAACAAAGGAGGTTTTTTATGAAAGAAACTGGTAAGAAGATTTATGATTTTAAAAGTGATGTTCTTTTTAAATATTCTTTAGCCAATGATCAAGATCATGACTCTCTTTATTTATTAAAACTATTTATTGAAGGTATTTTAAAGATCGAATGTCATGATATTAAAGTATTAAATCCCGATTTAAGCCGTAACCATGTTGAAGATAAAGATATGATCTTAGATATTAGAGTAACCGTAGCCTCAGGTAAACAGATTGATA